>NZ_JAFNMG010000006.1:0-143228 GCF_026537405.1 Apibacter sp. B3919 | reverse complement strand
AGTTAAGCCTACTTGCGCTGATGGTACTGCAAACGCGGGAGAGTAGGTAGCCGCCGGTTTTTTAAAAAAGAAAGCTTTGTATAGGTAATATACAAGGCTTTTTTTGTTTTGTTTTGGGTTGTTTTTTTTGATAACCTTCTTTTTACCTGTTTATTACCATCTTCTTATTTATTAATTTCAAAAACTATCCTGGAAGCGGTTTTTTTATTTATATATTTGTTACTATAATAATAAATAAATGGATAAAGCTTTTCAATACCAAATAGAAAATAAACAAAGATATTTAGACGAATTATTTGATTTATTACGAATTCCATCTATTAGCGCGGATTCAGCATATGCTAATGACATATTAAAATGTGCCAATAGTATTTCTAATAATTTAAAAGAATCCGGATTTGAGAATGTTGAAATATGTAAAACACAAGGGAATCCGGTAGTTTATGCCGATAAAATTATTAGCTCCGATTTACCAACAGTTTTAATTTATGGTCATTACGATGTACAACCTGCAGATCCCTTGAATCTTTGGGAAACTGATCCTTTCGATCCTGTAATAAAAAAATCAAACATACATCCGGAAGGTGCAATTTATGCTCGAGGATCTGCTGATGATAAAGGTCAATTCTTTATGCATGTAAAGGCTATTGAGTCTCTTATAAAAACAAATACTTTACCATGTAATGTTAAATTAATTATTGAAGGAGAAGAAGAAATAGGTTCTGTCAATTTGGGGAATTTTTTAAAAGAAAATTTAAGCAAACTTTCATGTGATATTATATTGATATCAGACACACATATTTTTTCAAATCAAGTTCCGACCGTTACAACCGGTTTAAGAGGTCTAAGTTATGTAGAAGTTGAAGTAGAAGGGCCTAATCGAGATTTACACTCCGGTTTATATGGTGGTGCAGTTCCTAATCCTATTAACGTGCTTTCTGATATGATCGCTTCGTTAATTGATAAAGACGGCAAAATTACTGTTAAAGGATTCTATGATAAGGTAATAGAAATATCTCCTGAAGATCGGGCAGAATTAAATAAAATTCCTTTTGATGAAGAAGAGTTTAAAAAATCAATCGGTTTAAAAGGGACGCAAGGGGAAAAAGGATATAACTCGTTAGAGAGAACATCTATACGACCTACCTTAGATGTAAATGGTATTTGGGGAGGTTATACAGGAGAAGGAGCTAAAACTGTTATTCCATCAAAAGCTTATGCTAAAATATCCATGAGATTAGTTCCTGACCAAAATTCTGAGGAAATAACTGAATTGTTTACAAAACATTTTTTATCCATTGCTCCGGAAAGTGTTAAAGTAAAAGTCACCCCTCATCACGGAGGTAATGCATACGTTTTACCCTCCTCAGATCCCGGATATAAAGCAGCTAAACTGGCTATGGAAAAAACCTTTAATAAAGAAGTTTTACCCTACAGAACCGGGGGGAGTATTCCCATTGTTTCTCTATTTGAAGAATTATTGGGAGCAAAATCCGTTTTAATGGGATTTGGATTGGATAGTGATGCTATTCATTCTCCTAATGAACACTATGGTTTATTTAACTTTTATAAAGGAATTGAAACCATTCCCTATTTTCTCAAATTTTATACAGAAAACTTACGAAGTAAAAAATAATATTTAAAACGTAAGTAGAGCTTGATTTTTCAAACATCCTTTTTTGTACTCTTATATTTATGATTGAAATATTTTTGGTTTTACTATTTAGTATCATTTTTTTATTAATAGGAATATATATCGGAAAAAAAATTAATGTTTCATCCATTAATTCCGAAAAAATTCTTTTAAATGAAAAGATAAAAGCTTTACATGCTGGTTTAAGTAAAAGTGAAGAACTAAAAGAAAAAGAGTTGTTTGAAAAGGAAAAAATAAAAAAGGAAAGAGAACAATTATTGCTTGAATTAGCTCGTAAAGATGCCGATTATGAAAACTTAATGCATAAAAATAAAGAGCAAAAATTGGAGATTGAAGAAATTCAAGATAATTTTAGGAAAGAATTTGAGATAATAGCAAGTAAAATACTGGAACAAAAAACTGAAAAATTTACAGAACAAAACAGGCATAATATAAAAACACTTTTAGATCCCTTACAAGAGAAAATTTCCGTTTTTGAAAAGAGAGTGGAAGAAAGCCAAAAAGAAAATATAGGGATCTATGCATCTTTAAAAGAACAATTACATTATTTACAAAACCAAAATTTAAGAATCTCTCAGGAGGCTGAAAATCTCACTAAAGCTCTTAAAGGAGATACAAAAATTCAAGGAAATTGGGGAGAATTAGTTTTAGAAAGAGTTTTAGAAAAATCGGGATTAGAAAAAGGAAGAGAATATTTTATACAAGAACGCTTGTGTTCTGAAGATGGAAAACGGTATATTCCCGATGTAATCATATATCTTCCTGATAATAAAAAGATGATTATAGATTCCAAAGTTTCTTTAATAGCCTATGAACGTTACATAAACAATGATAATGAAGAAGAAAAAAAACTTCATTTAAAAGATCATATAAATTCTATTAAAAAACATGTTAATCAACTTTCATCGAAAAATTACCAGGGGTTACATGCAGAAAATTCATTAGATTTTATATTACTTTTCATCCCCATTGAAACGGCTTTTTCTTTAGCTTTAAATTATGAATCATCTTTATATAACAAAGCCTTCGAAGAAAATATTGTTATAGTTACTCCATCTACTCTTTTAGCAACCTTGAAAACTATTGATAGTATGTGGAATAACCAAAAGCAACAAAGAAATGCATATGAAATAGCTAAAACTGCCGGTAATTTATACGATAAATTTGAAGGATTTCTACAAGATTTGTTGCGTATAGGGAAAAAAATGGATGAGGCTAAAAATGAATATGGAAACGCTATGAACAAGCTGGTAGAAGGGCGAGGTAATCTTGTCTCTCAAATACATAATTTAAAAAAAATGGGTGCAAAAGCTAAGAAAACCTTGCCTGAAGATCTTATATCAAAAGCTGAAATTTTTGAAAGTGAATCTTAATTTTAAAAACACTGTGTAATAAAATTTTATAAATAAATTGAATGAATTCTCTAAGTAATAAACAATAAAATAAATGAAAAGCAAAAAATTATTTTTGATTGTAGCACATTTTTTATCATTAACATTAATTTTTGCCGGTACCAATGAGCCTGTAGAAGAAGAGAATGAAGAAAAAAATACGAAAGAATTCAGGGCCGTATGGGTGGCAACATTTTTAAATATAGATTGGCCTTCAAAACCCGGTTTACCTGCTGAACAACAAAAAGAAGAATTTATAACCTTATTGGAGAATGTCAAAAAATGGAAAATGAATGCCATTATTGTTCAGGTAAAACCCGCATCTGATGCATTATATCCATCTAAATTAAGTCCCTGGTCGGGTTATTTGTCAGGAACGCAGGGTGTTGATCCGGGATACGATCCCCTTGAATTTATGGTTAAAGAAGCACATAAAAGAGATATAGAAATACACGCTTGGTTTAATCCTTTTAGACTTTCTGCAGCCAATGCCAATTGGAGCTCATTGGCTACTGATAATATTGCATTCAAGCATCCCAATTGGGTAGTTAGATATGCCAATCAATTATATCTAAATCCGGGTCTTCCGGAAGTACGTGATTATGTAATACAGTCCATTATGGAAGTAGTTAATAACTATGAAGTAGATGGTATTCATTTGGATGACTATTTTTATCCCTATAAAGTGGGTAAACTCGATTATCCTGATTTTACGGCTTACACTAAATATGGGGTAACTTTTGCCAGTAAAGCAGATTGGAGAAGAGACAACATTAATACTTTTGTACAAAAATTATATAAGAGCATTAAATCCAAAAATAAAGATATAGAATTTGGCATTAGCCCATTTGGTGTTTGGAGAAATCAAAATAATGATCCTTTAGGATCGAAAACCAAAGCATTACAAAATTATGACGATTTGTACGCTGATGTTTTACTTTGGATGAGAAAAGGGTGGTTAAACTATATAGCTCCTCAGTTATATTGGCATCGAGGACATAATCTTGCCGATTATGCCACTTTAGTGGAATGGTGGAGCAGCATGGCTAAAGAAACAGACACCAAACTGTATATAGGAATGGCGGCCTATAGAGTCAATCAATGGAAAAATCCGAATGAACTTGTTGAGCAAGTATATTTTAATCGTGAGTTTCCAGAAGTTAAAGGAAGTATATTTTTCAGTTATAAATCACTAGTAAATGATCCTAAAGGGGTTCTTACCAATCTAATATCCGGACCTTTTGCAGAATAAATTCTTTAAAGTATAAAAGTGTAGGTTTCGATAAAATCTTAATTTGAGTTGAGCAGTTTACATATCATTTATAAATCTATATAATTTGACGATAATTATGAACGAAATATATTCAAAAGCTTGGTGTTGGCAGCATAGAGGAGAATCGGAAGATTTAATTTGTAAAGAATATAAAATCAGAGAAGTTGAAGATGATGAAGTACTCATTAAAAATACTGTCATAGGACTTAATCCGGTTGATTGGAAACTGATATCATCCGGCAATCCTTCATGGGTAAAAGATCAGATTCCCGGAGTAGATGGTGCCGGTATTGTTATTAAAACAGGAAAGAAAATGAAGCGTATACAAATCGGAGCAAGAGTATGTTATCATTCTGATCTTACCCAAGCAGGTAGTTTTTCCACTTATACTATTCTTAAAGGGAACCGCATTATGCATATTCCTGAAAAACTTAGTGATTATGCAGCTGCAGCATTTCCTTGTCCATCCTTAACCGCCTGGCAGGCTATGCAGAAGATTCCGGATATACATAATAAAAATGTACTAATAAGCGGAGCAGGAGGATCGGTAGGATATTTTCTTACCCAATTAATTCTGAATGCAGGAGCTAAGGTTTATATAACTGCCGATCTCCAACATCATAACGAATTTTATAAGATGGGAGTTAGTAAAGCAGTCGACTATAAAAATGATGATTGGAAAAATGAAATAAAAGAGGCTCTACCCGGAAGTAACTTTGATGTTATTTTTGACACGGTTAGTGGAAATCATGCTTCTCAACTTTTAGATCTAGCAGCCTATTATGGACATATAGTTGCCATACAAGGAAGAGTAGATACTAATCCTTTACCTCCATTTTCAACTTGTGTTTCCTTACATGAAATCGCTTTGGGAGCATTTCACCGATTTGCATCGGAAAAACAAATGGTTCAATTAATGACTGATGGGGAGAAACTTTTACAACAAATCAGTACAGGTAAATTAAAGTTGAGAGATCAAAAAATCAGCAGTTTTGACCGTTTACCTTCTCATCTGGCCGAAATGAAACATACTAATTCCAGTTATAAATATCTTATTGAATTTTAAATTGAACAATAATAAAATTATAGATATAAGCTAATCTTTACAATAAAAAATACTCTTAGTTCTAATATAAAAAAAGGAGATTAAAAGGATTCAATCTTTTTTTTTTTTTTTTTTTTTGGTAAAATTATAAAAACAACAATGAATATTATATAAATATATATAAAGTTATTAAAATTTTATAAAAATATGGCATAATATGTGATATTACATTTTTAAAATTTTTTTATTAAATGACATTGTCATAGCTCATGTCTCATAAAATTTATAAATTAAAAAAGGGTGATACATTACAAAGTGTTGCCGAAGAATTACAAATTAGTGTTTCCGCTCTTAGAGATTATCACAATAAATATTGCGATTTGGAATATCTTATACCTAGAGAAGATAAAATACCTTCTCATATTAAAGGAATAATTATTTCTGATAAAGATATTACAATAGATGATAAATTAAAAAATATACATTGTTTTTCATTATATACAAATGGTAAATATGAAATTGGAATTAAAAATGTTTTACTAGTTAATAATGAAACTATAAGTGAAAATGAATCAAAAAATATCTGGAATTTTTCAGAAATAAATGGTTGTATTGATTTAAATATAATAAAAAAAAATATTCTAAAATCAAATGTTCAGTTAAAACCTTTATTGGATATAATCATGATGATTAATGAATCTACAGATCATCTAAAATTGGCCTTAGATGTAAATAATAATATTATTGAAGTGCTAAATAAAAATGAAATTTTAGAAAAATGGGAAGAAATTAAACTAAATAAAATAAAATTTTATGAATTTAAGGATGAATTCATAAAAATTATTGTTAAACAGTATGATCATGCATTTAAGAATATTACGAGTCACATACAAAAAAATTTATTATATCAGTTAATTTTTTTTTCATGTGCAAAATTAAAGTACCCTTGTCTTTATCCCCAACTTTTAAAAAGACAAATTGTCGTAAATTCATTATTATTTCCTGAAAAGAATATTATTTATGATTTGAAATATACCAGTAAGGAAACAAAAGAATATTTACTTTTTAATTTAACAACAGAAGTTCCTTCAACTTCATTAAACCATTTCAAAGAAATATATGAAAAAGGATACTCTAAGCTAATAAAAACAGCCTTTTCTCCAACATTTATAATTGAATCTAGTTATTTTTTTAATAAAAAAAATAATAAATTGGAAAAAGCAATCATATATGTTAAAGAACAAATGAATAAAGATTTAATGTATATAGCTCAATATACTCTAACCAATATATCATTGAAAATGTAAAAAAAATGTAGTTTTTGAATATCAATAAATAATTCATAGATGAGATAAAGTATAATTTAGTGAAAAGATAAATAAAAATTTTAGATGAATATGTATTTATATTTTAGTAAGAAAAAAAATATTATACTAACCCTTATATTAATACTAGGAATGAATATACCGAGTGCATGCTTTGATCCAATAAAAAGTAAAAACCATAAAAAATATACCCCTGAATATTGTTTCGAGCCAGAAATGCAACCTTTGGCTAGAGCTATATATGTAGGAGATACCAAAGAAATAAAACGATTACAAAAAGAATTATCCACTGATATTAACTATATGAGCAGCAAAAGCGGTTTTCGATATTTGTATTATGCCTGTTTGATGGAAGATATTGAAGTCGTAAAAACTTTATTAAGTTTAGGAGCAGATCCTAATAAAGTTATAATGGATATATCTAAAGGAAAACCTCCTGCTAAAACCACCAATATATATTTTGCTGTAGCTAGAGGAAATATAAAGCTTGCAAAAATATTATTGGAAAATGGAGCTAATCCTAATACTATGGTAGGTTTGCTTCCTTTAAACGTTGCTATGTCCCATAAAAATATGCAAGAATATTTTGATTTACTTTTCAAATATGGAGCCGATGCAAATTTCAAAGAATATGGAAGTTGTGATAATGCGGCACAGATAGCTCTTTCTGGATCGCATTATGAATTTATATTATATTTTTTGGATAAAGGTTCAGATCCAAAATCTGTAAATAGATATGGAAATAGTTTAGCTTATTCGGTTCAATTGAAATTGGAGAATTTTCGTGGTTCAGATGATCAAAGAAAAATTTTACAAGATGTAAAGAATCGGTTAGAAAATGAATATGGAATAAAATTCCCGGTTAAACAAAATAGAAAAGAAGGAATTGAAAATGAAATATCTATTTATGAACGTTTACCTCAGGAGATTAAAGAACTTCCTGGAATGGAGGAAAGTAAAAAATATTTTCGGAAACTAAAAGATTCGTTGGAAAAAGGAAAAACATTAATGGGTCAATCAATAATCAATTAAAATTATGAGTCAATCATATGTACCTGATGGAACTCTTGTGACCTGTAGTGAAGGTAAAGTAAATACTTACATTCATGTAGTTTCACAAAATAGGATTTATATGAACGGGAAATTAAAAGCAACAGAAAACGATCGATTTAAAGGTAATTTTCATTGCTCTAAAATGGTAAAAGGACCTTCACTTCTTGAAGGAATGTTAGGTGCTGCTATTGGTGTTTATGGATTTGCCACTAATCCTTCTGTAAGTATTTTTGCCGGTCAATGGGTAAGGGGAATATTTGGAACCCCTTCAAGTAATATACTACCTAATTTGTGCTCAACCTTATGTTCTAATTCAAGCTGGACAGTTGTCCATCCTAAAGTATATTTAACTGGGCAACATGCCTTGTTAGAAAAAGCACGTCTTAGGTGTACTATGGGAGGTTTGATACAAATATTACTTCCCAATATGACAAAAGCTATTACATATGCGCGATTAGCGCAGGCAGTGTATCAGCTGATTGATTATGAAAACCCAAAGAATAATGAGGAAATAGATGGATTCAAACCGGTTGATGCTGAACGTGCAAAACAAATTTTGGGAGATGGATGGAAAAAATTATTAGATCAGGATGAAGATAATGGATTTTATTCAACATTATATGAGGATAAAAATGGAAATGTAGTAATTGCTTACAGAGGTACTGATGTTGGAGCGGGAATAAACGATATTTTGGAAGATGTGTACCAAGCTATGGGAGTAAGTTCCGATCAATATGATGCTTCAGTTAAATTATCAGATAAAATTCAAGAAGCTAAAAATAATGGATATATTAAAGGCGAGGTAATTATAACCGGGCATTCTTTGGGTGGAGGGTTGGCTACTATAGCTGGTGCAAAAACTGGTTATCCTACCTATACATATAATGCAGCAGCAGTTAATGATAAGACATATAAACGAAACCAAATGGAGAAAAACACTGATCAAGTACAGGCCTATATTGGTACCAAAGATCCTTTAAACGCGGTTCAGGACAATAGAGAAGTTATTTTATCGGGTGCTGTTTCATTAGCACCTTCACTTGCTGTTATAGGAGGAATTGGCGGAGCTGTGTTAGGTCCTTTTGGTTCAATCGGCGGATTTTTGGGTTTTGTCGGAAACTGGGCAATCTCAACCGGAGGATTACCCCGTCAAACAGGAGTTCAAAGAATTTTAGTACCTCAAGATAATAATAATATTATTGATAACCATTTACTTAATGATTTAATTAGATCCATGGAAAAAATGAAGAAAAGCATGGACGCAGGTAATCCTGTATTAGCAGAAATGAACATATAAATTAAATTATATCAACTAAAAATTATCGCTATAAATAGTCTTTAAATATAATAATACATTGAAAAAAAATACGTCATCATATTTGTGTTAATTGAAGTAGGATAAAAAGTTACACATTTAAGGGAAATGCCTAAATTTGTACATTCACTAGTAATTAAAAACAATGAACCTAAAGTCTTATATAAAAGAACAAAGTATACAAGCAATTGAAAATTTATTTCAACAGAAAGTTGAAGATGTTGAAATACAAATAACTAAAGATGAATTTGAAGGAGATTATACTTTAGTGATTTTTCCCTTTGTTAAGCTAGTGAAACAGAAGCCGGAGGAAATAGCCAATAAAATAGGATCATATCTTACAGCTAAGAAAGAATTTATTGCTTTTAATGTAGTTAAAGGCTTTCTTAACCTCTCTTTAAATCCGACCGTCTTTACTAAACTATTAAAAGAAAAATATTCAGTTAAAGATTTTAAGCTTACGAAAAAGCATACTGAAAAAATAATGGTTGAGTATTCCTCTCCGAATACCAATAAACCAATTCATTTAGGACATATAAGAAATAATTTATTAGGATTTTCAATTAGTAACATCTTAAAAGCAGCAGGAAATGAGGTGTTGAGAGGACAAATAATTAATGATCGAGGTATTCATATTTGCAAGTCCATGTTGGCATGGAAAAAATATGGAAATGGAGAAACTCCACAAACAACAGGAATTAAAGGAGATCATTTGGTAGGAAAATATTATGTTATTTTCGATCAAAAATACAAAGAAGAAATACAATCTTTAATTTCATCGGGAATGGATGCAGATGAAGCTAAGAAAAAAGCACCCATTCTTTTAGAAGCTCAAGAAATGTTGAAAAAGTGGGAAGACGGCGATGCGGAAATAAAAGCTTTGTGGAAAGAGATGAACAGTTGGGTGTATTCAGGTTTCGAGAAAACATATCAAAGACTAGGAGTATCTTTTGATTTAGTCCAATATGAAAGTGACACCTATTTGCTGGGAAAAGATGTTATTGAAGAAGGACTTAAAAAAGGAATTTTATTTAAAAAAGAAGATGGATCTGTTTGGGCAGACTTAACAGAAGAGGGATTAGATCAAAAATTATTGTTGAGAGGAGACGGAACTTCTGTCTATATCACACAAGACTTAGGAACAGCCGTTGAAAGATTTACCCGTTATCATCTTAATGAATTAATCTATACAGTAGGAAATGAACAAGATTATCATTTTCAGGTATTGTTTCTAATTTTAAAAAAATTAGGTTATCAATGGGCAGATAAATTATATCATCTTTCCTACGGAATGGTAGATTTACCAAGTGGAAAGATGAAATCAAGAGAAGGTACGGTGGTTGATGCAGATGAATTAATGGAAGAAATGCATCAAGAAGCAGTTAAAAAAACTTCCGAATTAGGAAAATTAGAAGGCTACACCGAAAATGAAAAAGAACAAGTGAATGAACTTATTGGCTTAGGCGCATTAAAATATTTTATATTGAAAGTTGATCCTAAGAAACGAATTTTATTCGACCCTAATGAAAGTATCGAATTCAATGGAAATACCGGTCCGTTTATCCAATATACATATGCCCGGACTTGTTCCGTGCTTAGAAAAGCCGCAAAGCAAACCTTAGAAATTAAAGATAAAGAATTAAATAAGGCAGAACAAAAATTAATCATACTTTTATCCTCTTATGAGGAACTGATTGAAAAATCTGCTGCAGATTTAAATCCCGCATTAATAGCCAATTATATATACGAAGTCTCTAAAGAATATAACTCTTTCTATCAAAGTAATCGTATCTTGGATGCCGAAAATGAATCAGAACAACAACTGCGTTTGGCAATAACTCAATGGACCGGAAATGTGATTAGACACGGGTTAAGTCTATTGGGTATAGGGGCACCGGAAAGAATGTAGTATGTCGTATGATTTAGAAAACATATTAAAACAAAAAGATATAAATCCCACAGCCATGCGTTTATTGGTTTTAGATTATTTTCTAAAACAAAATACCGCTTTATCCTTATCGGATTTGGAGTCTGGATTTGATTATTCTGACCGAACTACTCTATTCAGGACTTTAAAGACTTTTGAAAAAAAAGGATTATTGCATACTATAAAAGATGGGCATATAACTGTTTATGCCTTATGTATGGATAATTGTTCTGAGGAGCAACATGCTGACAGCCATATGCATTTTTGTTGCAAAAATTGTAAAAAAATATACTGTATGCGGACTGTAAGAACGCCGAATATAAACATTCCAGAAGGATTTATCGCTGAAAAATTAGATATTGTTATTCATGGATTATGTAACGATTGTGCAGAGAAACCTATCTAAAAATTAACAGAAAAAGCAGAAAATTAGTAACTTTGTACACTCATGGAAAACTTTGTAGTTTCAGCCCGAAAATATAGACCTTTAGAATTTGATGCTGTTGTAGGGCAAAGTCACATAACCAATACTTTGGAACATGCCATTGATAATAATCAATTAGCTCAGGCATTGCTTTTCTGTGGACCTAGAGGAGTAGGTAAAACTACATGTGCCCGTATTTTAGCTAGAAAAATTAATGAAAAATACGGAGAGACTGATGAGAATGATTTTGCATTCAATATATTTGAATTAGATGCAGCTTCCAATAATTCCGTAGACGATATACGGAATCTGATTGAACAAGTGCGATATGCTCCTCAGGTAGGAAAGTATAAAGTATATATCATTGATGAGGTGCACATGCTGTCTAATGCTGCTTTTAATGCTTTTTTGAAAACATTGGAAGAGCCACCTGCACATGCCATTTTTATTTTGGCAACAACAGAAAAGCAAAAGATCATTCCTACCATTCTTTCAAGATGTCAGATTTACGACTTCAAGAGAATTGAAGTTAACGATATAAACAATCATTTAAAAAAAATAGCTCAAGAAGAAGGCATTCAATATGAAGAAGATGCTTTGTATATTATCGCCCAAAAAGCAGACGGGGGATTACGCGATGCTCTTTCTATGTTTGACCGACTCGTTACTTTTACTCAAAAAAATTTAACAGTTGCGTCCGTCACAGAAAACCTAAGCATTCTTGATTATGAATATTATTTTAAAATAACGGATTTAGCTTTAAAAAATGATATTCCCGGATTACTATTAGCTTTTAATGATATTATAAAAAAAGGATTTGATCCACAATTATTTATTTCAGGATTAGGAAGTCATTTTAGAGATTTAATGGTAGCACAGAATCCTCAAACAATTTCCCTGTTGGAAGTAGGAGACAATACCAAGCAAAAATATTTACAACAAGCTCAAAATTGCTCATCCAGATTTTTGATAGACGCTATTGAAATTTGTCATCAGGCTGATATAAACTTTAGGAATAGTAAAAGTCCTAAACTATCCATTGAAATAGCCTTAATGCAATTGGCTTCTTTAACAGCTGGTGAATCTTCCTCAACTAAAAAAAAAAGTTTAGGATAATACCACCGCCTAATCATCTTCCTGCAAAGCAGGAAAATAAATTAACACCCCAAACCATAAAATCCGAGGAAGAGAAACAGATAGAAAAAGTTGGTAATTCTCAGGTAAAAGTTGAAAATAGTTTACCTTCAAAACCAATTGTAAAAAGTGGAATACCTCTGGGAAATCAAACTAAAAAAGGATCATTTCTTTCAATTAAGGGATCACTTCACACGGCTTCTCAAAAAGAAGAAAAGGTAGCTAATTTAGATTTTTCCGAAAGAGATAAAGACGATTTTACTGAAGATCAAGTTAAGAGTTTTTGGAATACCTATTTGGAAACTTTAAAAAACCAACCGGTTTTATATAGTGTTTTAAACACGACCCAATGCAGTGTTAACCCGAATCATACTATTTTTTTTGAATTTCCTTCCAATTCAGCTTATGATGAATTTGAACACTTACGTGAAGATATTTTTCAAAAACTGAAAAAAGAGGTAAATAATTATTCCATTAATTTTAAATATCAAATTAAGGAAACTCAAAGAACGATCCTTCTAACAGATAAAGATAAATACGAAAAAATGGTAAAGGAAAATCCATTATTAGAGAAGTTAAGAAATGATTTTCGATTAGATTTTTAAAATTACTAAAAAAATATAATGACCAATATTTATTTATAAGATTTTTACCGATTAAAAAAGAATAAATTCTTTTTTATAGAATATTAACTAAAATTTATATTCGTGTTTCAATAAATTATCGGATATTTGCAGGGTACTTATACTATTGAAAAAATAATTTAAATGTTATTTTTATAGTATAAAAATTAGAAGGTCAAGAATAAAAAAATAATAAATTTTAAACGAATGAAAAAAAATAAAATCGTTACATTATTAGGTATAATTTGCTCATTATCACTTTCTGCACAAGATAAAATTGAATTAAAAACAGATAAACAAAAATTGTCGTATTCTTTAGCATATAACATTGTTCAAAGTTTAAAGCAACAAGATATGTTAGAAGATATAGATATTAATATATTTAATCAGACATTTAGGGATGAATTAGCCGGTAAACCATCGATTTACCCTATGGATTCTGTAAATTCCTTTATGCAGAAATATTTTTCAAAAAAAAGACTGGAATTTGAAAAGAAAAGAAAAGAACAAGGAGAATTAAATAAAACTCAAGGATTAGCTTTTTTAGAAAAAAATAAAAAGAAAAAAGGAGTAATAACAACTGCATCTGGGTTACAATATGAGGTTTTAGAAAAAAGCAAATCTAATGAAAAGCCAAACGAAGATGATATGGTAAAAGTTAAGTATACCGGTAAACTTCTCGATGGGAAAATATTTGATTCGACAGATAAAAATAATGCAGGTAACCCAATTGAATTTCAATTAAACAGAGTAATTAAAGGTTGGACTGAAGGGGTAGCCTTAATGACCAAAGGGTCAAAATATAGATTTTTCATTCCTTCTGAACTTGCTTATGGAGAAAATGGAGCGGGAATGGATATAGGACCTAATTCTGTATTGATTTTTGATATTGAATTAGTGGATTTTAAAAATCCGGAAGATAATACAGAAAACTCAGCCAATTAAAAAAAATTATATTTAACTATTTAACACAATGATAAAGAAAACAATTTTACTGGCATTAGCAGGTATCAGCCTTGTTGCATGTAATAAGGAAGGACAAAGAGTTACAAAATTAAATACCGATGATGAAAAAGCAGCCTATGCAATTGGCTTAGATCTTGCTCGTAATTTTAAAATTCAAGGGTTTGATAAAGATTTAAATGTAAATATTATTAAACAAGCCATGGAAGACAAATTTGAGGGTAAACAATTATTATTCTCAGAAGATTCCATACAATCTTTTATGACTGTTTATGTTCCTAAACATTTGGAAAAAATAGCTAAAAGAAATGCAGAAGAAAGTAAAAAATTCCTAGAAGAAAATAAAAAGAAAGAAGGCGTTAAAACAACAGCTTCTGGACTACAATATAAAGTTGAAAAAGAAGGAAACGGAGCAAAGCCAACCGATGAAGATATGGTATCCGTAAATTATGTATTGAAAACAACCGATGGTTCCGTGATTGAAGATTCTAAAAAACAAACCGAAGGTAAATCGGCTGATATTCCTTTAGCAAGAGTGGTACCCGGATGGAAAGAAGGGGTTAAATTGATGTCTAAAGGAGCCAAATACATATTATATGTGCCTTCAGATTTAGCCTATGGGGAAAATGGTCCTGCAGGTCCTAATCAAGCTCTAATATTTGAAGTGGAATTGGTAGATTTTAAACCAATGCCTAAAGATGTAAAAAATCAAGCACCTATGCAGATTACACCTCAACAATTAGATGAAGTACAAGAACAAACCCAACAAAAACAAAAATAAATTACTCTTATAAAATAGTAGATGAGGCAGAAAAACTCTTATTTTTTATAAGAGTTTTTCTTTTTATAGAAGCGGCATTACAAATTCATTTAGTAAATTTGTGTTCAAAATTTTACATATGAAGAAAATTCAAATGGTGGATTTAATCAACCAATATCAGCATATAAAACCTACTGTAGATAAAGGATTTGAAGAAGTATTAAACACCGCTTCTTTTATCAATGGACCGCAAGTCAATTCATTTGCTCAAAATTTAGAAAAATATTTAGATGTAAAACATGTTATTCCATGCGGTAATGGTACAGAAGCATTACAAATAGCTCTAATGGCTCTGAATCTACAACCCGGTGATGAAGTCATAACCGCTGATTTTACTTTTGCAGCAACCGTGGAAGTAATTAGCTTGTTAAAGCTAAATTCTGTTTTAGTAGATGTAGATTATGATACTTTTACTATAAGTCCGGATGCTATAAGAAAAGCCATTACACCTAAAACAAAAGCTATTATTCCTGTGCATTTATTCGGGCAATGTGCAAATATGGAAGAAATCATACAGATTGCAAATGAACACAATTTATATGTTATTGAAGATAATGCCCAAGCTATAGGTTCAGAATATACATTTAGTAACGGAACTCGTAAAAAATCAGGAACAATGGGGATTATAGGAACCACTTCCTTTTTTCCATCTAAAAATTTAGGTTGTTACGGCGACGGAGGTGCCCTTTTTACAGATAATGATGAATTAGCACATAAAATACGCGGAATTGTTAATCATGGAATGTACAAAAGATATTACCATGATGAAATTGGGGTAAATTCACGATTGGATAGTTTACAGGCTGTAGTCTTGAATGCAAAATTACCTTTATTGGATTCCTATAATGAAAAGAGAAGAAAGGCTGCTGACTATTACGATCAAGCTTTTTCCAATCATCCTAATTTAGTTATTCCTGTAAGAATGGAAAATTATTCCACCCATGTGTTTCATCAATACACGTTAAAAGTGGTTAATTCAGATAGAGATGCTTTACAAAAATATCTTTCAGAAAGAGAAGTTCCTGCAATGATATACTATCCTGTACCTTTAAGAAAACAAAAAGCTTACGATAACGGAAATTATAAAGATGAAGATTTTCCGGCAACCAACAAGCTAATCAATGAAGTAATTTCTTTACCTATGCATACGGAATTGCAAGATGATCAGCTAAAATACATTACGGAAACGGTCTTAAGTTTTTTTAAATAAAAACGGTAAAGATCCTAAAAATATAAAAAGCCTGAGAATATTCTCAGGCTTTTATATTATAATAATTTTTTATTGTTTAAACTTATAATATCTGGCACCCAGTAATACAGGATTTTCATGTTCAATACTTTCCAACATATATTCATTTTTAGGAGCAAGTACAGATGTTTTTAATTCTTTTTTATATAAAGCATGATAAGTATCCATATCAATAGCCTGAGTATGTTCTAATGTTTCAAACAAGTGAAGCTTTTCAGATTGAGTTTTCCATTCCTTTTCAATCACACCTTCAAACGCCTTCGATTTTGAACCGCTACCATAAGCTAAAAAGCCAAACTTTTCTCCGATAATTTCGGAATTGTTTTTTACATGATAATACAAGGTAGATAATAATCCCATAAAAATTGATCCGGTATACATATTTCCAATATTGGAAGATGCAACTTCGGCAGGAGCAAACTTTTCTTGTACAAAAGATTTATATTCCGGAGTTTTACTTATTTCCTTGAGTTTATCGGTGTATTCCTTTTCTTGAGTAGGTAAAGATTCTTTTAAATCGGAATCTAAAGCATATATTTCAGAAAACATTCTTCTCCCTTGAAAAGAATAAGGAGAATGCACAATTATATTTTTCCACTGTTGATAAAGAGTGGTTTCAATGCCTAATAATTTTTTAAGATGAAAATAGGCACCCTTCAGTCTATTTTGATAACAAGTATTCGAATATTGACCATCAAAAATAGGTTGTTCCTTAAAAAGATTGATTTCGTCTTCTTCTATTCCGAACCAAATCGGATTATTATCTTTTTCAGTCACTTCTTTTTTTGATAAGCTTCTTTTAGGCTTAAAAAAATCAAAAACCCCTTTTGTGCTAATTCCAATTTTATTTTTGATAGAAATGATTCTCGGATTTGCAGACAATAATAAAGCTACAGCACCTGCTCCTTGTGTATATTCTCCGGTAGAATTCAGGTCATATTTTGCATAATCCGTACCTATGACTATCGCTTTTTTATCAGGATTCACTCGAATATAATCTAATGAATTATGTAGGGCATCTACCCCTCCAATACAGGCAAAAGTAAGGTCTACCACATCGCAATGCTCAAAAGAACCTTCTCCATAAAGATCTTCCATTAGGGATACCAGAAAAGATCCGATAGGTTTGGAAGAATCAATACCGCTTTCTGTACCTATATAGATTCGGCTAATTTCTTCCGGGCGCAATCCTTCTTGCTCCAATAACTTTTTTAGAGCATTAGCGGCAAAAACTATTACGTCTTGATGAACATCAGGAAGCGACATTTTAAGTAAACCTAAACCCTTTTCAAGCTTTGCCGGTTCAATGTTCCTCGCAATTGCTAATTCTTTTATAGGTAAATATATTTTCGGGATATCAAAAGAAAATGCGTCAATACCCACTTTTACATCATAATTCATAATATCAATAAATTCTTCACAAAAGTAGTAAAAACAAATGTATTTTAGGTTGGTATAAAGTTTTATCAAAAGGAAAAGTAACGAATGTTTATACTGTTTAAGTTGAAAAATTTAAATTTATAAATCTTAAATATTTTCATAAAGTACCTATACAGAATAATTTATTTAAAGCTATAATTAAATATCTTAAAAATATTGTATAAGAAAAGATATACAAAAAAAATAAAGTTGAATCGTCTTGGTGATATTTATCATATAATAATAACCAAAATCAGAATAATAAAAAGAATTTTTTAAGTAATAATTATTAAAAATTTACCATTTACAAGCTGCAATATATTCCGTATTTTTGCGTGTAAAAATCATTGAGAAATGGGTAAATTACAAGAGGATTTTTTTAAATATCAAGCAAAAACAACTTTTTATGCCTCAGGTTTTGAAGTAGACAAAGCTGTAGGAAATTATATATACGGAAAAGATGGCAAGGCATATCTGGACTTTGTAGCGGGAGTTTCGGCAAATACTTTAGGTCATTCCCACCCGAAAGTTATTCAAGCGATTAAAGATCAGGCGGATAAATACTTACACGTAATGGTATATGGAGAATATGCCATGGAAAAGCCGGTGCAGATATGTAAAATGTTATCGGAAAATTTACCGGATCCGCTCCATACAACCTATTTGGTCAATTCCGGAACGGAAGCCATAGAAGCGTCCATGAAGTTAGCTAAACGATATACAGGAAGGCAAGAAATCATTTCGTTTATTGATGCTTATCACGGAAACTCGCAAGGTTCCTTGAGTTTAGCAGGTAGGGATACTAATAAAAAGCCTTTTGAGCCTTTATTGCCTCAAATTAATTTTATACGCTTTAATAAAGAAGAAGATTTAACTAAAATAACCGATAAAACAGCGGGAGTAGTAGTTGAAACCATTCAAGGGGCAGCAGGATTTATAACCCCTGAAAACAATTATTTGAAAAAATTAAAAAACAGATGTGAAGAAGTCGGAGCATTACTAATATTAGACGAGATACAGCCCGGATTTGGCAGAACAGGTAAGTTATTTGCTTTTCAGTGGTACGACCTGGTTCCCGACATCTTGGCCATGGGGAAAGGTATGGCCGGAGGAATTCCGATAGGAGCCTTTATGGCTTCTGCTGAAATGATGGATACTTTAGCAGATCATCCTAAACTAGGTCATGTGACCACTTTCGGCGGTAATCCTATTCCGGCTGCAGCAGCTTGTGCGGTTATGGAAGAATTATTGACAACCGATTTGATGGATCAAGTTCACAGCAAAGAAAAATTATACAGAGAAAAATTAAAACATAAGGAAATTCTCTCCATTAACGGAAGAGGTCTAATGTTGGCTGTGCAACTGCGATCACCTGAATTTAGTTTAAAAGTAGCTGAAAGATGTATGCACAAAGGATTAATCGTTTTTTGGCAATTATACAGAAATGAATTCTTACGAATTTCGCCTCCATTAACCATTACTCAGGAAGAGATTATTAAAGGATGTGATATTATTTTAGAATCCATCGATGAAGTAGCTAAAGAATTTTAAATTGTACTAAGTTTAAAACGAATAATAATTCAAGTTTTAATTAAACAAATAACTAATCAAGTAAAGATAGTATTCTTATCTTTACTTCACGTAAAAACTAAAATTAAATCATATGGCAACTGCACACATTCAGGCAGAATTCGGAGAAATTGCAAAAACAGTATTGATGCCCGGAGATCCCTTAAGGGCTAAATATATAGTGGATAAATATTTAGAAAATCCAATACAATTTAATTCTGTCAGGAACATGCTTGGATATACCGGTCTTTATAAAGGAAAAAAAATATCTATTATGGGATCCGGTATGGGAATGCCAAGTATAGGTATCTATTCTTATGAGCTATTCTCTCAGTACGGAGTTGACACTATTATACGAATTGGTTCAGCAGGTTCGTATGTTGAAGACATTAAAATATATGACGTAGTATTAGGAAATAGCGCATATAGTGAATCCTCTTATGCAAAAGTTCAGTCAGGATACGACAAAGATAAAACCTATCCGTCAGAAGAATTAAATGTATTTATTGCAAAGAAAGCAATTGAATTGAACATTTCAATTCATGAAGCTTGTATACATTCCAGTGATGTTTTTTATGTAGAAGGAGGAACTGATTATAAAAAATTAATTCAAGATCATGGTTGCGGTTGCGTAGAAATGGAGAGTTTTGCTCTATTCCATAATGCCCAAGTTTTAGGTAAGAATGCAGCTTGTTTGTTGACCATCTCTGATTCATTCATTACAAAAGAAAATATATCAGCACAGGAGAGACAATCCTCTTTTGATACGATGATGGTTCTAGCTTTGGAGTCAGCTATCGGTTTTCAATAAAAATTCATGATAAATAAAGTTAAAGGCAAGTAATTTTTACTTGCCTTTTTTATGAATATATTATAATACATTTATAAATTTAGTTAGTAGGGCCACCAACTTATCGAAGGCATACAGAGAAACTTCTGAATCGTATATATCATGATATCCGCTTTTTCCCCCTAAAGTATAAATATAAAAAGAAGGAACTCCTTTTTCGTAAAAAGGGCAATGATCACTATTACAGGCACTTCCTCTGATTTTAACCTGTTTTAAATAATTATACATATAACTTATATTGTCAAGCTTAGTAAATTGCTTAAAATACTCTTTACCGTTTACAACTTGAATTCCATCTTCTCCCGTACCTACCATATCAAAATTTATTAAAAATTTAATTTTCTTTAGATCGAACAAAGGATGATCCACAAAATATTGAGAACCCTTTAATCCTGCCTCTTCTCCGGCAAAAGCAATAAATACTATATCAAAATTGGGTTTGTTTTTTTCAAAAACTTTAGCCATTGAAAGTAACAGAGCAACACCACTGGCATTATCATTTGCACCGGGAAATATAACGTCATTAATTTTACCCAGATGATCATAATGAGCAGTTAATACAATAAGGCTGTCGGAACGTTTGCCTTTTATATAACCTACTACATTATTAGCTTCAAAATTAGGTTCAAAATGGGTTTTTATATCTAAAGTGATGGATGAAATAGTATCAGGTACGGATTGATTATTAATAAATAAATTAACGGTTTTAGTCTGTTTAGGACTTAAAGAATGTATAAATTTTGATGAAGTTTGCTGTATTACCAATGGAACTGAAATATCCCAAACTTCATTGCAAATAAGTTGCGGAATCTCACGATATAATTGATTAGCCGATTCCTCCTGTAAAATCAGGTTATCCGGGAAAATTTTATTCGGAAAAACCACTGAACGGGTATTTATTTTTTCCAATTCTTTATCAATATAAGAACGGTCATTCCACTCAAATAAGCTGTCAATTACCCCCGTATTAAATACAACGGGAGAAAATGTTCCCTTTAAAGATGGCGAACCGGCACCAACCAAATAATCTGAACCTAATTTCAATTCTTTGCCATTTACAGAAACAAAACTTTTGTCTATGATATTAATTGGATAAGAAAAGGATTGGAAATACGAATTATGAATTTTAGATAAACCAATTTTTTCAAATTGTGCAGCAATTTCTTCCGATGTTTTTTTCATTCCGTCTTCAACATAGCCTCGACCGGCAAATTCGGAAGAAGTTAGTTTTTTTATCACTTGTTCCGCATATACTTTAGGCGTTTGCGCTATGGATAAATTAAAGAAAAAAATAATTAAAACAATACAACTTTTTGAAATCAGCTTGTTAGTTATGGGCATCTTGAATATAAGGTTTTGATTGATTGGATGGTATTTCAAAATTAACTCGTAAAGTATAATAAGAACGAACATGCTTTTTATTTAATATGGCCGAATTCCATCTGGCTTGTGTTTTCTTTAAAACACGAATAATTTCATCGGCACATCCGTATCCTATATCTTTTAAAATTTCAAAATTAGTAATTGTGCCGTTTTTTTCAATAACAAATTTCACAATCACTTTTCCTTGAATATGGTTGTTAATGGCTTTAACAGGATATTCAAGATTAGAAGATAAAATTTTGAGTAATTGCTTTCGTCCTCCTTCATATTCCCCTTTTATTTGGACCTGATATGGTTCATAAATGTTACTTTTAGGTAACGATGGTTTTTCTTGAGCAAAAAGAGTATTATAAAATAAAATAATGACAATAAATGATAGAAACGTGTGTATGTTTTTTTTTAACATAAAAAGTGGTTTTGTTAAAATTTAAACGTATTAAATATTTATACGAGGTAAATTGGCAATAATTTTTCAAATATACGGGATAATTTTTTTTAGGTTTAAATAATTTCAAAATTTAAATTCAATCGGTGGAGAGATTTTTTGATAACTTCTGGATAATAGGTTCATTTAGATGAATAAGCCTGATTTTTTTTATCCTAAATTTATAATGAATGTAAATAATATTTTACTATAGAATTCATTATTCTATGAATGAAATTCAATATCTGACAAATGACTTTGTCACTAAAGACAGAATAAACTAGTAAGCAAACAACTATTCATATTCATTACCAATTTAAACACCATAAATAAAATTTAACTTAATTAAGTGTTAAAAGAATCTAAATAAAAATGAAATTCTTATTTTTGAGAAAGATTACTATATCATAATACATAAAGATGATTATTTAAAATTTCCCATGAAAAAAATAGCAGTAACAGCAGCCCTACTATTCACGCTCTTATCCCATTCACAAAATTATCCTAAAAATTTTGCATCCCCTTTAACTATACCTATTTATTTATCTGCTAATTATGGAGAACTACGAAAAAACCATTTTCATTCCGGTTTGGATATGAAAACCCAACAGAGAACAGGATTATCTGTGTTGGCTTCTCAAGATGGTTATATTTCTAGAATTAATATTTCACCCTATGGATACGGTAAAGCAATTTATATAGATCATCCCAATGGATACACAACGGTATATGGTCATTTAAGCGAATTGAAAGGAGCCATTGAAGAAAGAGCACGTAAAGAACAATATAAAAATAAAAGTTTTACTGTTGATTTTTATTTGAAACCGGGAGAACTTCCAATAAAAAAAGGAGAAATTATCGCACTTTCAGGAAACACCGGTGGATCCGGGGGACCTCATTTACATTTTGAAGTTAGAGATACCAAAACAGAAGAAATATTAAATCCGTTTTTATTCAGATACGATGTTAAAGATCAAATAAAACCTTTATTAAGAGACACATGGATTTATCCTGTAAAAGGACAGGTAAACGGCAGTAGTTCTAAAATTATAACATCTGAAGGTGGAAGTTATACCGTATCAGGAGAAATTGGTTTCGGTGTAAAAGCATACGATCAACAGAGCGGATCTCAAAATTTAAACGGAGTTTATTTTATTAAAACTTGGGTTAACGGTCAAATTCTATCCATATTTCAAGCGGATAAGCATTCTTTTAGTGAAACCCGTTCTATTAATGCTTCCGTGGATTATCCCGAATTATTGGCTAACAACAGTTGGATATATCGCACTTATTTATTACCGGGTAATTCTTTGCAGATGTATGAACAAAAGGTTAATCGAGGAATTTTAAAAGTAGAAGCAGGTAAAACGTATCAAGTTAAAATAGAAGTGGGAGACTATGCCGGTAATGTTACCGCACGAAGTTTCACCATGAATGGTATTGCTTATAAAAATACAAATGATGGGGAAAAAATAAAATTAGGAAATGAACTTTTAAACGTAAATTTTAAAAATCCATATTCATTTAAACAGGATGGATTGTTTGTAAACTTTGAAAAAGGATCTTTTTATGAAGATTTCATTTTTAATTATAAAAAAATCGGAAGTAATCAATATCAAGTGCATCAATCATCAGTTCCTATTCACAAAAAATATGAAATCACCATAACACCCGATTGGAGCAATTTGGATAAATCTAAAGCAGATAAATATGTTATTATCAGAGAATCAAATTACGGTCCATTAAAAAAAGAATATTTAGATACCTCTTATGAAAACGGAAAATATAAAGCAACTCCTAAAGATTTTGGAAAATTCTATCTGGCACTAGATGAATCAATACCTACTATTAGCTGTCCGATGCTCACAAAATCAAAAAAAATAGGAAATAAATTATCATTTAAAATTAAAGACACAGGATCGGGAGTTAAAACCTATGATGTTTTTATCGATGGAAAATGGGTACTTGCTGAATATGAATATAAGCAAAACAGCCTATTTATTTCTAACTTAGAAAAAGAAGGAATTCGATCAGGTAAGCATCAAGTTGAGGTAATAGTTACCGATAAAGTAAATAATAAAAAAATATATACGAGCGACTTTGAAAAATTATAAAATTCTAACATTTCTAGTCTTATGGACGATCTCCTATAGTGTATGGGGGCAGACCATAACTATTTCGGGTAAAATACAAGATAATCACGGTAAGCCAATATCCGAAGCTAAGATTTATGCAAATCCGGAACCATTTTCCATATCTGATAGAAATGGAAATTATGGATTACAAATACCTTCCCATACTACTATAACTTTAACCGTTGAACATAAGGGGTATTTATCAGATACAAAAACTTTTATAACGTCTGATCAAGATATCAAGATTGATTTTAATCTTATACCCGATAAAGAAAAAGAAATTCCTGAAGTTGTGTTTAAAGGAACTCGAAAAAAAACGGCTGATATAACTATGCAGCAGATTGATGTACACAATCTTGATAATACACCTACTCTTTCCGGAGGAGTAGAAGAAATTTTAAATACGGTTTTTGTAAGTACGGCCAGTGAGTTAAGTTCACTTTATAGAGTTAGAGGTGGAAATTACGATGAAAATTTAGTCTATATAAATGGAGTAGAAATATATAAGCCCTTAACCGTGCGAAGCGGACAACAAGAAGGAATGAGCATCATTAATCCGGATATGGTTTCTTCCATTAATTTTTCTGCCGGAGGATTTGAGTCTCGATACGGAGATAAAATGTCGAGCGTGTTGGATATTCAATACAGGAAACCTCGAAAATTTGAATCTAGTCTGGAAGCAAGTTTATTAGGGGGCGGAGCAACTGTTGGGTATGCAGACAAAAAAAATAAATTTTCGGGAATTGTAGGTGCAAGATATAGAAATACGGATCTCATTTTAAATACTTTTGATGGAGATACGGATTTCAACCCGCAATATTTTGATGTACAAAGTTATCTTCAGTATACCTGGACTTCTCAATGGAAATTGTCATTTTTAGGAAATTATGCTTCCAATGATTATACAATGGAACCCAAAAATAGAGAAGTAGAATTTGGAACTTTACAACAGCCTATCAAGCTAAATGTTGCCTATAATGGGAATGAAAAAGATAAATATCGAACGGCTAACGGGACGGTCTCTTTAGAATTTAAACCTTCAAATAAACTAGCCTTTAATTTAGATGGATATGCTTTTCATTCTAAAGAACAGGAATATTTTGATATTTCAGCCGGATATAGGTTACAAGAAGCAGATCAGGATACAGGCGATTTCTTGCCTTCCTTCAATTCAGGAGGACAAATAAATCACGGGAGAAATAATTTGGATATGTTGGTATTAGGTACACAATTGAAGGCTAAATATAATTTAAACGTAAATTCAGCATTTGAAGCGGGTTTTCAATATCAACATGAAGATATAAGAAACCTTAAAAACGAATGGCAGCTCATTGATTCGGCAGGATATGTCATACCAAGACCTTTAGTACCGCCGGGAAATTTAGATGAATCCGATTTGATTTTAATAAATCATATCTCAGCTAATAATAAGTTAAAATCCAATCGAGTTAATGGATACTTGCAATATTCAACTAAATTCATGTGGAATACCACTCGTGTATTAATTAATGGAGGAGTTCGAGCAACCCATTGGGATTTTAATGGAGAAACCAATGTGAGTCCTCGAGCACAAATTGCTTTAAAGCCGGATTGGAAGATAGATATGCTTTTTCGTCTTGCTACGGGTTTCTACTATCAACCCCCTTTTTATAAAGAAGCTTTACGGTTAGACGGTACACTTAATGATAAAATTAAATCGCAACGTTCCATACATTTTATTTTAGGTAATGACTTTGAGTTTAAAATGCTCAACAAACATCCATTTAAATTAACAACAGAAATTTATTACAAGAAATTAGATGATTTAATACCCTATTTTGTAGATAATGTCAGGATAATTTATACCGGAGAAAATAATTCCAAAGGGTATGCCTATGGAATAGATGCCCGATTGAATGGTGAATTTGTAGAGGGTGCCGAATCGTGGTTATCGGTTTCTTACGGTAAAACCGAAGAGAATATTGACGGAAGAGGTTATATACCGCGTCCGACAGATCCGAGATTTAAAATTGGATTATTTTTTCAGGATTATATGAAGAAATATCCTCGATTTAAAGCCAATGTAAATTTAGTCTATGCATCCGGTCTTCCCAACGGAGCCCCTTTATATTCAGATCCGTATAACTATCAAACCACCTTATCGGATTATAAACGAGCCGATGTTGGCTTGACTTATGTTTTTGTGGATCAAAAAAAGAATAAAGCTCGTATCGGTACCGCTTGGGATAAGTTTAAGGAGTTATCGTTGGGGTTAGAAATATTTAATGTTTTTGATGTTAGAAATACGGTCAGTAATGATTGGATCAGAGATGTCAATTCAACTTCTTATTATGCTGTGCCTAATAAACTTACAGGAAGGTTTTTTAATGTAAAATTAAATGTAAAATTATAGCCTAGAATCTCCTAATCAGGAAACGTATGATCTGTTGCTATTTTAGGTATTAAGTTAAACAAGTTATAATGTTGAATTATTATTATACGATTATTGATATAAAATATATATATTTGGAATTAAGTATTTAAATTTTAATCAGATGGAAAGTAAACATACATATAAAAAAATAAATTCAGATATAGAAATAGCTCGTTCCATAAAACTGAAACCTATATCCGAAATAGCTGAAAACATAAATATTCCTGAAAAAGAAATAATACCCTTTGGAAAATATATAGCAAAAGTTCCCCTTGAGCTGGAATCCAAAGAGAAAATAAACAAATCCAATTTAATTTTAGTAACTTCCATAACGCCAACTAAAGCAGGAATAGGAAAAACAACAGTATCCATAGGTTTGGCTTTAGGGCTCAATAAAATTGGTAAGAAAGCAATAGTTGCTTTAAGAGAACCTTCTTTAGGACCTTGTTTTGGCATGAAAGGAGGAGCTGCAGGAGGAGGATATGCACAAGTGCTGCCCATGGAAAATATCAATCTTCATTTTACCGGTGATTTTCATGCTATAACCTCAGCTCATAATATGATCACGGCATTATTGGATAATTATAATTATCAAAACAGAGGCACTACGGAGGTATTAAAAGAAGTCGTTTGGAAGAGAGTATTAGATGTTAATGATCGAAATCTACGCAATATAGTTTCCGGATTGGGAGGAAATGCTAACGGCGTAATTCAAGAATCGGGATTTGATATAACCCCTGCTTCGGAAATTATGGCTATACTATGCTTGGCAACGGATATAGATGATTTACGAAGAAGGATTGAAAATATTTTACTAGGCTACAAAACAGATGGTAGCATTTTTACTGTAAAAGATTTGGGTGTTGCAGGAGCTATTACGGTTTTATTAAAGGATGCCCTACTTCCTAACTTAGTACAAACCACTGAAAATACAGCCGCTTTTGTTCATGGAGGCCCTTTTGCCAATATAGCTCATGGGTGCAATTCCGTACTGGCAACAAAACTGGCTATGAGTCATGGAGAATATGTAATTACAGAAGCGGGTTTTGGTGCTGATTTAGGTGCTGAAAAATTTTATGATATAAAGTGCAGAAAATCAGGGTTAGAACCTAAACTCACAGTTCTTGTGGCAACGGCTCAAGGATTGAAAATGCACGGAGGAGTTCCTATATCTCATATAAAGGAAGAAAATGTTGACGGAATCGCTCAAGGGCTTCAAAATTTGGAAAAGCATATCGATAATATTAAATCATACGGGCAAACCGTATTAGTTGCTTTTAATAAATATTCAAATGATACAGAGAAAGAAATATCTTTAGTAAAAGAATTTTGTCAAAAAAGAGGGGTTGGTTTTGCAATTAATAATGCATTTACAGAGGGCGGAAAAGGAGCAGTAGACCTGGCAGAATTAGTAGTAGAAACGATAGAAAATAGTCCTTCCGAAAAATTGAAATTTGTATATAAAGATGAGGATTCAATTAAAGTAAAAATTGAAAAAGTAGCAAAAAAAATATACGGAGCTTCATCGGTAAGTTTTAGTAAACAAGCATCTCAAAAAATAAAAAAATTGGAAGATAGTAATATGAGTAAATTTCCCGTTTGCATCGCAAAAACTCAATTTTCATTTTCTGCAAATCCTACGGCTTACGGAGTAACTAAAGACTTTGATTTAGAAATTAGGGATTTGGTAATAAACCGAGGAGCGGAATTTATAGTAGTAATTGCAGGAGATATTATGCGTATGCCCGGTTTGCCAAAAAATCCTGCAGCCATGCATATAAATTTGGTTAATGGCTTAGTAGAAGGTTTAAGTTAAAAATACAATCATCCAAAAAATTAAATAAAAATAAAACGGAACAAAGAGGTGTGTCTTAGAGGGCATACTTTAAATATTTTGACATATAAAATAATTTTTATTTTTAATTATCATTAAACGAATGATGAATATAAACCAACTGTTCTCAGAAAAAAGAACAGGTATACAATATAAATCTACGGATAAACATACAGACGCAAGAAGTGAGTATCAAAGAGATTTTGATCGGGTTATATTTTCAACCTCTTTCAGAAGATTGCAAAATAAAACACAAGTTTTTCCATTGCCGGGAAGCGTCTTTGTACATAATCGGTTGACGCATTCATTAGAAGTAGCTTCAGTGGGCAGATCTCTAGGAAGCGATATTGGAAACTTTATAGCAACAGCCTATGCTTCGGAGTTAACAGAACAAAATAAAGAATTATATAGGCATAGTCTTTACAACGTAATTTCAACAGCTTGTTTATGTCATGATATTGGTAATCCTGCATTTGGACATTCCGGAGAAGATGCAATTGCCAGTTATTTCCAACGAAATGCTTCTCAATTAAAAGATAAATTTTCAGCATTAGAATGGAGCGATTTTTTAAATTTTGAGGGAAATGCTAATGCCATACGTATCTTGACACAAAAACAAAACGGTAAGTCCGAAGGAGGAGCTATGCTTACGTATTCAACTTTAGCGTCGATTGCTAAATATCCCTGTGAATCCATAGCAAAAGATAAAAATGTAATAGAAAGAAAAAAATTTGGTTTTTTTCAATCCGAAAAAAACACGTTTAAAGACATAGCCCACGAAACGTCTATGATTTTGGTACAAGAAAATCCCTTGTGTTATCATAGACATCCCTTTGTTTGGATTGTAGAGGCTGCCGATGATATTTGCTATAACATTATTGATTTGGAAGATGCCCAACGATTAGGATTTATAAATGCTCAAATATGTGAAGAACTTTTGCAGCAAATTATTGAAGAAATACACGGTAATAATAAATGGAGCAGAGTGAAGAAAAAATTGGATAGTATTGAAGATAAAAACGATCGTATTTCTTTTCTGCGTGCTGTATCAATCGGTGCATTAATTTCCAGATCAGTGGAATTGTATAAAAAATACTTTGAAGAAATTATAAAAGGTACTTTGCAAACTTCCATATATGACCTAATTCAGCAGGAATGCAAAGCAATTCAAACAATCAAAGAATTTTCCAAAACCCATATATATAATCATCGATCGGTAGTTGAAATTGAAAATGCAGGATATAATGTGATGTATGAATTACTGGATCATTTTATACCGTCAATTTTAAAATCAGAAAAAGAACGTTTAGGATATGAAAAAAGAGCGGTTCAACTCATCCCTAAACAGTTTCTATTCGAAGACAAAGAAGATTATGAAAAAGTTTTGGGTATTATTGATTTTGTATCGGGAATGACCGATAATTACGCTACAGATTTATACAGAAAAATTAAGGGAATTGATATAGGCATGACTTTGTAACTCGATATTTAAGCAAAATTTAGGTTTAATTCAAAGTGAAGTTTATCGAAGAGTAAATATAGAAGAAGAAAAAAGCCTTATTTTTGTATACGTATTATATACAGTACAAAGGATACTATGCAGATATCAGAAGATACGTTAAAAGAATTAGAATTTCAGAAGATTATTGATGAAATAATACCCTTTTGTTATTCAGAAAAGTCAAAGGATTTAGTTGCTAAGCTCAAACCTCTTAAAAAAGAAAAAATTAAAGAAAGTCTTCACTGTGTCAATGAATATTTAGGAAGCTTTTCTAATGAAAATTATATTCCGTTCAGGGAATATGATGATATTGAAACTGAATTAAAAATGCTTCTTATAGAAAATTTTACATTAGAATCAAGATCCTTTCATAAAATTAGAAATTTATCTCAATTAGTGAATTCACTAATTGTTCATTTTGAAAAATTTAAAGATTATTTTCCTACTCTACATAAAAATCTCTCACATATTGAATATACCAAAGAGATTATTTTAATGGTAAATAAAATATTTAATCGTTTTGGTGAAGTTAAGAATGATGCAACCGTTACCCTGCAAAATATAAGAGAGCATATCCAGATAGTCAGGAAAACTATACAGGAAAATTTTGATAAGACAGTCACCCATTTTTCTCAAACAGGAGTTTTAGATGAAATCAGGGAAAGTGTTATTGATGACCAACGAGTGTTAGCAGTAAAATCTTCTTTTAAAAAATCAGTCAAAGGCAGAGTATTAGGTTTTTCTAAAACCGGTTCGATCTGTTTTATCCTACCGGAATCTGTAATTCAACCCAATGTACGATTAATGGAATTAATCAATCAGGAAAAAAAGGAAATAGAAAAAATTCTTTTTAACCTGACTCAACAAATGGTTGAATTTTACCCGTTATTAGAGAAATATCAACACTATATATATAAATTGGATGTAATACAGGCTAAAGCTCGATATGCGGAAGCTTTAGATGCAGTATTGCCTGAAATTACTGATCAAGCGGAAGTTCATCTGATCAATGCTTATCATCCAATCCTTTTTCTTACAAATAAAAAAGAGAAAAAAACAACGATTCCACAGACACTTACCCTGGACAAAAACATTCGGATTATATGTATTTCAGGTCCAAATGCCGGAGGTAAAAGTATTACACTGAAAACAGTTGGATTGTTGCAGCTCATGATACAAAGTGGTATTTTAATTCCGGTGCATCCTAAATCTAAGGTAGGATTTTTTAATAAAATACTTACCGATATAGGAGATAATCAATCGATTGAAAATCAGTTAAGTACTTATAGTTCTCGATTAAGGAAAATGCAACAAATCATTAAACAAGCCGATGCACATACCTTATTATTGATTGATGAATTTGGAACCGGATCTGATCCTGAATTAGGGGGTGCATTGGCAGAAGCATTTTTGGAATATTTTTATCATAAAAAATCATTCGGTATTATTACGACTCATTATACCAATATCAAATTGAAGATAGAAGAATTAAATCATACCAAAAATGCGTCTATGTTATTCAACGAGAAAACTTTGCAACCTATATATAAGTTGGAAGTAGGACAGGTGGGAAGTTCATTTACATTTGAAGTGGCAGAAAAAAATAAAATACCTAAAGAAATTATTCAGATTGCCAAGCAAAAAATTGAAAAAGATAAGGTTAATTTAGATAAAACTATAGTACGTTTACAGCAGGAAAAATATCAAGTTGAAAAATTAAAAGGCGATTTAAATAAGCAAATTGATCATTCAGAAGAGAAGAAAAAACAATTGACCGATACGATCAATAATTATAAACAAAAACTGATTAATTTTCAGAAGTTGTATGATGAAGAAACTAAGTTAAATCAACTGGGTCAAAAATTTGAAAAATATATAGACGCATATTCAAGTGGTAAGAAAAAAAGAGACATTATAAAAGACTTTACTAAAATACTGGAACAAGAAAAATATAAAAAAACACAAGTTACTGAAGTTGAAAAAATTCAAACTAAGAAGCAACGAAACAAAGTTAAGACCGAGTTAAAAAAAGAAGAAATAAAAAAGCAATTAGAAGAAACAAAGGCTGAAGAAGTACGAACAACTGCAGATAGAGCAAAAAAATGGATGAAAGAAGGGAAAAGAGTTCGAATCAAAGGCAGCTCCAGTGTTGCTACCATAGATAAAATTGAAGGAGAAACCGCATTTCTAAATTACGGACTGTTTACAACTAAAATTTCAGTTTATGAAATTGAAAAAGTATAATATTAATTTTTATAAAAATTAATGTAAGTAACCTAGAAATATCTATCCGAAATTTTAAATAAATTTTCTTTTATTTTCAGGAGTAGGAACCATGCAGCTATCTTTTTTTCCGAATAAATGATATCTATATTTGGATACTAAAGAATAAATCCAATCTCTTATAAAAGATGGGATCAATAGAAAAACAGATAAGAGATTATAGGGAAAACCAAGATTCTGTGCTATTTTTAAAGCAGCTGTACTTTTAGTATAATACGCTACCTCGGGTTCATATAAAATTATTGATTTAAAATCGGAAGAATCAAGATTTCTTTCCTTTAAAAAATTTTGTCCATATTCGGATTGTAGAGAGGAAAATTTAAATTGATTATGTTTATCTCTTTTAATAATAAATTGAACCGTAGAATTGCAAAGATTACAAACGCCGTCAAATAAAACAATGTATGTTTTCATAAACGATGAGTATGGTTTTGCAAAATTAAAACTTCATATTCCGGCATTAACTTTATAATAAATTTTTTACAATAAGATTGAAGTTGAGGGAAAAAATCAAGAAAATGCCTTTCAATTTTTTTTTCTTGTAAATATATCTCCTTAATTGAATTACCCATATCAGCAATGCTTTGATTAAATTTGGATTTTTTGGTTAGATGATGCAGCGTCCATTCAATACCTTCATAAGTACTGTATTTTTCAAACCAATCATCTTCAATTAAAGATTTTAAAATGGTATCTAATTTTTTCGGAAACAAAAGTTCCGTACTTTGAACTAAATCATAACATGAATTTTTGAAATGCTCAAAATCCTCTTCATAAAAAAGATGCCAATTTTTTATTAAGAAATAATCATAGATAACATCGGTGATTATAGGGGCAAATTTTCCATACGATTTATGGAAAATACTAGTTGTTTCTTTAACAATAGGATGAGAATCCGTAAATGAATCGATATGCCGATGTAAAAGAATGCCGGTAGCTATAGACTGAGGATAATTTTGATAATCTTTACCCCGAACAACTTCACCCAACACATTACCTAATTGTATATCAGGAATTTGATACGATAGCAATTGATGGGCTACAATGTTCATTTAATATTATCAATTATTCTTTATGGTTTTTATTAATAAATAGGTTTTAAATAATGCCGGGATTTTTATATTTAATTGTGTTATCCCTAAGTAAAATTGAGTATTTTTCCTGCATTTCTTGTTTAATGGAAGGATTCAATTTTAGTGCCATTTTTAAAAATTTTTCACTCTTTTCATAATTCTTCAATAAGAAATAGCAGTTGCTTAGTTGATAGTAGAGTTCTGCTCTATGAAAATTCTTAAAACTTTTATGCAATAGTAATGCGGCCTTACTATAATCCCCCAAACTGATGAGTAATTCGGAAAAAGCCAACCAATTATAGAAATGATTGGGTTCAAGCTCAATAATTATTTCAAACGAATCAGAAGCTTCTTCATATTTTCCAAGCTGAATGTTGAGGTAAGCATATTTTTTCCAATAATTAACCTCTTTAGATTCTATATCCAGAGCTTTTTTTATGTAGTGAAGAGCTTCTTCATTATTACCTAAAGAATCATAGATGTCAGAGATTTCATACCAAGCTTTGTCAAATTGAGGATCTTCTTTTACTGCTTTTTGAAAAGAGGTAAGCGCTTGTATAGGTTTACGAAGCTTATTATAAGCCTGTCCAATCTTAAAAAGAGTAAAAGCAGCCGTATCGTCAAAATCTAAAGACTCGTTATAAACACTTATCGCTTTTTCCCATTGGTTTAATTTTTCATAACAAAAGGCTTTTTGAGTATATCCGGCAATGCTCTTAGGGTTAATTATAACTGTATAATCAAAAGCAAATAAAGCTTTATCATACCAATTCTGATTTAAGTATTGTAATCCCAATTGAAACCAAGCTTCATCGGAATAAGGATTTACATCAATGTATTGATTTAAAAAAGTTATACATTCTCTATGCTGATGTAAAATATCGTAACAATGTATGCAAGAAAATAAGGAATACTCATCGTTTTTGTTATATTCTAATGCTTTTTTAAATGAATTTAAAGCAAACGTGGGCTCCTTAATTTCAAGATATTCATGGCCTAAACAATTATAAATATAATCTTCATCTTCTTCATTTTTTAATGCCGCCTTATAGAAATCAATAGATTTATAAGGAAAATTACGCAAAGACCAATATTTTGCAGTAGCAATTAAGTAATCAGTATCAGCAAAACATAATTCCTTTAATTCTTCGATTAAATCGAAAGCATTATGTAAATCTTCGATTTTAACAAAATATTCGAGCTGTTTAATTTTAATATCAATATTGTTTGGGTATAGAGAAAATGCAATATCAAGAGCTTTAATAGCATATTCAAAATCATAAATCTCCAAGTAGAAAGAAATAATTTCGCAAAACTCATCCGCTTCAAAATAAACGGATTTATTTTCTTCCAACATTTCTTCGAACATATTTACCAGCTCATTGTCAAAAAAATCTTCCACTTAGTTTTTACTTTATTTTTAAATTTATGTAAATATAATTAAAAAAAAAGTATTATAACTATTTGAAATAATTTATTATTCACAAGTATTAAACAAAATTTAAATAATTTAATATAAAAATTCGATTTCTTTGATTCTAAATTTCATAATCCCCTTATTTTCAATTCTAACCTCTAAAAGTCCGTCTTCTTCAACTTTTTGAATAATTCCGTTTTTAATGGATCCGCCTATTTTAAAAGCAAGTACTTTTCCTTTACCAAACAGATATTCATTATAATTGGAAAGAAGATACAAGGGATCATCAAGTAAATGGAAATTATTTTCAAAATCTTTCATTAAACCATGTACTAGATCCGTTAAATTATAATTTTGAGAAGAAAAAGAAAGTAAGGATGAAGCATGAGGAATTCCCGTGAATTCTTTTTGAAGAACATTGATGCCAATTCCTACAATAAACGTGTTTCCTGATTTTTCAATTAAAATACCACAGACTTTTTTTTTATTTATTAAAATATCATTAGGCCATTTAATTAAGGCATCAGTTTTTGTGATTTTTTTTATGAATAAACATACCCGAATAGCTACCCAAAAACTAAGAAAATTATTAGGAATGGAAGGGGTGGTAAGACAAAATGTCAGAGCAATATTTTTACCGGGTTCGAACATCCATTGATGGCCATTAACGCCTCTTCCTTTCGTTTGATTAAAAGAAAATACACCGTGGAAATTAGTTGAATATTGCTTTATATTTTCTCTGACAAAATCGTTAGTAGAACCAATTTTATCAAAATATTCTAATGGCATAAGATTTGACAAATACAATTAAATGATAAAATTATTAAATTATAATTAATATAAGTGATAAATTGATTATTTTTGCATAAATTCATTACATTTTATAAAAGACACATTATACTAGAAATAGATTAGATGACTGATACACAGATCGAAAAAAAAGAATTATTAGAAAATATTATAAAAGGGATAGAAGAAGTTAAAGGATACGATATAACTATTTTGAACTTTACCAAATTAGAAAATACAATTACTGATTATTTTGTCATATGCACGGGGGGAACTAATACTCAAGTTTCCGCAATTTCCAATTCTGTGGAAAGATTCGTAAGAAAAAATACTAAAGACAAACCTTGGCATATTGAAGGAGTTGATAATCAACAATGGGTTTTAATGGATTACGTGTCTATAGTTGTTCATATTTTTCAACCCGAATACAGAGAATATTATGATTTAGAAAATTTATGGGGTGATGTGGAAATAACCAGAATTCCTAATCCGGACAAATAAGATCTTATAAATATACATAATCCGATAATTATAAAAAATCAGACTTAATTTTGGAAACAAATAATAAAAATAATAAAAAGAAAAAAGATAACAAACCATTTTCGTTTAATTGGTTTTACGGTATACTTATCATATTTGCTATACTACTAGTATCTCAAGAATTTTTAAATTCCGGAAAAGACGTAAAAATAGATTCTGCTAAATTTTTCAGCTACTTAGAAAAAGGTTACGTTAAAAATGTAGTATTTGTTAATGGCTCTTCTGAGGTAAAAGTATATTTGACACAGGAAGCAATGAAGAATCCTGAAGTTTATAACATGGACAATCAAGGATTCAGTCCATTTAAACAACTTTCAGATTCTCCACAATTCTCATTCATAGCAGGAGATAAACAACTTTTTGAAAAAAGATTCAACGAAGATAAAGCAAATTACAATTTAAATACCAACTTAGAATTTGAAAACCCTAGTCAATGGGGAGATGTATTTATTCAATTATTATTACCAATTCTTTTCTTTGCACTAATATGGTTTTTCTTATTTCGTAAGATGGCCGGAGGAAGTGCCGGAGGAGGGGGCCAAATCTTTAATATCGGTCGCTCCAAAGCAAAACTTTTTGATGAAAACGATAATGTTCGAGTTACATTTAAAGATGTAGCAGGATTAGAAGGAGCAAAAGAAGAAGTAGAAGAAATAGTTGATTTTTTAAAAAATCCTCAAAAATATACCAAATTAGGAGGTAAAATACCTAAAGGTGCTTTATTAGTAGGGCCTCCGGGAACCGGTAAAACTTTATTAGCCAAAGCGGTAGCCGGAGAAGCTAAAGTTCCCTTTTTCTCTTTATCAGGTTCAGACTTTGTCGAAATGTTTGTGGGGGTAGGGGCTTCCAGGGTAAGAGATTTGTTCAGACAAGCTAAGGAAAAATCACCATCAATTATATTTATAGATGAAATTGATGCTATCGGTAGAGCCAGGGGTAAAAACAATATTACCGGATCTAACGATGAAAGAGAAAACACGTTAAATCAGTTGCTAACAGAAATGGATGGTTTTGGAACAAATACCAGCGTTATCGTTTTGGCAGCAACCAACCGAGCAGATATATTAGACAAGGCATTAATGCGTCCGGGCCGTTTTGACAGATCCATTTATGTTGATTTACCGGATTTAAATGAAAGAAAAGAGATTTTTCAAGTTCATTTGAAACCTTTAAAATTAGATGAAGATCTAGATGTCGATTTCTTGGCTAAACAAACTCCCGGATTTAGTGGAGCAGATATTGCCAATGTTTGTAACGAAGCGGCGTTAATAGCAGCACGTAAAGGAAAAGAAAGTGTAGGAAAGCAAGATTTCTTAGATTCTGTGGATAGAATTATCGGAGGTTTAGAAAAAAAGAATAAAGTAATTAAGCCTCATGAGAAAAAGAGAGTTGCTTTTCACGAAGCAGGACATGCTACCATCAGCTGGATGGTTGAACATGCAGCTCCTTTATTAAAAGTAACTATTGTTCCAAGAGGACGCTCATTAGGAGCAGCTTGGTATCTTCCTGAAGAAAGACAGTTAACAACCACAGAACAAATGTTAGATGAAATATGTGCTACTTTAGGGGGAAGAGCTGCAGAAGAGGTGATATTTAATAATATATCAACCGGAGCTTTGTCCGATTTAGAGCGCGTAACAAAGCAAGCCAATGCGATGGTAACCATTTACGGATTGAGCGATCAAATAGGGAATATTTCTTATTATGATAGCTCAGGCAACGAATATGGTTTTACAAAGCCTTACTCAGAAGTTACTGCTGAAACTATTGACAAAGAAATATCAAAGATCATTGAATCGCAATATAAAAGAGCTGTTCAGATCTTATCAGATAACAAAGATAAATTAACTAGATTAGCTAATAAATTATTAGAAAAAGAAGTAATATTTAAAGAAGATTTAGAAGAAATTTTCGGTAAAAGAAAATTTGATGAAGAAACTTTTTCAGAAGAAATAAATGAGGAAAGCCTTAAAGAAAATGATCAAAATAGTGAATCAAAATCCGAATAATGGCAAGTATTTTGATAAATTCTAAACAACATATAAAATAAAAAGATTTTTATATATTTGATTTGATAATAATTTTGATTTTTAAGTGCTAAAAAGTGAATGGGATTTCTTAACAAAATATTTGGAAAAAAAAACAAAGAAGAAACTACTAATCTGGATTTTTACAATGAAGGAGAAGAAGAGGATGTAGCATTTGCTAGGAAATTTAAAGCAGGAGGAGGGATGTTCTTTTACTGTGAAAATCAGGAAGAATCTTTACATTATTTACAAGAAATACTTATGAATGAAGATATTAGTGAAGTCCTGTGTGTGGAACCTAAACTAATATCTATGATTAATCAATTAGATTGCAATTATTCAACACAAAGTACAGGCGATCAAGATATTGCCCTTATTAATTGTGAGTACTTAGTAGCTTTGGATGGTTCAATAATGATTTCTTCTGATCAAACCTATCACTTAAAAAAAACGGATTTACCCAAAAAAATTATTGTTTGGGCTACACCGGGTCAAATCATCTCTTCCTCAAGTGTAGGATTAGCTAAGATAAGATATGCTAAAAAGAATAATATTCCTTCCAATATTACTTCAATACATGGCAATCAAGTACAAGGATTTAGTAGTATATCTACAGCTAAAAAACTATATTTACTTTTAGTTGAAGAATAATTTTTAAAACTGGTGAAAACAATATTTGTCCGTGCCTTATCAGGTCTTGTCTATGTGCTGCTTATTTTTTTATGCACCACTCATTTTCTATCCGACATACTTTATATTTACTTTGACTTAAAAATAAATTCCTCCTATTTATTATATGCTTTGCTTACTTTATTTTTATTAGGGTGCAGTTTTGAAACAGTAAAGCTTTTAAAGTATTCAAATTTCATATATAAACTTTTAACCTTTGTCTTAATAGGTGTTGTATATTATACTTTCTCTCAAAATTTTTTTAACAGCAGTTTTAGTTTACGGTTACTCTATTGGAGATATATTCTTATTTTAGTTTTATTTTGCCTATCCATTATAACTCTATTTTATTTTTCTGATGAGCTCTATACGGACAGTGCAAAACTCATATTCACAACAGCATATTTAAGTATACCTTTTGGATTGAGTCTGGCTATACCGCGGAGTACCAATCCTTTAACTCCCGAAATATTTTATGTCTTTTTATTACTTTGGATAAGTGACAGCTTTGCTTATCTAATAGGCAGTAAATTCGGTAAACGGAAACTAGCTCCCAAGATTTCACCCAACAAATCCGTTGAAGGATTAATCGGAGGAATTTTGTCTACTATAATAGCAGGATTAGTTATCGAATATCTGGAGCCGGGTTTACGTGGTAATTGGATTGTAATAAGTATAATTATAGCTATATTTGCACCAATAGGTGATCTGGCCGAATCTAAGCTGAAAAGAAAATTTAAAGTTAAAGATTCCGGAAATTTAATTCCCGGACATGGCGGAGTATTGGATCGATTAGATAGTTTTATCTTTTGCATCCCTGCTATATTTGCCTATTATTTAATAAATACTATTGTATGAGGTTACACAAAGAAGGTAAAACCATTATAGGTATTAGTTTAATAGTAAGCATACTAATAAGTATCCTTTCCATTTATTTTCTTAACTATTGGGGACTTATAATAGCGGTGCCAGTTCTGGTATTATCATTTTTTATTGTTTGGTTTTTCAGAAATCCGATAAGAAGCTATGATGCAAAGGCAAATGAAATTATTGCACCTGTAGATGGAAAGGTGGTAATTGTGAAAGAAGTTTATGAAAAAGAATTTCTTAAAACCAATTGCATCCAAGTATCTATTTTTATGTCACCTTTAAATGTACACGTTTGCAGATATCCGGTAAGCGGAAAAGTTATATTTAAGAAATACCATCCGGGTAAATTTTTAGTTGCTTGGCATGAAAAATCTTCAGAATTAAACGAACGAACTACAGTTGCTGTTGAAACGGAACAAAAACAAAAAATTCTTTTTAGACAAATTGCAGGAGCAATGGCTCGAAGAATAGTAATTTATTCTCAAATAGGAGATACAGCTCAAGCAGGTAAAGATTTTGGCTTTATAAAATTCGGCTCTAGAATGGATGTGTTTCTTCCTTTAGGAACTGAAATTTTAGTTAAAGTAGGAGATATTATACCTGATGGAGGAGAACGGGTAATTGCCAGATTAAAAGGGTAGTACTACTTACTAATCTTCTTACTTAATTTTTCATAAGCGAATTTCCTTACAATATTTTTATAAGTCTATTTTATCATATAGTTAAGTAATACAATTATACAATAATAATTAAATTATTTTTATCCAAATTACTATTACTAAATAAAAAAATATTTGATTAAGAAATCAGATAAAAACAATTGATATAATACCGATCATTTAGAAGTTAATTTTTACATTTGTATCACTTTTAAAATTAAAAATATGGCTAATATATTGGACGGTATCAAATTATCTAAGCAAATAAAACAAGAAATTAAAGAAGAAGTAATCCAATATGTAAACCAAGGGCATCGTCAACCTCACTTATTAGCTGTTCTTGTGGGCGAAAATGCTGCAAGTGTAACCTATGTAAACAATAAAATTAAAGATTGTCAAGCAGTAGGATTTAAATCTTCCTTATTAAAACTTAAGAGTACTGTAACAGAAGATGAATTACTTGAGGAAGTAAAAAAACTTAATGAAACGGAAGGATTGGACGGATTTATTGTTCAATTACCTCTTCCCAAACATATAAATCAAGAAAAAATTATAACGGCTATAAATCCCGATAAAGACGTTGATGGTTTTCATCCCGTAAATTTTGGAAAAATGGCCTTAGAAATTGAAAGTTTTTTACCCGCAACTCCTTACGGAATTATGGAAATGCTGTCCAGATATAACATTCCAACTGAGGGCAAAGAAGTGGTTGTCATTGGCAGAAGCAGGATTGTAGGGCGTCCGATGAGTATTCTTCTAAGCCGAAAAGGAAATCCCGGGGATGCGACGGTTACTTTAGTACATTCTAAAACCATAGATATACCTAAACATACTAGAAATGCAGATATTATTATAACCGCTTTAGGAGTTCCCCACTTTTTAAAAGCAGACATGATTAAACAAGGAGCGGTAATTGTTGATGTTGGAATTACTAAAGTTGAGGATTCCACACATGAAAAAGGGTACTATTTAGCCGGAGATGTTGATTTTGAAGAAGTATCAAAAAAAGCATCTTGGATAACTCCGGTTCCCGGAGGTGTAGGGCCTATGACCAGAGCCATGCTCTTGAAAAATACCCTATATGCTTACAGCAAAGAAATAAATAATAAAAATATATAAAAAAACAGGTTGTTGAAAAACCAACAACCTGTAAATAAAGAGCAATTAATTAGTGAGTAATTTGTATTCGAATTTCGGATATCCTCTTCGTCCATCCTTATCCGTCATATTTAAAAATTTGAGTTTAAATAAATTGCCTTTAGAATCTTTAAGAACATAAAACCGATCCGTAAATACCTTTGCCCCTCCATACGTTGTTCTCCAACTGGAGCCAATAGCTCTGTGATCGTTATAAACAAATTTTGTATAATCTACTTTTTCCTTGGTAAAATCTTCGTAACTTCCCACATCAGATATATTTGCTTGATAGGCTCCGGTGTTATTCATCGTATTTATGGTCACAAAATCAGAAAAAGTATACGTACCATGTCCTTTATTTTCATTGATGAAAACTGTAAAGCATAGATCCCACAAGTTTTTGGCAGGCTGAACTTTGACGATGCCAACGGATAAACTTAAATAAGAAAAATGATACTCTTTATCTTTTTTAACTATCATTTCATGATGCGTTGTATCATTTATATCTGCAAATTGAATTTTATAACTATTAGAATCATTACGAAGAACCCTAATTTTTTTCCATCCTCTGTGTTTTCCTACAACCGTTAAATCATTCGTATTACCGCTAAACACAGAATATCCCATATTAACAAGATACACATGGTTTTCTTCATCTTTTTCGCTTATTTCATCAATGGCGGTGCGCTCCAAATAATTTCCCATAATATCATCAACATACTGCACATTATCCGCTTGAAAATTACCTACCGTTACTACCGATTTCATAGAAGCGATATCAGATTCTTGCACTTCATCTATCGAAGTAGAATTCAATTTACCTGCAGCCATTAACGTGGAATTATTTAAAATAACACGGAATTTATCCCCACCATAAAATCCAAAATCCCAAGAATCCCTTTGATTTACATTCACTCGGTTTTGATCCAGATCAACCCAAACTTGATTAGGTTCGGTAGGTCCTCCAACGGGAACATCTAAAGTAGCTCCCGGTTGAGGAACCACGATAGGACTATCATCTTCTTTACAATTTAAAAGAACAACAAAAGAAATGAGTATAGGTAAAAAATATTTTTTCATCATTTATATATTAAAATTAAAACCAAGTTTAGCGAAGTACGATCTACCATAAAATAAATTGATACTTTTTACAGGTCCGTCGTGAGCTCCTGCTTGTGCAGCAGTAGTATTTACTTTCTTAACATCAAAAATATTTCTTACCCCTGCCGTAAGTTCAATAAATTTGTTAAAAAATGATTTCCTAACCGAAAAATCTAATAAATTAAAATCATCTTGTTTTCCCAAGTAATAAGAATCAGTTTTAGAATCTAATACATAAGAAGATTCTTTTCCATTATATTTATAAAAAAGAGAAAAAGTAGTATCCCATTTCTTAATTGTATAGTTAACATTAGAGTTTAATTGAAAGGTATACAAATAATCGTTATCAGGGGTTGTAATAGGAATTCCGTTGATATTGTCTTCTAACGTTCGAGAAACTCCAAAATAAGAAGCATTCAGGTTAAAATGAAAATTTTGAATTCTCATATTTGAATTGAATTGTACTCCCCATGTTTTGAACTTATCCACATTTAAATATTTATATTCTAACGGTTGCATATTAACCGTTGCAAGTTCAATTTTGTCTTTTAAATTAATATACAACGTACTTAGCGTGATATCACCTTTAAAGTTATCTTTAGATTTAAATTTCTGATTCCAATAAATGGAACTGGAATATCCTTTTTCGGGAACTAGATTTTCATTTCCTTGTACATTATGATTAGTATCTACAAAATACGTATACAATTCGTCAAAATTTGGAGTTCGATTGGTAGAAGTAACTTCCGTACGAAAATTAGAATTAGGAGATAGTTGATATTTCATAGCCAGTGAATAAGAATACTGATTATCAAATTTTGTATTAAAACTGGCTCGGAATCCGGGTTTTAAATATAGGTCCGGGTTCGCTTTGATTTCAGCAGATCCAAATACATCATAATTGTCTAAATGTTTTTTCAAATCTTCTTGAAAGCCGGAAGTGTTCATTCCTCCAATCGAACTGGAATTCGCAGACCTTAATCCTTCAATAAAATTAAATTCATAGCCAATTTGATAAGATAATATTTTATTTAGGGAAGGAGAACTAAAAGTTCCGCGAGTGTACCAGGCATCAGTTCCGGCATATTTTTTATAGGCATCTTTCTTTCCAAAAACCTCTCTCATACCAATATCGTATGTATAATCCCTGCTTTTTCTACTTTGTTTTTGATAAGAAAAATCTCCGTTATAAGTTAGATAATTGAAAAGTTTGGCACTTAAAAAAAGATGATGAAGCCAACGATCTGTTTTAAAATTTCGATCCTTAGAAGCATAAGTAAAAAGACCACCTTCAGACAATGCCCTGTAATCAACGATAGGATTATAATAATTAGTCAACTCAATTAAGAATTGTAAATTATAAAAAGCATTAAAATCAGTAGTTTTATAATGAATAAGAGCATTGGAATTCCATTGTTCCTTTGGAAGCCATTCATATCCTCTATTACCATCATTCTCATAATATCTTTTACCCTTTTTGTTTCCGAAAAAACCTTTAAAATCATTACGATTTGCTCCTAACGATAAAAACCATTTATCTGATAAAGAATGAGAAATATCTAACGATTGAATATGTCTGCCCTGTTCTTTCCAATCATACTCTTTACCTACCGTTTCCTCTTGTACATAACCGGAAACTTTCCATTGGGAATTGATTTTTTTACGGGTTATGATATTGATAATTCCCGTAAGTGAATTAGAACCGTAATCCGTACCCATACTTCCTCTCACAATCTCGATCCGTTCCACATTATCTAAATTAATTTTAGTTAAATCAACATTGGAGCCCATTCCATAATCACTCACCATAGGAATGTTATCTATTAATACTTTAAAATATTGACCGTCCAAACCGAAAAGAGAAGCTTCAGAATCCCCGTTTTTACTGTTGGGTAGAGTATTAAAGTTAAGATAATAACTTAAAATGTCCGATATATTGGATGCTGCTCTATTTTTAATATCTTCTTGGGATATGACCTCAACTTGATATATGGATTTATCCACACTTTGTTGATGATATTGACCTGTTACCACAATTTCGTCAATATCCTTTACTTTATTTTTTTTGTCATTAGTCTCTTGAGAATAAGATAAATTGCTTAAAATCAGAGATATATATAATAAAAAGAACTTATTGGAGCTATTCTTTTTCATAGTTTTTTTAGCAAAAGTAAAAATAATTTAGAATAAATCTAAATATTATTGAGAATAAATCTAAATAATAATTATATTTGCCCTAAATAAAAATAGAATAAAAACTTAAATCTATTGATTATGAAAAGGACTATACTGCTTATAGTATGGTTTATGGTACAAGTTACCGTACATGCTCAAGAAAAAAATATCGCTCTTTCCTTAGGCTCTTCTTATACCCAACAAGTATATTTTCAATTGGGTTCTAATAATCAAATTACCCTGCCCACAACAGATTGGGACTTAGCTTTTCTAAGAAAAGATGCCAGAAGTTTTGCTACACGCGTGAATGATGCACGCATTAAAGTTTATGAAGCAGCAAATGCAGCTTCAGATTGGAATAGCATTGATGTATCTAAGAAACAACAATGGAAAAAATTATATAATAGCGAGGTTAAATGGGAAAAAGGAGCGTTCGATAACGGTTCGGCAACCTACGGATGGGGAGAATATTTTATGCCCACCCATCATGTAGTGGGTTCTATCATATTTGTATTAGAATATGACGATGGAACTCTTATGAAATTTATGATTGAAGATTATTTTAAAGGATATACTTGTAAATATGCCATTTGGGAAGGAACATCATGGAGTTCAGATCGATCCTTTACAATCTTAAATTCCACAGGTGAAGGAAAAATGTTTAACTATTATTCATTGAAAAATAATAAATTGGTAGATACAATTCCATTGGATGCAGATTGGGATTTGCTTTTTACAAAATATACTTCGTTCTATAAAAACATAGATTATGTTTCTGTAACAGGAGCATTACAAAATACTCACGTTGCCGTTGCTAAAAAACTAGAAGGCGACCAAACTGAACTTCAAAATGAAAATTTTAAAAAAGAGATTAATACCATAGGAGACCGATGGAAGGAACTATCCGGTTATTCATACGTAATTCCAAAAAATAAATATTACGTTAAAACAGAAAAAGATCAAACAACGAGCTTATATGAATTATGGTTTACGGATTTTGGAGGAGCAGCTACAGGAACTATCAATTTCACTTATAAAAAAATAAATAACTTAGGAATAGAAGAATTGACAGATCATTCTTCCTTTACGGTTTATCCTAATCCAATAGTAAATAAAACGGCTACCTTACTATATGATATTAAAAATTCCAATGCAAATAAGGCAGAATTATCCATATATAGCTTAAGTGGTAAGAAAATGTACGAAGATAAAATCTTGGGGCAAGCCGGTTTTTATTCAAAAGAATTGAATTTATCTGCCTTAACACCCGGAATTTACATTCTCGTTTTCAAAGTAGGAGATCATAAAGCGACCAAAAAAATCATTGTCAAATAAACGTTTATCAAAGAAAAATCAGGCTTACATAAATATTATGAAAATGAAAAAAAAGAAGCTCTTATTGAGTATAATAGTGTGTATATTAGTATTACTAATGGCAAGTTGGATCATTTGGAATAAAACTGCCTCACCAACAAAAGTAGCTTTAGTAAACTTTCAAAAATTTCAAACCACCAGTCTCATTCAATCCAATAAAGACCCCTTCATTCAATACGAAGAAGTTTCTTTAGAAGATTTATCTAAATTAAAAAAGTACGATTTTATTTTAGGATTCGGTATGGGAATGAAAGCATCTGCGGAAGAAAGGGAGCAGCTAAAAAAAATTATGCAAGACGGTAAACCCTTTTATATATACCGAGCAACCAATCCCGAAAATAATCTGTGCAATTTAGACAGCACACGGATGAAAGCGGTAGAAGCATTTATGGATAGTGGAAACAAAAAAAATTATCAAAGCCTTGCCAGATATATACGTAAAAATATAGATAAAAAGATATTTTTTGTTACGGAACCGAGCCCCATAGTTGAGACTGCAGAAGATGTATTGTATCATTTAGATGAAGACTTGGCTTTTAAAAATGTAAATGAATACGAAAATTACTTAAAGAAAAATAATTTTTATAAAGAGGGCGCGCCCAAAGTTGTCATTTTGGGTGGATTAAATGATCCGTATAGTGGAAATAGAGATAACCTGGACAGCTTACTCGTTTCTTTACAAAAAAAAGGATTTAATGTATATCCCATATCCTCCACATTTGAGAGGTTGGAATTTTTAAAGGAAATTCAACCGGATGCAGTTATACATTTCGCACACGGAAGACTAGCGCTGGGAAAAGCAGAAGAAGCAGTAAACTGGTTAAAACAAAGAAATATTCCTGTCTTTACGCCACTTACCATATTAAAAACTAAAGAAGAATGGCTTAAAGATCCCATGGGAATGATGGGAGGTTTCCTCTCACAAAGTGTAGTTATGCCTGAATTGGATGGATCTATATATCCATACGTTTTAAATACCCAAGAATTAACAGATAACAATCTTTATTTATTTAAAACAGTGCCCGAAAGACTCCAAAATTTTGTACAAATCATTCACAATTTTGTAGAGTTAAAACATAAAAAAAATGAAGATAAAAAAATAGCCATCTACTATTATAAAGGACCCGGTAAAGAATCCTTAACCGCACAAGGACTAGAAACTGTTCCTTCACTTTATAATTTTTTAAAACGATTAAAAAAAGAAGGATATAAAGTAGATAATTTACCCGAAAATGTACAAGATTTTGAAAAAATATTGATGACCCAAGGTTCTGTAATGAGTACTTACGCCCAAGGAGCTTTTGATGAATACTTGAAAAATGGCAATCCCGAATTGATTGATAAAACAACGTATGAAAACTGGGCAAAAAAAACACTTACCCCCGAAAAATATGCCGAAGTTACAGTGGTTTACGGAGAAGCTCCGGGTAATTACATGAGTAAAAATATAGGTGAAAAATCGTATTTAGCGGTTTCACGAGTTCAATTCGGAAATATTGTACTATTACCTCAACCTATGGCAGGATTGGGAGATGATACCTTTGCCATAATCCATGGAGCAAAAACAGCTCCTCCTCATACCTATATTGGGTCCTATCTTTGGGTACAGCACGGATTCCAAGCCGATGCGTTGATTCATTTTGGAACTCATGGAAGTCTGGAGTTTACTCCTCAAAAACAAATTGCCCTGAGCAATGAAGATTGGCCGGATAGACTAGTCGGAACCTTGCCACATTTTTATTATTATACCATTGGAAATATCGGAGAAAGTATGATGGCTAAAAGACGTTCCTATGCCACCTTACTATCTTATCTAACTCCTGCATTTATGGAGAGTCAAACCCGTTCTCAATTTAAAGAATTGCAAGATAAGATACAATATTACTATAAATCCGAAGAATCCAATCAGCCGTTAGTATCCCTTGAAGTAAAGAAAATAGCGGTAAAAATGGGATTGCACAGAGATTTGCGTTTAGATAGTATAGCAACCAAACCCTATAATTTAGAAGAGATAGAAAGAATAGAAAATTTTGCCGAAGAAATTTCCAATGAAAAAATGTCCGGGCATCTTTATACTTCCGGAGTACCCTATACTAAAGATAAAATCATATCAACCGTTCAGGCAATGAGTACAGATCCAATTGCTTATAGTCTGGCCGCCTTGGATAAACAAAGAGGAAAAGTAACCGAAAAACAACTCAAAAATAAAGTATATTTTAAACAAAGATATTTAGACGTAGCCAAAAATATAGTTAATCAAATCTTATCAGGAAAAGAAGCGAGTCCTGCATTTATTTGCAGCGTTGCCGGAATTGATGAAAAAGAATTGGAACAGTCTAAAATGATTATTTCGCCTCCAAAAAGAACGTTTAAAAAAAGTACTAAAAGTACCGCAGGCAAACCTTCTAAAATGGAAAACTCTTCAGGTCAATCCAAAAATACCTCTTCGCAACAAGTTGCACATACAGCTCCAAAGGAATCAGAGAAAAAGCCTATGCATGGAATGGCTAATAAAAAGATGACTTATACCAAAGAGCAAAAATCTAGAGCAAGAGCCATTGTTGAAATTGAAAGAACTATAACCAACATAAAGAAATACGAAAAAAGTTTAGAAGAAAGTCCGGAGTTGGAATTTAAAGCATTAATCAATGCACTATCCGGAGGCTATATTGAACCTTCTTCAGGAGGAGATGCTGTGGCGAATCCGAACGGAGTTCCTACAGGTAGAAATTTGTATTCCATTAATGCAGAATCCACCCCTACCGAAATAGCATGGGACAGAGGAAAGGAACTTGTTAATGCAACTTTGGCACAATACAAAGCAAAGCATGGAACGTATCCTAAAAAAGTGAATTATACCTTTTGGAGCAGTGAATTCATTGAAAGCGAAGGAACAACCATAGCGCAAGTTTTATATATGTTGGGAGTTGAACCGGTTCGTGATGCCTTCGGAAGAGTATCCGATTTACAACTAATTGAATCCAAAGATTTAGGAAGACCGAGAATTGACGTAGTGGTGCAAACTTCAGGACAATTTAGAGATCTGGCAGCTTCCCGTTTGGCATTACTATCAAGAGCAGTGGAAATGGCCGCATCTGCAAAAGATTCCAGCTATGAAAATTTAGTAGCTCAAAGCACTCTGGATATAGAAAAAAGTTTAGTCGATGAAGGAGTACCTCCTCAAGAAGCCCGTCAGATTTCAACGCAACGAATATTCGGAGGAGTTAACGGAATGTATGGAACAGGAATTCAAGAAATGGTAACCAGCGGAGATAAATGGGAAGATGAAAAAGAAATAGCAGAAACCTATATCAATAATATGGGAGCAATATACGGCAGTGATAAAAATTGGGGTGATTTTCACAAGGGATTGCTAAAAGCTGTACTAAAAAATACAGATATGGTTGTTCATCCAAGACAAAGCAATACTTGGGGAGCTTTAAGTCTAGATCATGTATACGAGTTTATGGGAGGAATGAATTTAGCCATTCGAAATGTTACAGGTAAAGATCCCGATGCCTATTTTGCAGACTACAGAAATCATACTAATTTCAAAATGCAAGAATTGAAAGAAGCTATAGGAGTAGAAGCTCGTACCACCATCTTCAATCCTGCCTATATTAAAGAGAAGATGAAAGGGGGAGCATCCAGCGCGGCCGATATAACAGAGGTTATAACCAATACCTACGGTTGGAATGTAATGAAGCCCGATGTGATCGATAATGAGATGTGGGATCAGATTTATGATACCTATGTAACCGATAAAACTAATTTAGGAACCAAAGAATTTTTCAAAAAAGTGAGTCCGGCAGCCTTAGAAGAAATTACAGCAATCATGCTTGAAACTTCAAGAAAAGGGATGTGGAAAGCCACTGAAGAACAAATAAAACAAACGGCTCTCGTACATACACAAGTTGTGAAAGAATTTGGACATTCAGGAGCAGGATTTTCCGGAAATAATAAAAAACTCCAGGATTATATTTCAAATAAAGTTACACCTCAGCAATCTACAGAATATAAGCAACAAGTAACTAAAATGAAAATAGGAGAATCTTCATCAGATTCTAAAGAGGGGATGGTTTTGAAAAAAGAAGAAGTTTCCAAAGGAGTTAATAAATCAGAAAAAACAGCAGTCAATGGAGTAATTATAGTTACGGTTATAAGCATTGTTGCCCTTTCACTATTAATGTATATAAGGAAAAGAAGAAAAAACGGTTAAGATCAAAGGATATTATTTTATGGAACTCATCATACATTTATTAATGGCTCTTATCCTATTAAATAGCATTATTAAGCTAAGTTTTTGGAAAATAGGGCAAATAGCCTTAATGATGCTAGTATACATAGTCTATATACTTTTAATTTATCCCGTAGCCATTAAGCAATCTAAAACACAGATAGAAGATTTTTTAGCTGATCATGTGATGATGCAAAACATGTCCGTAGTAGTTACGGTAGAATCGGCGGTATGTTTTGCTTTCTGTTTTGCAGCACTAATGGGACGGTTTGGAAGTAAAAAACATAAGATAGTTCGATTAATGTTAAAATATTATCCGGGAATTTTGCTTTTTTTAGTTTTATTTTATGGATTGACTCAAGCCGCATTTACCTTTACCGGTTTCCACTTTTTAACCATGGCAATCCTTTATGCATCAATCGTTATTTTATGTATGGTTTTAGCTGTCATAACTCTTAAAAAACTGATTCCGGAATTTGATTTAAGACTTGAAATACATTTTATGGTGAGCTTAATCATTTGTATACTAGGACTCATAACCACCGTTGATGGAAAAATAGTATATAAATCCTCAGAAGAAACCATAAATGTTAACTATATACTTTTATCGATGGGACTATTCATTTTCTTTTTTCTAATAGGATTTTTAGGAAATAAAATTAAATGGAGGTTAACTAAATGGAAAAATTGTTAAACACTAAAAGAAAAAATTAAAATAACTAATAAATATGGAAATTATATCAAAAGTATTATTTTGGGTAGCGAATAGTTTATTAATTCCCGATATCATCATCTTACTAATATTGTTCGCTCGTTCATTGCTTCTTTTAGGAAGCTTTTACAATCAATTTATCGTTAAAAGGAATAACGATAAAAAGATAAATCCGGTTATTGAAAACCTTACTCAAGAAAAATTAAAAGATTTACGAGCAACCTTGCCTTCAAAAAACAATTCCTTATATATAAAATATTTAAGGACATTATTGGAAAATACCACCCATGAAGCCTATGCCGATTTTACCATTTCCAATTTTGAAAATGAAGTAGATAAAGACCTTTCCTTATCAAAAATGCTTGCAAAACTCGGACCTGTCTTAGGCTTAATCGGTACTCTGATAGCCATGAGTCCGGCACTGGTTGGGCTGTCCTCTGGGGATATTTCCGGTATGGCGTATAACATGCAAGTAGTTTTTGCAACAACTGTGGTGGGATTGGTAGTAAGCGCAATCGGATTAGTAACTTTACAAGTTAAACAACGATGGTATGCAAAAGAAGTTAACAATTTAGATTATGTAGCAAGAGTAGTAACGGGTAATGTAAATTAAGAATGAAAAGGCGAAGAAGAATTAACAGATTTCTAAAAGAAGAAGATACCGATCCGCTTAGTGTCATTGTAAACCTATTTGATGTAGCTATGGTTTTTGCCGTTGCTCTTATGGTTGCCATGGTTATGAATTTAAATATGGGTGAAGTATTTTCCAATGAAGATTTTACCGTTGTTAAAAATCCGGGAAAAGAAGATATGGAAATAATAACCAAAGAAGGAAATAAAATAAACAAGTATACCCCGTCCCAAGAGAAATCCACAGGTAAAAAAGGGAAAAAAGTAGGGATAGCTTATGAACTGGAAAATGGAGAAATAATATACGTACCCGAGAAATAGTTCCGACATTATATGATATTTTAAAATAATAGAGTACATTTATCAGAAAAAAATATTTTACTTTATCAAGGAATATGACAAAATAACCGATAAGTAAAGTGGCATGATAAATGCAAGATTCAAATCGTAAAATATTAATATATAGAACAGTAAGTCATACATGGACGAAAATTTTTCACAACAAGTCAAAGATGTAATAAGCTTCAGCAATGAAGAAGTATTACGATTAGGTAATGACCATATAGGGACGGAACATCTTGTACTGGGTATCTTACGTGAAGGTAACAGCAAAGCTATTACCATACTTCAAAGTTTAAATGTTGATTTAGGTGACTTAAGGAGAAAAATAGAAAATCTTAATAAACCTGAAATAAGTATAAAAGTAGACAGGAATCGCATCCCGTTTACTAAAGCTGCCGAAAGAGCTTTAAAAACAAGCTTTTTAGAAGCTAAGCTTTTTAGAAGCCCGGAAATAGAAACCATACATTTATTGATATGCATTTTGAGGATAGAAAGCGATCCGGTAACCCAGCTTTTCAAAAAGTATAATATCGATGCTAACATCCTTAAAGAAGAATATAGATTTCAGTTTCAAGAAGATTTTACGGAACAACCCACCAATGAATTTTCTGAAGAAGAAGGCATTAGTGAAGGAAATCAATACGAAGCACCTAAAGGAAGCAGATCCAATCCTTCGAAAAGCAGAACACCGGTATTAGATAATTTCGGTAGAGATTTAACCACCGCTGCACTCGAAGGTCGTTTAGATCCGGTAGTAGGAAGGGAAAAAGAAATTGAAAGAGTTTCTCAGATATTAAGCAGAAGAAAAAAGAATAATCCTTTGTTAATAGGAGAGCCCGGAGTCGGTAAATCAGCCATTGCAGAAGGCCTCGCTTTACGAATTGTTCAAAAAAAGGTCTCTCGTGTTTTATACAACAAACGAGTAGTTACCCTAGATGTAGCCGGACTGGTTGCAGGTACTAAATATAGAGGACAATTTGAAGAAAGAATGAAAGCCATCATGAATGAGCTTGAGAAAAACTCGGATATTATTCTCTTTATTGATGAAATCCATACCATAGTAGGAGCCGGAGGAGCCACAGGCTCTTTAGATGCTTCCAATATGTTCAAACCGGCATTAGCAAGAGGAGAGATACAATGCATCGGAGCGACTACTTTGGATGAATATAGGCAATATATTGAAAAAGACGGCGCCTTAGAAAGACGATTTCAAAAAGTAATGGTAGAACAAACTTCTCCGGAAGAAACCATTATCATATTAAATCAAATTAAAGATAAATACGAAGAACATCATAATGTAACTTATACCGAGGAGGCAATTAAAGCTTGTGTAAATCTTACTACAAGATATATTACCGACCGATATTTACCGGATAAAGCGATTGATGCGCTCGATGAAGCGGGATCAAGAGTCCATATTAAAAATATCAAAGTTCCAAAGGAAATAGTTAATTATGAGAAAGAATTAGAAAAAATCAGAGCTGAAAAGACTAAGGTAATTAAAAGCCAAAAATATGAAGAAGCTGCAAAATTAAGAGATACCGAAAAAGAGATTGAAACTAAATTAGCGAATGCACAAAGAGAATGGGAAAAATCTTCAAGAGAACATCGGGAGATTGTTACCGAAGATAATGTTGCAGAGGTAGTTTCAATGATGAGCGGTGTACCTGTACAAAGAGTTGCAGAAGGAGAGCTTAAAAAACTTGCTCAAATGAAAGATTTGATGAAAGGTAAAATTATCGGTCAGGACGAAGCGGTCAACAAAGTAGTAAAAGCCATTCAGAGAAACCGTGCCGGATTAAAAGATCCTAACAGGCCTATAGGTACATTTATATTCTTAGGAGCAACCGGAGTTGGAAAAACTCAATTAGCAAAAGTTATTGCCAGAGAATTATTTGATTCAGATGATGCTCTCATTAGAATAGATATGAGTGAATATATGGAAAAATTTGCCGTATCTAGATTAGTAGGAGCTCCTCCGGGATATGTAGGATATGAAGAAGGAGGGCAATTGACAGAATCCGTAAGAAGAAAACCTTATGCTGTAATCCTCTTAGATGAAATTGAAAAAGCACATCCGGATGTATTTAATATCCTTTTGCAAATTTTAGATGACGGACATGTTACGGATAGTTTGGGAAGAAAAATAGATTTTAGAAATACAATAATCATTTTAACTTCCAATATCGGAACTCGTGAACTCAAAGAATTCGGTGACGGTGTTGGATTTGGAACTTCTGCCAAAAAATCATCTTCCGATATAAGAGCAAAATCTACTTTAGAAAACGCTTTAAAGAGAACTTTTGCGCCTGAATTCCTAAATAGGATCGATGATGTTATCATCTTTAATAATTTGGAAAAGGAAGATATATCCAAAATTATAGATTTAGAATTGAAAAATGTGTACGATAGAATTGCTAAAATTGGATATGAAGTAGAATTATCTCCGGAAGCTAAAGAATTCATCATTGAAAAAGGATGGGACAAAAATTTCGGTGCACGTCAGCTTAAACGAGCGATCCAGAAATATGTGGAAGATGTGATCGCTGAAGAAATTATCAATTCATCGATACATGATGGAGACCATCTCTATATTGGATTAAATAAAGAAAAAGACAGTACGGAAATTAAAATACTGGAGGTTGAAAAAGAATCTCCGACTAATGAATAAAGTTTAAATTAATGAACAGCCTGTTTGATTGTATCAAGCAGGTTTTTTTTATTTTATAAATACCGGAGTAGTTAATAAATAGTTACAATCCATAAAAAATCCGAGAGAATTACTAATGATAAACAAAAAGCATTTGCCCAGAATGGCTGTAACCCTTTTATTTTTTTTCTTTGGAGGCAGTTCCGCGACCTGGGCTTCACGAATTCCAACGATTAAATTATCGATGAATGTTTCCGATTCCAACTGGGGATTGGTTTTACTATTTTTATCAATCGGAACACTTATTACGTTACCTTTTGCGGGTAATTTAATAAAAAAGCTGGGAAGTAAAAAATCAACCCTTATATTTATCATTCTTTACTTTATATTTTTAATCGGGATTGGATTTTGCGGTGAATTATGGCAATTGAAACTCAATTTAATAGCCTACGGGGCCATAGGTAATTTAACCAATATAGCTATCAATACACAAGCTGTTAATGTGTCAAAATCCTATAAAGGTCAAATAATAGGCTCCATGCACGGTACTTGGAGCATTGGAGGTTTTTTTGCTTCTTGGTTAGGAGCGGTAATGATTGCTAAAAACATACCACCTTCTGAGCATTTTATTTTATATTCTTCCATAGGAATTCTGGTTTCCCTTTGGTTATTCAGATACTTGTTGCCGGATGAATCCAAAGAAGAATCAATGGAATTACCAAAAAAATCAAAATTTATCAGAGTTGATAAAAATCTTATTGTCTTAGGATTTCTAGCTTTTTTTGCTATGGTTTCTGAAGGAACGATGACCGATTGGTCCAATGAATATATGAGGAATATAGTGAAAGCCGATAAAAAATATATCGGATATGGATTGACTGCCTATATGGCAGCCATGGCTTGCGGACGATTCATTTCTGATTTTGTAGTTCGAAAATTCGGTTCAAAAATTACGTTGATCATCAGCGGATCTTTAATTTTTATAGGTATGATCTGTGCTGTTCTATTTCCAACATTACTAACTACACTTCTTTCGTTCGTTATTGTTGGACTGGGAATATCTGCAGTCGTACCCTTAGTATATACCTTAGCGGGAAATTCAAAAACTGCTTCGCCCGAACAAGCGCTTACAGTTATTACCAGCATTGGTTTTATCGGTTTTTTTCTAGGCCCTCCTTGCATTGGTTTTTTAGCTGAAAAATTTTCATTACAAATATCTTTTACTTTCATTTCCTTATTTGGAATAGGAATAATTTTCTTGGTAAGATTTTTTAAGATAAAGTAAATATATTTCTTTATCTTAGAGGTAAAATAATATAATATAAAATTATTTTATTATGAAAATTATGGTATATTTACATCACTTATCAAGAAAGGTGGAGGGACTGGCCCTGTGAAACCTTGGCAACCGGCCTGCTTAGGCTTGGTGCTAATTCCAGCCCTGAGGGGAAAGATGAGTGATTCGCGAGTTGTGAGTATGTTGAGTTGTGAATAATTTCTTTTTTCCTTTCCGGTTTTTCTTGATACAGTTTTAATAAATATAATTTACTAACTGTAAGAAAGATAATGAAAAAAGTTTCTTTGTTAATGGTAAGTTTAATTTTAGAATTTACCAATTATGTGGATGCTCAAGAAAAACGAGCCGTAGATTCCCTTGATCTTGAAGAGATTGTTGTAGTCGGTGGCAGAAGTTCAGAACGAACCAAAGTAAATTCTCCCGTTGCCATAGATGTAATAGATGTCAGGAAAATAGAAAAGGCATCTCCTCAATTAACCGTTAACGACTTATTAAATTATTTAGTACCTTCATTCAATTCAGTTCGCCAATCTTCTTCCGATGGAACGGAACATATTGATCCGGCTACCTTGAGAGGTATGGGTCCCGATCAGGTTCTGGTATTAGTGAATGGAAAAAGACGGCATACTACCTCATTAGTCAACTATCAAAATACAGTAGGTAACGGATCTGTGGGTACAGATTTAAGTGCCATACCCGTTTCAGCAATAGAAAAAATAGAGGTTTTGAGAGATGGTGCTGCAGCTCAATACGGTTCGGATGCCATTGCCGGTGTAATTAATATTATTTTAAAAAAGAATGAGGGCGGCTCGGCATCCATCACCTATGGATTAACCAATAGAAATGACGGGGAAACTTACAATTTTAGCGGAAATTACGGGGCTAAATTAGGAGATAAAGGAGGAAGTATCAATCTTTCTTTTGTAGTCAGCCAAAGAAATAAAACCAATCGTTCTTATGATAATAATCTGGACAAGTTTGGCGATAACTTTGCCTATGATTTTGCACCGGATCCCGATCAGGCCAGAATAAACGATGAAAAAATTATGGCAGAAATGGGTTTAACCCAAAAAGACTTCCGTTTCAGGGCAGGAGATGCTCAAATTAAAAATCAACAGTTTTTTATAAATTCCATTTATCCATTATCCGAAAAGTATGAGTTCTATTCATTCGGCGGAGCAAGTTTAAGACAAGGAGAAGGAGCTGAATTCCGAAGACTTCCCAGTGAAAAAACTAATGTAGTTAAAGAACTTTATCCGATAGGATTTCAACCTTTATTAAAATCCACTATTTATGATATTTCTAACTCTACGGGAATAAGATATATGCATAATAATTGGATGGTAGATATAAGTAATACCTTTGGAGAAAACCTTTTTAATTATAAGGCTACGCATACAAACAACGCTTCGTTGGGTATACATTCTCCAACGGAATTTAAAGCCGGGGGACATGAGTTTATGCAAAATACTATCAATCTGGATATTTCTAAAAAAATAAATACACTTCTTTCCGTTGCCTTCGGAGGAGAATTTAAATACGAACAGTATAGAATAAAGGCCGGTGAAGAAGGCTCATGGATGCGTTACGATAAATTTGGTAATCCGGCAACAGCATCTACTCTTCCCACCGATATACTGGGAGAGGGGGGAGCACAAGGTTTTATAGGATTTTCTCCTGAAAATGCGTTAAAAGAGGACAGAAATAATGCCTCCGGTTATGCGGATGTAGCATTTAAAAAAGGAAAATTTTCCGGTGATTTGGCAGGAAGATATGAGCATTATTCCGATTTTGGTAATTCTTGGATAGGAAAGTTGGCGGTGCGTTATGAATATGTAAACGGATTTGCTGTAAGGGGAGCTTTCAGTAATGGATTCAGAGCCCCGTCTCTTCAACAGCAATATTTCAATAATTCTTTTTCCAGTATCTCATCGTCGGGATCAGGAGTTGTTTCTAAAGGTATATTTAGAAATGACAGTCCTTTGGCAAAAGCTTTAGGTATTGATAAACTTAAAGAAGAAAAATCTATAAATGCGAGTGCCGGTTTAACATTTAAACCTTCTAAAAAAATATATGTAACCGCTGATGCTTACTATATCAAAGTTAAAGATCGTATTGTACTCACGAGTGAATTTGTTAATGCAAAAGTAGAATCTTATGGAGTGGAAGGAGCACGATTTTTTACTAATGCTGTGGATACGGAAACGAAAGGTATTGATATAGTGGCCACATATAAAGTTGGTTTAGGAAGGGGAAATCTGGATATAAGTTTATCAGGAAACTATACAGAAACAGAAATTGTTGATTATCATTTTCCCAAAGTTTTTGAAGGAGACAGAAATGAATATTTCGGTCCCGATCAAACCAATATAATTGAATCTTTAAGTCCAAAAGCAAAGGCAACTTTAAGCTTCAATTACTCAGTTTCGAAATGGAATTTATTAGTAAGAAATACCTATTTCGGTAAAGTTACGAGAGATGGTTACCCATACGGTTCGGTACAACATCACGATCCTAAATTAGTAACCGATTTTAGTATCAGTTATTCCATACGAAAAGATTTAATATTAACGATGGGCGGGAATAATATTTTTGATGTATTTCCGGATAAGCAAATCTATGAAAATTCTTATTATAATGTTTTCAAGTATGCACCGGTACAGATGGGTACAACCGGAGCTAATTGGTTTACTAAGCTTTCTATGAATTTCTAAAATTAGACTTATATATTTAAAATAAATATGAAAAAAATAGGCTGGAAGACAGCAACTGCCATAGTCATATCCAATATGGTAGGAACGGGAGTGTTTACAAGTTTAGGATATCAAGTTCCGGAATTACACAATACGTTTACCATTATTCTTTTATGGACAATCGGGGGAATACTGGCTTTAATAGGTGCTTTTATCTACGCGGAATTGGGAGCTCATTTTAAGCAATCGGGAGGAGATTATATTTATCTTTCTCGTACCTATCATCCTATCATGGGTTACATCACCAGTTGGGTATCGCTTATAGTTGGTTTCTCCGGTCCGATTGCTTTAGCGGCATTAGCTATGGCTAAATATTTGGGTTTTGAAAATGAAAGAAGTACAGCTATTCTCATTATCATTATTATTGCTATATTTCAATGTTTCAGCCTAAAGGTAAGCAGTCGTTTTCAAAATATATTTGCCGTTCTTAAGGTAGCATTCATTATAGTACTGATTTTAATTGGAATTTCGATAAGTCCGTCTCCTACCAATGCATTATTATGGGATAATTCTTGGACTCATGAAATTATCGTTTCGGCTTTTGCCAGTTCGTTAGTGTTTGTAACCTACGCCTATACCGGTTGGAATTCTGCCTCTTATATTGTTGAAGAAATTGAAAAGCCAAAAGTTAATCTTCCCAAAGCGTTGATAATAGGAACTGTTTTTGTAACAGTAAGTTATGTGTTGGTAAATTTTGTTTTTTTAAAACATGCTTCAATCGAACAAATGGAAGGAAAAGAAGACATTGCCAATATCGCATTTACCAATATTTTAGGCGTTCGGGGAGTAAAATGGATAAGTTATTTGATTGCATTGCAATTAGTTTCAACCATTAGTGGCTATTTGTGGGTTGGATCGAGAGTAACCCAGGCAACAGCAAAAGAAAATCATCTTTGGAGTTATTTAGGTAAAGAAAATAAAAACCGAATACCTATTTGGGCTGTAGTTGCTCATACTCTTATTAGTATACTAATAATATTGAGTGGTAAATTTGAAGAAATTTTTATTTACACAGCATTTGTACTTCAACTTCTTTCAACGGCTGCCGTGAGTACTTCTTTATTTATTAAGAAAAAAGATCGGGTACTTTTCAAAGGAAATATTTTTTTACTAATGCCCGTTATCTTTTTACTTTTCAGCTTTTATATTTTGTATTTTACTTTTGTCAACCATCCTCGGGAGAGTATTATTGGATTAGGAATCATAGGAGCCGGTATGACCCTTTATTTTTTTGATAAAAAAAGAGTTGATTGAAAATATCAGTTTAATGAATATAAAAAAAACCGAAAGATTTGTCTTTCGGTTTTTTAACGTAATTCTTAGGTTTATTTTTTTATGAATTTGTAATTCTTTCCTAAAATTTTTATAATATAAAGATTGGGCTGTAGATCAGAGACATTTATAGAAATTTTGTCTTCAATTAAAAGTCGTACATTTTTAACTAGTTTTCCACTATTATCAAATATAGTTAATGTTATAAATTTTTGAATATTTGAAGGAACACCTTTTATATTAAGTGTTTCATGAGCGGGATTAGGATATATGATTATGTTATTGTTATCAGTAATTTTATCATTGAAAATTTGATTTACGATTAAATCATAGCATTTATTTTCAAGAAAAGCATCTTTATATCCTTTAACCATTATGTAATATGATCCGGGAATTAAATTTATTTGAAATTGATCTTTATTATTCTCTGTATTCGTGCTACGGGTAATATAATTCTTTGAAGAATCATATAAAGCCAAAGTATAATGTTCAGAAAAGTTTTTAAGAATAATTTCAATAGTAGATTTTTTATAAATTGAAAATTTATAATAATCTAAATCATAACTGGAGCCAAGTGCAGCTGAATATAAAGTATTGATGTTTATAGGATATGCAGTTTCAAACGAATCATTAGGTTCGTAATTAGCTGCACAATTAGTAGAAGTACGGAATGAATTTTCTTCAAAATTGGAACTGATAGAGGCAGAATAATTGGCTTTTACTCTCCAATTATAAGTGGTATTTGCATTTAATTTTGAGAGAAGAAAAAATGTATTTGTAGTTGCAATGGCAGCTGTTGTCCAGGTTAACTCTAAAGATGATTTATATTCAACGGTATAATTTGAAATCCCGGGCATTTCATCCCATTTTAAAATAGCGCTGTTGCTAGTAATATCGTAAGCACTCAGATGGGTAGGAGTTGGATAAATTAAGGTATTGAATGTAGACTGAGCATAATTGGAACTGTTTGAAGTATAGCAATTTGCTTTTACTCTCCAACTATATGAGGTATTTGGTTTTAATCCTGTAAGGGTGTATAAGGTGTCGGTTGATTCAAGGGTTTTAGTATTCCAATTTTCTTCTTTATTTGTTTTATATTCAATAGTATAACTTAGAATTCCCGGTATATTATTCCATTTTAATACGACACCAGTTGAAGATATATTCGAAGTAGTGAGACCCGAAGGTATAGAACAAGTATAATTAATAGGGTGTATATTTATTATTGCACTTTGATTGGATTTATATCCTGCCGGTTCAGATAATTGAAAGTATCCATCTGCATAACCGCCCCAACCAAAATTAAAATGAATGAGGTTGTTACTATCAATTCCATCAGCAATAAAGGTATGTGCTCCTTGCCTGTTGCTTCCTTTATAAAACACAGGATAATTTTTTATTAGCTGATCCTTAATTAGTTTTATCCACTCGGGATTACTATAATTTCCTTTATTAACCATTTTTATATCCGAACTGTATTGAAAGTAATTTTTCAATGCTTTTAAAACTGAGTTATTAAATGCCCCCGAACTGTTAGGTCCGTAAATCATATTAACCGATATACCGGTGTGAAGCATTAATGTGGCAACTGCATCGATTTGTTGCGTGGTGGATGTAAGGGAAAGGGAAGTAGGCATATTATTCCATAAATAGGTAGTGTTAGCAAAATCAGCTGTTAATGTTTTACCTTTCCAATCATAATAAGTATTTTGAATCTTATAGGTATTAGAGCTTTTACCTTTGACAGGGTAATTCCAATATTTCATAATTTGGGCCATAGTGGTAGCCACACAACCCGTTAGACAAGATTGGTTTTCATAAGTTTTGGGTACCAACTTATTATAAAATGTATTTTGACTCCACTTTGTTGTAATCAAAGGATCTTTTGTTAAAGGAATTTCATTGTATTTATGATTCATTTTAGATAAAGGCATTTCTTTTCTATAAAGTAAAGCGTCCCATTCTTCTTTTATTAAAGATCTTTCTTTATCCTCGCCGATTTTTTTTATTTTACTTTTTCTTAAATATTCGTTTGCTGATTGGTATTCTCTAAGAAAGTATAAAAATTCGGGCGATTGATTTCCTTCCGGGTTAAGAGTTGTATCAAATGAATAAGCTAGAATTGGGTGGTTTTCACTTTGTGAAGAAATTATTATAAAACCATTTAAGCTTTTAAAAATGTAGAAACCATCGTATTTTTTATCAAAACGATTGGTAATATTAATTAATTTATTGTGGTTTGAATTTTTTAACTGAATCCTTTGATTTAAAAAATTATTGGCTACAATACGGGCAGTTTTTTCAGAAATATCTTGACTATAAAATGTGTAAGATATAAATATAGCTATAATTAAAATAGAATATTTTAATCTCATCGGAATTGTTTTTAGTGTTAATAATGAAGTAAAATTGTAATTACTATAAATTTAATTATTCTAATAAACGTATACTGTTTGGTATAGAATATATAGTTGAATGGAGTGAAAAGATTTTGATGTAATTATTTTAAATTAAAATAATTACTTACTAGGAAAAAATAAATTTATTAAGATAAAACATAAGCTTTTTAAGTTTTTTAGGTTACTATATATCAAATTTACTAAATTATATTAAATAATGTGTAAAAATGATAATATAAAGTTTACTATTAATTTTTCTTTTTTGCATATCTATTTTATAAATATAATTTGCATAAAAAAACCGAAAGATTGATCTTTCGGTTCTTTTTTAATTAAAATTAAAAACTCATTTTTTAATGAATTTGTAATTTTGCCCCTGAATTTGTAAGAAATAAATATTCGGAGGGAGGTCTGAAACATTTACAAGTATATTATCGTCAACTTTAGATTGCAAAATTTTCACAACACGCGCATTTCTGTCAACTATTGTTAATGTAATAAGTTTTCCTTTTTCGAGTATATTTAAACCTTTTATATTTATAGCATCATGAACAGGATTAGGATATACGATAACGGAATTCTCAGGATTGTCAAATTCAACTGAATTCTTGGCAGGAACATAATTAACACTTAGATTGTAACATTTGCCCGGCTCATATGCGCCATTTTTACCATAAACATATACATAATAAATGCCTTTATTTAAATTTTTAATATCAATAATTTCTTTGGTAGTTCCGCTGTTAGTACTACTTCCTATTTCTCTTTTTAAATTATCATAAAGTTTAAGGTCATAATCATTGGGTAAATTTTCTAAAACAACCAAAAGATCAGATTTTTCACCGATATATATTTTATAATAATCATCATCAGTTGAAGAACTTATATCAGAAGAATAGGTCAAGATATTTCTTATTGTATAAGCAGAATCAAAGGTGTTATTAGGCTCATAATTACCCTTACATAATGAATTACTGCTTTCTGTTTGAACTTCTAAATTATAACAAAAAGTAGTATCATAGGCACCTTCATATCCATATACGTATACATAATAATTACCGGCAGGTAAATTTTCAGCTACAATTTTTTCATTTATTGTACCCTTATTTGAACTGCTGTCAATTTCATCACCTACTTCATCAAGAAGTTTTAAATCATAGTTTTTAGGTAAATTTTGAAGTAAAACCGTTATGTCTGATGTTTCACTGATTGTAAATTTATAGTAATCTTTATCTGTTGGAGAACCAATACCTGCTTCGTATACGGTATTCAGATTTATTGGCGTTGCTTTTTCTAACGAATCATTAGATTCAAAATTATTAACACATGGAGAATCTGTTGCGATCGTTTCTACTAATAAGTCATAACATTGAGTAGCATTAAATGCGTTATCAATTCCTTCAACCAATATATAATAAGTTCCGGGATCTAAATTGTCTAGATTAATAGTTTCATCGCTTAGATCTTCATTATAACTTCTTCCTATTTCTCTTTTAGAAGAATCATAAACTTTCAATTCATATTTATCAGCTATATTTTGAAGAGTAACCGAGATGTTAGATTTATTATCTAAAATAAATTTATAATAATCAAGATCATTAGGAATTCTTATTCCTGCTGAATATGTATTATCAGTTTTAATATGAATGGCATGTTCAAATGAATCATTGGGTTCATAATTATTAATACAAGAATGTCTGGATATATCAGTATCAATTAAAAGTCTGTAACATTCTATTGGATTTAATTTACCTGTTATTTCAATGTAATAGGTACCTGAAGGGAGATCTTCAATATGAATTACTTTGTTATTGGGTTCATCAAATACTCCTTTAGCTACAAATTTTTTAGATGAATCATATAAATTGAATTCATAACCAAAATAAATATTTTGAAGACTTATATTAACATTAGAAGTTTCTTTTAATGTAAATTTATAATAGTCCATGTCTCTAGAAGATCCAATAGCCGCATAGTAAGTGGTAAGAACATCAATTGGATAAGCTTCTTCAAAAGATTCATTGGGTTCATAATTAGTACTGCATGTAGGAGCAGCAGGTCCGGAATTGAACGTTAATTCATAACATTCTGACTCATCATATACATCATTATAACCAGATACTTTTAAATAATAGGTACCGGGTAAAAGATTTTCAATTTTAATTCTTTCTCTTGACTCGCTACCTGCAATACTCTTCCCAATTTCTTTAAAATAACGATTATATAATGTTATATCATAATCCTTATTGAATTTATTCATTATTACTATTAAATTTGAATTAGTAGTAAAAACAATTTTGTAGTAATCAACGTCACCAGGATATCCTATACCTGCATAGTAAGTAGAATCAGAATTTATTAAATAAGCATCAGCAAATGAATTATTAGGTTCGTAATTATTAACGCAAGCAGATGAAGTAGGGGATTCAGAGATACTAGTTTGAAAAGTTGTTTCTGCAAAGTTATTTGTATTAGAATAATTAGCATCGCAATTGGCTGCTACTCTTGCAGTATATGTTGTATTTGCCTTTAAATTTACTAATTCAAGAGAAGATCCTGTAGCTTTATCATTAGCAACAGTCCAATTAGAATCACCACTCGATTTATATTCAATCTTATAACTTTTAAATCTAATATCATTATTCCAATTAAGAGTGGCACTGTTGGATGATATGTTTGATGTTGAAAGACTTGAAGGTGGAACGCAATAAGTATCTGAAGGATAGATATTTATTACTATCATTTGGCTGGATGAATAACCGTGAAGATCATTAATATAATAATATCCGTTAGCCTCTCCAGCCCATCCTAAATTAAGATGTACATAGTTATTTGAATCATATCCGTCAGCTATATATGCATGTTCAGCACCCGGGCCTATAGATGAAAAATAAACAGGGAATCCTTGTGAAATTTGGTCTTTAATAATATTTAACCATTCCTCATCTGAATTAAAATCGGATCTGTTTTTTAATTCAATATTTGAGCTGTATTTAAAATATTTTTTTAAAGCATTGGGAACTTTTTCACTATGAGCACCTGATCCAATTGGTCCATACATCATATTAACGGAAATTCCGGTATGAGACAAGAGTGTAGCCACCGCATCGATCTCCTCTTCAGTAGAACTTCCTGAAAGCGAGTTAGGCATCTTACTCCATTGATAGTTTGTTTTTTGAAAATTAGCACTTAACTTTTTCCATTTCCAATTATAGAAATAATAAAAATAAGAGGAAGGAATTCGATAAGTTACAGAATCATTTCCTGTAGCAGGATAATCCCAATATTTCATTATTTGTCCTAAAGCTGTTGCAGCAGAACCCGTAAATGTGGGTTGCCCTTCATAGGTTATCGGAGTTTTTTTGTTATATAAAGGAGCTTGATCCCAATTGGTTTTTATCAATGGAGCAATCGAATCCGGAATTATAGCATTAACCGATGGCTTTTTTAATAATTGTGTATAATTTGGAAATTCATTATCGGAAAGTAAAGCATCCCATTCTTTTTTTATTTGTTCCTGATCTTTACTATTAGATTTTTTTAAAGAGTTTTTTCTAAGATTTGAATTGGTATACTGATAGTTATTTAAAATATTTAAGAATTCTGGAGAAGTCTTTTTATTTGTTGGTATGGATGAGTTTAAAGAATAAGCTAAAATCGGATGATTTGCGCTTTCAGCGGATACAATACAGAATCCGTTTCCATTCTCCACTTTGAATACATAAAAACCATCATATTTTTTATCAAAAGTTGATGTAATGTTTGTTAATTTGAATTGTTTCGATAATCTTTTTAAAGGATCTTTAGCTTTCAATTTTAAAAAATTGTTAGCTACTCTTTGAGCAGTTCTTTCTGAAATATCTTGTGCTTGAGAAACACTAAATATAATGAAAGCTGTAATAAAGAGCAACGGTTTAAAATTTATCATAATCAGAGTTTAGGTTAAATTAGTAAATAAAATAATGTTGAGTTTATATTGTATAACAAGTATTCTTACTATTTTATTCAAGATAAAATAATGAAAATATTAGGGATCAAAATACCTTATTATTTAATAAAAAGGTATAAATGCTTAAAATATAATTTATTAAATCTTAATTATTTCATTTCATTTATATATATTTTGGTTAACATAATTCAAATATATAAAAATTATTTATATTATAACAAAATACTATAAACATATAATATATTTATGTTGATAAATATAAATTAACTTTTTATCAATAGTAAATATATTATTAAGATTTGATACGTAATTAATGTTTTTACTTTATATATTAATAATATTTCTAACATACTATTAGATATAATGAATTTCAAAAAAATATATTTTATGTTTATAAGGAATAATGAAAAGATTAAAGAAAAGTGATTATTGATATAATATAATTTATGATTTAATTTATGTATTATTAGGTAAAAAAATCTGATATTTAATGTTTAATTTGATTTTATGATATAAATAGTAAAAGTATTTAATAATATTGATTACTTTATAGTTTAAAAAAAATATATATAATAATTAATTTTTGAGAAAGATAAGAGGATTAAAATTTAATATATATAGTGTAAGATTATTTTTAATTGTAAACCTATTGACCAAATAAATTAAATTCAATTATAATTATGACAACATTAGTTTACAATTGATTAATAAGGTTTTTCTAAAATTAAAAAGTTCGATTATAAACCAAAAAGATTGAAGCATATGAATATTTAATTTTTTTAAAGATAAAAAAATGGCGTTTAAATTTTGAGAATAAAAGAACACTGTGATTTAATTAAATTTTTATTAAATGATCTTGTGAGTAAAAATATTCTAATAAATAAAAAAAGCCCTGTTATATCAGAACTAATTCATAATTATAATTTAAAAATATTAAAATTAATAGACGAATTTAAAAGTAACTAAAATAAAAGATAAAAAATAATATTTATATTTTTTATTAATCAATAAAGTATTTTTTGAAACAATTATTCAACTAAAGGGGGGGCAATGGAATTTATAAGATAGATAAACATTATGAATATTGATTTATTTATAATTTTATTAGATATTGAAATTTTATGAATTCAGATTTTTTTTGGATCAATAAAAAAGAAGTAATTTATGAAAACTTTATTCTTTATTAAATTTAAAAACAAAATAGAAATTGTAATAATATGTAAATCAGAAATATAAAAAAAACCTAAAATTCATATAAGCAAATTTTAGGTTTTAGGGTGGCCAATGGGTCTCGAACCCACGACCTTCGGAACCACAATCCGACGCTCTAACCAACTGAGCTATGGCCACCGTTTTGGGAATGCAAATATAGGAATAGATTTCATATTATCAAACAAAATTTTCAAAATCTTTCAGACCAATCCATTTTTGAGAAGTAAAGCCTTCGCCAGCATCACAGCCTATTAACCTACCCAAATTTTCTGCTCTGTATATAATACTTTTTTTAAAATTAATGGAGGTAATAGGAGTATTAGGTTCTAATGAATTCGGATCATAAAACTGTGTTTTATAGGCCATACAAGCTTCTATTTTTTTATCTAAAAAATGAGATATATCAATTATAAAATCCGGTTTTTCTTCATTCCATTGAATATAATTGAATATATGTTTAGGTCTCCAAGTATCTTGTGTAACCCCATTATAACTTGTTTGTATTTTTAATAGTCCGGAGAGAAAACAGGCATCATAAACAAGTTTAGCAGCTTTCCCATGATCTGGATGTCTATCGTTTACCGCATTAGCTAAAACAATATCCGGTTTATATTTTCTTATTATTTTAATTAATTCGATTTGATGAGTATCATCATTTTTAAAAAAACCATCTCTGAATTTTAAGTTTTCACGATAAGCAATCGAAAGTATTTTACCGGCTTCTTCGGCTTCGGCTTTTCTGGTAATCGCTGTTCCCCTTGTCCCTAATTCACCTTCCGTCAGATCTAATATTCCCACTTTTTTATTTTCAGAAATCATTTTGGCCAGAGTTCCTCCACACCCTAGTTCAACATCATCAGGATGGGCGCCTATGGCTAATATATCTAATTTCATTGGTCAAATTTTAAGTTAAAAAAACTCCAGTAAGTCATTACTGAAGTTTTAAAGTTTGGTATATAAAATTTTTTTACAGTTCAGATTTTACTTTGGACATAAGTTTTTCAATTCTTGCCTTTATATTTGTATTATCAGAAATTTGCCAGGCACTTATGGTAAATGTATTCCCTTTTGTTCTGATCATAAGACCATAATCAGGATTATTTGAAGTCCAAATTCCGGGTGAAGAAGCAGAGCCAAATTCTTGTTGAATCAAAGCTTCCACTTTCTGTACTTTTTCATTGGTAGATTGTATTTCTTCTCTATATTTATATTTTTCTTGAGAATAACCAAATATAGAAGAAAAGGTCATTGTTACTAATAAAATTAAAATTTTAGCATTCATAATATGTTGTTTTAATAAGGCAGAAACCTAAATTACTATTCTTTCCATCAATATTTATGCCAAAAAGATAAAAAAATATACCCATGGTATTACTACTATGGGTATATTTAATTTTTATAATAGTATTACTATATTACTTTTTATAATTTTTGTATTTGTTAAAGAATTTATCAACTCTACCTGCAGTATCAACCAATTTAACTTTTCCTGTATAAAAAGGGTGAGAAGAACTTGAAATCTCCATCTTAACTAAAGGATATTCTACTCCTTCATATTCAATTGTATCTTTTGTTTCTGCAGTAGATTTACATAAAAATACCTCGTCGTTGCTCATATCTTTAAAAACAACTAATCTATAGTTATCCGGATGAATGTCTTTTTTCATTTCTCTAAAAATTTGAGTTGCAAAATTACAATTTTATTTCTAAATAATCAAGAATACTTAGGAAAAAAATATGAGATTCTTCATATTAGAAAAATGTGTTAATATTTAGTTACACAAGTAGTTGTTTAATAAGATAATTATATTTGTGTGACAGATTAAAATTACTTGATTATTTAACTAATTTATTTTTTAACCCTTTGTCAATAGCATCTAGAAAATCTTCAGTATTAAGATAATCTTCTCTGGTCATTTGTTTACCTTTTACTAATAAAGCAAGGTCTTTGGTCATTTTACCTCCTTCAACAGTTTCAATACAAACCTTTTCCAGCGTTTCTGCAAAATTGACAACATCCGGAGTATGATCTAATTTACCGCGATGCATTAAGCCTCTGGTCCATGCAAAGATAGATGCTATGGGATTGGTAGAAGTTTCTTTACCTTCTTGATATAATCTATAATGTCGGGTAACAGTACCATGAGCCGCCTCTGCTTCAACGGTTTTGCCATCCGGTGTAACCAAAACAGAAGTCATCAAGCCTAAAGAACCAAAACCTTGAGCAACAGTGTCTGACTGCACGTCACCATCATAATTTTTACAAGCCCATACAAAGCCTCCGTTCCATTTCATGGCACAAGCTACCATGTCATCGATTAGACGATGTTCATAAGTAATTCCCAGTTCTTCAAATTTAGATTGATAATGATCTTCATATATTTTCTGAAAGATATCTTTAAATCTTCCGTCATAAGCTTTTAAAATGGTATTTTTAGTGGACAGATATAAAGGCCATTTTTTGGTTAATGCCATTTGAAATGAAGAATGCGCAAACCCTTCAATAGATTCATCGGTGTTATACATGGACATTGCAACTCCGTCATCTTTAAAATCAAAGACTTCCCAAGTTTGAGGCTCACCGTTTTCAGGTGTGAAAGTCATGGTTAATTTACCGGGACCTTTAGTTACCACATCCGTTGCTTTATATTGGTCTCCAAAAGCATGGCGGCCAATTACAATGGGTTGCGTCCATCCTTGCACATATCTCGGAACGTTATTCATAATAATAGGTTCTCTAAAAACTGTTCCTCCAACAATATTACGAATGGTGCCATTAGGCGATTTCCACATTTTTTTTAAGTTAAATTCTTTAACACGGGCTTCATCAGGAGTAATAGTAGCACATTTTACGGCAACATTATATTTTTTAGTTGCTTCTGCAGAGTCTATAGTAACTTGATCGTTAGTTTTATCTCTGTTTTCAATACCTAAATCAAAGTATTTCAGATCTATATCTAAATAGGGGAGAATGAGTTTGTCCTTAATGAACTTCCATATAATTCTTGTCATTTCATCTCCGTCCATTTCAACAACCGGATTAAGTACTTTTATTTTTTGCATGATAACTATTGATTTGTATCAAATATAACAATACTTACCTCAGTAAAACAAATATTTAACCTAATTTTAGTTTAATAAAATGAATAAAAACCTATATGGTATACTTAAGTTTAATAGAAGAGTTGGGTGAGGCTCTTTAAACAGTAAAGACTAAAAATGAAAAAGGTTAATAATTACCATTTATTAACCTTTTTATTTTACTTAAAAAATTGATTTTTAAACTCTTATAAATTTTCTACAAATTGTTTTCTGATTAGTTTTTTATTTAATTTTCCCACACTGGTTTTGGGGATTTCTGAAACAAATTTTATATTTTGAGGTATAGCCCATTTACTCAATATTCCGGATTCCGTATATTGTTTTAAATAATCTTTTAATTCATCATGAGTTAACGTCATATTCGGTTTTAAAACGATAAATGCACAAGGCTTTTCACTCCATTTTTCGTCCGGAATTCCAATTACGGCGGTTTCAGCCACAGATTCATGTCCGGTAATAATATTTTCTAATTGAACAGAAGAAATCCACTCACCTCCACTTTTGATAATATCTTTTATTCTATCTGTAATATTTATAGAATTATTGGAATTTATGGTAGCTACGTCTCCTGTATGTAAATATTGTTCACTCCATAATTCGTTTCCTCTTTCTTCGTCTTTAAAATAACCTTGAGTTAGCCAGGGCGCTCGAATAATGATTTCTCCTTGTTCTAAATCATTATTTTGTACATGGTCTCCTTGTTCGTTAATAATTTTTATGGTTGTAAATAGAACAGGAGTTCCGGTTCTGATTCTCATTTCAGATTGTTCATCTATATCTAAATTTTTATATTTAGGATCTATGTGAGTTAATGTTATAATTGGACAAGTTTCGGACATCCCGTATCCTGACATAATATCAATATTTTTTTCCAGGGCATTTTTTGCTAACTTTTTGGTTAAAGAAGCTCCACCAATAATAACTTTCCATCCGTTAAAATCAATATCTTTAGTTTCATTGCTCTCTAAAATCATTTGCAAAATAGTAGGTACACAATGAGAGAATGTTGGTTTTTCTTTTGTGAAAATATCAATAAATCCGGTTAAATTAAATTTTCCGGGATATATTTGCTTTAATGAAAAGGTGGTTGCAAGATAAGGAAATCCCCATGCATGAACATGAAACATCGGTGTTAACGGTAAATACACATCATTGGAATTTAAACGACATGCAATTGAACCGGAAAATCCAAAACTGGCTGCCGTATTGTAGGTATGAAGCACCAATTGTCTATGGGTAAAATATACGCCTTTAGGATTGCCCGTTGTACCTGTTGTATAAAATGTTGTGGCAACTGCATCTTCATCAAACTCTTCGAATTCATATGAATCAGAAGCTTCAGCCATCAATTGTTCGTATTCTCCGGTAATACTTAAATTTTCAGAAGTTATTATAGTATCATCATCTTTACAAATGATTAAATATTTTAAAGAGGGCATATCTCCTGCAAATTTTTCCAAAATAGGAATAAAATCTGCGTGAGCAATGATAACTAAATCTTCAGCATGATTAATAGTATAATGAATTTGTTCAGCTGACAATCTCCAATTAATCATATGAAGAACATTTCCGGTCATAGGAATAGCAAAATAAGATTCGAGATAGCGATGACTGTCATAATCCATTACGGCAATGGTTTCGCCTCCGTCTATCCCAAGATTTCTTAACATATTGGCATATCGTTGAACTCGTTTTTTGAATTCTCGATAATTATATCTGGAAATATCTTTGTAAATAATTTCATTATCAGGATTTAAAGTAGTACAATAATCATATAATCCTTTAATGAGCAGAGGAGACTTGTGAGCATTTTTTACAGAGTTAATTTTTTTAAATATCATCTTAAATTATTAAATATGCGCTAATTTACAAAATATAATATTTTATGCTAATGGTTTTTATTATAAATCATATTAATGCTGTTTTAATAGTAGAATTATAGCACAATTTCTAATTAATATAAATATTTGAGCTTATATATAGATATTGCTTGATGAATTAATAATTATAATTAATTTATTGGATTTCATATTTATTTGGTATAGGAGTAATAAAGCAGAATAACTAATTACGTTATCATTATGCTGATTTATATATTTTATAAAAGAGAGTAAAAATTTAATATTAATGTATTTAATAAAAACATACAGACAAGTATGTCTATAATGGATATTTATTTTATCTTTGTTGAATGGAATTAAAAAATAAGCCTCCCAGAGAAAGAATAGTATACGTAGCATCAAAATTATTTCATCAGCAAGGATACAATGCTACAGGAATCAATGAAATAATTGAAAAAGCCAAGGTTGCAAAAGCCAGTTTTTATCAACATTTTAAATCAAAAGAAAATTTAGCTCTGGAATATTTAGAAGTACGTCATAAAACCTGGTTTGAAGGATTAAAACATTTTACAGAAGAGAAAACAACCCCAAAAGAAAAAGTACTATCAGCTTTTGATTATTTAGAACAAATGAATGAAAAAGAAAATTTTCGTGGTTGTTGCTTTCTAAACATGCTATCAGAAATACAACCGGATAATGTTCGCATTTTAAGTGTGATACAAAAACATAAAACAGAACTACAGAATTTTTTTATTGATATAATAGGTGAGGAAAATGACGCCTTCATTATTTATATGTTTTTTGAAGCATGTATGATCGATAGTCAAGTTTATAGAACACAGAAACTTATAGAGAAAATAAAAAATAACGTCAAAAATTTAATGAAATGAATAGTAAAAAATATCTATCAAAATTTATAAGTAGAGAACGAAGTCCTCTTAAAGTTAATTTTAATTTTTCAATTTTATCGGGAATTGGAGGATGTATAGCAATTATGTGTATAGCCATATTAACAAAATCAACCTCAATTCCATTTATTATGGCACCTTTCGGCGCAACCTGTGTATTGGCATTTGGTGTACCTGAAAGTCCACTGTCTCAACCTAGGAATATTATTGGTGGCCATATTTTATCTTCAATTATGGGTTTAATTGTATCGATGGTATTAAAAAATGAATGGTATTCCCTATCACTGGGAGTAGGATTAGCTATATTTGTCATGCAAATAACGAAGACTACACATCCGCCGGCAGGAGCAGATCCGCTTATAATTATTACCGGAGATGTAAAGTGGAACTTTTTAATTAATCCGGTTTTATCGGGAGCAATCGTGTTGGTGATTATTGCATTATTATTCAACAATCTGAGCAAAAAAAGAAAATATCCTAAATTTTGGATTTAATTAATTTATATAATGATTTAGTAGTAGATAAGTTCGTAAATAATATTTAAAATTTATTTTAAGAGCTGATAAGCAAGTAAAGCGACTAAATAGGCTATGCCCGTCATAAAAAATAATTGGATGGCCGGCCATCTCCACGAATTTGTTTCTTTTCTAACAACAGCCAAGGTACTGACGCATTGCATGGCAAAAGCATAGAACAATAAAATGGAAATACCTGTCGCTAAATTAAATGTAGGCTTCATCGTATTGTGATTAATATCCTTTCTCATTAATTCTTTTAATTTAAGATTTTCACTGCCATCATCTTCCAAACTGTATATGGAAGCAATGGTTCCGACAAAAACCTCTCTGGCAGCAAATGAAGAAAGAATCCCAATATCAATTTTCCAGTCATACCCTAAAGGTTTAAAAACCGGTTCAATTACTTTTCCAAAATTTCCTAAATAAGAATTTTCTAAAGGAACATCTGCCAGATAATTTGTTTTACCATTTTCGTTTATTTTTCCAAATTTTCCTAATGCCCAAAGTATGACACTGACAGCAACGATGATTTTACCGGCATTAGCTATAAAGCTCAATGATTTTTCAAATAAACCGTAAAATACATTTCTCCAAAAAGGAACTTTATAATTCGGCATATCCAAAATAAGATAGCTTTTATAGTTAGATTTTATTAATTTGTTGGCAATGGATGCACTTATAAAAACCATTATTACTCCCAATAAGTACATAATCATCATAACAATGCCCTGTAAATTAAAAATTCCATTTCCTTTAGGAATAACTAAAGCGATGATAATGGAGTATACCGGAAGGCGAGCCGAGCAGGTTATAAATGGTGTTACCAAAATTGTAATTAATCGTTCCTTTGAATTTTCAATATTTCGTGCCGACATTATTGCAGGAATAGCACAAGCGGCACCGGATAATAAAGGAACAACACTTTTTCCGTTCAGTCCAACAGGTCGGAACCAACGATCCATCAAAAATACAACTCTAGCCATATAACCGCTTTCTTCCATAATCAACAGAAAGAAAAATAAAATTGCAATTTGAGGGACAAATACAGCAACTCCACTGATACCGGGAATTATACCTTGCGTAATGAGCTCCGATAAAGGTCCGTTCGGTAAATAGGCTTCGAGAAGTTCACTAGTATTGGCAAAAAGAGTTTCAATCCAATCTTGAGGATAGCCTGACAAAAAAAATAAGGCTTGAAAAATTAAAAATAAGATTGAAAAAAATAAAAAATATCCCCAAAAATGATGCGTTGCAATTTTATCGAATTTGTTCGTGAAAGTCTGATAGTTTGGATCTTTATAGACCACTTTTTCTACAAGATCGTCAATTTGGCGATGCCTTAAAATAGTTTCTTTAAGTTGAAGCCTTTTAGGAATCAACTTATACTTATTTATAATTTCCGATACATTTTCACGATACGCACTCGGGATGTTGTTCGTTTTTGTTTGAGCCAAGAAAAGCCAAGCGAGGTAGTCATCAATTTCAAATTTATTGGATAATTCTCTTACCGGTTTTTCAAATTCTTTAGGATATTGAAAAGTTTCGAACGATTCATTGACAAAACCATTATATATAATTTCTTTTAATTCATCAATACCTTTACCTTTTCTGGAACTAACAAGCACAACAGGAGTAGAAAAATAATCGGCTAAATTTTTGTCTCGAATTAGAATTCCTTCTTTTTCGATATTGTCAATCTGATTAATAACTAAAATAGTAGGAATTTTTAAATCTTTGATTTGTTCATACAGAAATAGACTTCTTTTCATATTATGAACATCGGCCACTACTATAATAATATCAGGATAGTAAGGATTATCAGGATTGGCAAGAATTGATAATACCACCTCTTCATCAGCAGAAGATGGACAAAGACTGTATACCCCGGGAAGGTCAATTAGCCTATAGTCAGTATCTTTATAAGTAAGCTTACCTTCTTTTTTTTCAACGGTAATACCCGGATAATTTCCGGTTTTTTGATGTAATCCGCTTAGTTGATTAAAAAGTGTTGTTTTTCCGGCATTTGGATTTCCTATGAGAGCAATAGTTTTAATACTCATTGTTTTTCTATTGCATTTCTATCAATATACAATCTGCTTCTTCCTTACGCAGCATAACCGTGCTTTTCTCCTTACCGTATTCAATAAAAAGAGGACCATTCCAAGGAGCCTGACGTTTTAATTTAACAAAAACACCGGGAACTATTCCCATTTCTAAAATCTTAGTGGGTATATCTTCTTCAGAAAATCCTATAACTTTTGCTTGTTGTGCTGGTTTTAAAAATGAAAGGGATTTATGGGTAAGCATGATTTTATAACTAAACACCTTTTTTAATATTCTCTAGCAAATATATGAATTATTTGTATTTAATCTAAATAAAATCAAAAATTATTTAATAGACTAGATACCAAAAGATTCTTAATATAAAACTACCACTAAAACTTAAGGTATATTATCAAATTAAAAATTAAAGAAATAGAAATTTATTAATTTCTTAAAAATCCTATAGTTTTGCTACACTATGACATTTATAATGATGAGAAAAGCAGTATTTATGTTCTTTATTATGACATCTATTATAATGCAAGGAGGAGGGTTTAGGGTATCACTTCAAGGAGCTAGACAAGCAGCTATGGCACACACCAGTGCTCATGCCAGAGATGCAAGCGTTGCTTTCTTCAATCCGGCAGGTATATCATTTATACCCTCAAAATTAAGCATTGCAGCGGGAACTTTCATAATAATGGGAAATGCTGATTTTCAAAATAAGCCTACTTTATATAAAACAAAAACAGATAATCCGGTAAGTACGCCTTCTCTGTTTAATATAGCCTATAAAGCCACTGATAAACTATCCGTTGCTTTTAGCTTTACTACTCCTTTCGGCAGCAGCGTCGATTGGGGACAAAATTGGGAAGGTAAAGATTTAATTACTAAAATTACTATTCGGTCGTATTTCTTTCAACCAACTGTAGCCTATCGTCTAAATGATTGGTTTAGCGTGGGTGCCGGATATATATATGCATTAGGAAGCGTTAATCTGCAAAAAGCTATATCATCAATAGGCGGAAGAATGAAACTGGTTGATAAAAATGCAACCGGTAATGGGTATAATGTAGGTATGTATATTAGACCGATTAAAGATTTGGATCTCAGTATAGCCTATCGTTCCAATATCGATATTCATGCGGTCAATGGAAAAGCCCGGTTTTACCTTCCAAAATCATTAGTTGGAAGTGAATCATTTCCTACGGAAAATGACCGATTTAATGCAAAGTTACCCCTTACCTCTGAAATCACACTGGGATTAACCTATAGGCTTTTGCCTCAATGGACGATTTCCACCGATTTGAATATTTCTGGATGGAATAAATACAAAGCTTTGACAATTGATTTCAATCAAAATAAGGTAGGCAATGATCCCAACGATCCAACGATATCCACATCGCCTAAAAATTTACATAACACTCATACATTTAGAGTGGGTTCAGAATATTCCGTATCTGATAAGTTGGATGTTCGTTTAGGATACTACTACGATCCTTCACCGATCAGTAAAGACTATTGGAGTCCGGAAATGCCAAGTACAGATAATAATGCCATAACCGGAGGTATTGGTTATAAATTCTTAAAAGATAAATTAATGCTTGATATGACAGGGATGTATTATGTTGGTAATTCAAGAAAAGTAGTAAATAAATTTTATAATTTCAAAGGAGATGTCAAGATGCATAGCTTTATGTTCGGGCTGGGATTAGCTTGGAATCCTTTTTAAAATATTAGAAATGAGTAAGAATATACTAATGCTTTGGTTAGGAATGTTTATTTTTTTCCTTTCATGCAATAATGACTTTAATGAAGATTTACATACGGTATTTAGTTCGGGAGATGCAAATTTTTCTAAATATATAGCCTTAGGAGATTCGTTTACTGCAGGTTTTAGAGATAATGCACTGTATATATCAGGACAAAAGGAATCCTTTCCGTTAATGATTGCCGAGCAAATGAAGCGTTCAGGCTGCCAAAAATTTAATATTCCTTTTATGGCAGATGAATTAGGAGGAATTCCGAGTGCGAAAGTGGATAATAAAAAAATATTGGTAGTAGCCGAGGGTTCTCTTGCTCCGGTTACCAGTAAGGGTGTAGGAACAACTACACTGGCAAATATATATTCAAAAGATGGATATCAAAATATGGGTATACCGGGAGCTAAATCATTTCATTTGCTTGCGGCGGGATATGGAAATCCGACTCATTTAGCTTCCAAAAAATCCAATCCTTATTTTGTACGATTTGCTTCTAAGCCCAATGCAACGGTGGTAGAAGATGTAATGGAACAAAATCCTACCTTTTTTTCTTTATGGATTGGAATTAATGATATTTTAAGCTATGCCACTTCCGGAGGAGATGGATCGGCTGTGATTACAGATATTTCAACTTTTCAGAATGCTTATAGTACATTGGTACAAACACTTACCTCAAATTCGGCAAAAGGAGTGGTAGCTACAATTCCGGACGTTACCGATTTTCCTTTTTTCAATAAAGTTTCGTCCTTACCTTTTAAAGCCAATCAATTTACACCGCAGCAAATAAAAAATTTAAATGCTTCCTATCAAAAGTATAATTCCGGTTTGGATCAAGCAAAAGCAAAAAATATAATTACAGAAGAAGAAGCCGCAAGTAGAAAAATTGTTTTTACGGAAGATAAAGCTAATGGAGGAGTAATTATAGATAAGAATTTAACAAATTTAGATGCGATGGGACTTCCTTCTATAAGGATGTCTACCTCAAAAGATTTATTTCTATTGTCAGTATCTTCCATTTTAAAAACGGGTGGAGGAACTTCAAAACCTATAGAGGATCAATATGTTTTGACCGATAAGGAGATTCTAACCATCAAAGATGCAACTCAAGCATTTAATGAGAGCATTGAAACTGTAGCAAAACAGTATAATCTGGCAATCACAGATACAAATTCACTAATTAAAAATTTAAAAACAAAAGAAGGTATTCTTTTCAACGGAGTAAGTTATACCAATGAATTTATAACAGGAGGATTTTTTTCATTAGATGGTATACATCCAACCGGAAGAGGGTATGCAATTATAGCTAATGAATTTATTAAAAGTATAAACTTTAAATTTAAATCGAATCTTCCTTCCGTTAATCCTAATCTATATCAAGCAGTTAAGTTTCCTTAAAGATAAAGTAAATATTTAATAAAACTGAACAAATTTTGTTCAGTTTTATTATGGTATGATTAAAAAAATCATAAATTTGCAGTACTCGTTTTCAGAAAATATTTTTAACACATATAAATGATTCAACCAGTCCATATTTTCTCGACTAGAGAAAGTGTTTCTTTAGCAGAAAAAATATCACAAAGTTATGGAATGCCCCTAGGGAAAATGAGTTTCTTTGATTTTAGTGATGGTGAATACCAACCCTGTTTAGAAGAATCGGTAAGAGGTTCCAGAGTCTTTATTATAGGGTCAACATTTCCACCGGCAGATAATTTGATGGAAATGTTGTTAATGATAGATGCAGCCAAAAGAGCATCTGCAGATAAGATAACAGCTGTAATTCCCTATTTTGGTTTAGCGCGTCAAGACAGAAAAGATAAACCTCGTGTTCCGATAGGAGCAAAATTGGTAGCCAATTTATTGACTGCTGCCGGTGCAACGCGTGTTATGACTATGGATTTACATGCTGATCAAATTCAAGGATTTTTTGAAATTCCGGTTGATCATCTATTTGCGTCTGCAATATTTATTAATTATGTAAAATCACTAAATCTAGACAACTTAACCATTGCATCTCCGGATATGGGAGGAGCAAAAAGAGCAAGAACCTATGCGGGATATTTAGATGCTGATGTGGTTATTTGTTATAAGGAAAGAAAAAAAGCCAATAATGTCGATTTTATGACTTTAATCGGTGATGTTAGAGGAAGGAATGTGATTTTAGTAGATGATATGATTGATACTGCAGGGACTTTAACTAAAGCGGCTGATATATTAATGGATGCAGGAGCAACCAGTGTACGAGCCATGGCAACACATGCTATTTTTTCAGGTGCTGCTTATGACAGGATCAACGATTCTAAATTGGAGGAAGTGATTGTAACTGATTCAATTCCTTTAAAAAATACTTTGGTAAGTAAAATAAAAGTGTTATCTTGCGCCCCTTTGTTTGGAGAAGTGATGAACTTGGTACATAACAGAGAATCAATAAGTAAAAAATTTATAATGTAAATATTATATGAAATCAATTACAATTCAAGGAGAAAAAAGAGAAAGCGTAGGTAAAAATTCTTCAAAAGCCTTACGTAATGCTGAAAAAGTTCCTTGTGTTGTTTATGGAGAAAAAAATGTAATCCATTTTTCTACTAAAGAAAGAAGCTTTACTGATTTAGTTTATACTCCTGAAGCACACACAGTTACTTTGGAAATAGATGGAGAAAAAATAGATGCTATTTTGCAAGATTTACAATTTCATCCGGTAACAGATAAGATAATCCATGCTGATTTTTATCAAATAAATCCGGAAAAATATGTTACTATGGAAGTACCTGTGGTAATAACCGGTAGAGCAAAAGGAGTTGTTAGAGGAGGTGTATTACGTGTTAACTTAAGAAAACTTAGAGTTAAAGCTCTTCCAGCAAATTTACCGGATGAGATTGTTATAGATGTAACTTCTCTAGATGTTGGTAATAAATTTGAAGTATCTAAAGTTGAATTAAAAGATTACCAAATATTGCATCCGGCTAATACTGTAATTGCAGCTGTGAAAACATCTAGAAATGTTAAGGCTGCTTCTGCAGATGACGAATCAGAAAACTAATACTCATAAAGTTTTCGAAATTAATTTAGAATCTATAGTATTCTATATAAATCAAAATAAAAGCTGTTCAAAACGAACAGCTTTTTTATTTTTTATATAATATAACTAATTTGTTATAATTAAAAAGTTTATCACTTTTTTAATTTTAAATTATTGTTTTTTCTTTATTCCTTGTGAGCATAATTATTGAAATGATTCCCATTATAATCATTAACACCATTTGTAAACTGTGAGCAAGTATTGCATAAGAATAGCCAATTTCTTTACCTTCATCTAGAGATTTTCCGGATTGTAAATATAAAGCCGAAAACCCGATCATCATTGCAAGGTGAAAAGCACCTATGCCTCCCGAGGCAGGTACTAACATGCCTAAAGTTCCTACAGCTAAAATATAAAAGCCTGTTTGGACAGGTAGAGAAGAAGTTTCTGGCAAGGCAAATACTACAAGATAAGAAGCAAAAAAATAACATATCCATATTCCGAAGGACAATAAAATAAACTTCACTCTTTGTTTTAATTTAAAAACTGAAACTAATCCGTCAATAATTCCTTTTATGAAAAATACTATTTTTTTAATAATTGATAATTGAAGCAATTTTTTTCTGAATATGTACATTAGAATACAGCATAATAAAATTACGACAAGTATAGAAATATAAAGTGTGTAATTTTTTTCATCAGGATTATTCGTTTTATTCTTACTTAGTAATTCAAAAAAAGACAGTAATGTTGAATAATTAAAAACTAAAGCTAAAAGAATAAAAAATAACATAAAAAATAAGTCGATAATTCTTTCAGTAACGATAGTCCCAAATGAATTGGTAAAAGGTACTTTTTCTACGGTTTGTAAAGCAGTTGCTCTTCCTATTTCTCCCATTCTTGGAATTCCTAAGTTTAAAAAATACCCAAATGAAAGAGCCCATAAAGCATTCGAATTTTTAATTTTATAGCCCATGGGTTCTAAAAGTAAATTCCATCGGACAGCTCTGATCCAATAAGCTCCTAAACCGAAGATAGCAGCCATGCTTATCCAAAAATAGTTTGCTTTTTTTGCAGTTGATATGGTTTTTTCTATAAAATCACCACCTAAGCTTTTAGAAACTAAAAACATTAGTCCACCGGCAATTATAACAGATATACAAACTGTAAGAATATTTTTTAATTTTTTATTCATGTATTCAATGTATTATTCAGACCAAAATAATAATTAATCGTATAATCTCCAAAATCAAAAAACTTAAAAATAGTAAAAATATAAATAGTTGAAAAATTGTAATAAATAAACATAAATATAATAAATTTATGTTTAATATATTATAATTTAAATAAATAGTTAAGATTATAAGATATAATATTATTTAAATAAAGATAAAGTATTTATAATTTATAAATAAATAATGTAATAGTTTTTTAATGGTCTGTAATGATATAATTTATTTTACGCTTTATCTTATTTGAATGTTATCAATCAAACGGATTTCTCCGGCATGGACTGCTATAAAAGCCCTGTAGTGTTTAGAGGGGTCAAAAGACTGAGCCGTTTGTAGTGATTCTTCTTCAGTTATAGTAAAATATTCCAATTTTAAATCTGAATTGAGATACAATTTTTCAATTTTGCAAATCACATTTTCAGGAGCATAATGGGATGATAATTCTTTAGCTTTAAGTAATGATTGATATATAAATAATGATTTTTTCTTAAATTCCTCAGTAAGCCTCATATTACGCGAACTCATAGCTAAACCGTTGGATTCACGTATGATTGGCATTCCTAAAATCTCGACAGGCAATTGTAAAGTTTTGACCATTTGGCGGATAATTTGTAACTGTTGAAAATCCTTTTCACCAAAATAGGCTCTGGTAGGCTGAACTTGTAATAACAAACGCTTTACAACCGTTGCCATACCTTGGAAATGACCCGGGCGAAAAGCTCCTTCCATAACAACATCCAATCCGTTCATATCTATTGACTCACATTCCAACCCATTTGGGTATAAATCTTCAACGCTTGGTAAGTATAATGCATCGCAACCGACACTTTCCAATTTTGCAATGTCTGCTTCTTCCGTGCGAGGGTATTTAATCAAATCCGCTTGATTATTAAATTGCGTAGGATTTACAAAAATGCTGCCTATAGTATATTGATTATCTTCAATAGCTTTTTTAAAAAGAGAAAGGTGGCCTTCGTGAAGTGCACCCATAGTAGGAACAAATCCTAAAGTTAATTTTTTAGCGTGGATATATTGAATGAAATCAAATAATTCATTTCTGGTTTTTAATAATAACATACTTAAGATTTAAATGACGAATGTCATGGTTTAAAATGCAAACTTACTACAGTTTGATTAATTTTTTGTAACTTTGTTAAATTATAATCAGCCTTCAATTTATAATGAGTTCAAAAAGAATACTTCACGTTACTTCAGAATTAGTACCATACTTTGACGAAAATCCGATTTCATCAGGAGTTTACAATTTAGCCAAACAAATGTTTGCACAAGGAAATGATGTTAGAATCTTTATGCCTAGATTCGGGCAAATAAATGAAAGAAGATTTCAGCTTCACGAGGTAATCAGGCTATCAGGTATGAATTTGATTATAAATGACCTAGATCAGCCATTGGTTATTAAAGTAGCTTCACTTCCGGGAGAAAGGATGCAAGTTTATTTCATTGAAAATCATGAATATTTCAAAAGAAAATCTCCCTATAAAGATGAAGCAAATGAATGGTTTGAAGATAATGATGAAAGGGCTGTTTTCTTTACCAAAGGGGTTTTAGAAACAATAAAAAAATTAAATTGGATACCCGATATCATTCATTTACATGGATGGATGGCCAGCTTTTTACCAATTTATTTGAAAACTAATTATGCTAATGATGCATTCTTCAGTGATATAAAAGTGATCACATCGGTTTATAACCAAGGAAGTAACGGGATTTTCAGTAATAATCTTAAAGATATTTTGGAATTTGATAATATAGATACAAGTAAATTAAATTACTTAACTGATAACAAATACGTAAGTATTATCAAAGAAGCCATGAAAGGATCCGACACTATTGTAAAAGGCGAAGAAGTTTTAATTGACGAATTGGAAGACATGTTTAAACAATCAAGCAATCCTAAATTTGATTTTATTCAAAATGAAGATGTCAAAGAAATTTATCACGTCACCAGCGAAATAAAGATCCAAGAGTAAAACAACTATGAAAATATTTAAGTCTCAAGTAAAGTTATTAGCTCTAACTTTACTTCCAACCTTTTTTTTATTAAGTTGTGAAAATGATACAACAGATATTGGAGCTAATCTAATACCTGATAAATTAGAAGGAAATAAAACATTTGTTGATCTGGTTGCGTATAATATTTCAAACAACGATACTATTCGAGCAGATTATAACACTCTAGGAAGTGGTTTGATAGGTATTTATGAAGATAATACTTTTGGGAAATCAAAAGCCTCTTTTAATATTCAAGTAAGACTAAGTACAGCCGATGAAATCAAAGGTACTATCCAGCAAGTCGATTCTGTTGTGTTAAGCCTCAATCCGGCGTTCAATTCCTCTTCTTACAAAGAAAAGAAAATCATTTTAAATCCCGGAAGTACCAGTGGTGTCGATACTATAAAATACGTTAAAAAATATACATTAGCTTCCTATTTAGGTAAAGCAGGTAATTCCATGGAAGTTAATGTAAATAGGATTAATACATTTTTGGAATCAACCTCTTCTAAGTTTTATTCCAATAAAACAGTTGATGTTGGCGATAAATTAGGAAATGCACTGTTAGGTGATTCATTGACCAGTATATCGGTAAAAACAAGTGATGGAAAAGTTATTTCAGAACCTACTGCTGCCGGATATAGAATAAAATTAGATCCCGATTATTTCTACCAATATTTTTTCAGTAAAAAAGGAAGTGCAGATATTAGTGATAATTCACGATTTATTCAGTATTTTAAAGGAATTAAAATACAACCGGTCGATGAAAATTCAAAATTCATGTTCAATTTCCCGGTAAGCAAAATGACCTTAATTGCTTATTATAGATATAAAGATCAATCATCAGATAATTTTACACCTGCAACTTATTCATTTACCATGAATTCGGCCTATAATTCAATGGTAGGAGAATATAACTTTTATAATCGTAATACTGCCAGTTCCCAATTTAAGCAGCAAATGCAGAATCCGAATAAGCAGTTAGGTGAATCCATTTTATTTTTACAAGGTATGGGAGGGCCTTCCATTCATCTTAAATTAGATGATTCACAATTAGAAGCTATAAAAGATTCGGTTCAAAATCACAATTGGGCTATTACGGGAGCAAAATTGAAATTTTACCTTACAGAAAACGTACAGTCAAAACCTGATTATATATACGGATATAATTATACACAAAAGAAGTTTTTGCCTGATTTAACTTTTTATTCCGGTTTAGCGGGTTATTTTTTTAATCCAAAGTACGATTTTGAAACTAATCCCCAATATTATACACTGAACGTTACCAAACAAATCAAAGATATTGTAGAAAAAAATAAACCTAATGATGAAATACTTGTAGAAATGGGTAATTTTATAACCCGTTCTAACAACAGTAATGAATATTTAGGATATTCAAAGACGACAAGAGCTTATGAACCTTTCCGATTAACTTTTTATGGTAATAAAAATTCAGGAGATAAAAAGTTAAGATTAGAAATACTTTATACTAAAAATTAAATATATATTTAATATAGAAAAATATAAAAACATTAAATTATGTGTGGAATAACTGGATATATTGGAAATAAAAAAGCCTTACCCATCATATTAAACGGTTTAAAAAGGTTAGAATATAGAGGTTATGATAGTGCGGGCATAGTTTTAAATGAAAACGGAGCCTTTGAATTAAGAAAAACAAAAGGTTCAGTATCCGATTTAATAGCTAAATGTAAAGATTTAAACTCAGAAGCAACCGTAGGAATAGGCCATACAAGATGGGCCACCCATGGAGTTCCCAGTGATATAAATGCACACCCTCATATATCAAATAACGGAAAATTAGCAATTATTCACAACGGTATTATTGAGAATTATGGAACTTTAAAAATAATGCTTACCTCTAAAGGATATACATTTAAAAGTGAAACCGATACAGAAGTATTAGTGAACTTGATACAGTATATGCAAGAGACACAAAACGTAGATTTATCAACAGCTGTCAGATATGCTTTAAATGAAGTTGTAGGTGCTTATTCCATAGCAGTTATGGAAGTAGATCAACCGCAAGAAATCGTAGTAGCAAGATTAAGTAGTCCTTTAGCAATAGGAATAGGTGAAAATGAATATTTCATAGCTTCAGATGCCTCTCCTTTCATTGAGTTTACCAATGAGGTTGTTTATCTTGAAGACGGAGAAATGGCGACCATAACTCTAAAAGGAGTAGATGTATATAAAATAAAAGATAATTCTAAAGTAAATCCCCAAATTCATGAACTAAAAACAAGTTTAGAGAAGATTGAAAAAGGAGGTTATGAACATTTCATGCTAAAAGAAATCCACGAACAACCCCGATCTATTATGGATACCATGCGTGGAAGGCTATTAGTAGATGAAGACATAATTCAAATGGCGGGAATATGGGATTATCAAGAAAAATTTTTAAATGCAGAAAGAATAATAATTATTTCATGTGGAACTTCTTGGCATGCCGGTTTGGTTGGAGAATATCTTATTGAAGATTTAGCCAGAATACCGGTTGAAGTAGAATATGCCTCTGAGTTTAGATACAGAAATCCGATAATAACAGATAAAGATATCGTTATTGCAATATCTCAATCAGGAGAAACAGCAGATTCAATTGCTGCATTAAAATTAGCAAAAGAAAAAGGGGCATTCATCTACGGTATTTGTAATGTTATCGACTCTTCAATAGCACGTTTAACTGATGCCGGTTCTTATACTCATGCAGGTCCTGAAATTGGTGTTGCTTCCACCAAAGCATTTACTGCTCAACTTGCCCTATTGGCAATGATAGCACTTAAATTAGCTAAGCACAAAGGTACCATAAGTAAAGAGCGATTCAACAGTCTAATCATAGAGTTGGAAACTATACCGGAAAGGGTAGCAGAAGTAATCAAAAATACAGAAAATCAAATTAAAAAGATTGCAGAGCAATACGTTGGAGCAGGAAACTTCTTATATTTAGGTAGAGGTTATAATTATCCTATCGCCTTAGAAGGTGCTTTAAAATTAAAAGAAATATCCTATATCCATGCAGAAGGATATCCGGCAGCAGAAATGAAACACGGGCCCATAGCTTTAATTGATGAAAATATGCCGGTTGTTGTCATTGCACCTAAAAAAGGATATTATGAAAAGATTGTAAGTAATATACAGGAAATTAATTCAAGAAAAGGAAAAGTAATTGCAATTGTTACCCAAGGCGATACCGTAGTTAAAGATATGGTAACCGAATCCATTGAAATTCCTGATGTTTCAGAATGCTTTACACCGCTATTATCCGTTATACCTTTACAATTGTTAGCGTATTACATAGCTGTATTGCGAGGGGTTAATGTAGATCAGCCTAGAAATTTAGCAAAATCTGTTACCGTTGAATAAACACTAGATCATGAATTATTAAATATATAAAAGACTTGATTACCAAGTCTTTTTTTATTAGAAAAAAGAATGGATTATCAATATATATTCAACAAAAATCATAAAAATTCAGTAACTTTAAAATTAAAAATACGCATAAAAATAGATTAATTTTACAAAAAATAATAAATTATGAATAAAAAAGTAATCTTAATGATTCTGGATGGATGGGGAATAGCCACAGATAAAAGTGTATCTGCTATTGACCATGCTCATACACCTTTTATGGACAGCTGTTTTCAAAAATATTCCAATACCACTTTAGTAACTTATGGATTGGATGTTGGATTACCTAAAGGTCAAATGGGAAATTCAGAAGTTGGGCATATGAATTTAGGTGCAGGAAGAGTGGTTTATCAAAATTTGACGAAGATTAATTTAGCCGTAGAAAACGGAACCTTAGGAAATGAAGAAGAATTAAAAAAAGCATTTGAGTACGCTAAACAAAATAATAAACCGGTACACTTCATCGGGTTAGTATCCAACGGAGGTGTTCACTCACATATAAGCCATTTAAAAGCACTAGTAGAAGCGGCAAACTCCTCGAATGTACCTAATGTTTTTGTACACGCTTTTACCGATGGGAGAGATTGCGATCCGCAAAGTGGTAAAGGTTTTATAAAAGATACGATCGAATTTTGCAAAGATAACAATGCAAAATTAGCTTCTATTGTAGGCAGATACTATGCTATGGATAGAGACAAACGTTGGGAAAGAGTTAAAATAGCATATGATGTAATGGTAAATGCTGAAGGAAATAAAACAGAAGATCCTTTACAAGCTATACAGCAATCGTATGAAGACGGAATTACCGATGAGTTTCTTATGCCTATCGTGGTAACTGAAAATAACAATCCGGTAGCCAAAATAAAAGAAGGAGATGTGGTGATCTGTTTTAATTTCCGTACCGACAGACCGAGAGAAATAGTGGATGTTTTATCTCAACATGACCATCCGGAAGTTGGAATTAAAAAATTGGATTTATATTTCGTTACTATGACGGAATATGATGAAACATTCAAAAACATTCATGTCATATTCAAAGAAGATACGATTAAAAATACAATCGGTGAAGTGATAGCAAATGCTGCTCTAAAACAAATCAGAATTGCCGAAACCGAAAAGTATCCACATGTGACATTCTTTTTTTCAGGAGGAGAAGAAAAAGTATTTGAAAATGAAAAAAGAATTTTAGCCCCATCTCCTAAAGATGTCCCAACATATGATTTAAAACCACAAATGGCTGCATATGATATAAGAGATGCTATTATTCCCGAACTAGAAAAAAAAGAAGTGGATTTTGTATGTCTCAATTTTGCTAATGCGGATATGGTAGGTCATACCGGAGTATTTGAAGCAGCAGTTAAAGCGGCAGAAGTAGTAGATGAATGTGCCGGAGATATTTGTAAAGCAGCGTTAGAAAACGGATATACAACTCTGATTATTGCAGATCACGGAAATTCTGATAAAATGAAGAACGAAGACGGCTCACCTAATACTCAACATACTACTAATTTAGTACCTTTAATTGTAGTTGATAATCAAAAATACAATTTAAAACAAGGTAAACTGGGAGATATAGCACCTACTATTCTAACATTAATGGGCTTACCGATTCCTTCAGAAATGACAGGAAATGTTTTAATTGAGAAATAATTAGGAAAAATTTAAATTATAAAAAAAAGAGATATTTATAATATCTCTTTTTTTTATTGTTATAAATAGTTGCTAAAATATAGAACAGTATGAGAATTAATTTCTGTTTATTTTTATTAAATAGAGATAAAGTTTGTCAAAATAGGACTATTTATTTTTAACAAGCATTTAACTAATGTAAAAATACTATCTACTTTCAAATACGTAAATTTGTAAAATTTGAAAAATTCACTAAAAATCATTATTATTATGTCATTTAGAGCACGATTAGAGGTAGCCGGAAGAAAATATAATATTATCAATGTAAATTATTCATTAGCGCAAGAAACAGATCCAACCGGGCGACCATCAGCACAAATTAGAGGAGGAAGAATTGAGATAACTTTAAGATCAACTAATGAAACTCGTTTTTTTGAATGGATGACTAATAGCTATGAAAAGAAAAATGGCAAAGTAGTCTTTACAAAAAAGGATTCTAACACCCCCTTAAAAGAATTAAATTTTACAGACGGTTATGTAGTAAAATATAAAGAAAAATTTGATTCCTTAGGATTAGGTAGATCCTCGATTACAGAAACATTTACCATATCAGCAAAGGCTATAAGTATGGGATTAGGAGAACATGTTAATGAATGGATAGGATAAAATCCATGCTTATTTTATACATATACAAATAAAAAAAGCAAATCAATAAGCCGGATTTTGTCATTTTCATTACTGAAAAGCCTTGTTATTTATCTAGAATAAGAATTACTCCTTATTTCAATCTGCTTACCCCCCGGCATCGGACGGATAGCCCTTATAAATCCGGTATACATAGCATTGCACCTCACAGAGTTTACCTGATTTCACTACAGCCGAACTGTACTTCCTTTCTGTTGCACTGGTCCTCATCTTACGATGGACGGGCATTACCCGCTGTGATATCCTTTGGTGTCCGGACTTTCCTCTTCTATAAAAAATAGAAGCAACAAGGTTGATTTGCTTTTTGCAAAATTACGATATTTTTCAATATTCAAAAATGGACTTAAAATATTAGTTGTTTATATTTGCTTTTAAATTTAGGAATGAATGAATTTAGACGAATTACTGGAAGGTAAAATATTTTTAATAGATAAGCCGTTAGATTGGACTTCATTTGATATAGTAAATAAAATTAAATGGAAAATAAAAAAGCAATTTAATTTAAAGAAAATCAAAGTAGGTCATGCGGGAACATTAGATCCCAAAGCAACCGGTTTATTAATTGTATGCGTTGGTAAAGCAACCAAACAAATACAACAAATTCAAGATGCATCCAAGATCTATTCCGGAGAAATTAAATTAGGAGTAGAAACTCCTTCCTATGACTTAGAAACAGAAGAGTTTAATCCCAAAAAATACAATCATTTACAAATAAAAGATATTGAAGAGGCAGTACAGGATTTCATAGGGGAATCCATTAGTCAAAAACCTCCGGTATTTTCTGCTTTAAAAAAAGATGGGAAAAGATTGTATGAATTTGCAAGGAAAGGAATAGCTATTGAAGTTCCTTCTCGTGAAATTTCCATTTACGATTTTAAAATCACTAACATTAATCTGCCTTATGTGGAATTTTTAGTCCATTGCAGTAAAGGGACCTATATCCGTTCATTAGCTCACGATTTTGGACAAAGCTTAGGAGTTGGAGGGTATTTGACTAAATTGCGAAGAGAGAAAATTGGAGATTATGATGTCAAAGATTCAGATAATTCCATAATAACTTAACTTAACTTTTTGATAGTAAAGTCGATTTATTTTATCGTGCAATAACGACTTCAATACCTAAATCTTCGAATCTTTCAACATCTCTTTTTTTAATGCCTTCATCGGTAATTAAGACATGTATTTTATCTAAATCAGTTATTTTACCAAATCCCCTTTTACTAATTTTAGTAGAATCTGCTAAAACAATAACCTTTTCCGAATTTTGAATCATCAATTGATTCATTTTAGCCTCCATAGTACTTGAAGTAGAAAGTCCAAAATCAAAATCGACTCCATCGCCGCCAATAAAAAGTTTACTGCAAGAATAATTACTGATCATTAATTCAGCATAAGGACCCATAACAGACCCGGACTTAGTTCGAACATCTCCTCCCAGTTGTATTACATCAAAATTTGGATTACCATATAATAGCATAGCCGATTTTAAAGAAGAGGTAAGAATGGTTAACTTAGTATAATTATTTTCAATTACCTGAGCAACCATTTGTGTGGTAGTTCCTGATGAAATCGTAATAAAATCATTATCTTCAATAAAATTAAGAGCCGCTTTGGCTATTTTTGATTTCTCTTCAACCTGTAGCGTTTCCTTTTTATTAACATGTCTTTCCTTAACAATAAAAGATTCTCGAGTTGCTCCGCCGTGGGTTCTGTATAATTTACCGATCTTCTCCAGATGAGTCAAATCTTTTCTAATGGTAACGGCAGACACATTTAATTTTTTACATAATTCAGTTACAGAAACATAATGATTGAAATTTAATTCTTCTAAAATTTCCTGTTGTCTTATATTATTTATGTTATTGTTCTTCATAGGTAGATATATAATGACATGGATGAAATTAAATGTAATACTTTATGATTCAAATTTACGAAAATATTTGAATTGTCAGAAGAATGTAACATAATTAGTTTCGATATTGAAAATAATTAAATTAATATATAAATAATTGTCAATCAATAACAAAGATAATAAATTAATTCTATTTAACCTATTTTTATATTAAAATTATTTTAATATTTATAAAAAAAAATTTTGTTTTATTATTGTTTAGTTTCGATTTAGTAAATACATTTGTTACGTTTTAATTATATAAAACACAAAGCTCAAAAAAATAAAATTATAAATCAAAACTAAATCAAAGATTATGGATTCAGTCATTGCAACAAAATTTATAGGAGAATTACTAGGTTCTTTTTCATTAATTGCCTTAGGATGTGGGATAAGTATGAATCTTACCTTGGACAAATCATACGGCGAAGGTAATAAGGCAGCATTAAGCGGGCCACTTGGCTGGGGTTTTGCTGTAGCTATGTCGGTAATTATTTCTTCTCCATTTGATACGGGTGGGCATTTCAATCCGGCAGTTACCATAGCACAATGGGCTGCAGGTGTTTTAGATCCTAAATTTGTTCTTCCGTATATAACAGCGCAATTTATCGGTTGTTTTTTAGGGGCTCTGCTTGTTTCATTTGTATATAGAGGTCATTTAACTGCTACTTCTTCAGATTCAAGTAAACTTTTAAGCGTTTTTGCAACCAATGCGTCTATTAGAAAAAATAACTCAATTCAGAATTTCTCGGCTGAAGCAATAGGTACTTTTTTCTTAGTATTTATAGGATTATCCATGAGTGCCAATCATGGAGGAGTAATTATTGAAAATTCAACAGGTATTCCTCAATTTACTCATTCGATGGTAGGATTCGGATCTTTAGGAGCATTACCTGCCGGATTTATGATATTTGCAATCGGTATGGCTTACGGAGGGGTTACCGGATGGTCTTTAAACCCTGCCAGAGATCTAATGCCTAGATTAGTTCATCAAATCCTCCCTTTGAAAGGCAAAGGAGATAGTGATTGGGGATATGGAATTGTGTACGCTTCCATTGCTCCAATAGTAGGGGGATTACTTGCTGCAGGACTATACGTATTAGTTAAAGGTTATTTTAATTAAAATAAAAACCGGACAATATGTTTTAAAACAATCAAATCAATTATAAAACCATAAAAAATAAAAAAATGAAATTTTTCATTGATACAGCTGATTTAGAGCAAATTAAAAAAGCTCAGGATCTAGGAGTTCTTGATGGAGTTACCACAAATCCCTCCATTATGGCAAAAGTTGGAATAACCGGAAAGGACAGCATATATGCTCATTACAAAGCAATATGTGAAATCGTAAATGGAGATGTAAGTGCAGAAGTACTTTCAACCGATTACGAAGGAATCATTAAAGAAGGAAAAGAATTAGCAGAAATTGATAAGCAAATAACTGTTAAAGTTCCCATGATCCACGATGGGATAAGAGCCATTAAATATTTTTCAAGTAAAGGAATTAAAACTAATTGTACCTTAGTTTTCTCACCCGGTCAGGCACTTCTTGCGGCAAAAGCAGGAGCTACTTATGTATCTCCCTTTATAGGAAGATTAGATGATATATCAACAGACGGTTTAAACCTGATAGCTGAAATAAGAGAAATATACGATAACTACGGTTATTCTACCCAAATACTAGCCGCATCCATACGATCTTCCATGCACATTATCAATTGTGCGAAAATAGGAGCTGATGTAATTACTTCTCCTTTAGCTCCCATACTTGATTTACTAAAACACCCATTAACCGATATTGGATTAGCCAAGTTTTTAGAAGACTCTAAAAAACTTTAAACTTAAATAAGAGACCATATCAATCACAAACCACAAAAAATAAAAAATAAAATGTCTAAAGAAAGCATTAAATCAGCTTTAAAACAAGCTACTGAAACAAAGTTTCTGGAAATAGAATCCAATATCTTAAAGGATGTACCGCAAATATTTAAGGAACAATTTCCCGGAAAAAAAGCAATTATTATAGCAGATCCTAATACCTATAGAGTAGCAGGAAAAAAAGTTCATGAAGCATTACAAAAAGCCGGATTGGAAGGAGAAGAACCGTATATTTTAGATGATCCTAATTTATATGCAGATTATATATTTGTAGAGAAAATAAGAGATTATTTAAAAGATAAAGACGTAACACCTATTGCGGTTGGTTCAGGAGTTATAAACGATCTTACGAAACGAGCAAGTTCCGAACTAAAACGACCGTATATGTGTGTTGCTACTGCCGCATCCATGGATGGATATTCTTCGGCAGGAGCATCCATAACCAACAAAGGAGCAAAAATCACTCATGCCTGTGAAGCTCCCCAAGCCTTAGTAGCTGATATTGATATTATTTCTGCTGCTCCCCCTTTGATGACCGCTTCCGGATATGCCGATTTATATGCTAAAGTAGTATCCGGAGCAGATTGGATTTTAGCTGCAGAATTAGCCGATCCCAATCATCCTAAAAAAGGTATTGAGCCCATGACTAGTGCATGGAATATAGTACAAGATGGACTGGCTGAGGCATTGCAAGATCCGGCAGGAGCAAAAAATGGAAATCCAAAAGCTATTGAATTATTAACAGAAGGTTTAATGCTAGGCGGTTTCGCCATGCAATCCATGGAATCATGGGGGGCAGGAGTAAGCCGTCCGGCATCCGGTTCAGAACATCAATTCAGCCATCTTTGGGATATGGAGCATCACACATTCAAAGGAGAAATGGCCAAAAAATTCGGTTTATATCCTAATCAAGATGAACAAGCCCCATCGCATGGATTTAAAGTAGGTATTGGCACATTGGCAATTACCGCTTTGTATGAAGTAATGTTAAAAGAATCTATAGATCGGCTTGATGTTGAAGCGGCAGTTGAAAAATGGCCGACCCTGGAAGCTCAATTAAAAGAGATAGACGAAATGTTTGCAGGGACTGAAATACATCCCTTTGCTGTGGCCCAAACTACAGATAAATACGTTACCAAAGAGGAATTAAGGGAGCAGTTAAATAAAATTAAAAAGAATTGGCCGCAATTAAAAGAAAAACTAAGAAATCAAGTTATACCTTTTGAGGAAACAAAAAAACGATTGGCAGCCGTAGGAGCACCTGTTGAACCGGAAGAAATCGGTATTACCAGAAAAAGACTCAAAGATAGTTTTTACAGAGCACATAAAATCCGAAGCAGATATACAATTTTAGACTTTGCTTACAGAGCAGGATATTTTGATCAATGGATTGAAGAATTATTCAGCGAAAAAGGAGCATTAAAAGGAAAATAAATTAAAAGGATATTCATGTAATAGAAAAATTACATGTTTATCCTTTATATCTTTTAAATATAAATTGTATGAATAATTATATCACAGATATAAAAAAGACTTCAAATGTTCTTTTAGAAAAAGTAAAAAAGCTGAAGCATGTAGCTCTAGATATGGATGGAACTATTTACAATGGCTCAACCCTATTCCCCTATACAGTAAGCTTTTTAAATCAGCTTAAAAGATTAGGCATAAGCTATTCATTTCTTACCAATAATCCGTCTAAAAGTATTTCAGACTACCTGCAAAAATTAGAAGGATTAGGAATTGATGCTTCAGAAGAAGAAATGTACTCATCCGCAGTAGCAACCATAGATTATTTAAAAGCCAAACATCCCCAAATAAAAAAATTATTCATATTGGGAACCCCCAGTATGATCAAACAATTCAATAAAGCAGGATATATATCTACTGAAGACTCGGCACAAGATGAGCCCGATGCGTTAATTGTTGCTTTTGACATGACTTTAAATTATGAAAGATTATGCAGAGCAGCTTGGTGGGCAAAACAAGGAAAAATTTATATAGCAACCAATCCCGATAAAGTTTGTCCGACCGACAAACCGGTAGTTTTAGTTGATTGTGCTTCTATATGTTCATCTATAGAAACCGCTACGGGAAGAAAACCGGATATAGTGTTGGGTAAACCACAAAAAGAAATGTTAGACGGGATATTGTCAGCGAAAAATTTAGAGCCGGATGAAGTGGCTATGGTAGGAGATCGCATTTACACAGATATGATGATGGCTCATAATGCCGGAGCTTTTGGAGTATTAGTACTAACCGGAGAAGCTACGTTGGAAGATGCAGAAAAAGCTGATCCTGAATTGGATATTGTCTTGCCGAGCATAGAGGTATTAGGCAACCTGATAGAATATTCACATATAAAATAAAGCTATGAAAAAATATGCTCAAATAAAAGAAGAAGCATTCGAAGGCAATAAATTATTACCCCAATTGAATTTAGTTTTATTTACCTGGGGTAACGTAAGTGTCGCAGATCACAATCAAGGAGTTTTTGCTATTAAACCTAGCGGAGTGCCCTATGATAAGTTAAAGGTCGATGATATGGTATTGGTTGATTTTGACGGTAAAGTGGTCGAAGGTAAACTAAGACCTTCATCAGACACACCCACCCATGCCGTTTTATACAAGCATTGGAAAGACGTAAACTCAATTGTACACACGCACAGTACCTATGCTACCGCTTGGGCGCAATCTTTATTGGATATCCCCATATTCGGTACAACCCATGCAGATCATACCATTTCTGATATACCTTGTGCTCCGCCTATGAGTGATGAGATGATCCAAGGAGACTATGAATACCAAACAGGTTTCCAGATTCTCAATATTCTCAAAGAAAAAAAATTAAGTCATAAAGAAATGGAAATGGTATTGGTAGGAAGCCATGCGCCCTTCACCTGGGGTAAAACAGCTGAAAAAGCAGTTTATAACAGCGCGGTATTAGAAAATGTAGCGAAAATGGCTTATTTGACAAGGCAAATAAATCCCCAAGCCCCGAGATTGAAAGAAGCATTGATCCATAAACATTACGAAAGAAAACATGGAGCAAATGCTTATTATGGACAAGAAAAAAACAAATAATTACTATAAACCAACTGAATAAACAAAAAAATGATGAGCATTTCAAACAATTTAGTAATCGGTGTTGATTACGGAACTGATTCAGCAAGAGCCATATTAATGGATGCTGAAACCGGCGAAGAATTAGCACTCTCAGTAAAAGAATATCCGAGATGGAAAAAAGGTATGTTCTGCGATCCGGTGAATTACCAATTCAGGCACCATCCCTTAGACTATGTTGAAGTATTAGAATATATAATTAATGAAGTAGTTAGAACAGTTCCGGTAGCAAAAGAAAGAGTTAAAGCATTGGCAATAGATGTTACCTGCTCTACTCCGGTAGTAGTAGATAAAGAAGGTACTCCCTTAGCTTTACGAGAAGACTTTTTAGATGATCCCAACGGGATGTTTATCTTATGGAAAGATCATACAGGAATAAAAGATTGCGAGCATATCAACGAATTTTCCAAAAAATGGCATACCGATTATACCCGATATTCAGGAGGAGGTGGAAATTACTCTGCAGAGCATTTTTGGGCTAAAGCCCTTCACATATTCAGAGAAGATCCCAAAATAAAAGAAATCGGGCATTCTTTTGTAGATGCCTGTGATTGGCTTTCCAATTTAATTATAGGGGTAAAAAAACCGGAAGATTTAAAAAGAAATATATGTACAGCCGGATTTAAAGTGTTGTGGAATAAAGAATGGGGAGGATATCCACCTAATGAATTTTTTAAAGAATTAGATCCCGTTTTAGATGGAATTGTAGACACCTTTTCAAAAAAAGTGTATACCTGTGTAGAAACGATAGGAAATTTATCAGAAGAATGGGCTAACCGATTAGGATTAACCACAGCAGTTAAAGTAGCTGCCGGAAACATAGATGCCCATGCAGGAGGAATTGGAGCGGGAGTAAAAAATAAAGCTATCGTTCAAATTATCGGGACATCCACATGCGATATTATTGTAGGACCTAAAAGTGAAAATAACCCGTTAATTCCGGGGATATCCGGTCAGGCAGATGATTCCATAATTCCCGGAATGGTAGGTTATGAAGCAGGACAATCCGTTTACGGGGATTATTATGCTTGGTTTAAAAGAGTATTAATGTGGCCATTGCGAGAAATATTTGCAAAAATCGAATACATAGATAAAGAAACCAAAGATAAAGTAATTCAGGAAGTTTATGATAAAATGATTCCTGAATTGGCCAGACAAGCAAAACTCATACCGGCAAAAGACAGCCATATTATAGCCACTGACTGGATTAATGGAAGAAGGACGCCCAATGTTGACTATGAATTGAAAGGGACTATCACAGGGTTGGCATTATCAAGCAGTACTCCATTACTATATAAATCCATAGTAGAAGCAACCGCATACGGTTCAAGAGCTATTGTAGAACAATTTATAAACAATGGAATTGAAATTGAGGAAATTATCGCAGTAGGAGGAATTTCTCAAAAGTCTCCTTATGTTATGCAAATTTTATCAGATGTTTTAGGAAAGCCCATAAAAGTTATAGCAACCAGGGAAGCATGTGCCTTAGGAGTGGCGATGTGTGCAGCTGTAACCGCCGGAATTTATTCTAAATTGGAACATGCTCAAGAAAAAATGGGAATGGGAATTTCAACAATTTACTATCCTAACGAACAAAATCACCAACATTACAATGTTGAATATGAAAAATACAAACGGTTAGAAAAAGTAAAAGAGCTAACCGGAAAACCATAATATTTCGGAGACGGAGGATAGTAAAAAAAATAATGATCGCCGTCTCCAATCAAACAAAACTTCAAACTAAACCCAAAAAAATGCATTTATCCAATAATTTAGTAATAGGATTAGATTATGGTACAGATTCCGGAAGAGCAATTTTAATGGATGCAGAAACCGGAAAAGAATTAGCCTTATCAATCAAAGAATATCCAAGATGGAAAAAAGGATTATATTGTAATCCTGTAAAGACCCAATTTAGACAACACCCTTTAGATTATCTTGAAGTTCTCGAATATATCGTTAAAGATGTTTTATATAAAGTGCCGGGAGCAGCCGCTCGCGTGAAAGCCATCAGTACGGATATGACCGGTTCAACGCCGGTAGCGGTAAATAAAGAAGGAACCCCTTTGTCTTTGTTGCCGGAATTTGCCGAAAATCCTGATGCCATGTTTATTTTATGGAAAGATCACACAGGGCAAAAAGAAAATGAATATCTGAATGACTTTGCAAAAAAATGGCATATAGACTATACTAAGTCTGCCGGTTGTGGAGATTATTCCACAGAACACTTTTGGACCAAAGCTTTACATATATTTAAGATCCCCGAAATTAGACAAGCCGCCTATTCTTTCGTTGAGTCCAGTGATTGGCTGCCTGCCTTACTTTGTGGGTTAACTAAGCCCGAAGAGATAAAAAGAGGAATGGGTATAGCCGGATCTCGAGTGATGTGGAATAAAGAATGGGGGGGATATCCTCCCAATGAATTCTTTAAATCATTGGATCCGTCTTTAGATGGCTTAGTAGATACATTTAACAAAGAAGCATATACTTGCGACCAAGTCGCGGGAACGATCACCAAAGAGTGGGCTAATAAATTAGGTCTTCCGGAACATGTACTTATTGCCGTTGGTAATTTGGATTGTCATGCAGGTGCGGTTGGAGCGGGAGTTAAAGATAAAGCTATGGTGGAAATTGTGGGAACTTCCACTTGTGCCATTACCGTAGGACCTAAGAGCTTAGGGAATAAATTAGTTCCGGGGATTCCTCAACAAGCTGATGACATTATTCTTCCCGGTATGGTAGGATTTGAAGCAGGTCAATCGGCTTTTGGAGATTTATATGCCTGGTTTAAGAGATTGTTAATGTGGCCTTTAGATAACATCATGCTAAAATCGAATATCGGAGATCCGGAGACGCGGCAAAGTTTAAGAGATGAGGTATATGCTGAAATGATTCCTAATTTGGCCAGACAAGCGAAAATCATACCTCCCAAAGACAGTCAGATTGTATCTACCGATTGGATTAATGGCAGAAGATCTCCTAATGTAGATTATGAATTAAAAGGAACGATAACAGGAATAGCTTTATCCAGTGTAGCTCCTTTAGTTTATAAATCCTTAGTGGAAGCAACTGCTTACGGGGCTAAAAATATTATTGACCGTTTTATTGACAACGGAATAAAGCTTAAAGAAATTATTGCCGTTGGGGGGATATCTCAAAAATCACCATACGTAATGCAAGTCATGTCGGATGTTATCGGAATGCCTATTAAAGTTATTGCAACCCGTGAGGCGTGCGCTTTGGGAGTTGCCATGTGTGCTGCTGTAGTTGCGGGAGTATATAAAAATTTACCCGAAGCACAGAGTAAAATGGGAATGGAAATTTCAAATATCTATTATCCTAACCAAGAATATAATAAACATTATAATCAGGAATTTAATAAATACTTGAGTTTAGAAAATATCAAAGAGATCATATAAATTAGTTTTCAAGGGTATTGGAGGATCTGTCTCTATGAGCATATAGAGACAGAACTTGCCCTTAAAAAATTATATAAAAGAATAATAATAATTCAATAATCAAATTTTTCACAATATTGCTCTGAATAATTGAAGTAAATGCAATTAAAGCGTAAATTTGAAATCCAAAATTTTATAAAGTACAATGACTGATATTAAAACATTAAATAGAGCAGCAGACAATATTAGAATATTAGCTGCATCAATGGTAGAAAAAGCAAAATCAGGCCACCCGGGAGGAGCCATGGGGGGAGCTGATTTCATTAATATATTATATTCGGAGTTTTTGGAATACGATCCCAAAAATCCCAGATGGGAAGGAAGAGACCGATTTTTTATGGATCCCGGACATATGTCGCCCATGTTATATTCAGTTTTGGCATTAGCCGGAAAATACTCTATGGATGACCTTAAAAATTTTCGTCAATGGGGAAGCGTTACTCCGGGACATCCTGAGTTAGATGTTGAAAGAGGAGTTGAAAATACTTCCGGACCTTTAGGGCAAGGTCATGCTTATGCTGTGGGAGCGGCAATAGCTGCAAAGTTTTTGAAAGCTCGATTAGGAAATTTAATGAATCAAACCATTTATGCCTTTATTTCAGACGGAGGGATTCAAGAAGAAGTATCTCAAGGAGCAGGAAGGATAGCCGGACATTTAGGGTTGGATAATCTGATTATGTTTTATGATTCCAACGGAATACAACTTTCTACTCAAGTAAAAGAAGTTAATCAAGAAAATGTAGCAGCAAAATATGAAGCCTGGGGTTGGAAAGTAATTACTATAAAAGGAAATGATCCTTCAGAAATACGTAAAGCCTTACATGAAGCAAAAGCAGTTAACGACAGGCCTACTCTTATTATAGGAAATACTATCATGGGAAAAGGAGCCGTGGATGCCAATGGGCAATCCTTTGAAAATAAAGTATCCACACACGGTCAACCATTAGGGGAAGCCGGAGGTAACTTAGCAAAAACCATCGAAAATTTAGGAGGTGATTCGAATAACCCATTTATTATTTTTCCTGAAGTTCAGGCATTATATGCAAATAGAGCCAAAGAATTAGAAGAAATAGTAAAAAATAAAAAAGAAATAAAAGAACAATGGGTAAAAGAAAATCCTGAATTAGCCGAAAAAATGGAAAAATGGTTTTCAGGTGCTGCACCAAATATCAATTGGTCTGAAATTTCACAAAAACCCAATGCCGCTACAAGAGCAGCATCTTCAACGGTGTTGGAAACTTTAGCTAAACAAGTTGACAACATGATTGTATCTTCTGCCGACTTATCAAATTCTGATAAAACGGATGGCTTCTTAAAGCATACCCGTCCATTTACCAAAAACGATTTTTCAGGAGCATTTTTACAAGCAGGAGTAGCTGAATTTACTATGGCTTGTTTATGTGTGGGAATGAGTCTTCATGGAGGAGTAATTCCTGCGTGTGCCACCTTTTTCGTTTTTTCTGATTATATGAAACCTGTAGTTAGGGTTGCTGCATTAATGGAACAGCCGGTTAAATTCATTTGGACGCACGATGCATTCAGAGTGGGAGAGGATGGGCCCACTCATGAACCTGTGGAGCAAGAAGCACAAATACGTTTAATGGAAAAACTGCAAAACCATAAAGGTAAAAATTCCATGTTAGTCTTAAGACCGGCAGATGTTCAGGAAACAACTGTTTCTTGGAAATTAGCAATGGAGAATACACATACTCCAACAGCTTTGATTTTGTCTAGACAAAATATTAAGGATTTACCGACTAAACAAGATCGATTTAATGAATCCTTACAAACTTCTAAAGGAGCTTACATAGTACAGGAAGATGAGGGGTATGAAATAATTTTACTGGGTTCCGGTTCTGAAGTTTCCACATTAGTGGAAGGGGCTGAATTACTAAAAAAAGACGGTATAAAAACAAGAGTTGTATCCGTACCATCAGAGGGATTATTCAGATCACAACCTAAAGACTATCAAGAATTGGTTTTACCTAAAAATAAAAAGAAATTCGGATTAACTGCGGGGCTTCCCGTTACTCTAGAAGGATTGGTTGGAGAAAATGGAAAAATCTGGGGAATGAATTCATTTGGATATTCTGCTCCGGCTGCTGTTTTAGATCAAAAATTAGGATTTACCCCTGAAAATGTATATAAACAGGTAAAAGAAATTTTGGGTTAATTAGGTAATTAGTGCCTATGTTGTAATCATACTAACTCTATGAATTCAAGAAAGGAGAATTAATATTTTAATTCTCCTTTTTTTTATATAAAAAAAATCAGAATAATTTATGTAAACAGGTTAAATATTAAGGTTTATGTGTGATAATAGAACAAAATAAATTAAAATATATATTATAATAAAATAATTATATTCTTTTTTACGTTATTATAATTATATTTATTTTCAAATATTATTATCTTGGTATGAAAAGATTTATATTTTGGGTGTTTGCAATTGTTTATATGAATTTTAGAAATGATTTTAATGTAGATATTTTTAATCAAGATATCAGCTATTTATGAAAAAAGTAATATTTATAAATAATCTTAAATTATAAAAAATGATTTTTAAAAAACGTTTATTATCCGGTATTCTTTCCGGATTTATGCTTAGTAGTATTTTTTATTCATGTAGCAGTGATGATAATGCTGATTCAAATATTAATTTTTTTCGTCCCGTACGATTTTTAAATGAGTCGGATAAGGAAATATCTGCAAAGCCTACAGGTAATAAAGGTGTGGACGAAAACGGGGTTCCACGTAATGAATATGAAGTTATTATTCGCAGATCCAATGAGTTTTCAACAGCAGATTTAATGAAAGAAGCTACTATTGAAAAAGCGATTTTATATCCCGGATCTTTACTAAGAGGAGAGTCGTTTATTAACGGAAACTATGAGCCATTAATCCTAACAAATTCTTTTAATCCGGTTACATTATATCTTACGATCAATGGGGTCAATGTAAGTATAAAAAAAGATGCTTTACCTAAAGAAAATGAAGTTTCACAAACTCTGACCGAATTAAAAACCGGTAATTCCGGTTATTTTCCTGATAATTATATTCCTACTAATTATACGTATGATAGTGAAGTCGTTACTACGGATGAAAGTTTTAAGAAAATTATCAATTTACATGTAAAATCTAATTTTTCATCCCTTGTAAATTCCTCTTTTGATTACGATTATGATAACTCCGCTGTAAAATCATCCAACTATGTTTTGGTAAAACTAAGACAAACAGTTTATTCAGCGGGTATAGATCTTGCTAATTGGACGAATTGGGTAGAAGGTAATATAAAAGCATCGGAAATTGGTTTGTATGAACCGGTATATATCAGTAACATAGATTATGGTAGAGTAGCTTATTTATTAATTGAAACAAATAAGTCGGCAAAGGATGCCGGTAAAATGGTAAAAGGTGCAGTTGATTACAAGATAGGAAAATTAACATCAGGAGAGAATTATTTGAAGAATGAAGAATTGAAAAAACTGTTTAATACAAAAAAAATCAATGTTTCCGTGTTGGGTGGGCCTTCCAATAGAGTTACTTCCTATGACGAATTTATTAATTATATGAATTTATATGGAAAAGAAGCCATCGTTTCTTCTTCTGCACCAATTTCATATACCATTCGTCGTTTGAAAGACAATACAAAGGTCGAAATTGTGAATACCTACGAAGAAGTCAGAAAAGAACTCCGATAAACAACATAGCACCTATTTTAAATTTTAGCTTCAATACTTTTCGTGGTATTGAAGCTAAATGTTTTAATAAGGGGACTATTTGTTTTGTTATAAGGTAAATTACGTATTAATTACAAGTAAGTTATAATTTTTGACTTGATGATATGGTTTTAATGAATATCCGAACATCAAATTTGAAATTAACATTTTCTTTTTTATAAAAAATATAATATAGTTCAATATTTAATAAATGTATTGATTTAATGAATATTTGATACGGTAACAGAACAAAACAAAATAAATTTTAATTAATTGTAAAATAATTTATTTAAATCTACGTTAATACAGTATAATTACAAATAAAAACTAACTATGAAAAAATTAATGCTTTTGTTTTTGCTAATGGTTGGTATGTATTCCTGCAGCGATTCTGATACCGATGATTTAAATTTAATTACAGATCAAAACCTAATTGAAAATCCAACATTTTCATTAAAATTTGTTAGAACATCTCGCGGATCAACCATGAATAATCTTCAAGTTGGGGATTCACTTGTAATAGCTTATGAAATTAATGGTGTCTCTATAAACACACATGAAACGTTTACCATCATGCCTCAACTTGGAGGTCCTGTTTCACATCAAATTTTAGGAGAAGATTATGATCTTTATTATAAAAATAAGAAGGTTGATAAAATTAATACGCTAGAAAAGCAAGGTAAATTTACGCTTTATATCAAAAAGGCAGGTAATTTTAGTCATGCCTATACTGCTTTTATTGTAAATACTGAAAACAATGAAATTCCTAATAAACTAATTTCAAAAAGTGATCTATATTTTAATTCTGTCAGAATTGTTGCTTACAATTATGAAATCAGGCTTAGGAAATCATCGACATGGCAACATTCCTTGAGAGGAGTATTTCATAAACTTTATATTGACACAGGAAATGAAGAATATGATAAATATCTTGAGAATCTTACCTATAACGTATATTATAATTCGCGAAGTTTCGAGCAATCTAATTTTCGCAATAAGCAGAATAGAGATTTTTATGAAGTACAAAGAGTTGAAGGAGGTAAAAAAGCATATACGGTAAATACTATTGATAAAATTGTTTTTAAAAAAGAAGTAAATGGGGTAACCACCAATATCGAATACAAAAATATTCCTGTAGTTTTCTATGGAAGGAAAGATGATTGGGGAACAGAAGGAAATAATAATCTTTAACAAAAATAAACTAAAACTCTACAAAAATGATCTTGAAAAAAAATTTAGTATCCGTTCTGATTTTCGGATTTATCATGGGTAATGTATTTAGCTCTTGCAGTAGCGACGATGATGCGGTTTCCGGTAGTAGGGGATTGCGTGAAGTGAAATTTCATTCCGAACCGGATATGGAAATATCAACAAAATTTACAGGAAATACAAGTATAGATGCTGATGGTGTTCCTCGTAAAGAATACGAAATCGTTACGCGTCGTTACAATGAATTTTCAGTTGCAGACCTTATGAGTGAAGCAAATATAGAAAAAACAATCTTATACCCGGGAAGTATACTTAGAGGAGAATCTTTTTTAAACGGAAAATACGATCCGGTTGTACTTCATAATTCATTTAATCCGGTTACTTTATTTCTTACTATACAAGGAGTTAATGTACATGTTAAAAAAGATGTTGTTCCTAAAGGGAGTGAAGTTTTTCAAGCCTTATCGGATTTAAAATTAAATAATACTGGTTATTTTCCAGAAGATTATATACCTGCAAATTATACATATGAAAGTGAACATGTTACAACGGAGGAAAGTTTTAAAAAGACAATCAATCTGCAGATAAAAGCCAATTTTGCCGGTATAGCAAATTCCTCTTTTGATTATGATTATAATAAGTCAAATGTGAAATCATCCAGCTATATTTTGGTTAAGTTAAGACAGACCGTATATTCTGCAGGAATTGATCCGGTGCACTGGTCAAATTGGGTACAAGGTGATATTAGTGTTTTAGATAGCGGTCCTTACGAACCGGTATATATCAGCAGTATTGATTATGGTAGAGTGGCCTATTTGCTGATTGAAACTAAAAAGTCATCACAAGAAACCGGTAATATGGTTAAAGGGGCTGTAGACTTTAAAATTGGTAGAATTTCAGCTGGCGGGAATTATCAAAAGAATGAGGAATTTAAAAAGTTGTTTAATTCCAATAAAATAAAAGTTTCAGTATTAGGGGGACCATCTGAAATTGTAACCAATTATGATCAATTTATGGATTATATGAATTTATTAGGAAAAAAAGCTCTGGTAGCTTCATCTGCGCCTATTTCATACACCATCCGACGTTTAAAAGACAATACTCAAGTGGATATTGTAAATACATACGAAGAGGTTAAAAAAGAATACAGATAAATTAATTTATTAGCATTTAAGTTTAGCTTCAATACTGTTTAGGGTATTGAAGCTAAAATTTTTTTTAAAGCATTTTATCAAATTAAAAGAAAATTACCTATTGAAAATTTTCTTCATTTTACTTCAGTCTATTTAAGCTATTGATAATTATATCACTAAAAAAGAAGCGTATTTCTTAAAAGATACGACATAGGTAAACCTCTATTTTAATATCTTTTCCGATAAATTATATAATTTAAAAACCTTTGTTAAATTTATAGCTTAAATCATTTTAATAGATTTAAAATCCATATAAAAGAAATTTTATTGAAATTAAATTTATTATTAATTTAATTGATAAATTTTTTTATATTTGAAAACAAGATATAAATAATAAATATGATTAGGATTTATTACGATAATTTTAATAAATTGATTTAATTTATAGATTTAATTATATTAAATTAATGGTAATCTATGTTCCTTTACTTTAAATAATAACAAAATTGATAAAAGATTTAAAGAAAAGCTACAATTATATAAAATAAATACATAATACATATAAAATTATCTTTATTTTGTAACCAATTTTTTGAACTATATACACCATATGAAAATAAAAAAAATTTCTCTCACATTGCTGACTTTGATGACTCTATATGGATCATTAGAAGCACAAAATAGAACACAGGTTGAAAGACCTAAGTTAGTAGTTGGTATCATTGTAGACCAAATGCGATGGGATTACCTATATCGATTATATGACAGATATGGAAATGCAGGTTTTAAAAGACTCTTAAATGAAGGATTTTCATTTGAGAATTGCATGGTAAATTATGTTCCTTCATTTACAGCCATAGGACACAGTACGGTTTATACCGGATCAGTTCCTTCCATACATGGAATTGCAGGAAATGATTATATAGAGCAAAACACCGGCAGGAGCATTTATTGCACAGAAGACTCCAAAGTAAAAGGGGTAGGATTGGATGATCCGGAAAATAAAGTAGGGAAAATGTCTCCGTATAATTTAAAAGTATCAACAGTTACCGACCAGCTTAAATATGCTACCAATTCAAGATCAAAAGTAATAGGTATTTCTTTAAAAGACAGAGGAAGTATATTACCTGCAGGACATGCAGCGGATGCCGCCTATTGGTTTGATGCAAAAAGCGGAAGATGGATAACCAGTACCTACTATATGAAAGAATTACCGAAATGGTTAAAAGAATATAATTCTAAAAATATGCCGGAAAAATATTTAAGTAAAGATTGGAATCCAACGTATCCCATTTCAACTTACATACAAAGTCCGGATATCAAAATGCTGGGAAAATATGAAGTAGGATTTAAAGGGTATGAAACTCCTTCCTTTCCAATGAAAACTTCCCAAATGATGAAAACATTAGGTGTAAGCTTGATTCAATACACACCCTATGGAAACACGACCACGACAGATATAGCTAAGTTGGCGATTGATCATGAAAATTTAGGAAATAACAAAACAGGAGATACCGATTTTTTAGCAATAAGTTATTCTTCACCCGATAAAATGGCTCACCATTATTCAATCAATTCAATACTAACGGAGGATTCCTATATAAAATTGGATCAAGAATTAGCAGATTTGTTTAGCCATTTAGACAGTAAAGTAGGAAAAGGAAATTACCTTGTTTTTTTAAGTGCCGATCATGCAGGAATACCTAATGCAAATTTTATGAATGATAATAAAATGGCCGGTGCACTTCGAAGATTAACTCCGTACGAAAAGAAAATCAATGAATATTTGAAATCAAAATACGGAAGAGACGATTTAGTTAGAAGTTTTAATAACTATCAAGTAAATTTCAACTATACTGCAATCAAACAAGCCTCAATAAATTTAGAAGATCTTAAACAAACCTGTATTGATTATCTTCAAACCCTGGAAGGGGTCTTATATGCCGTTGATATGAAAAAAGCATCCATAGCAACAGTTCCTCAATATATTAAAGAAAAAATCATTAACGGGTATAACAGAGAATATTCCGGAGAAATACAGATTATTTTAGATGGAGGATCTTATGATTTTGAATACTATGATCCAACCAAAGGAGGTACGCATGGTACTTGGGGACCGGATGATGCGCACATACCTTTTATTTTAATGGGCTGGAAAATTCCTCACGGAAGCACTACAGAAGAAGTTTATATGACAGATATTGCTCCTACCATATCTGCATTATTAAAAATACAAATGCCTAACGGTGCCATAGGTAAACCCGTTGATTACATAATGAAGTAATATTAATTAAGTTTATTTCCTCTGAATTAATTAAACATTCTAAAAATGTTCAGAGGAAATATTTTGAAGTTCTTGCAATTATGAATAGAAAAAATTTAATTGGTCTGTTATTTCTTATCGTTTTAGTTAGTTCTGTTAAAGCTCAAACACTCGAAATAAAAACAGGAACGAATACTGAGGACAATATAAAAATAACCATGGGAGGTCGAATAGCTTTTGACGGAGCTGTTTATTTTGATGATAAAACACCATTGGGTAATGGAATGACTATATCTGATGTGCGATTAACCTCCAAAATGCGATATAAAAAATGGGATGCAAAAATAGATTTTGGTTTTTCCGATAAAAAAGTAAATACCAAAGACATCCATTTAATTTATAATATTAATGAAAACTCATGGGTTAAGTTGGGATATGCCGGAGAGCAACTCGGGTTGGAAAACTGGGAAAGTTCTGCATGGCTAAAATTTATGACGGCAGCAGCTAGTTCACAAGTTTTTGGTTCGGGGCGACAGCTGGGTTTTACCTATGTAAAATGGAATAAAAGAATATATTATAGCGGTGGCTTTTATACAGATAGCGATGCAATAAATAACAACAAAGAAGGAAATCAGGGATATGCTTTTGTAGGTAAATTTTCAGTTGATCCTGTCAGTACTAATGATAAATTAGTTCATATAGGAATATCGGGAGAGTATAGAAACGGTAATCGTGATGGTTTAGATGATAATAAAAAAACCAAAAGGATTATGAGTTACTCCGGAAATTTAAATACAAATGTTGAAAAAAAGAAACCCTTAGACATAACCATCACTAACGTTAAAGATCAGTACAGATGGGTTACGGAATTATTAGCGACTGCCGGCCCTGCTTTTTTGCAAGGCGAATATTATTCGATTCATATCAATAGAAAAGCAAATAATCATTCGTATAACGCCGATGGTTTTTATGTGCAAACGGGATTTTTAATACTTGGAGACAAAACCTATAAATATAATTTAGGAGACAGACGATTGAAAAAACCGGGAGATAAAACCTTGGAAATGGCTATTAGATATGATTATACAGATCTTAATGACGGGGTCTATAATACGGAAATTTTAAAAGGAGGGAGAATGAGTGATTTATCATTAGCGGTGAATTACTATCTAAATAAATACATAGGTTTTAAAGTTAATTATTCCTACATTAATTTAGGACCTTATAACAATTATGGAACCAATAAAGAAAACATTAACTTAATACAAGGAAGGGTTATGGTTGTGTTTTAAATGTTTCCTAAGAAACTATCAAATGATAATACTGTGATTGAATATATTAATGATATAATCATAATCTTGAAGGTTTCCAATATATTTAATATTAATTGAAACAAATCAATCTAATATATATCTTTAGATAAAATAGTATCAGTATAGAATAAAGTATAAAGCTAACTAGTTAATACCACAAAAAAAGCAATTACAATCATAATGAGAATGAATAAAGCTTCTACCAACTTTATAAGTTGGCAATAATTATAGATTCTAAATCTTTTTCATTAAGTAATTGCTCTTTAAATAAAACCTTACTTCCATTTTTATAAAAAACGGTTGCAGGTATACTTCCTTCCCATAGTGGGTCAATAGCAGGAATCCATTTATCCATATTTTCAGGATCATTTAGAAGATAAACTTCGGTTGAAATGGAATATTTACGTAAAAACTTTTTAACAAATTCAATATTTTTAACAGGATTTAAATTTATTAAGATCATTTTATAACCGACGTTATCCTTAAACCTTTCATTTACTTTCATAAAGGAAGGAATTTCAACAACGCAAGGCATACACCATGTAGCCCAAAAGTTAACGACTAAAAATTTATCATTCTCTTTCTCAATAATATTTTTAAAATCTGAAAAAGTGATTACTTTAATATCCTTGATTATTTCAGTCGAGGTGGCAGGCTGGGCTTTACCAATAATCGTAAATACTAGTAAAAATAAGCAGATATATATTTTTTTTATCATAAATTTATTAGAAAAGACGTAACATATCTTTTACAAATTTAATTATATCTGCATTCAGTACGTTACTTACTTATTCATTTCATCATATTGAGATTCATGAATAGGAAGAGACATGGGATTAGTTTCATCATAATAAATAGACAAAGAATCACCCACCTTACTTTTATCTTCAGGCATTTTCTTTATAATGGTTGAATGTAAATTACCTTTGTCGTCTCTGTAAACGATATTCCAAACATTAATTTTTTCGTTAGCAATGGATACACCGCTTTGTTCTCCGGTAATTTCTGCCTTAGCTTTTTTTGAAGCAGCAACATTCATTACATTTTCAGGTGCAATAATAGTTGCCGATTCTTTTTTGTTTAGTTTTGAACAGCTGTAACAAGCTAATAGAATTAAAATAATAGTAAAATAACTGATTTTTTTCATTTTTTGTGATCATTTAATTATTCAATTTCAAAAGTTGTTCCTTCTTTTCCATCTTTAAGATTAATACCGGCTTCCGACAAACGATTACGAATCTCGTCAGAAAGAGCCCAGTCTTTCTCAAGTCTTGCTTTATTTCTTAAATCAATAAGAACTTTCATGGCTTGATCCAGTTTACCGGTATCTTTCATAGTGTCAGATAAAAGTTCCAATCCTAGAATATCATAGAAGAAAACATGAATGGCAGTATTTAACTTTTTTAAATCAGTAGCAGTTAGTGTTTCTTTTTTTAAATCTAAATTATTTATAAGTTTAACTATATCAAATAAATGTGAAATTAATACCGGAGTATTAAAATCATCGTTTAATGCTTCATAACAAGTATCAATCCATTCCTGAATGTTATAACTTGAAGTTTCAGAAGCAGCAATATGTGGAAGTTTTTCAATCGCGGAAGTTAAGCGGAAATATCCTTTTTCGGCAGCAATAATAGCATCGTTGGATAAATCTAAGACACTTCTATAATGAGCTTGTAAAAAGAAAAAACGAACAATGATCGGATGAAAAGGTTTTTCAATAAAACTATTTTCACCGCTAAATAATTCTTCAGGTAAAATGGTATTGCCCGTAGATTTACTCATTTTTTGTCCGTTTAAGGTAAGCATATTCGTATGAACCCAATAATTTACAGGTTCTTCTCCAAAAGATCCTTTAGCTTGAGCAATTTCACATTCATGATGCGGAAATTTAAGATCCATACCCCCTCCATGAATATCAAACTTTTTACCTAAATATTTGGTACTCATTGCGGTACACTCCAAATGCCAGCCCGGAAATCCGTTTCCCCAAGGAGAAGGCCATCTCATGATATGTTCAGGAGACGCTTTTTTCCACAATGCAAAATCTTGAGGATTCCTTTTTTCTCCTTGTCCGTCTAAATCACGAGTATTGGCAATCATATCTTCTATTTTTCTGCCGCTTAATTCACCGTAGTTGCCTCCTTCTAAATCAAATTTATTTACATCGAAATAAACAGACCCGTTGACTTCATAAGCCAGACCTTTATGCAATAATTTCTTAATTAGCTCTATTTGCTCTACAATATGGCCGGTAGCTGTAGGCTCGATATCGGGAGGGAGCATATTAAATAGATCTAAGACCTTATGAAAATTAAGAGAATATTTTTGTACGACTTCCATAGGCTCTATTCTTTCCAGGCGAGCCCGCGTTGAAATTTTATCTTCAGAATTATCATCGGTAAGATGTCCGGCATCGGTAATATTACGAACGTATCTTACTTTATATCCTAAATGACGCAAGTATCTGTTGATAACATCAAAAGATAAAAAAGTTCGGCAATTACCCAAATGCACTTTGTTATATACTGTTGGACCGCATACATACATTCCTACAAAACCTTCATGCAAAGGGGTAAATACTTCTTTTTTACCGTGTAAAGAATTATATAATTTTATTTGATTGTTCAGATAGCTGCGCATATTTAAATTTTGAAATGGGAGTCAATACCAATATAATGTAAAAATTCTTTTCTTGTTGTAGGATTGTTTAAAAACAAACCACTTAATTCAGCCGTAACCGTGCTGCTTTCTGTATCTTGTATGCCTCTCGAATTAACACATAAATGTTTAGCGTCAATCACACAAGCAACATCATCAGTATTCAATACTTCTTTAATAGCTTCAACAATTTGTCTGGTGAGCCGTTCTTGAACCTGAGGCCTTCTGGAATAATAATTTACGATTCGGTTAATTTTAGATAATCCGATAACTTTTCCATTTGAAAAGTAAGCTACGTGTGCCCTTCCGATTATAGGCAGAAAGTGATGTTCACAAGTTGAATAAACCGTAATATCTTTTTCAATCAGCATTTGACGATACTTGTAACTATTTTTGAAAGTAGATACTTCCGGTTTATTTTCGGGAAGAAGTCCTCCAAAAATTTCATTTACATACATTTTAGCAACCCTTTTAGGAGTATCTTTTAAACTATCGTCATTCAAATCTAATCCAAGAATATGCATAATTTTAGTAAAATGCTCTTGAATCGCTTTTTGTTTTTCTTCAGGAGATAAAACAAAGGCATCCGATCGAATAGGAGTATATTCTGTATGTGTGAAATGGTCTAGTTCTTCGTCTTCTTTATTAAACATAATAAAAAACATCTAAATTTCTACAAAAATAAGTTTTTTTTAGTTGAAAACCATTACAATATTCAAAAGCAAATAATCATTTATAAAAGAATATTTTAAAATAAAATTGTATCTTCGCATAGAATTAATCTAAATAGTTAACTAGTTGTGAATATTTATCTTCAATATGCGTTTATAGCCTTAACTTTACTAGTTGCTGTGTGGTATTTGATTAAATTATTTAGGGAAACTTTTTTTTCCAAAAAGAAAAAATGCGGAGGAGGTGTCAATTGCAAATGCGGCAGAGAGTAATATTTGGAATAGAAATTGAAATTAGCTAATCAATCAAGTAGTTAAAAAAATGAAAGTAAAACATTTGGTAGGTGCAGTATCTAAAGATAAATCATTTATTTCCAAAATTCCTGTTTTATTTAGAATGTTAAGGGCTTCTCTAAAGGGGCAATATAAACCGGGAATTAAAAATCTTTTTATTTTCACCTTTTTAATTATTTATGTATTATCTCCCATTGACCTCATCCCTGACTTTTTAGTAGGCATAGGTTTTCTTGATGATTTAACTATTGCCTTTTTTGCATTTTCCAAATTATTCAAAGAAGTTGATAAGTATGTAGCATGGGAAAAGCAAAAACATAATACTATTGTCATTGAATAAAAATCCAAAAATTTTATGGTCTATAGTAGGACCTACAGGAATAGGAAAGACGGCTTTATCTATTGAACTGGCTAAAAATTTAAAAACAGAGATAATATCCTGTGACAGCAGACAATTCTATAAAGAATTAAAGATTGGAACTGCTGCTCCTTCATCGGAAGAATTATCTTTAGTTCCTCACCATTTTATAGGAAATTTAAGTATTGCTCAAGATTATTCAGTAGGCGATTTCGAAAAAGACGCATTAAGAAAGATAAACGAGCTTTTTAATAAATATGATCAACTCATTATGGTGGGAGGGTCCGGTCTATATGAAAAAGCGGTTAATGAAGGGTTAGATAATTTTCCCGATATAGATACTAAAGTCAGAGAAGATTTAATGGTTGAAATACAGGAAAAGGGACTATCCTATTTACAAGAAGAACTAAAGAAGAACGATCCCGAATATTATTCTCAAGTGGATTATAATAATCCGCAGCGAGTAATGAGAGCGTTGGAAATTTTTAGAGGAACCGGAAAACCTTACAGTTCATTTAGAAAAAATCTGGTAGAAAAAAGAAATTTTACATCCGTTAAAATCGGTTTAACAGCATCTCGTGATCTTATTTACGATAGGATAAATAAACGAGTGGACTTAATGATGGAAAAAGGATTATTGGAGGAAGTTATTTCTTTGCAATCATATAGACATAAAAACGCATTACAGACCGTTGGGTATAAAGAACTTTTTGACTATCTCGATGGAAATTCTTCCTTAGAATTTTCCGTAAGTGAAATCAAAAAGAATTCACGCAGATATGCTAAAAGACAATTAACTTGGTATCGGAGAGATGAGTCAGTTAACTGGTTCGATTATCAGAGCACTCAGGAAATTGTAGATTTTGTTACGGAAAAGATTAGGTAATAATCATACGCTATTAAGTTTATAATAAATATAATTTTTAAGCAATAAAAAATCAGGATAGTTTCTTATCCTGATTTATAAGAAGGAATTCTAAATTAATTTTCTATTTTCTTAATTCTAATATTTTCTTAACCTCTTGGGATTTAATATTTTGATGTTCACCCAATTGCCAACCTCTTTTTTCTATTCGTTCAGAAATTCGGTTTATAGCTTCCTCTCCTAAATTATAATCTGAAAGTCTGGTTTTACAATTCATGCTATGGAAAAAGGATTCAACAGCACTAATAGTATCTTTGATAAGTTCGTCAATAGAATCGGCTTGTAAAGAAAAAACCTCTCTTCCCAATCGAAGAATTTTATCTTTTTTCTCTTCTTTTAATACTTCCATTACTCCGGGCAATACAATTGCCAGTGTTTGCGCATGATCTATTTCGTAGAAAGCGGTTAATTCATGTCCTATCATATGTGTAGACCAATCCTGAGGTACACCGCAAGCAATCCAACCATTTAAAGCCCAAGTTGAAGCCCACATCAGATTAGCTCGAACATCATAATTTTTAGGATCTTTTAAAGCTTTAGGTCCTTCAATGATTAAGGTCTTTAGGATAGATTCAGACATGAAATCTTGTAATAAACCGTTTACAGGATACGTTAGATATTGTTCAATAACATGCACAAAGGCATCGATAACCCCATTACTGGTTTGAACCGGAGGTAAACTATAGGTTACACTTGGATCTAATACAGAAAATTTTGGATAGACTATTGGTGAGCTGAAAGATAATTTTTCTTGGGTTTCATTTTTTGTAATGACAGAATAGGTATTCATTTCTGATCCGGTGGCAGAAATAGTCAAAATAGTACCAAAAGGAAGTGCTTTTTTTATAACCACAGTAGGATCTGCAAGAATTCGCCAAGGATCTCCCTCATCGAAACAAGCTGCTGCAACAATAAATTTGGTCGCATCAATAACCGAACCGCCTCCCACAGCTAATACATATTCAATATTTTTCTGTTTAATAAATTCAACGGCACGCATACAAGTTTCATAGTGAGGATTCGGTTCAATGCCTGAAAATTCAAACCATTGGTACCCTTTTAATGCATTCGTTACTTGTTCATATACTCCATTTTTTTTGATGCTCCCTCCACCATAGATGACTAATATGTTAGTTTGTAAAGGTATTTCTTTAGTAATTTCGGAAATCATACCTTTTCCGAATAAAATTTTTACAGGATTTACAAAGGCAAAATTATTCATTATTTAATTTTTTAATAGGTTTAATAATGCTCTTTATCCCTCAAAATTTGAACCAAACCCGGATAAAAATAAAAAAGGTTACATTTATAGTAACCTTTTTTTATATAGATTATAATTTTAAAATCTTAATTTTCTAAGGCTTGAGCTCCACTTACAATTTCAATTAATTCATTGGTTATGGATGCTTGACGAGCTTTATTATACGATATGGATAGTTGATTTTTTAATGCTTTAGCATTGTCTGTGGCAGCCTGCATGGCAGACATTCTTGCTCCATGTTCTGCAGCATTTGAGTCCAATATCGCTTTAAAAAGCTGAGTTTTTAATGAAGTAGGAATAAGATGTGTTAAAATACTTTCCTTAGAGGGTTCATAAATATAATCGCTAACTAAGGAAGAATCATTGGTATTTTTAGAAAGTTCAATTGGTAGAAATTGCTCGACTTGTAAAAGCTGAACTACCGCATTTTTAAATCGATTATATACCAATTCAATTTGATCATATTCACCATTTAAAAACAACTGCATAAGTTCTTCAGATATTTTAGAAGAATTTTCATAGGTTGGCGCATCCCATAGAGAACTGTAATTTTTATATATGGATACAGATTTTTTTAAATTTTCATATCCATTTTTTCCTATTGTTAAAAGGTCAACTTGAATATTTTTATAGTCATTTTCCAATAGATTTTTAACAGCTTTAACTATAGTAGAGTTAAAGGCCCCGGCAAGTCCTTTATTGGAAGTAATGACAACTAATAAAACCTTTTTAAGTTCTCTCTTTTTAGCATATTCTGCACCACCGGAATCAGAGTCAAGAAAAGGACTAACATTTGATAATAATTCTTGCATTTTTTCTGAATAGGGGCGTAGTCTTACAATAGCATCTTGCGCTCTTTTCAGTTTAGATGAAGAAACCATCATCATTGCACTTGTAATTTGCATAGTCGAATTTACAGAGGCAATTCGGTTTCGTATTTCTTTTAATGTTGCCATTTTCTAGAATATTCTTTTTTATTTATGAATAATTTTTTACAACCCCGGCTATTATCGTATCTAAAGAAGAAGTAATGGAATCATCTATTTTACCTTCTTTTAAACTTTTTAATAAATCGGCATGTTGAGTTCGTAATGTTTCTGTTAAATTCCTTTTAAAATCTTGAACTTTATTGACAGGAACTTCACGTAATAAATTTTGAGTTCCGGCATATATAATAGCAATTTGTTCTTCAACAGGCATAGGTGAGTTAACGGACTGTTTTAATATTTCAACGTTTCTCTCTCCTTTTGCAATAACAGCGGCAGTAGCCGGATCTAAATCGGAACCAAATTTTGCAAATGCTTCCAATTCGCGGAATTGCGCTTGGTCAATCTTAAGTGTTCCGGATACCTTTTTCATAGGTTTAATCTGAGCAGCTCCACCTACACGTGATACAGAAATACCAACGTTGATAGCAGGTCTTACCCCGGAATTAAATAAATCCGATTCTAAAAATATTTGTCCGTCTGTAATAGATATTACATTAGTAGGAATATACGCAGAAACGTCTCCTGCTTGAGTTTCAATGATTGGCAGAGCTGTTAATGATCCCCCTCCTTTAACTTTACCTTTTAAAGATTCCGGTAAATCGTTCATCGTTGAAGCAACTTCATCATTATCAATAATTTTAGCGGCTCTTTCTAACAAACGGGAGTGCAAATAAAATACGTCACCCGGATACGCTTCACGTCCCGGAGGTCTTCTTAATAATAAGGAAACCTCACGATAAGCAACTGCTTGTTTAGATAGATCGTCGTAAATAATTAATGCAGATCTACCGGTATCGCGTAAAAATTCTCCGATGGAAGCTCCGGCAAATGGAGCATAAACCTGCATAGGGGCAGGGTCAGAAGCGTTAGCGGCAACCACAATCGTGTAAGCCATTGCTCCTTTGTCTTCTAATGTTTTAACAATTTGCGCAACTGTAGATGCTTTTTGGGCAATAGCTACGTAAATACAATATACGGGTTTGCCTTGATCATAAAATTCTTTTTGATTTAGAATAGTGTCAATGGCTACTGTAGATTTTCCGGTCTGACGGTCACCAATAATTAATTCCCTTTGGCCTCTACCGATAGGAATCATAGAGTCTATTGCTATAATACCGGTTTGCAAAGGTTCATTTACGGGTTGGCGAAATAATACACCGGGTGCTTTTCTTTCCAAAGGCATTCTGAATAATTCTCCGGAAATCGGACCTTTACCGTCTATTGGAGCACCTAAAGTATCGACAACTCTTCCTATCATTCCTTCACCCACATCGATAGATGCAATCGTTTTAGTTCTTTTAACGATATCTCCTTCTTTTATGCCATTGGATTTACCCAAAAGAATTACACCTACATTATCTTCTTCTAAATTTTGAACCATTCCTTCCAATCCATTGGAAAACTTTACAAGCTCTCCTTGTTCTGCATTACTTAGTCCATATATACGGGCAATACCATCTCCAACCTGTAAAACAGTTCCCACTTCTTCTAAGGAAATATTTTGATCGAAATTTGATAATTGCTGTTTCAAAATTGCAGAAACTTCTGCTGGTTTTATATCTGCCATTGTGGTCTTTTTATTTATAAGTTATAGCTAAAAAATTAAAATATTTTATTACTTAATTTTTTTTGAATATTAGTTAGTTCGGATTTTACGCTGGCATCGATTTGTTGATCACCCATACGTAAAATATATCCTCCAATAAGAGATGCATCAATTTTATTTTCAATAATTGCTTTTTCTTGGTTAATTTTTGGGAATGAATTTAAAATTTTGCTTACGGTTTCTTGATCTAATGGTACAGCAGAAATAATTTCAACGCGTTGTATGCCATTATATACATCGTATAATTCCAAGACTTGTTGTGCTATTTCCAATAAATCATTTTCTCTCTTATGCCTTACTACTAAAGTAATAAAATTACGAGAAGTAGGAGAGAAGGATTTGAAAATTTCGTTTACAATATTAATTTTTTTATGGGTTTCAATTATAGGGGATTTTAAAAAGAATTGAAAATCTTTATTTTGATTGATTATATCAATTAAAGATTTCATTTCTTTAACGATAGTTTCATTTTCATGTAAAGATAGGGCATACTCCCATAAACCCGTTGCATAGCGCTTAGCAAGTTTAACTACTGACATTTTAGTTTAATTTTGCTTGGTTTACTAATGAATCAATAAGCTTTTTTTGTTCTTCAGGAGAAGATAGTTCCTTTTGAAGAACTTTTTTTGCGATATCAACGGATAAATCTGCCACTTCACTTTTAATTTGATTGATCGCAGATATTCTTTCCGCATTAATGGTTTCTTTAGCTGATTGAATAATTTTATTGCTTTCTGCAGTAGCAGCATCTTTGGCATCGTTGATAATTTTATCTTTAATTTCACGGGCTTCTTTAAGAATGGCTTCGCGCTCCATACGAGCTTCTTTTAAGATTTGCTCATTTTGAGAGGTTAATTTAGCCATCTCTTCCCGTGCATTTTTAGCTTCATCTAAAGATTTCTGTATTGAGTTTTCTCTATTTTCTAAAGCTTTTAAAATAGGTTTCCAGGCATATTTTCCTAAAATTATTAATAAAACTATAAAGGAAATAGTCATCCAAAATATTAAACCAATTGAAGGAGTTAATAAATCCATATTTTATATCTTTTTTAACTTTTTATGATAAGAGTTTAAATAAATGCTTTTCTAATTAAAAGAAAACTCGAATAACCAACCGTTATCATTTCGAGTTTTCTGTTATTTTTCTTCTTATTTAATCAAAGATACCACAATTGCAAATAAAGCAACTGCTTCAACTAATGCAGCTAAGATTAATGCAGAAGCCTGAATTTTTCCTTGAGCTTCAGGTTGTCTTGCAATAGCCTCCATCGCTTTTCCACCGATAAGACCGATTCCAATTCCTGCTCCAATAGCAGCTAAACCTGCTCCAATTACTGACATTCCCATGTTTACTATATATTAAAAATTAATGTTCTTCGTGATTATCTTCTGTTGCCATACCGAAATATAGTGCAGAAAGAGTTGTAAATATATATGCTTGTAAGGCAGTTACTAAAATTTCAATTACACTTATAAAGACTACTGCAATTATAGATACAGGAGCTACAAAATAAGATTTAAATATAAAAATTAAAGAAACTAAACTGATAATAATAATGTGTCCGGCGGTTATATTAGCAAATAATCGAACCATTAATGAAAAGGGTTTGGTAAAAATACCGATAACTTCAATGGGTGCTAAGAATAATTTCATCGGTACAGGTACGCCGGGAGTCCAAAATATATGTTTCCAGTAATTTTTATTTCCACTAATATTAGTAATTATAAAAGTGATAACAGCCAATGTAAAAGTAACAGCTATATTTCCTGTCAGGTTAGCTCCAAATGGAAAAAATGGAATTAATCCCATAACATTGTTTAACCATATAAAGAAAAATACAGTTAACAAATAAGGCATATATTTTTTATATTTTTTTTCTCCGATATTTGGTATAGCTATTTCATCTCTTACAAATACAATCAAAGGTTCAACAACGGCAGCTACACCTTTAGGAACTCCTGTATAAGATTTCGATTTATAATATCTGGCTGCTGAAATAAATACAATTAATAAAATCCCAAGGGAAAGCCACATAGAAAATATATTTTTAGTAATTGAAAAATCCCAAGGAGCTTTATTGATAGGATGATGTTGATCGTCCAAGTGAACAATTTGGGATGATTCTGTTATATATTCCCCCGATGCATTTTTTTTGGTATTAGCATAATATATTTTTTCATGAAATTTAATAAATCTCATTCCATTTTTCTCTACCACTACTTCTCCATCATCATTTCCTTTAAATTCTTTAGAAGAAAACAGTACTAATCCATTATCGGTCCAGAGGATTACAGGCAAATAGAGAGTAACATCATCGCCCCATATTTCAAATTGATGAGAATCCTTAACATGGTGCATGGCAGTTTCAGTAGGATTAAATGTTTCTGAATCATTACTTTTAGTAGTACCCTCAGCAAAAGTGAAATTAAAGGTAAAAATTAAGACTAAAAAGCTAAATGCAAATTTTATCATATTTTTCTGATTCATGTATATGCAAATATAAATATTTTTAAAACACATTCCATGTGTATGATTTTTATCATATTTTAATGTTTGCTACTCAAGAAAATATGATTTATATTATTTTTGTTTTCTTGATACTTGGCGGATGATATTGATGAGTCCGATTCCTATTCCTAATAAGCTGAAAATTATTATAAATAAAGGTTTCATAGAAAGATATTTTTCATCTAGATAATAACCAATTCCCGTGAAAATTAATATGGTTACCATGAGTTGAAAACCTAACCCTGAATAAAATGCATAATCTTTCATTGATAATTATTCTTTAACAAATTTATAAATTTTCAAAAGAATAATTATAAATATATACTAATAATAAATAAATTAGATAAATTTATTTATGTATATATTATATGGCAGTTTTACTAAATATCTTACATCCAATTAAAAATAAATTAAAAATTTGTAGTTTTAATAACTAATACTTAACTTTGCAAACCATATTTATGGAAAGGTTACGCAATTATGATATTTTATTTTCATCATTAAAGCTTGGAACACATAGCTTTAAGATGAGTATTGAGCAACCATTTTTTGAATTGTTTGATTTCATACAGGAGTTTAAAAGTCCTAAAATTGAGGTTGACATTGAAATTATAAAACATTCTTCTTTTTTAGAATTAAAGGTAAAAACAGAAGGTGTTGTAGTTTTAGAATGTGATATTTCCGGAGAAGAATATGAACAAGCCGTTAAAAATGAAATCAAAACATTAGTTAAGTTTGGAGAATCTTATGATGATAGTAATGAAGAAGTTTTAATTTTACCTTTAGGTTCTCATAGTATAAATGTGTCTCAATTAATTTATGAAAGTGTGCTTTTATCCATACCTATGAAACATGTTCATCCTAAATATTCCGAAGGATATGAGGACGAACATACCCATTTACTTGAAAAGTATGGCCTGTCTGATGAAGAAGGCGAATAAAATATAAAATAAAAAAATATTTAAGGAAGAATTATGGCACATCCTAAAAGACGTCAGTCATCTACAAGAAGAGATAAAAGAAGAACTCACTATAAAGCGTCAGTTCCTCAATTAGCTAAATGTTCAACAACCGGAGAATTGCACCTGTTCCATCGTGCATACTGGCATGAAGGAAAATTATACTACAGAGGAAAAGTAGTTATGGAAAAGGCTGTTGAAGAAGTTGAAGAGTAAATCTAAGTTAGTTAGAATCTAAAAATATAATACCATTTAATTTATTAGTTAAATGGTTTTTTTCTGTATAAAATTAATTTATTTCCTTTACATTTGGGAAAATTTAAATAAAAGCTCTAGCTCATGGACATTAAAGACATTCAAAATTTAATTAAATTTGTATCTAAATCAGATGTTGCAGAAGTAACATATAAGACAGAAGAATTTGAGATTTCCATTAAAACCAAAAGTGGTTCAGTAGTATATACACCGGAAGTTTCCCAACCAATACAAGCTGTGACAAATCATCCGGTAGCTTCTTTGCCAACTGTAACTAACCAATCAGTAGCTACCCAGAACGATGAAGATACATCTAAGTATGTAACTATAAAATCTCCAATGATTGGTACATTCTACAGAAAACCTTCCCCTGATAAAGAAGCATTTGTTAATATAGGAGACACTGTTAGTGCAGGCAGTATAGTTTGTGTGATAGAAGCAATGAAATTATTCAATGAAATAGAATCAGAAGTTTCAGGAAAAATTGTTAAATTTTTAGTTGATGATGCTTCACCCGTTGAATTTGACCAACCTTTATTCTTAGTAGATCCATCTTAAATAATCAAAATTAAAAGTTAAAGTGTATGTTTAAAAAAATTTTGATTGCTAATAGAGGAGAAATCGCTATGCGAATTCTTAGAACAGCAAAAGAAATGGGTATAAAAACGGTTGCTGTTTACTCTACGGCAGATGCTAAGAGCTTACATTTACGATTTGCCGATGAAGCAGTATGTATTGGACCTTCATCAAGTAAAGACTCCTACCTAAAACAATTGAATATTTTAGCAGCTGCAGAAGTTACTAACGCAGACGCTATTCATCCGGGATATGGTTTCCTTTCTGAAAATGCTAATTTTTCAAGATCTTGCCAAAAGATGGGAATTAAATTTATCGGTGGTACTCCTGAAAATATAGAAAGAATGGGAGATAAGGCTTCTGCAAAAGCAACCATGAAAGAGGCGGGAGTTCCCACTGTACCGGGTTCAGACGGTTTAATAAAATCGTATGAAGATGCTGTTAAAATTGCTAAAGAAATAGGATATCCTGTTATGCTTAAAGCAACAGCCGGAGGTGGCGGAAAAGGAATGAGAGCTATCTGGAAAGAGGAAAACCTTAAAAGTTCTTGGGAATCTGCAGTTCAAGAAGCCGAAGCTGCTTTTGGAAATGGGGGTATGTATATGGAAAAGCTTATTGAAGAGCCTAGACATATTGAAATTCAAATAGCCGGAGATAAATATGGTAAGGCTATCCATCTTTCTGAAAGAGATTGTTCAGTTCAAAGACGTCATCAAAAATTAGCAGAAGAGACGCCTTCTCCATTTGTTTCAGAAGAATTACGAAAAAAAATGGGTGAAGCAGCTGTAAAAGCAGCAGAATATATAGGATATGAAGGAGTAGGTACAATTGAATTCTTAGTTGATAAATATGGAAATTTCTATTTTATGGAAATGAATACGAGGATTCAAGTTGAACATCCGATCACTGAACAAATTACCGACTTAGACTTATTAAAACTTCAAATAGAGTTAGCAGCAGGTGCTAAAGTTCCTAAAAATAATTTTTATCCGCAAAGACACTCCATAGAATGTAGAATTAATGCAGAAGATGTTTACAGTGATTTTCGTCCATCACCCGGAAAAATAGTTACCTTGAATATTCCCGGAGGTAATGGAGTAAGAGTTGATACACATGTTTATTCAGGATATACAATACCACCTTTTTATGATTCTATGATTGCTAAATTAATTGTAACAGCTCCTACACGAAGTGAAGCTATTATTAAAATGAAGAGAGCATTAGATGAATTTTATATTGAGGGGGTTAAAACTACTATTCCTTTACACAGACAGCTTATGGATGATCCAAATTTCTTGAAGGGAGATTATACGACCAAATTTATGGAAGATTTTGTTTTGGATAGAAAATACGAATACGATCTATAAGCTATATTATTAGTAAATTTATATATGGAATTTATATGTGAAAATTTATAAATTTAAATGAAAAAAAGGAAATTAAATTTTATTTAATTTCCTTTTTTTGTTTCTATAATTCATCCTCGTCTAAAAGTTCGTCATCATTATACGAATCATCATCATCGTCGTCATAGGAATCGTCATCGTCGTCAAATTTAATATTCATGTCAACATCACCCACATCACTGAAATCGTCAATATTTGATGGTGAAGTAAACTTTTTATCAGGTGCTTTTAAAGGCATTTTACCAAAACGATACACCGTTAACGGATAAACACCTATCGCTTTTCTATCAATAATTTCTAACAATTCTACGTAAAAAGACCACATTTTCATAAAGTCATAAACAAATAACATTTTATCTCCGACTTTTGTAAAAACTTCTTTAATATATACGTCTGACATGGTCTCACCTTCGCCATCTTCATCCATATCTTCTAAAGGAATCTCTGTGCCTTGAGTCCAATTATCATCAGACTTATAAAATGAAGCTAACTCGTCACCTTGTAGACTAAAAGCACTTTTAATGCCTTCATATAAATTCCACAATGTTTGCAAATCCTTAATCTCAATGTCTCGAAAAACGTCCCCTTCTGTTTCAAGAATTACTCTAATCTTATAAATCATATAGTCTAGTTTTTACGTTTTAAATTTAATTTTTTTCCTAATTGTAACATATAGTTGTATGAGTTTTTATAGTCGTTTGTAATAGTGCCTTCTAATATACCTTCTTTAATTGCTTCCTTAATTGTTCCAATTTGTTTTCCTTCTATAATTTCGAAAGCTTCCATAATATCATGTCCGGTAATAGGCGGTTGAAAATTTCTTATTTTATCTTTTTCTTCTACTTCCTTTATTTTTTCTTCAACGTAATCAAAATTTTGCTTGAAACGTGTTTGTTTCTTTATATTCTTTGTTGTGATGTCAGCTTTGCAAAGTAAAAATAAATCTTCCAAATCATCACCCATATCAAATAATAATCTTCTCAAAGCACTGTCCGATGCATCATCTGTAATAAGTGATATGGGACGCGAGCTATTCTGAACTAGTTTTTGAACATATTTTAAGGGATCGCCCAGAGGTAATTTTAATCTTTTAAATAGGGAAAGAACCATCTTACTACCCACAAATTCATGAGAATGAAATGTCCAACCTATTTTTTTATCAAATTTTTTAGTTCGAGCTTTACCGATATCATGTAATAAAGCAGCCCATCTTAACCATAAATTGTTTGTAGTTTTACTAATATTGTCAACTACTTCAAGAGTATGAAAAAAGTTATCTTTATGTTTTTGTCCCTCAACTTCTTCAATACCCTGCAAATCGGTTAGTTCCGGTAAAAATCGTTGTAAAAGATTTGCTTCATATAACAATTTCAGACCAATACTAGGTTGAGGAGACATCATAATTTTATTAAACTCATCCATAATTCTTTCCTTTGATAAAATATCAAATCGTTCAGCATTTTCTTTAATCGCAAGAAAAGAAGACGATTCAATGATAAAATTTAGCTGAGTTGCAAATCGTATGGCTCTAATCATTCGTAAGGGATCGTCTGAATAGGTAATTTCAGGATCTAAAGGCGTACGAATGATTTTTCTTTTTAAATCTTCTAATCCATTAAATGGATCGACCAATTCTCCAAAACTTTCCTCATTTAAGCTTATCGCTAATGTGTTAATAGTAAAATCCCTTCTATTCTGATCGTCTTCTATAGTACCCGTTTCAACAAATGGTTTCCGGCTATCGAAAGAATAACTTTCTTTTCTCGCACCCACAAATTCAACATCATAATCCTTAACATGGATCATAGCGGTACCAAAACGTTTAAAAACGGATACTTTTGGTTTGGAATGTAGTTTATCTGCAACGGATAAAGCTAATTCAATACCGCTACCTTCAGTTACAATATCAATATCTTTAACTTTCGGTCTTTCCAAAAGGAGATCACGAACAAAGCCTCCGATAACAAAAGTTTGTTGTTTTTTGTCCGAAACAACATGAGTTATCAGTTTAAAAATAGGATTTTGTATTGCGTGGCTTAAATTCATTTAGTATCTATTCTCTAATTACTTTAATTCGTCCATCCTCAGATAGTTGTATTATGGAAGAAGATGCAAATTGCATATTTTCTTCGTGGCGCAAATTTATTATATAATCCACACCTTCCAAAATTTTGCAAGAAATTGATGAAAAATTTTCCGGAGATGGTTCACCACTGATGTTTGCAGATGTCGATACCAAGGGTTTATTAAGTTTTGAAATTAATTTTTTACAAAATGGATCCTGCGTTAAACGAATTCCTATAGTATTTTCATCAGAAATCAATAAAGCAGGCAAGTTTTGTGGTTTATCATATATTATGGTTAATGGCTTGTTTGCTAAATCAATCAAATCCCAAGCCAATGAAGAAACATTAACATATTCTTGAAGCCTTCTTTCAGATTCTACTAAAATAATTAAATTTTTAGATTTATCCCTATTTTTTAATTTGAAAACTTTTTCAATGGCTTCCTCATTGGTTGCATCACATCCAATACCCCAGATGGTATCGGTGGGATACAGAATAGTTCCTCCTTTTTTTAAAATTTCAACTGCTTTTTCAATTTCTTCCTTTTCCATAATTGTTTAAAATACAAATATAAAACGGCAAGGTTTTATAAAAATAATTTTTACCCTTTTTATTTATAAGTTTATTTTAAAATTTTATGCATATTATTGAAAGTATTTATTTTAATGAGCAAAAAAATATATAAATAATTGCCAGTCATCAAATAGACTGTTATATTTGCAAACCAAATAAAAATACATTATTTATAATTAAAACTTACCAATGAAAGGAAAAGGACTTGTTAAATTTTTTGCAATTGTTCTTGGGTTAATATGTTTGGCGGAATTATTCCCAACATTATATGTTAACCGTATAGAATCTAAAGCAAACAGTTTATCTAACGGAACGGAGGCGAGTAAAAAAGCTGAGCTTGATAAATTAGCTAAAGATACTTTGAATCTCGGAATAGTTAAGATGAATTATTATGATGCCAAGAAGAATGAAATGAAGTTAGGATTGGATCTTAAAGGCGGATTAAATCTATTATTAGAAATTTCCGAAAAAGATCTATTGTTGGATTTGGCAGATAATTCAGAAAATCCGGTATTTAGAAAAGCTTTAGATATAGCTACTTCGGAGGAAGTGAAATCCAGGGATACCTATACAGCTAATTTTTTTAAAGCATTTCAAACAGCTAAATCAGAATTAAATCAGCCGGATTTAAAATTATCCAGTCCTGATGTTTTTGGTACTAGAGATTTATCCAATCAAATTCAACATAACACAACCGACGAGCAAGTTGAAAAATATATCTCCGGAGTTATTGAGTCCAAAGTTACTAAAGCAATAGATGTAATAAGGGCTCGTATCAAAAAACTAAATATTGATGAACCCAATATTGCACGAGTACCCGGTACCGGTAGAATATTAGTGGAATTACCGGGAGTTACTGATGCTGATCGTGTAAAAAAATTACTTCAGACTTCTGCAAGATTAGAGTTTTGGGAAGTGTATGATCAACCTACCGCATGGTCCTATCTAATGGATGTTAATCTAAAGGTTGCTAATAACAAATTAACTCCCTTATTGAAACCGTCTAATAGATCCAATGCATTAGCAGTTGCTAAATTATCTGATACAGCAGCAATTAATAAAGTTATATATTCAGATAAAGCTAAAAAATTATTACCGATTGGTTTACGATATATAAAATTATTATGGGCTTCTAAACCGGATTCCCAATCTAACAACGAGTTAGAATTATATGCCATTCGTGGAACTAAAAATAACAAAGCTCCTTTAGTCGGAGCAGTTACTGAAGCAGGTTTAACTTTCGACCAATTCAACAGAATACAAATAAGTATGCAAATGGGACCGGAAAGTGCTTTGGTTTGGAAAAATATGACTGAAAAAAATATTGGTAAACCCATTGCAGTTGTTCTTGATGATGTAGTTTATACTGCTCCTAATGTCAATTCAGTTATTCCAAACGGTCAATCAGTTATTAGCGGTAATTTTACAGAAAGAGAAGCTAACGATTTGGTTGATGTTTTAAAATCCGGTAATCTACCGGCAAAAGCAAAAATTATCCAATCAGAAATTGTAGGTCCAACCTTGGGTCAACAATCTATAAACAATGGATTAATATCTATAGTTGTTTCCTACTTGTTTATTTTAGGATGGATGATTTTTTACTATGGAAAAGCAGGTTTATACGCGAATATAGCTCTTATATTAAATTTATTTTATTTAATAGGTATTATGGCTTCCACGGGTGCTGTTTTAACTCTTCCCGGAATAGCAGGTATAGTACTTTCTATGGCAATGGCTGTTGATGCTAATATCATTATTTTTGAAAGAGTTAAAGAAGAGTTGAGACGAGGAAGACCTCTTAAACAAGCATTTATTGAAGGACAAAAACATGCTTTGGCAGCAATTATTGATGGTAACTTAACTACATTAATTGTGGGTATTGTGCTTTTATTTAGCACCGGACCGATTAAAGGTTTTGCGGTTACCTTAGTTATAGGTATTTTCTGTACCTTATTTACAGCAATATTTATAACCAGTATGCTTATTTATGGTTCTATGGAAAAAGGTAAAAACTTTTCTTTAGCTACAAGCATAACTAAAAACTGGTTTACCAATGTTCATTTTAAATGGATGGAAAAAAGAAAATATGCTTATATTTTCTCATTGGTTATAATGGTTATTGCCTTGGTTTCCATGTTCACTAAAGGTTTTGATAAAGGGGTAGATTACACGGGAGGAAAAACTTATGTAATTAAACTGGAAAAAAATATTTATCCGGAAGAAGTAACCGAATCATTAGAAAAATTATTTACTACTGACGGAGAATCTTCTAATATTAATGCTAAAAAATATGGAGAAGGTAATCAAGTAAGAATAACTACTAAATATGGAATGGATAGTAATGATCCGAATATTGATGTGGTAATTCGTGAAAAATTATATACAGGATTAAAAAATTATCTTCCGGCTAATTATTCTAAAGAAAGTTTTGTAAAAGGTACTCCTTATGGAATTCAATCAAGTTCAGAAGTGGGTCCTACAGTAGCCAGTGGGATCGTTAGAAATGGAGTTATTGCCGTATCTATTGCATTAGCAGGTATTTTCATTTACATTTTGGTACGATTTAGAAATTGGCAAATGTCGACCGGTGCGGTTGCAGCCTTATTACATGACTCGATAGTGGTAATGGGTGCATTTTCCGTGTTAAGTTGGCTAAAAATCATACCTTTTTCCGTGGAAATAGATCAATCCTTTATTGCTGCTATTTTAACCATTATCGGTTATTCAATTAATGATACCGTAATTGTATTTGATAGGATTAGAGAAAATAAGAAAAATAATGCGCACCACTTAATGACTTTAGAGGAATTATATAACGATGCAATTAATCATACTTTAGGAAGAACTATTAATACGGGTGTTTCTACAATTATGGTAACAGTTATTATCTTCTTCTTCGGTGGTGAAACTTTACAAGGATTTATGTTTGCACTATTTTTAGGATTTACATTTGGTATGTATTCATCTATATACATAGCATCTTCTTTATCTTATGATTTAACTAAATATAATTATGATAAAGAACATTCAAATACGAAAGTATCCACTATAAAATAAATATTTTATGTTGTAATAAAAAAAGGTCTTGAATTTCAAGACCTTTTTTTATAAACAATATGTATAGGGTTAGTGAATTTTGAATTTTACAGGATTGTTAGGCTTAAAATGTTATTTCACACATAAAAATTCTCATTTATTATTTAAAATAATTATTACAAGCACTTATTAGAATTTAATTAGTATGAATACGTTAAATTCATTTAAAATCGGACAATACATATGAGAAAGTTGTAAATTTGTAAAAAATAAATGTAGATACCGTGAGTTTTGGAGAAATTATAGTTATACTTTTAGTAGTGGTCTTATTATTTGGCCCTGATAAGATTCCCGAAATAGCAAGAGGGTTAGGTCAGGGGGTACGTGCCATGAAAGATGCCACCGATAATATTAAAAGAGAAATCATGTCTCAAGTTGATGACAACGGATCAGTTAAAGAAATAGAAGATGAAATAAATGAGGCAAAAAAAAGTATGGATCAAAAGGTAAATGAGGCTGCTGATCATTTAAATGATTTTATGGATGATACGTTCGATGGTCCTGTAAAAAGAAGTTAATGGATAAAATTATAAAATGGGATGAAGAATTATTTTTATATTTAAATAATTTAGGAAGCCCAAAATTTGATGCTTTTTGGTTATTTATAACTAATGAATACTATTGGATCCCTACTTATTTTTTTATATTTTTAGTTATTTTAGAAAAATATGGATGGAAAAAAGTTCTTTTAGTCGGTTTAAGTATTGCTTTAATGATTTCTTTAACCGATTCTTTATCCTCATTAGTTAAAAATTGGATTCAGCGACCAAGACCTTGTAGAAATCCGGAATTAGAAGGGGTTTTTAGGCTAGTGATTGAAAAATGTAGGGGATCCTATTGCTATTTTTCCGCACATGCTGCCAATTCTTTTAGTTTAGCTACCTATTTAACTTTTCTTTTTAAAAAAGAATATAAATATTCATCCATTTTATTATTCTCTTGGGCTATTTTGGTATCTTATAGCAGAATATATGTAGGAGTACATTTTCCTCTGGATGTTCTTTCAGGAGCATTTGTTGGAGTTTTAATAGGTTGGATATTTACTAAAACGCAAAAATATATTCTTTAATAAAAATATTTTTAATTGAACATTTTTAAAATATTTAATTCTTACGAAGATTTTTTAGGGTTAAATACAAATGGAAAAATGATAAAAATTGTTAGAGAATAAGCTGCAAAAGTAAACCAAACATATGGCCAATTGGTAATGCCATTGACTGTAAAATGCTCAACCACCCATCCACTACCATAGCTTCCTAAAATAGCACCCAGTCCGTTCGTCATAATCATAAATAACCCTTGAGCGCTGGAACGCATACTTTTATCAGTTTCTTTATCTACAAACAAAGATCCTGAAATATTGAAAAAATCGAATGCCATTCCATAAACAATCATGGATAAAATTAAAAGATAAATTTTATTAGCCGGATTTCCTAATCCAAACAGTCCGAAACGTAGAAACCATGCAAACATACTTATCATAATCACCTTTTTGATTCCAAATTTTTGTAAAAAGAATGGTATTAGCAAAATACATAAAGTTTCAGAAATTTGTGATATAGATAGTAATAAGTTAGGGTGTTTAACGCCAAATGAATCGGGATATGTGGATTTAAAACTATCTAAAAAAGGACCTCCGAAAGCATTGGTTATTTGAAGTGAACAACCTAACAGCATGCAAAAAAAGAAAAATATAGCCATTTTCCTATTTTTCAATAAAACAAAAGCATCCAGGCCTAGTGCATGTACTAATCCTTTCTTATCAACATTTTTAGTTGGTGGTGTAGCCGGCATCGTAAAGGAATATAAGGCCATAATAATTCCGGCTCCCGCGCTAATAAAAAGTTGAACAGAACTTCTGGCAAAACCTATGAAATCAACCGTCCACATAGCTGCAATAAAACCAATGGTTCCCCAAACTCGTATAGGAGGAAAATCGGTAACTGAATTTAAACCATTTTTTTCAAGAGCATTATAAGAAACAGAATTAGTCAATGATATGGTTGGCATATAAAAGCATGTATGCAGGAATAGCAAAAGATAAAATATATGGTATTCTTTAACTTGAGAAGCCATGAAAATAAATATGGCAGCTAGAATATGGCTTATACCTAATAATTTTTCAGCATTTATCCATCGGTCGGCAACTATACCCAATAAGCCGGGCATAAAAAGAGAAGTAAATCCCATAGTTGCAAATAAACTTCCGATTTGGATTCCGGTAAATCCTAAACCACCCTCAGTTATAGGTAATCCGGCATATCCTCCCAAAGATATTAACCAAGAACCCCAAATATAATATTGAAGAAAAACAAGAATAATTAGCCGTAACTTTATGCTCATCTTTTTTTAGTATTTTGATATGTAGCTAAGATAGTAATTATTTTTATGAATGAAATAATTATAAGTAGTATTTAAAATTTAATGTAAACTATTTAAAATAATTTTATCAACAGCAGAAACGTTTTTTTTCAAAAATTTTCATCATTCATCATTTATAATTTTTTATTGATTTTAGTATATGTGTGTAAATTTTATTAGTTTCTATTTGGTTGTGTCCTTAAAAACATTGCACCTGTTCGAGCAACATTCCGTATTCTTTAAAGTTGCAAGTTCCAACAGATAGACAAAATATTTTTGAAGATTCCGCATTCTGCTGTTAATTCATTCTTTGCATAATAATTCTCCTTTTTTGAAGCTTCGCTCTAACTGTAAAATATATAATATTTTGCAATATTTTTGGCCTCAATTACCCGCAGAGTAAAGATTTACAGCAGTTGAAAGAAGAAGATAAGCAAACCATTTTCCGGCTTTTGGAAAAAATGTTAACCAATAAAAAGTTTAAAGACTTTTTTCAGAAAAACGCTGCTGCACGGTAAAACAAAAACTCCTCGCAAAGCGAGAAGTTTTTAGTTTAATGGTAAAATGCTGTTGTATATGATGTATAAAATTAAATATCATATATATCAATAGAGTTACATCTACTACTAATATAATAAATTTGATAAATCTTATATTTTTTATAATAAATATCAAGTTTAAAATAATGTAAAAAATTAAAAAACATATCCCAATAATATCTGAAAAGATATAATTGAAAATACTTTTAAATATCTATTTTATAGAGTCTTAGAAAATTCGTAAATTCTTTTGTATTCTTCAGGGTATGTTCAAATACTAATTACCTCAGCTAAAATAATAATAAACAAAATCACACTTAATCCTACTAAAAATATGATTTCCATTTAAAAAATTTATTCATATTATTTAAATTAACGTGTACAGGAATGGAAGTATTTTATAATTACTTAGTGCATTGAAAAATTCTTGTCATTACTCTTAAGGTCTATATAGTCTGCACTACACGGAGAACTTCCTCCGTGTATAAATATATTAGTTTTATCATATGAATTATATCCATTAATTTATTGTCCGGCAACTCCCCAAGCTATTGGTCATCTTGGCTAAGTTCCTTCCTTTATCTTATTTTTTTATTAACGAAATGGGATAAATCGAAACTAATGAAAGAGTAATTATATAAAGAGCTATCCTTTTATTAATTTCTATTTTTTCTTTTAATTCTTTGGCTTTTTTAATTTGATTTTCAGTTGGGTTTAATCCTTCCAATTGGGTTTCATATTTTTCAGAAACACATAAATCAAGATATTTTAAGCCAGACAATAATATTGTAATAAATAGTCCAATCATTAGTATTTTTTTTTTCATATCAATTTATTTAATTATTTAGGACCTCGAATACAACTCCACGCGATTTAATTCTTATACTGTTAATCCTGTAATCCACCTTTCCAGAAATTCCCATCGGACAATACCGCTCCAAAGCCTCCGCTTACGCTTGCGAAAAATCGTAGAATCTTAGTTTATTAATTATTTTAGTAAATGTTAAATATGATATTATATTATTATAAAATTAAGTTTATGTAATAATTCATAGTAATTAAAATTGTAATAATTAATATTAAATTTATTATATAAAAATAGTTTTTTTTTAATAATATTCTCCATATATAAAATAATATAAATATAATACTCATTATATATAATAATTTTTTGGTATAAATTATTGGAGAAATAATACTATATCCTGTATTTATTCTATATGGTTTATAATAAATATGTTTTGAAAAGAAAACTATAATGGGTATCATTAATAAATACAATCCAAATGATAGTAATATTTTAATTAGTTTTTTAAAATCCATAACCAGCTGTTAATTTATTATTATTTTTAATCCGTTGTTTAAACTATTCTTTTAACAGTTTTAGTATCATTCTAATCATTGAATTTAAAAGTAAGTGGTTTTAACTTTTTTTTCTTCAGCATTTTGCACTTTAATAATACGTAGACGCTCATTTTTATTGCTCATTAAATCATGTGTTAAATGATATTTGTGATAATCACCAGTGTAATAAGAAGACACAACTATTTGAATTAGTATAATAGTATGTATCTGCGAAAAATGTTCTCCCTCCGTAGGAAACACGTTTAATATAAGGAGTACCAAAATTTAATGAATGTTCATAAAGAATTTTATTTCCTATAGCATCAATAAATGTTGAAATATAATGTTGGACATGCACTAATTCTTAGTATTTTCCAATTTTACCGTCAGGATAATTTACAATAAAACAATAGCTGTTTTCTTTATTTTTTTAAATTTTAATTTTAGAAAAGAATAAAGTTTCAAAGTAGTTGGGATTGATTCGAAACAATTGCTGCCCATCAATATAAAAAGGATCTTTACCAGTAAACTGAGGTCCTCGTGTAATATCGTTGTTCCTCATTGGCTAATCAAAGAAATAATCTTCTGAGTTAGTAAGAGGATATCTGGATTGAATATTTAGTTTAGGTAAGGAACTTTCGCAAAAAAGGCTCAATATCGAATTAACATATTTAGATCCGGACATCAAATTATCATTATCCTGATTTATAAGTTCGGGTTTAGGAAAAAATATTATTCAAAAAAGCCTTATAATTTTGTATTATTTATAAAAAGTTATACTTTTGCACCGGCAAGTCCTGCACAACCAGCTCCTGTGAATCCTCCAGGGTGGGAACGCAGCAAAGGTAAACGGTTGTAGCGGTGTGATGCAGGTAGCTTGCCTTTTTTTATTGGTACTGACTGAACTATTCTAAACTATATAAACTAAATTTTTTCTAAACTTTAAAATTATGTCTGACCAATCTTCTCCAAAGTATATATTTGTTACAGGTGGTGTTACTTCTTCACTTGGAAAGGGAATTGTCGCTGCATCTTTAGGAATGCTTTTAAAAGCCAGAGGTTACAAAGTAACCATTCAAAAACTCGATCCATATATTAATATTGATCCGGGAACTCTAAATCCCTATGAGCATGGAGAATGCTATGTTACTGAAGATGGAGCTGAAACTGATTTAGATTTAGGGCACTATGAAAGATTCTTAAATAGTCCTACCAGCAAAGACAACAATGTTACTACCGGAAAAATTTACCAAACAGTTATTGATAAAGAAAGAAGAGGAGACTTTTTAGGAAAAACTGTACAGGTAATCCCTCATATTACTAATGAGATAAAAAGAAGAATTAAAATATTAGGTAAAAAAGGAGATTTTGACATCATTATCACCGAAATAGGAGGAACGGTAGGAGACATTGAATCCTTGCCTTATGTTGAAAGCGTACGCCAATTACGCTGGGAATTAGGATATCAAAATTCGATTGTAGTACACCTAACTTTAATTCCATATTTAGCAGCCAGTGGAGAGTTAAAAACTAAACCTTCTCAACATTCCGTACGTCAACTTATGGAATATGGAGTACAAACTAATTTTCTGGTATGTAGGACAGAATGCTCAATATCTAAAGAAGTACGCTCTAAATTAGCATTATTCTGTAACCTTAATATTGATAATGTAATTGAAAGTAAAGATCTTCCTACCATCTATGAAGTTCCTTTATATCTGCAAAATCAGAATTTTGATGCATTAGTGTTAAAAGAACTAGGTTTATCCACAGATAAAAAACCGGATTTAAAACAATGGAATGATTTCCTGGATAAATATAAAAATCCAAAGAGTAATGTTGAAATAGCCTTAGTAGGAAAATATGTATCTCTTCAAGATTCCTATAAATCTATTGTAGAAGCTTTAATACATGCAGGAGCTACTTTAGAAACTAAAGTAAATATTCGTTGGATATACAGCGGAGATCTTACCTATGAGAATATTTCCGATTATTTAAAAGGTGTGGATGGAGTTATAATAGCTCCCGGATTCGGAGATCGAGCAATTGAAGGAAAAATTATAGCCTGTCAATACGCTAGAGTTAATAAAATACCTGTATTAGGAATCTGTCTAGGTATGCAAATTGCGGTCATAGAATTTGCTAGAAATGTGCTTGGATATAAAGATGCAGATAGTGTTGAATTTAACTTGCATACCTCAGCTCCGGTTATCTGTTTAATGGAAGAACAAAAAAATGTCACCAATAAAGGAGGCACTATGAGACTGGGAGCATGGGCATGTAAACTTAAAAAAGGCTCTATAGCAGAAAAAATCTACAATGCACAAAATATAGAAGAACGACACAGACATAGATACGAGCTTAACAATGAATATATAAGTGAGTTTGAAAACAATGGTTTAGAAGCCATTGGAACTAATCCTGATACAGGGTTGGTGGAAGTTATACAAGTAAAAGATCATCCATTCTTTATAGGTGTACAATACCATCCGGAATATAAAAGTACGGTAGCTTCTCCCCACCCATTATTTTTAGCATTAGTTAAAGCATCTCAAAATTATCAGATAAACAAAGTAAAGAATGCAACAGGAAAGCAAATTTGATAAAAACCAGCTGATTGGTTTTATTCTTATAGGGATTATTTTAATTGGATTTTTGATTTATTCTAATAATCAACAAAAACAGGCGATAGATGAAGCCCAAAAATCCGAACAGCAACAAATCAAATCTGAAAATATCTCTCAGAATACCAATGATAAGTCAGCACCCGTAAAGTTAGATTCACTTGCTCAGGCTAAGGTAGAATTATTACCTTTTTCAAATGATGAAATAGAAGTTAAAGTCAGCACACAAGGAGCTCAACTACGTGAAGTACGTTTAAAAAAATGGACGGCTTATGATAAGGATACAACCCTTCACAAAAAACCCTTATATCTTGTAAATAATGAAAATACCGATTTCAATATTTCATTTAAAGATAAGGCTGGTAAAATAATTAATACCAGAGATTTGGTTTTTACACCATCAACGGAAGGAAATGTAACCGTTTTAACTGCGAACTTAGATAATACGAGTTTTATTCAATTCCGTTATGCACTGAAAGGAAAATATTCCTTAGATTTTCAAGTAGTATCGAAAGGATTATCAAAAATTACCTCCCAGCAAGATGCCGAATTATATTGGAATCAAAATGCGATCGCTCTTGAAAAAGGAAAATCTCAAGAAACTACTTATACAGAATTTAGATACAGTTTAAACGATTATTCACAAACTGATTACGATACAAACGGATTTACAGAAGATAAAGACAAAATAGATTGGATTAGTGTTAAACAACAATTCTTTGCAACTATTTTAGAAGCACAGAACGGATTTTACAAATCCAAAGGTACACAAGAAGCAGAAAGAGATAACCCTGATTATCTTAAGAATTTTACGTTTACAAGTATAGTTCCTATCCAACTAGGAGAAATTAATCAAAAATATACTTGGAATTTTCTACCCTTAGATTATGATCTATTGAAATCTTACAAAGCAGATAACGGAGAAAGTAAACAGTTTTCATACAATATTCCATTTGGATGGATGAAATGGCTTTGTATATTTTATTTATGGATTTATGAATTTTTATCAAAATTCGGTATTGCAGCAGGGTGGATAATTTTCTTGATGACCATCGTGGTAAAATTAGTTACCTCACCTATCATGTATAAACAATACATTCAGGGAGCAAAAATGCGAATTTTAAAACCGGAAATTGACGAATTAAACGAAAAACACAAAAATTCAGATCCGATTAAAAAGCAACAAGCTACGATGGAATTATATAGAAAGGTAGGGGTTAATCCATTAGCAGGATGCTTACCGGCATTAATACAAATACCTATTTTCTATTCATTATTTAGATTTTTCCCGAATAATATAGCTTTAAGAGGACAGTCCTTCCTTTGGGCAGATGATCTGACCGCTTATGATTCTATTTATGAATGGACAACTCATATTCCGATTTTATCAAGTATTTACGGAAATCACATAAGTCTGTTTACGATATTATACTGTTTAGTATTATTAATTTACACTAAAATGTCAACCTCTACCATGCAGGCACCTACACAAGAAGGAATGCCGGATATGAGGTTTATGATGTATTTGATGCCGGTTATGTTTATATTTTGGTTAAATTCATATGCATCAGGTCTCTCTTGGTATTATTTAGTATCCAATGCTATAAATATACTTTTAATCTTATTGATTAAAAACTTTATGATCAATGAAGAAAAGTTGCATGCTAAGATGCAAGAGAATAAAACAAAGCCGGGTAAGAAAAAAAGTAAATGGCAGCAAAAAATGCAATCCATGTTGGAACAAGCCCAAGAGCAACAAAAACAGATTCAAGAACAAAAAATGAATCAAAATAAAAATAAGAAAAAGTAAATCAATCCTATAATAGAAGTAATAAAATCAGCCTTTTTGGCTGATTTTTTATTTTTGTATGATTTTTGAAAGATTCATATAAAATAAAAAAACGTAACCATGAATTACCGTATAGAGAAAGATACTATGGGAGAAGTACAAGTTCCCGCTGACAAATATTGGGGTGCCCAAACTGAAAGATCAAGAAATAATTTTAAGATTGGACCGGAGGCATCAATGCCCAAAGAGATAATTGAAGCATTTGCCTATCTAAAAAAAGCGGCCGCATATGCTAATACTGATTTAGGAGTATTACCTTCAGAAAAAAGAGATTTAATAGCCAAAGTATGTGATGAAATCAGTAAAGGAGAATTAAATGACCAATTCCCGCTTGTTATATGGCAAACCGGTTCAGGAACTCAATCCAATATGAATGTCAATGAAGTAATATCTAATCGAGCATTGGTATTAGATGGAGGTAAACTAGGTGAAAAGAGTCCCATTCATCCTAATGACGATGTAAATAAATCCCAATCATCTAACGATACCTTCCCAACAGCAATGCATATTGCAGCCTATAAAAAGGTAGTAACACATACCTTACCGGCAGTTGAAAAATTAAGAGATACGTTGTTAAAAAAATCAGAGAAATTTAAAGATGTAGTAAAAATAGGAAGGACCCATTTAATGGATGCCACCCCCTTAACTTTAGGACAAGAGTTTTCCGGTTACGTTGCTCAATTGAATCATGCTATTAAAGCTATAAAAAATACCCTGACGCATTTATCAGAATTAGCTTTAGGAGGAACAGCTGTAGGGACAGGATTAAACACTCCTAAAGGTTATGATTTCAAAGTTGCAGAATACATATCTAAATTTACCGGATTGCCATTTGTTACTGCACCCAACAAATTTGAAGCATTAGCAGCTCATGATGCAATAGTTGAAACACACGGAGCACTAAAACAATTAGCCGTTTCACTGTTTAAAATAGCTCAAGACATACGACTATTAGCATCCGGACCTAGAAGCGGAATAGGAGAATTGTTTATACCGGAAAATGAACCCGGATCTTCCATTATGCCGGGCAAAGTAAACCCTACACAAAATGAAGCAATGACGATGGTATGTGCTCAAGTATTGGGTAATGATACAACTATCTCTTTTTCCGGTACACAAGGAAACTATGAACTCAATGTTTTTAAACCGGTTATGGCCTATAATTTTTTACAATCTGCCCAACTATTGGGAGATGCTTGTAAATCATTCAACGATCATTGTGCCATCGGAATTGAGCCTAATTATACAAGAATAAAAGAACTCGTTAATAATTCCCTAATGTTAGTGACAGCCTTAAATACACATATAGGGTATGAAAATGCTGCTAAAATTGCAAAAACCGCACATAAAAACGGAACAACACTAAAAGAAGAAGCGATTAATTTAGGTTTAGTAACTGCCGAACAATTTGATCAATGGGTTAGACCGGAGGACATGGTAGGAAGTTTAAAATAATAAATTAAAAATTTATGAAAATCAACATAAATGATTTTTTATTTTACGACTACGAAGCTGTATAAATGTTGTATTATAAAGGAATATGGTATTATTTTTGATGTATAAAATTGTAAATTATCAATACAATTTATTATACTAAAAACTTCCTAATATATCTAATTTAAAATGTGGATATAAAATAAATAGGTTACCTTAAAATTAAAGGTGATAGCTACAAAATTAAGAAAAAATTAATTTTAAATCAATATAAAATCACATGATATATATTTTATTATATATGTCCTTTTCTTAATGCATAATCCACAAATGATTAGTATATTTGTATGATCTTAGAATGTAAAAATCTATATAAAAAAACATGTCTAAAAACACAAATAAAATTAAGAAAATAGGTGTCTTAACCTCAGGAGGAGATTCTCCGGGGATGAATGCTGCCATAAGATCAGTTGTAAGAGCAGCTAATTATTATGGAATAGAATGCTGTGGAATACGAATGGGATATGATGGGTTGATTAATGATATGGTTGTTGATTTAGGTCCTCGTTCAGTAAGAAATTTAATAAATAGAGGAGGAACTGAGCTCAAATCTGCACGTTCCGATGAATTTAGAACTATTGAAGGAAGAAAAAAAGCAGCAGAAACAGTAAAAAAACATAATATAGATGCATTAGTAGTAATCGGAGGAGATGGATCATTTACGGGTGGAGCTATTTTCCAAAAAGAACAAGGAGTACCCTTTATTGGAATTCCCGGAACTATCGATAACGATATATTCGGTACAGATTTTACCTTAGGTTATGATACCGCATTAAATACCGTCGTTGATGCAATCGATAAAATCCGAGATACAGCAACTTCGCATAATAGAGTTTTCTTTGTAGAAGTTATGGGAAGGGATGCCGGATTTATTGCTTTAAACAGCGGCATAGCTACCGGAGCATTGGATATACTTATACCTGAACAAAAAGATAGTATTGAAGATTTATTTTCTTCTTTTGACAATGCAAAACAAAAAGGAAAAACATCCAGTATTGTAGTAGTAGCTGAAGGAGAAAAATTAGGAGGAGTATATGATTTGGCTAAATTTACAAAAATGAAATACCCTGAATTTGACGTTAAAGTTACTGTTTTAGGTCATATTCAAAGAGGAGGATCTCCTACCGTTGCCGACAGAGTGCTGGCATCAAGATTGGGTGTTGCTGCAGTTGAAGGATTAATGGCGGGTAAATCTAATGTAATGGCAGGAATGCAATCAAGCAAGATCGTTTTTACTCCTATAGAAGAAGCAATTAAAAAACACAATGAAATAGATAAGGATCTTATAAAAGTAGCAGATATCTTATCTACATAGATAAAATAAAAAAATTAATTTAGAAACAAACTTAAAAAAGTAAAGTATTATGTCAAAAATTAAAATTGGTATCAATGGTTTTGGTCGTATAGGACGATTAGTATTTCGTGCGGCTCAACATAATGAAAATATTGAAGTTGTAGGAATCAATGACCTTATTGATGTTGAATATATGGCTTATATGCTAAAATATGATACTGTTCATGGTAAATTCGATGGAACGATTGAAATTAAAGATGGTAAATTAGTAGTAAATGGAAATGCAATTAGAGTAACTGCTGAAAAAAATCCTGCAGATCTTAAATGGGGTGATATCGGAGCAGAATATATAGTAGAATCAACAGGTTTATTCCTTACAAAAGATAAAGCACAAGGTCATATCGACGCCGGAGCAAAATATGTAGTTATGTCTGCTCCATCTAAAGATGATACCCCTATGTTTGTATGCGGAGTAAACGATAATACCTATGTAAAAGGTACTCAATTTATTTCTAATGCATCTTGTACAACAAACTGTATATCTCCGGTAGTTAAAGTATTACATGAAAAATTTGGTATTTTAGAAGGATTAATGACTACAGTACATGCTACTACTGCTACTCAAAAAACTGTTGACGGACCATCAGCAAAAGATTGGAGAGGAGGTAGAGCAGCAGCAGGAAATATAATTCCATCTTCAACCGGAGCAGCTAAAGCAGTTGGCAAAGTAATTCCTTCTTTGAACGGAAAATTAACAGGTATGGCATTCCGTGTACCAACCTTAGACGTTTCAGTAGTTGACTTAACAGTAAATTTAGCTAAAGAAACAACTTATGATGAAATCTGTAAAGCAATGAAAGAAGCATCAGAAGGTGAATTAAAAGGAATTTTAGGATATACCGATGAAGAAGTTGTTTCTTCTGACTTTATTACAGACCCACGTACATCAATATTTGATGCTAAAGCAGGGATACAATTAAGCCCTAAATTTGTTAAAGTAGTAAGCTGGTATGATAATGAGTGGGGATATTCTAACAAAGTTGTTGAATTGATTCAAAGAATTGCTAAAATTAACGGGTAATATTCATATTACTACTTTATAATGAATTGAAAAAGCTATCATTAATGATAGCTTTTTTTATTGATAAATATAAAATTGATTTCACGAAAACTAAATATAAATTACCTTAATATAAAATAATCAATCAAAATTTATTCTTTCTTGACAGAACATATAAAAATATCAACTAAGAAGAAGTTTATTATATAGTACATTTGTCATGTAAAGTGAAGAAATAACCTACAATAACCTTGTTTATGACTATAAACCTATAACTACCTTACGGTTACACCTAAAATTTTTTACACAAAAAAACAATTAAAAGTAGGAATATAAAAAATAAATGCTATCTTTGCAACCTCGAAAAAGATTAACGAATATAAAGATATAAGATAACAACCGATGAAACGTACATTTCAACCTTCAGAAAGAAAGAAAAGAAACAAGCATGGTTTTCGTGAAAGAATGGCATCAGCTAACGGAAGAAAAGTCTTAGCAAGACGTAGAGCAAAAGGAAGAAAGCAATTAACTGTTAGCGAATACAGAGCTAAAAGATAATCTGCTAGAACATATCTGAAAAATTAAAAAGACTGCTATGATAAATAAGCAGTCTTTTTTGTTATATTATATATAGTTTATATATCTTTTTAGGTTTAATTTTATATATTAGTTTATTTAGCAAAAGACTTTAATAACTTGTTCGATATATATTATTATAAATTACAAAACAAAAAGCTATTCAGTAAAAGTAACAGTAAAGCGTACTAACAATACATATATATAAAAAAAGTACTTGAATAAAAACATTAGAGTATAGGAATACAAAACTAACAATATAAATATAGGGTATACCTATAAAGATTATAAAATAGAAAAGAATAAGAACGAGCCCATAAGGTCCAATACGAATGATCAGGAGAGAAGCAGGAATAAATAGAAAAAAAATTAAAATTTTTTTTGGAAGTTAAATAGGTGATATTCAAT
>NZ_JAFNMG010000005.1:0-188797 GCF_026537405.1 Apibacter sp. B3919 | reverse complement strand
TCAATATGGAAGGACGGCTCAGCACCCGGCCAATCAAAGAAAAATAGCAGAAATAGCTTACGGCAATCGTAAGGAATTAGGAAACAAAGGAGGAGAAGACGGCTGGAGATTTAAAGGTCGGGGACTGCTTCAGATAACCGGGAGAGAGAATTACGGTAAAATTCAAAAGCAAATAGATCAACAAGCGCCCGACAGTGATTTTAATGTATTTACCTCGGCAATTAATGAAAAAGGCTATACCCCGTATCAGGCTGCCCTAACCGGAATGGCCGACTGGTATAAAGATAAAATGTATTTGCAGGCAGATAAGACCGGTCAATACTCCGATGATAGGGTTGTGGAAATGATTGTTGATATACTAAATAAAAACACGAAGTCACGTCCTAAAAGAAAAGTATGGTACAGAGGAGGAAAAGAAGAGAAATTATCCGTAGCCTTAGAAAACTCAACCAAGGTCCTATTTAAGGTAGCAGAATGTGAAAGGGTAAACAAGCCGTTAGACTATATTGATGGCGATTTAAAGATACAACAGGGAATAGACTGGTTATTAACCAAAGCCATAAGCCAGGAAGAAGCAGAAGCAGGAAAATCGTATAAAGTAAGATATGCCAACGATCAAAACCGAGTAGAAGAATCGGGAGAAAATACGATGGATTGTTCGGAATTAGTGTGCCGATATTTACAAAAAATAGAATGGAGTAAAAAGGTAATGGCAGGAAATACAAGGATACTGCACGATTTTGGGGAAACCTATTCGGAATATTTATTGAAACATGATGATATAAATTACAAACCTCAAAAAGGAGATATATTTATATGGAAAAATAAAAGCGGAGGAATGGGCCATACCGGGGTAATTATCGATTATGAAGAAAAAAAGATAAAAAAGAAAAATGAAGAAGGAAAAGAAGTTGAAGAAACCCTGGAAATAGTTACGACCATTGAAGCAATCAGTTCTTCTGAAACTCCTTATGGAATGAGTAATGAATTAAAAATGAAAGGGGTTATTAAACTCAAATGGTTAAGAAAATCAAACCATTTAATCGGTCACCCTTTAAAAAATAGTAAAGGGCATGAAGTCTCAACCTGCCGTTTTTATACCCCCAAAGTTCATTTTAGTAAAGCAGATAAAAAAATACGGTGGAAAGATCAAGGGTACACCTTTGAAATAAAGAAAAAATAATAAAAAACAAAGAATTATGAGAAAGATATTAATCTCATGTATACAAGTATTGGTTTTATTTTCTTGTCAAGGCCAGGAAACTAAAACGGCAATACAAATTAATAATGAAAATAAAGAAACAACAACAAAACCTATTGAAAAACCGACAGAAAATAAGCCCGTTATGAATAATGAAATAGATTTAAAAAAAATAGCCGAGCATATTGAACTACAAAAACGGGTTTTTGTAGAAGATCATACTCCGGATAATGAATATATTGCCACCCGGGAAGATTTAGACTTACAACAACCCTTAATTGAAAAAACGCTGTTAAACAGCGGATATAAATTTCCGGAGTATGCCGAATTCAGAGAACGTGTAAAATATCTTTTTAAAATCGATCTGGATAAAAGCAAAGAAACGATAGTTACCTTATATCCACTTCGTTTTGCCAATCTAAGAGGGGTAGCTTATACGGATGAGGAAATGAAAGGTAATGTCAGTAAAACCATGACTTTTGATGAATATAAATACACGTTTGCAAGGTTTGGATGGAAAATGTTTATAGACAAGGAAAGAAAAATAATAACCCCCATGGTTTTTCTGGAGGATTTAATAAAAATAAATAGTATCGATAAAAAAGAATATACGGTTAAACAAAATTTATCGATAGTAAGTTTAAATAAATATTTAATGTATGGAGATAAAGCCGGTTTGATATATTTACTTTCAAGGGAAAAAGAAATGGCCCATGACTTATTATTAAATTTCAATTATGATAAGGAAGATAAAATTAATAAAAGTGTTTTAGATAGTTTGTATAATCGATGTAATCCAAGAAGTTATGAGTTTGGGCAAGAGGTTAGAAGTTTAATTTTTGTAGATAATTTTAAAACGGATGATAAATTATATATCAGAGAAGGAATATTAAAAACGATAGAACATATAACTAATGAAAATGAAGGCACCTATGCGATAGAATTAATTGACAGCACATTATATCTATTAAGAGAATTAGATAAAAGTGATTTAACAAAAGCGCAAAAAGGATATAGTTATAAAAAAATAGGGTATTTAGCCAATACCTGTGATCCGCTATTTAGGAAATATCATTTATCAAGAACTGTAAGGTGGGGAAGGGGAAATATCTTAGGTGCATATCACGCCTCATTAGAAGATTTGGAGCCTTGGTATGATTTAAAAAACACCTTTATAGAAAATAACTACTATAATTTACCCCATTTAAAAGAAATGGTAGATTATGCGGAACAATTTAGTGATAAGGAGACTCCCGAATAATTTAAGCAAGGTACACGTAAAGGCTCAGATATAATATAAATACTAGTATTCAAAAAGATTACTTTTTTGGCTCAAGTAAATGCAGAGACGGGATTTTTTAAATTATCGCAAGAAAAACCGAGTAAATATAAATCCGGTACTTCCTTTTATAAAGGGAGAGGATTGATTCAACTTACCGGTAATTTAAATAAGGATGGAACCGCTTATAGTGTTCCCGGGCCTTATAAAAAGTATGGAAAATATTTAGCAGATAATGGATATCTGAAAAAAGAAGAGGAAGGAATATTTATCACCAATCCTGATTTGATATCCAAAGATCTACATTATGCCATAGACAGTGCCGGTTGGGAATGGGAGATTTTTAAAAGGGTTTCAACATGGGGAGATAAAAAAGATGATTCAGCTGTAATAAAACAAATCAAAGCATGGAAAAGGGAGCGTTTTAGTAAAGGATTAGATCAAAGTTTAAATCGATTGGCTTTGGTTATGGAAGAAAGCGGAGAAGAGGAAAATTATTTTTGGTTGCAGTCTAAAATACTCAACGGATATTCGCCCGGTCATAAAGATAAACCTGATCCGCATGGTTGGGAAAAACGCAAAGAAGGGCTTAGAAAGTTAAAAACATGGTTTAAGTACGACAAAGCTGTTTGCAAAGGAGAGAAAGAGTTGGAATTTATAAGCGGCAAAGGCAGAGCGCCATGGATGGAAACCGCTATTCAAGAGATAATTAATTACGGCGGTAAACATGAGAAAGCAATTGACAAAAGAATAAGAGAATATCACAAAGCAGGAGGACTTTCAGGTAGTGGAAGTGATGTAGCATGGTGTGCCTCATTTGTATCCTGGTGTTTGGAGAATTCAACGCCCAAATTTGAATCACCTCATTCAGCCAGTTCAAGTATGTTTTTCAATCACAGTACATTAGAGCCTTGTGAGGCGTTCTTTGGTGCCATAGCCGTATTTTCAGATTGTTATTCAAATGGAAAAATGAAAGGATCAGGACATATAACCTTAGTATATGGAAAATTATTAGATAAAAACACCTATATTGGTTTAGGGGGAAATCAAGGAAACATGATAACCCTTTCACCTAATTATAAATTTGATGGAAGCACATTCTATTCTTATACCGAAAAAGGAATAAAAATATATAAAAAACTTAGAGGTTTTTTTAAACCTAAAGGATATGTTATTAAAGAAGAAGATAAACTGAATAAAAATGATGAATATGCCACTATCAATGAAGCAAATAAAAAATTAAACCAAAAAACTCAAGATACCAGTAAAGGAGAAAGTTCAAGATAAAAAATATATGAAAACCAAATTATTATTAATAAGCACAATCACCCTTTTTGCAATAATGAATTGTCAAGAAAAAAAAGAAGTAAGTCTGACAAACAAAAAAATAGAAGAAAAAAAAATGGAAACATCTAAAATAAAAGAAGTACTGATAAAACAAATAAAAGAAGGTGCTAGTTCAGAATATTGGGGGGAAACATATGGAAAGGAAGATTTAGATGCCTTAGTACAAATTGAAGACACTATTTTAAAAAATAATGGATATAAAACTCCTGAAAGGGAGGATTTTAATCAAAAAATAAAAATGATTTTTGGAAGAATTATAGATAATAATTCTAAAAATCAGTATTTAAAAATAGATGCTTATGAAAATTCTAAATGTAATAAAGAGTTAGAATTTTATCCATATTCTGCAGATGCACAATATTTATATGTTGATAAAAAAGATCATTTTATAACTTATTTTGATGCTATCCCTAAAATTATAGATTATCAGAAAATATACCCTGAATTATCAAAATATGAAGAAAATTCATATACGATTGATACTGCAGATGGTGTAATTGAGGTATCGATGTGGAAAGATTTAAATAATTTACCGCAAGAAAGATATTTTAATCAACAGCGTTTAATCTCACGAAACAAATATTTATTTACTGACGATAAAAGCCAGTTTCCATGGTTGGTTACTAAAGATGACTATTTTATGAGGCGTTTAATAACTGTTTTTGGTTATACGGAAGATAAAAGACTATTGAAGTGGGCACTTGAAAACACCCATCTTCCATTTTTTCATACTTATGCTAAAGACAATGATTTGGAGGAGTTGGGAAAATTATTATGGACTAAAGATTGTAATGGAGAAATACGAGTTCATCAAAATACCTTAGATATTCTAAAAGAAATGTCCACCCCAAATGAAAATTTATATATTATGTATGTAGCTGAATATCTTACAAATTTAGAACACCTAAATGCTAACAAAGAATTAAGTGATGCGCAAAAAGCCAAAATAGCAGCTCATTTGATGTATTGGGGAGAGCAATATAAATACGATAAACTTTATGATTATAATCAAATGTTTATGGGGCATTTTTGGCATTATAAGGATGATGGCACTTATGATAAAGAATTTAAAAAGAACAACTATTATGGCTTACCCAAATTTAAAGAGTGGTATGAAGCTGTCAAAAAAGAAGAAAATCTATTTTTAGATGATCAGACTATACCTGATTCACCACAACCTTTAGATTATAAGCATAAAGCAAGACCGATAAGAAAATAATTATTTTTTAAATAAAATTTAAGATAAAGACAACTTTAACTTAGACACTTGTGCTCGAAAAGCACATTTTTTTGCACAATCTCGGGAAGAATCGGGCTTAGATTTAAAAGGAGCCCTAGAAGGAGAAAGTTTAAATTATGCTGCGCAAGATTTACCCAAACATTTTAAAGCTTTTCGGGCCAATCCGGCCTTGAATGAAAAAAGCCCTCCTAATGAATTAGCCTATCAATATGGAAGGACGGCTCAGCACCCGGCCAATCAAAGAAAAATAGCAGAAATAGCTTACGGCAATCGTAAGGAATTAGGAAATAAAGGAGGAGAAGACGGCTGGAGATTTAAAGGAAGGGGACTTCTTCAGATAACCGGAAGAGAAAATTACGGTGAGATTCAAAAGCAAATAGATCAACAAGCGCCCGACAGTGGTTTTAATGTATTTACCTCCGCAATTAATGAAAAAGGCTATACCCCGTATCAGGCAGCCCTAACGGGAATGGCCGACTGGTATAAAGATAAAATGTATTTGCAGGCAGATAAGACCGGTCAATACTCCGATGATAAGGTAGTGGATCTGGTAATAAATATATTAAATAATAATACAGACTCACGTCCTAAAAGAAAAGTATGGTACAGAGGAGGAAAAGAAGGGAAATTATCCGTAGCCGTTGAAAACTCAACCAAGGTCCTATTTAAGGTAGCAGAATGTGAAAAGGTAAACAAGCCGTTAGACTATATTGATGGCGATTTAAAGATACAACAGGGAATAGACTGGTTATTAACCAAAGCCATAAGCCAGGAAGAAGCAGACGCAGGAAAACCGTATAAAGTAAGATATGCCAACGATCAAAACCGAGTAGAAGAATCGGGAGAAAATACGATGGATTGTTCGGAATTAGTGTGCCGATATTTACAAAAAATAGAATGGAGTAAAAAGGTAATGGCAGGAAATACAAGGATACTGCACGATTTTGGGGAAAACTATTCGGAATATTTACTGAAACATGATGATATAAATTACAAACCTCAAAAAGGAGATATATTTATATGGAAAAATAAAAGCGGAGGAATGGGCCATACCGGGGTAATTATCGATTACGAAGAAAAAAAGATAAAAAAGAAAAATGAAGAAGGAAAAGAAGTAGAACAAACCCTGGAAATAGTCACCACCATTGAAGCGATCAGTTCTTCTGAAACACCCTATGGGATGGATAAAACTTTAGATATGAAGGGAGTTATTAAACTCAAATGGTTAAGAAAATCAAAACATTTGCTCGATCACCCTCTAACTAAAAATAGGCAAAGCTTAACTCCCTGTCGTTTTTATACTCCTAAAGTTCACTTTAGTAAGGCAGATAAAAAAATACGGTGGAAAGATCAAGGGTATACCTTTGAAATAAAGAAAAAATAATAAAAAAATAAAGAATTATGAGAAAGATATTGGTCTCATGTATACCAGTATTGGTTTTATTTTCTTGTCAAGGCCAAGAAAATAAAACGACAATACAACTTAATAATGAAAATAAAGAAGCACCAACAAAACCTATTGAAAAACCGACAGAAAATAAGCCCGTTATGAATAATGAAATAGATTTAAAAAAAATAGCCGAGCATATTGAATTACAAAAACGGGTTTTTGTAGCAGATCATACTCCGGAAAACGAATATGTTGCCACCCGGGAAGATTTAGACTTGCAACAACCCTTAATTGAAAAAACGCTGTTTAACAGCGGATATAAATTTCCGGAGTATGCCGAATTCAGAGAACGTGTAAAATATCTTTTTGGAATCGACCTGGATAAAAGCAAAGAAACGATAGTTACCTTATATCCACTTCGTTTTGCCAATCTAAGAGGGGTAGCTTATACGGATGAGGAGATAAAAGGTAATGTCAGTAAATCCATGACTTTTGATAAATATAAATATACTTTTGCTTGGGATGGATGGAAATTGTTTATAGATAAGGAAAGAAAAATAATAGCCCCCATGGTTTTTTTGGAGGATTTAATAAAAATAAATAGTATCGATAAAAAAGAGTATTCGGTTAAACAAAACTTGAAAGTAATAACCTTAAATAAATACTTAATGTATGGAGATAAAGCCGGTTTGACATATTTACTCTCAAGGGAAAATGAATTGGCCCATGACTTATTATTAAATTTCAATTTTGATAAGGAAGATAAAATTAATAAAAGTGTTATGGATAGCTTGTATTCAAAAAATAAAAAATTCAATACTACCTATGAATTTGGTGACAATTTAGTTGATTTAATTTTAATATCGAACTACCAAACGGATAATAAATTATATATCAGAGAAGGAATATTAAAAACGATAGAACATATAACTAATGAAAATGAAGGCACTTATGCAATAAGTTTAATTGACAGCACATTGGATTTATTAAGAGAATTAGATAAAAGTGATTTAACTAAAGCGCAAAAAGGATATAGTTATAAAATAATAGGGTATTTAGCCAATACCTGTGATCCGCTATTTAGGAAATATCATTTATCAAAAACAGTAAAATGGCGCAGGGGAAATATCTTAGGTGCATATCACGCCTCATTAGGAGAAGATTTGGAGCCTTGGTATGATTTAAAAAACACCTTTATAGAAAACAATTACTATAATTTACCCCATTTAGAAGAAATGGTAGCTTATGCGGAAGAATTTACTGATAAGGAGACTCCGGAATAATTCAAGCAAGGTACACGTAAAGGCTCAGATATAATATAAATATTGGTATTCAAAAAAGATTATTTTTTTGGCTCAAGTAAATGCAGAGACGGGATTTTTTAAATTATCGCAAGAAAAACCGAGTAAATATAAATCCGGTACTTCCTTTTATAAAGGGAGAGGATTGATACAACTTACCGGTAATTTAAATAAGGATGGAACTGCTTATAGTGTTCCCGGACCTTATGAAAAGTATGGAAAATATTTAGCAGACAATGGATATCTGGAAAAAGGAAAGGAAGGAATATTTATCAGCGATCCTGATTTGATATCCAAAGATCTACATTATGCCATAGACAGTGCCGGTTGGGAATGGGAGGTTTTTAAAAGGGTTTCAAAATGGGGAGATAAAAAAGATGATTCGACTAAAATAAGAGAAGTTAAGGCATGGAAACGGGAGCGTTTTAGTAAAGGATTAGATCAAAGTTTAAACCGATTGGCTTTGGTTATGGAAGAAAGCGGAGAGGAGGAAAATTATTTTTGGCTGCAGTCTAAAATACTTAACGGATATTCGCCCGGTCATAAAGATAAACCCGATCCGCATGGTTGGGAAAAACGCAAAGAAGGACTTAGAAAGTTAAAAACATGGTTTAAGTACGACAAAGCTGTTTGTAGAGGGGGCAAAGAGTTGGAACTAGATACTGTAAATAGGGCGCCATGGATAAATATTGCATGGGAAGAATATAATAAATATAAAGGACTTATAGAAAAACAAAGTCCATTAAAAAAAAAATAAGTATATATTTTAATGAAAATATATTTGAAGGTTATGAAAATTATTTAAATGATGAACCACAACCTTTAGATTATGAATCTAAAGCAAGACCGATAAAATAATAATTATTTTTTAAATAAAATTTAAAATAAAGATAAATTTAACATAGACACTTGTGCTCGAAAAGCACATTTTTTTGCACAATCTCGAGAAGAATCGGGCTTAGATTTGAAAGGAGCCTTAGAAGGTGAAAGTTTAAATTATGCTGCGGAAATTTTCATTAAACTTTAAATAGTTCATATTGGGCTTGCAAAGTTTTTAAATGAGTTCCAAAATGAAAAAAATAATTTAATTGATTAGAAACTACTAAAATAAGTTAAACAATAAAAAACACAGGATTGACTACTTTCACATAAATGTAAACCGAATTTGATGGATGGATTAAATGAAAGTTAAATTGACCTATAAGGGTACTATTCAATCAGTTTCGAAAACAATACAAAACAAAAAAATAAAATACCCGTTTAAAAGTCAATACTATATTTCTATATCTAATAAAATTTGAAATCAATTCACAACATTACATATTTTCCAACCCTTACGGGTACTTGCTATTTAATTTATACCATTATGATTTAAATTACCTAAAAGCGATTCACAACATTCTTACATCAAGTTGTTCACTAGTTGTTATTATGAAAACTCGGTATATCTAATAAAATTTGAAGCAATTCACAACACTAAGTATACTTCATTGTAATAATTAAAGTTGTGAATGATCACTAAAACATCATATTAAAAAAGCACTATCAGCATAACATCATCACTCTTTTAGAGACAAAATGATTACAATTTTGCAAATATATAAAAATTACCATTCTTTATCCAAGAATACTCTATTTAATTAAATATCAAGCTCTACATTTAAAAAGCAAAATAGTCGAAATTAACAGGTTACCTTAAATGTTAAAAAACATCCTTTTTTAGAATATTTTTTAAATCAGTTTATATATTTGCATTTATGTTTTTTAGTAGTAACATTAAGGATAAAAATTCTAAAGCAAGAGCAGGTATTTTGCAAACCGATCACGGAAAAATAGAAACCCCTATTTTTATGCCGGTTGGAACGGTTGGATCAGTAAAATCAGTACATCAGAGAGAACTAAAAGAAGATATTAAAGCCCAGATCATTTTAGGAAATACTTATCATCTATATCTTAGACCGGGCACCGATATATTATACAAGGCCGGTGGGTTACATAAATTTATCCATTGGGATCGTCCTATCCTTACAGATAGTGGCGGTTATCAAGTATTTTCTCTTTCTCAAACTCGGAAAATCCAAGAAGAAGGAGTAAAATTTAAATCACACATTGACGGATCGTATCATTTTTTTACACCTGAAAAATCTATGGAAATCCAACGGTATATCGGAGGGGATATCTTTATGGCGTTTGATGAATGTACCCCCTATCCTTGCGATTATTCCTATGCTAAAAATTCATTGGAAATTACACATAAATGGCTTAAACGTTGTGTGAAATGGTGTGATGAAAATCCGGAATTTTATAATTACAAACAACATTTATTCCCTATTGTACAAGGAAGTACCTTCGATGATTTACGTAAATTTTCAGCAGAATTTATTTCCTCTGTCAATGCGGATGGTAATGCTATTGGTGGGTTAAGCGTTGGAGAACCGGAAGAAGAAATGTATCGTATCACCGATTTGGTAACCGATATTTTACCTCTTGAAAAACCGAGGTATTTAATGGGTGTAGGTACTCCATGGAATATTTTGGAATCCATTTCTTTAGGTATTGATATGATGGACTGTGTAATGCCTACTCGAAATGCCCGAAACGGTATGCTATTTACCTGGGATGGCGTTATTAATATTAAAAACAAAAAATGGGCGGATGATTTTTCCGAACTTGACCCTAAAGGTACTGCTTTTGTTGACCATGATTACTCCAAAGCCTATCTAAGGCATTTGTTTTCTGCTAATGAATTTTTAGGAAAACAAATTGCTTCTGTACATAATCTTGCGTTTTATTTAGACTTGGTTAAAACCGCTCGTAAACATATTATAGAAGGTGATTTTACAAGTTGGAAAAAATCGGTCATTCCGCAGCTAAGAAACAGATTATGATTACTATTTTAGACCGGTATATTATTCGAAACTTTCTGGGAACCTTGTTTTTCATGCTGCTTCTTTTAATTGCTGTTTTTGTAATTATTGATATTCAAAGTCATTATCAGGAATTCAGCGAAAACGGATTTTCCGTATTGGATACCCTAAAATTATATTATCCGTTTTATGTTATTTGGGCAGTAAATGTTTTTGCATCCATACTGGTTTTTATTTCAGTAATTTATTTTACCTCTCGAATGGCAAATAATACGGAAATTGTTGCCATTACCAGCTCAGGGACCAGTTTTTTCAGATTTTCACGACCCTATTTTATCGTGGGAATTATGATTGCGTTAGGTTCTTTCATGACCAATCATTTTCTTCTTCCTTGGGCAAACATTAAAAAGAATGAGTTTAATGTAAAAATTCTTACCGGAAACAAAAAAGATGCTTATATGGCCAATCAAAATATATCTGCACAAATTTCTCCTACAGAATATATTTTCGTTAACAGCTATAATCGTCAAATGAAGAGAGGAACGGGATTTTTATATCAGAAATTTAATGAAAAAAGAATATTGCTGCATGAATTACGTTCTGCTGAAATTTATTGGTCTGAAGAAGACAATACCTATGTCTTAGGCAACTATTACGAAAAGGAAATGTCTTCTAATGGAAATATAGAATCTTTAAAAAACGGAAGTACGTTAAAAAAACATTTTAATTTTACTCCTGATGAATTACTGCCTGAAGCCTTTGTAGCAGAAACTATGAATACTCCTGAATTAAGAGAGTTTATAAAAAAAGAAAAGATGAGAGGTGCTAATAATGTAAATATCTATCTTAATGAGCTTCATCAAAGAACCAGCTCATCTGTAGCTGTAGTTATTCTTACCTTCCTTGCTTTATCTCTTTCTTCAACCAAAAAAAGAGGCGGATTAGGAATTAATTTGGCGATTGGTATATCCTGTGCTTTTTTGTATATATTTTCTTTCCAAGCCTTACAAGTATTCTCTTCCAAAGGAATTTTACCTTCTTGGTTTGCAGTATGGCTCCCTAATATTATTTTTGGTATAATTACTTTAGTCTTGTATGTAAAACGCGCATACGCATAAAAAAAATAAATAATACTACTAATACGATGAAAAAAAAGATTGCAAATTTTATAGCATTTATAATTGGTATTTATTTTATTATCCGTTCGTTTTTCTGGTATAACCGCTCGCAAGGTGATCCCTCACAAAATAATTTTTTTGCGATCGTTTATTTTTGCATTGGAATAGTTGCCATTATCATTCAATTAGTTGTAAATTACCGTAAGAAAAAGAAAAAACAGTAATGGCAATCAACATTCTTCATATAGAAACCTCTTCAAAAAACTGTTCGGTAGCGATTGGAACTGACGGTAAAATAAATTCATATTGTGAAGAAATATCCCAAGATTATAAACATAGCGAAAATCTTCATTTATTTATTCAATGGGCTCTTGAAGGTGCAGAATTAGCACTTTCAGATATCCACGCCGTCTCTGTAGGAAAAGGCCCCGGATCTTATACGGGTTTACGTATAGGATTAGCATCAGCCAAAGGGTTTTGTTTTGGAAATGATATCCCTCTAATCTCCATAAACTCTTTATATATTTTAGCCGTTCCCTATTTAAATTCCGAGTACGATTATATTATCCCTGTTATTGATGCGAGAAGGATGGAAATTTACACGTCTGTCTTAAATAAAAAGGGTGAATATTTAATTGAGACTCATGCTCATATTTTAAATGAAAAATCTTTTGAACAAATAAGTTCAAAGAAAGTACTCTTTGTTGGAGATGCTGTTGAAAAAACTGAGAATTTCTTGAAAGAAACTTCATTTCCTTTGGAAAACGCTACCTTTATTAATGCTTATCCTCAAGCAAAAAATATGGTTGATCTCTCCTATAAAAAATTCCAACAAACTATATTTGAAGATGTTGCCTATTTCGATCCTTTGTATTTAAAAGATTGGAAATAGTTTTCTCAAATAACTATTCCAAACTAGATCTTTATACTTTTAAAGTAAAGTTGATTGTAATAACTTATCTAATTACATTTACTCTATACTAATGTAGCCCAATAATTTAAAAAATGTTTTTTTAATTTTAAAATTATTTCTACAATAAGATTAAAAATTATTTTTTTTATAAAATTATTTTTATAAAATAAAATCTATTATATAATTCTTACACATTTAATTTATATCTATTAACAATAATTCATCTAAATATAAATAATTTTATTATATAATAAGTAATTTTATACGAATATTCAGATAAACACCTTAATAATAATATAGAAATATTTGTATTTTTGCAAAATTGTGTGTGTGTAATTAGTTTTAGTTTATGTTATTTAAATAGTTCTTACTATCAATTTATTATATTTGTTCATATATTTCTATTTAAATATTCTTTATTAATCAGATTACTTCATTCACTTTGATAATTTAATTAATTATTTAATTTTTTTGATCAATAGTTGATTTATGAAACATCTATATTTTGTTCTTATTTTACTGCAAACTATAGGCATTGGGTCCCTTTATTCGCAAGAAAAAAATTCAATACTTACAGAATCTTCTCAAACACTTAAAGAAAGAACCTACCAACATCTAATTATGTATGGACAAAGTTTGTCCACCGGAGCTCAATCGTATCCCGCTCTATCTACCGAAAATATTGAAGGAAACTATATGATAGGAGATCAAGTCTGGATCGAGCAGGGAAATACCCATTTCACGGACTTTAATCCGTTGAAAGCTTCCACTGCTATAATGTACCAAAATTATCCTAAAAACAGAGCATCCATCACGTTGGCGGAAACTCCTTTGGTAGGCCTGGTAAACCATTTACAATTAAAGCAACCCAAAGCAGGTATTAAATATCTGGCTTCTTCCGATGGAGAAAATGGAAAAAGCATTGAAGCTTTATCTAAAAATGGGGCTTTACAAAAAAATTATTATAATGATTATTTTTTAAAATCAGTTGAATCTGCTGCAAATATTGCCCGATCTAATGGTTACAAAATGGTCACTCCGGCTATTTTTTGGCTTCAAGGAGAATACAATTATTTTACTCTTCATGATGATAATAAAAGTGGTGCTACTCTTGACAAATACGGTTATAAAAAGCTTCTAGTTGAATTAAAAAATGATATGCAGAAAGATATCATGAATGCTTATGGGCAAACTAAAAAACCGGTTTTTATTACGTATCAAGTAGGATCGTTACGAAATGATGATAATCTCAATATTGGACTCGCTCAATTAGAGTTATCAAATACATATGATGACATTATAAATGCCGGCCCAATTTATCATTTGCCACACAGAGGAATTCATATGGATGCCAACGGATACAGATGGTATGGTGAAATGTTGGCAAAAGTGTATTATAAAACCCAAGTACTAGGCGAAGATTTTAAACCTTTACAACCTAAACAAATCTATCGTATATCTTCGAATTCAGTGGGGATTATATTTCATGTACCTCAACCACCTATGGTATTTGATACCAATCTTGTGCAAGCACTTCCCAATTATGGATTTAAAATAAAGAATAACGGGGTGGAACAAAAAATATCTGAGGTAAAAATTGATTCGAATAATAATACGATAATTATTTCTTGTACAAATGCTATTACCGGAAATGTAGAGGTCATATACGGACAGCAAAATATATTTCATAATAAAAAATTATTGATTAAAGCCGGAAACCTAAGGGATAGTGATAACTATCCTGCTTTTTTTACTTATGTAGATTTGGATGCTAAAAAGGATGGCGAATATATCTATCCAAGAGAAAAATCAGAAACAACCTTAAGACCGGACAATGAACCTAAAGATAAGGACGGGAGTTTTTTACATGGCAAACCTTATCCGTTATTTAATTTTAGTGTAGCTTTCAGTTATACTCTGGATGCCAATAGAACTTCAGTTTTTATGCCCGGTTTCAGATCCAAACAAGACATTTTATATGTTAAAAAAGGTAGTAATGGAGACGGGAGCTCTTGGGAAAACGCTTTGGGAGAATTAGCTGATGCTTTAAAAATTGCTGAAGAGCAAAATATGGGTAATAAGATACAGGTTAACCAAATATGGGTTGCAAAAGGTTCTTATTCTCCATTATATACTGCAGGTGATGGAGGAAATGCTAATGATCGATCATTTGTATTACCAAAAAATGTAGAAATTTATGGTGGATTTACTGGTACAGAAACATCCGTTAGTCAAAGAGATTGGATAAATAATAGTACTACACTTCAAGGGGATAATGTTTACCATGTTGTTATTTCATCAGGAGATGCCGGAAAAACTGTTCTTGACGGATTCACTATAAAAGGAGGTAATGCAAGCCTAGCTACTAATGCATGTAATAAAAAGCCTTTTAATACCCTTTGTCACATTATGCTAAATAATAGTTGGATTTTTACAGGATATGGAGGAGGAGTTTATCTTTCCAATTCATCGCCCAAACTAAAAAATTTGATTATTGAAGAAAACAAAGCAGTGAATGCCGGAGCCGGTTTAATAATTGATGTATCAAACCCTTTATTAAGCAATGTTACAATAAAAGATAATATATTAAAAGGTAGTGAGGTAATTGGTGGTGGTGGTGTTTATAATTACAAATCATCACCTAACCTAGTTAATGTTACCATTAATAATAATAAAATTGAAGCAACTAATAGTACTGTTGGTGCCGGAATATATAATCATGAATCAATACAACCCAAACTAACTAATGTACTAATTGCTGATAATTCTATTACCATTTATTCCAAAAATAAATATGTAATTGGTAGAGGTGGAGGTATTTTTAATAAAAAATCCGGTTTATTATTAACTAACTCTTTAATTGTTAGAAATAAATCCCACATAGGTGGAGGTATTTATATGGAAGAAACAGATGGATCTAAATTTACAAATGTCACTGTTTCAGATAACGAAGTTTCGGCTAACAAGGGCAGTGGTTTATATTGTAATTCTGCTGACCCAACAATTTACAATAGTATTATTTGGGGCAACAGACCCAATACAACCTCAAATGATGAAGGTAAAAAACCTATTTTTAATTATAGTTTAGTTCAGTACAATTTTTCCACCGATAATTTTAATTTAAGCGGTCAAACTGATCCTTTATTCGAAGACGGATATAAATTAAATCCAAACAGTCCGGTTATAAATAAGGGTAATAATGAGTATATAACTGCAACGAATAAAGACTTAGACAACAACCCTCGAATTGTTAACAAAACCGTAGATATAGGTGCTTATGAATATCAAAATGAAACCTCATGTAACAGCTTTAATGATATTACAATTAATGACACAGAAGTAACTTATGATGGAACACCTAAAGAAATTGTTTTAAATGATCTTCCGGATCATATAAGTGCAGAAATCAAATATAAAGGTATCGGGAATACTTCTTATAATGAAAGTTCTGACGCTCCTGTTGATGCCGGAACTTATTTAGTAATCGTTCAATTAAAAAATAATTCTGAATCAACCGATTGCGAAATAACTCTTACGGCAAATTTGACTATCAATAAAGCTATAACTGAAATTGTCTCGGATGATTTATATACCTACATTTACGATGGAAAAGAAAAGAAAGTATTCGCTTCCCATAATCATACTGATTCTTCAATTACCTATGAACCTCAACAAGAATATGTAAATGCCGGAGGGTATACCATAACAGCAAAATCTGCTGAAACAAAAAATTACCTTGCCGCAAAAAAAGATATTATATTAGTTATAGAAAAAGCAAACTTTACTAATATATCATTACCTGAAATGAGTGTTACTTATGATGGTTTAGAAAAATCTATGGAGGTTACCGGAACTGTACCGGCAGAAACCGATATAGTGTATGAATACGAAGGCATTAATGCAACATCCTACCCTAAACAAAAAAATAAACCAGTAAATAGCGGTACTTACCTTGTAACGGCAACAGTAAGTAACCCTAATTATAATACCCTGTTGATACATGGTAAATTACTAATTAATAAGGCAAATTTTAACGGTATTAAACTTAACGAGAAAGTAACTACTTACAATGGTGATAAACATAATAATGTTATCACTGTTTCAGATAAACTTCCCAACAATACCGAAATAAAATATGAATACGAAGGAGTTAATCATACTTCATATCCTAAAAATACAGAAGAACCGATTAATTCCGGTACATACCTGGTGACAGCCACTATAACAAACAATAATTATAATACACTGATTCTAAACAACTACCTTATAATAAACAAAGCTGAAGCAATTATTACAGCTGAAGACGAACAAAGTTTTATTTATGATGGTAATGAGAAAAATATAAGTGCCACTCTTAATCATTCGGAAAGCCAACTTCAATATTTACCTAAAAATAAATATATTGATGCAGGAGACTATGAAATAAACATTGAAGCTCCGGAATCAGATAATTACCAAAAGGCCAGCAAGAAAGTAATATTAAAAATTAAAAGGGCAAAAACTGTAATTACAGCCCAAAGCATACAAATATATACATATGACGGCAAGGAAAAAACTGTTACCGGCTCTATTAATCACAAGGAAACCACCATTGATTCTCATCCCCAAAAAGGATATATTAATGCCGGAGAATATTCAATAACATTAAAAACAAAACAAACCAAAAATTATGAAGCAGCATCATTTGATGTAAAATTAATTATTGAAAAAGCACAATCCATAATTTCTGCAGATGATGTACAAACCTATTTCTATAATGGTAAGCAAAGAAACATTTCTGCAACTTTAAACCATAATGAGGCAGATTTAACCTTTAGCCCTCAAAAAGGCTTTACGGAATCAGGTTCTTATGATATTGTTATAAATGCACCCGCTTCAACAAATTATGAATCCGTTTCAAAGAAAGTTAAACTTATAATTAAAAAAGCGGAGGCTTTAATCACCGCTAACGAAATTCAAACATATACTTTTGATGGAACAGTAAAAAATGTAGTTGCTCAATTAAACCATGACGAAGCCATACTAACCTATTCTCCACAAAGAGGATATACAGATGTCGGTTCCTATAAAATTATTGTTAGTGCTCCTTCTACCTCTAATTATGAAGCTGTTACTAAAACCATTACTTTAAATATTAATAAAGCTGTTTCTTATCCGTCAACGATTAAATTAGAAAGTAAAACATTTACTTATGATGGTAATCCACATAGTTTATTTGTTGAAGGTTATCCGGAAGGCACACAAATTAATTATGAAAATAATGATAAAATTAAAAGTGGAACATATACAGTAACCGCCACTTTAATACATAAAAATTATAAAGATGCTCAATTATTCGCTCAATTAATTATTAATAAAGCTCCTTCAATTATATCCGCTGAAGATTTACAAAATTTCACTTATGATGGTAAAGAAAAAGTTGTAACGGCTTCGCTAAATCATAATGAGACATCCTTATCTTATTTTCCACAACAAGGATACAGTCAGGCGGGTAAATATACAATTACCGCTAAAGCTGCAGAGTCTAATAATTATAAACATTCTTCAAAACAAATCGTTTTAAACATTGAAAAAGCTAATGCTGAAATTACGGCCGATGAGGTACAAACATTTACTTATGATGGAAATTTAAAAAAGATATCAGCTACCCTTAATCATAATGAAACCGAATTAACCTTTTCACCGGTAAACGGATTTACAAATGCCGGAGAATATACAATTACCATTTCTGCTAAAGCAACTGATAATTATAAATCTGTTTCTAAAACCGTAATTTTAAGAATTGAAAAAGCAGAAGCTTCCATTATTGCAGATGATACGCAAATTTTTTCATATGATGGTTCTGTTAAAAATGTAAAGGCTATTTTAAATCATAAAGAAGCTCATGTAACATATAGTCCTAAACAAGGATATACTGAGGTAGGATCCTATGCTATTACAGCTAATGCTCCTGAAACATCTAATTATAAAAAAGTTTCTAAGGAAATTATGTTGAAAATTAATTATCCTAACAAATTCCCGACTTCTGTGAAGTTGGAAAATAAATCTTTCACATACAACGGAGAACCTCATAGCTTAGTAATTTCCGGATTACCGGAATCTACCCAAGTTACATATGTAAATAATGAACATATAAAGGCCGGCTCATACTTGGTTACAGCGATATTAACTCATCCTAATTATGGTAAAGCAGAGTATACCGCTACCTTAACCATTGATAAGGCTAAGGCAATTATTTCCGCTGATGATGTACAATCATTTATCTATGATGGTTTAGTTAAGAATGTGACAGCTACCCTTAATCATACGGAAACTGATTTAATTTATTCACAAGGTTATATTAATGCCGGGGAATATACTATAACAGTGAGTGCGCCTGAATCTGATAATTATAAAGAAGTTTCTAAAATAATTACTTTAAAAATTGAAAAAGCTACTACAATAATTTCAGCCGAAGAGATACAAATTGCCACCTATGATGGAACAGTTAAAAAAGTTAATGCTTACCTAAATCACAACGAAACAGCAATCAAATTTGTCCCTAATGAAGGCGGCTATATCAATGCAGGAACTTATAAAATTACCATTGAAGCTCCAGCCACTCAAAATTATAAGGCAGCATCCAAAACTATAACATTAAAAATTAATAAGGCTGATGCTGAAATTATGGCTCCGGAATTCCAAACATATGATTATGATGGAACCGTTAAAAAAGTTACTGCCAGACTTAATCATGACGAAGCTGTAATTTCCTATGCACCTCAACGAGGATATACAGATATAGGAATTTATATAATTACCGCCAGTGCTCCTGAAACTACTAATTACAATAAAGTTTCAAAAGATATTAAATTAAAAATTGTTGCAACTAATTCATTTCCGGCTTCTGTCTTATTGGAAAGTAAATCATTTATATATGATGGCAAACCACATAGTTTATCGCTTACAGGTATACCGGAATCAACTCAAGTTTCTTATGAAAATAATGGTCATACAAATGCCGGTTCCTATTTAGTTAAAGCTAAATTAAATCACCCTAATTATGGTACTGCAGAATATACGGCGACTCTCACCATCGATAAAGCTCCGTCCATTATTTCCGGTTCTGATACGCAAACATTAACTTATGATGGTTCTGTAAAAAATGTGACAGCTACCCTGAACCATACAGAATCAAATTTAATTTATAGTCCACAAGAAATTAGAAATGCAGGAGAATATGTTATTACCGTTTTTGCTCCGGGGTCCAAAAATTACAAAGAGGCATCCAAACAAATAACTCTAATAATTAAAAAGGCAGTGGCAAACATTTCTGCTGATGAAAGTCAAAAATTTACATATGACGGTTCTGCAAAATATGTAACAGCGACCTTGAATCATACGGAAACTAATTTAATTTATACGCCACAGAGCTTTATTAATGCGGGTATACATAAAGTAACCGTAAGTGCTCCTGAAACTCAAAATTATTTGGAAGTATCTAAGCAAATATCTTTAATAATAGATAAGGCTAAGTCTGTTATTTCTGCTGATGACATACAAACTTTCATTTATGATGGTTCGGTGAAAAATGTCCAAGCCAATTTAAATCATAAAGAAACTAATTTAATTTATTCTCCTCAACAAGGATATATTGAAGAAGGTTCTTATGATATTACCATTACCGCTAATGAAAGTTCAAATTATTTATCTTCTTCTAAAAATGTAAAACTAGTTATAAATAAGAATTCACTGGGAGTAGATGATATTACAGTTGAAGATGAAGAAATTAAAATAGCACCGAATCCGGTTTCAACTACTTTAAAAATAGTTTTCTCAAAACCACTGACTAAAAAAGAAGCAATTAGCATGTATGATCTTATGGGTAGATTAATTATGGAAACCACCATTGCTCCGGGAGAAAAAATAAAAGAAGTCGATTTTAACGGTTATTATTCCGGTGTTTATATTTTAAAATATAAAAACAAAGTATTTAAAATCGTTAAAGAGTAAAATAATTTTCAAATAACTACAAAAAAAGGATTCCTAAATTAGGAATCCTTTTTTAATTCTTCAACTATCAGTTTTGCCGTTCGAGAGGAAGCTCCGGAGTCTCCCAGCTTATGCCTGAGCTCTAAATAATTCTTTTTAATGTTTACTGCATTTTCCGGCTCCAATATTTTAGTTAATTCACTCTTTAAATTATTGTAATTTAAATCATCTTGGATAAGCTCGGTTACTACTTTTCGATCCATGATTAAGTTAACTAAAGAAATATATTGTATATGCTTTATTAATCTTTTGGCTATTTCATAAGAAATTCTACTGCCTTTATAACAAACCACTTCAGGCACATTCAGTAAAGCCGTTTCCAGAGTAGCTGTTCCGGAGGTAACTAAAGCAGCTTGAGAGATCCTCAATAAATTATACGTTTGATTGGAAACGATTTTTACATGTGAATTCAAAAATTGTTGATAAAACTCTATTTCAATAGAGGGCGCACCTGCAATGACAAACTCATAAGATAAAAAATCTTTTTCCACAGATAACATTTGAGATAACATCTTTTTAATCTCTTGTTTTCTACTACCCGGCAGTAATGCTATTATGGGCTTATCCGAGAGACCATGCTCTTTTCTGAACTTATTTTGATCAAGTTCCGGTAATGAATTTAAAGCATCTAATAAAGGATGTCCCACAAAATCCACCGGATAATTATATTTAACATAAAAATCTTTCTCAAAAGGAAGAATTACAAACATTCGATCAATATATTTTTTAATAATCTTTACCCTTCCGGATTTCCAGGCCCATAATTGAGGAGATATATAATAAAATGTTTTTATCCCTAATTTTTTCACACTTTTACAAATGCGAAGATTGAATCCGGGATAATCAATAAAGATCACACAATCCGGTTTATATGCAGTAATATCTTTTTTACATAAGCTAATATTACCCAGTATAGTACCTAAATTAGCCACTACTTCAAGAAAGCCCATAAAAGATAAATCCTTATAATGTTTAACCATTTTTCCCCCTTGGGCTTGCATTAAATCTCCTCCCCAGAAACGAAATTCTGCGTTTTGATCCTCTTTTTTAATTTCTTTCATGAGGTTAGAACCATGTAAATCTCCTGAGGCCTCTCCCGCAATTATGTAGTATTTCATATTTTATTTAAAATTTAAGGTAGAAAATGTTCGAACCTTCCTTCTTACTCTTGTAAAGATACGTTCTTCCTCCTTTTTAATAATCAATCTGTCTCCAACGTATTTTAAATTTCTCTTATACTAATTTTTACAATCCTTAGATTAGTATGTACGTGTAAAAAATTTCTTCTTATAACTTAAAACCGAATAAAATCTTTACAGATTAAGATTGAAGAAAAGTGGTTACAGTTTCATAAAAAACCGTAGGATTATCTACTTGAACCCAATGCCCTGCATGGGGGATAACAACTGTTTTTTCATTTGGAAATTGTTGACGTATCGAAAATTCATCTTCCTTCAAAATATAATTAGACTTTTCTCCGGCAATAAATAAAGTAGGACCTTCATATTTTCCAAAAGAAATTGTATTATTTATTAACTGATTGTATTTCTCTGTTAAGGTTTTTAAATTAAAACGAAAGTCGAAACGGTTATCTTCCGTTCTGTAAACATTTTTCATTAAAAACATCAGTATTCCGGCATCACTTATATGCTGAGATAACATGTTTTCAACATCTTTTTTTTCATTTGCCTTTGAAAAATCAACGCTTTCCAATGCCTTGAAAATTTGCTGATGATGTGGAGGATACGCTTTAGGTGCCATATCAACAACTATTAATTTTTCAACAAGATCAGGGTGTTTAATAGCGCATTCCATTACAGCCTTTCCTCCTAAAGAATGCCCTAATAAAATGGCTTTATCTAATGAATAATGTTTCATGTAATTAACAATATCATCAGACATGGTTGTGTAGCTCATTTCATCTGAATGAAAACTCCTACCGTGATTACGTAAATCTATAAGATGTACTTCATTGGTTTCAGAAAATTTTTTTCCTAAAGTCCCCCAATTGTCCAACATTCCAAATAAACCGTGAAAAATCAATAAGGGCATTTTTCCGGGATTTTCAAATATTTTTGAATTTAAGACACGATTTTCCATTGAATTATCTTTTTTACAAAAATATGGATATTCTTAAATATACTTATTTTTTAAATAGAAACACAAATAGGATTTAATTTATATGTGAAACTTCATAAAAAAATGTAATTTTATACTATATTTTATCAACAAAACAATTAATTATTACATAACTAAGAAAAAAATTGAACACATGAATAATTCCAACAATCAGTTAAAAAGGAGTTTAACTAACAGACACATACAGCTCATTGCAATTGGAGGAGCTATCGGAACGGGATTATTTATGGGATCGGGAAAAACCATAAACTTGGCAGGTCCATCAATTTTATTGGTGTATACCATTATAGGTTTTATTTTGTTTTTTGTCATGAGAGCCATGGGCGAATTGCTCCTTTCCAATCTTAACTATAAATCTTTTGTCGATTTTACTACCGATTTATTAGGCCCTATGGCAGGTTTTTTTATGGGATGGACTTATTGGTTTTGCTGGATAGTTACCGGAAGCGCTGATTTAATCGCTATTTCCGGATATGTAGAATATCTTTTTCCGAATATGGTTGCGCCCTGGATTCCGGCCTTAGCTTGTATAATATTATTCTTATGTTTAAATCTATTAACTGTTAAGCTTTTTGGAGAAGCAGAATTTTGGTTTGCCATAATTAAAATTATTGCCATAATTTCCCTTATCGCAATCGGTATACTATTCATAATTAATCATTTCAAATCTCCATCCGGAGTAACTACCTCGCTTTCCAATATATGGAACGATGGCGGATTTTTCCCTACCGGGTTTACCGGATTTGTTGCGGGATTTCAAATCGCTGCTTTTGCTTTTGTTGGAGTAGAATTGGTAGGAACGACAGCTGCTGAGACTAAAGATCCGGAAAAAACTCTTCCCAGAGCTATTAATGCCATTCCTGTTCGAGTTATTCTATTTTATGTACTTTCTTTAGCCGTAATCATGTCGGTGATGCCTTGGAGAACTATAGACCCCGACAAAAGTCCTTTTGTTGTTTTATTTTCTTTTGCCGGAATAACTGCTGCATTCAGTATAACTTATTTTGTAGTACTTACTTCCGCTGCTTCTTCTGCTAACAGCGGAATATTTTCAACCAGTAGAATGTTATACGGTCTTTCGTTAAGTAAAAAAGCACCTGTTTATTTCCGAAAACTTTCCAAAGCTTCAGTTCCTTCCTATGGATTAACGTTCTCCTGCATCTGTTTGCTCCCTGCCGTACTAATCCTTTGCTATGGAAACGAAAATATAATGTATGCCTTTACATTGGTAACTACAGTAGCTACCGTACTTTTTATTTTTATTTGGTCAATGATCCTCATATCCTATATTTCATTCCGAAAGAGAAAACCCGAACTTCACCGAAAATCAAATTATAAAGTTCCCGGAGGTCTTTTTTCCATTTATTTATCCTTATTGTTTTTCTTATTTCTCATTGTAGCTTTTTGGTTTAAAGAAGACACAAGACAGGCTCTCATTTTTACTCCTTTATGGTTTGTATTATTGGGAATTTGCTACTCAATAATTCCAAAGCAAATAAAAAATCAGTGGAAAGCACATTTTTAGAATTTTATACCTTTCACCATTTAAAAAGATTTTCTAAAATCAATTAGTTCAAACAAAAAGTGATCTTTACTAATCATTTAAGATTTTAAATTGTTTACAGAGTTAATTTAAAAAGCTTTGTCCGTTATCCCTAAAGTTCGGTCAAACACAAGAAGGCATACTACTCTTACTTTTATAATAGGTATTAAATACCTAAATTTGAAAATTATCAATGAAAATAAATCTAATACAATATGGCTAGAAATTGGGAAACTATAAAAGAATACTCTGATATTTTATTTGAATACTGGAATGGAATTGCAAAAATAACTATTAATCGACCGGAAGTTTATAATGCTTTCCGACCGGAAACCAATTTTCAAATGATTGAAGCAATGGAATATTGTCGAGAGCATCCCGAAATTGATGTAATCATTCTAACCGGAGCGGGAGATAAAGCCTTTTGCAGCGGAGGCGATCAAAATGTAAAAGGTGTTGGCGGCTACGTAGGAGAAGATGGAGTACCTAGATTAAATGTATTGGAATTACATAAAAAAATAAGGGAAATTCCTAAGCCGGTAATTGCTATGGTAAACGGATATGCTATCGGAGGAGGACATGTGCTTCATGTCGTTTGTGATTTAACAATAGCTTCCGAAAATGCTAAATTTGGACAAACCGGTCCGAAAGTTGGAAGCTTTGACGGTGGTTTTGGTTCATCGTACCTTGCCAGAAGTATTGGTCAAAAAAAGACAAGAGAAATTTGGTTCCTATGCCAACAATATACCGCTGAAGAAGCAAGAGAAATGGGAATGGTAAACAAAGTTGTTCCTTTGGAACAACTTGAAGACGCCACCATAGAATGGTGTGAAATCATGCAGCAACGAAGTCCAATGGCATTACGTATGATAAAACGTTGTTTAAATGCTGAGCTTGACGGGCAGCATGGTCTAATGCAATTAGCCGGAGATGCTACCCTTATGTATTATTTAATGGATGAAGCCCAAGAAGGTAAAAAAGCTTTCTTGGAAAAACGTAAACCCGATTTTAAAAAATTCCCTAAATTTCCTTAATAATATTAAAAAAGTTCCTTAATCAAGGAACTTTTTTTATTTGAATATGAAAATACTTTGTTTTATATCGTTCATACAAAACAATATCATTTTAAAACTACATCAATAATTTTTATCTATTAAAAACTTTATTTTAAATGATGAAATAATTTCATTGATTATCAAGTCTCTTAGTTCTATATACTCTTATCTTTCATTTTATAATTGGTAAAGATAGTATACAAAAAAATACAAGTCCATTAAATCTATTTTATTTTCCATCGTTAAAAAAATCACTATTTCTCCCTTATAATATTTTACCATTACTTACGTTTTAAAACCGCTTTTTCAGATAAAAACAAAAGTAATAGTAGGCCCTATTAGAAAATTTTTAGAAAAATTTTCATCATAATAATTTGTAAATAAATTTTAATTAATTAAAACTTTTACAATTAATTAAGTAATAATTAATCTAATTCATCAATCATATATTGATAAGAAAAAATTATCTTATCTGTTTTTTTAAAAAATGATTAATATCAGAATAGTAACTCCATATTGTTTCGTTTTCTTTCGTAATTTTGCTACTAAAATAAAACCAAACATTTGTGAAAACAGAATTATCTAATTCTAGTAAAACTAACACTTGGGATGTAATTGTTATCGGAGGAGGTGCGACCGGTGCCGGAACTGCCCGAGATTGTGCAAGGAGAGGATTGCGTACGCTTATGTTAGAGCGTCACGATATAGCTACAGGAGCTACGGGAAGAAATCACGGATTACTACATAGCGGCAGCCGTTATGCGGTTACTGATAGAGAATCCGCTGAAGAATGTATCAAAGAAAATATGATCTTAAAACGTATCGCCAGCCATTGTGTTGAAAAAACAGACGGTCTTTTTTTAACCTTACCGGAAGACGATATTGCTTTTCAATCTAAATTTATAGAGGCTTGCCATACTGCTGGAATTGATGCTAAAGCCATCGACCCTAAAGAGGCATTACATTTAGAGCCTTCTGCGAATCCTTCTATAATCGGTGCAGTAGTTGTACCAGATGGAACTGTAGATCCGTTCCGTTTAACTCTTTCTAATATAGTAGATGCTAAACAACATGGAGCAACCATTGAAACCTACCATGAAGTTTTAGGATTAATTAAAGAGCAGAACAGAGTTATCGGAGTAAAAGTTTATGATCATATAACTAAACAGGAAAAAAATTTATATGCTTCTGTAGTAGTAAATGCCGGAGGAATATGGGGGCAAAAAATTGCGGAGTATGCTGATTTAAAAATAAAAATGTTTCCTGCTAAAGGATCACTTCTTATTTTTGGACACAGAGTTAACAATATGGTATTAAACCGTTGTCGTAAACCTGCGGACTCTGATATCCTCGTACCCGGAGACACCATTTGTTTAATAGGTACAACTTCCACCCATGTCCCTTACGAAGAAATTGACAACATGTATGTTACTCCTGAAGAAGTAGACATCTTAATCCGTGAAGGTGGAAAACTATCCCCTACCCTGCTTCAAACCCGAATATTACGTGGGTATGCAGGAGTGCGACCATTAGTAGCTTCCGATGATGATCCTACAGGACGTAATGTTAGCCGAGGTATCGTTTTATTAGACCATGCTACAAGAGATGGCCTGGAAGGTTTTATCACCATTACCGGTGGTAAATTAATGACGTACCGATTAATGGCTGAATGGGCTACAGACTTAGTATGTAAAAAATTAAACAATACAACTCCTTGTACAACCGCTGAATCCAATCTTCCGGGATCTCAACAAAGTACTGAAGAAATAAATCAAAAAATGACTTCAGTACCAACTACCATACGTAAATCTGCCATTTACAGATTGGGAGATATGGCAGAGAATTTAAAAGCAAACAAGGTTACGGAAAATAGTTTAGTTTGTGAATGTGAGGAAGTATCAGTCGGAGAAGTCGAATATGCTATTAATGAATTACATGTCAACAATCTAATTGATCTTCGTAGAAGAACTCGTGTTGGCATGGGAACCTGTCAAGGAGAACTTTGTGCCTGTAGAGCAGCCGGATTAATGAACCATTATCAAGTTTTAAGCCCGGATAAATCTAAAGAAGATTTAACCATTTTCCTTAATGAAAGATGGAAAGGAATACGTCCTATTGCCTGGGGCGATACTTTAAGAGAAAGTGAATTTACCAGTTGGGTTTATGAAGGAGTATGCGGATTAGATATGACACAAGAACAAATTAAAAAAGCAAAAGATGAAATTTGATACAGTAATAGTAGGAGGTGGTTTAACCGGATTGGTTAGTGGAATTAGATTAATGCAGAAAGGGCAAAAATGTGCTATTATCTCTTCCGGACAAAGTGCTTTACATTTTTTTTCAGGTTCTTTCGATTTGCTAAACAATCTTCCGGACGGAACGCCTGTTAATAACCCGGAAGCTTCCCTATTAGAACTTTCTAAACAAGCGCCAAATCATCCATATACCAAAATGGGCGAATCTAAATTTAAAGAATTAGCCCAAGAAGCTAAAAATTTTCTAAATGGAATTGGAATAAAAATCCAAGGGTCTTCAACTAAAAATCATTATCGAATTACCCCTATGGGTATGATAAAACCCACTTGGTTAACCATGCCAAATTTTGCTTTTTTTGAAGATGGAAAATTTCCGATTAAAAAAGCAGCAATTATAAATGTTGAGGGATTTTTAGATTTTAATCCTGATTTTATTTCCGAAGCATTTGAAAAAATAGGTGTGGAAACTACCATCAACTATTTCAACTTACCGGAATTAAATACAATCAGAAAAAATCCGAGCGAATTTAGATCTACTAACCTCTCCTTTGTATTTGACAAAGAAGATAACCAAGATCTTCTGGCTAAAATTCTCACTGAAAAAAGTCAAGGATGCGATGCTATTATTTTCCCTGATTGTATTGGCTTTAGAAATTCGGATGTATTACCTAAACTCATTCAAAAGGTAGGAAAACCTATATATTTAATACCGACCTTCCCTCCTTCCCTAGTAGGTGTTAGTACTCAATTATATCTAAAAGATTATTTCACAAAATTGGGCGGTATTTTTATGCTGGGAGACAGCGTAACCCATGCCAACATTGAAGGAAATCAAGTTACCGAATTATATACACTTAACCACGGAAATATTCCAATTTCTGCCAAAAACGTAATACTTTCTTCCGGAAGCTTTTTTAGTCAAGGATTATTAGCTGATAGTAAACAAGTTTATGAACCTGTATTTGACCTTGATACGGATTATTTACAAGATCGAGCAGATTGGTATAATAGTAATTTATTTGAAAAGCAAAATTATCAACAGTTTGGTGTTAAAACTGACAAAAATTTTCACGGTATAAAAAACGATATGCCTATCGATAATTTATATGTGGCAGGTGCCATTCTTAGTGGGTTCAATCCATTAAAAGAAGGTTGCGGTGCAGGTGTTTCCTTTTTATCCGCATTATATGTAGCTGAACAAATTTTAATTAAAGAAAAGACCTATGAACCTATTGCTCAATAAAAGTGAAAATAATTTCGAACAATGCATTAAATGTACGATCTGTACGGTGTATTGTCCCGTATCCAAAGTAAATCCCGATTATCCGGGACCAAAACATTCCGGCCCTGATGGAGAAAGATTACGTTTAAAAGACCCTGAATTTTATGACGAATCTTTAAAATATTGTATTAACTGCAAAAGATGTGAAGTTGCTTGTCCATCTAACGTTAAGATTGGAGATATAATCCAGATGGCTCGCATTAAATACAGCAAGAAAAAACCTATTTTAAGAGATGTAATTCTTGCTCACACGGACTTTATGGGTACACTGGCTACTCCATTTGCTCCTATTGTGAATGCAATGACTTCTTTTAAACCGGTTAAAAGCTTAATTGAGCCTATCTTAAAAATAGATAAGAGAAGAAGCCTTCCCAAATATTCATTCGGTACGTTCAGAAGTTGGTACAAAAATGTTGCTGAAGAACAAAAAAAATATCCAACACAAGTATCTTATTTTCACGGTTGTTATGTAAATTATAATAATCCGCAGCTTGGAAAGGATATGATCAAAGTTCTTAACTCATTGAACATAGGGATTCAACTTCTTGAAAAAGAAAGATGTTGCGGTATTGCTTTAATATCAAACGGTTTTATAGATAAAGCTAAGAAAAACGCTACCATCGATGAAGCTGAAATTCGCAAATCCGTAATAGACAAAAAACTTCCGGTAATCACTACTTCTTCTTCCTGTACGTTTACTGTACGTGATGAACATTCTCATCTTTTGGGAGTAGATAATAGTTCCGTTAAAGATCAAGTAGAATTAGCTACTCGATACATTTACCGATTACTGAGTTCTTCTGACACTAAACTTAAGTTTAAAAATAAACCTTTAAAAATTGCGTATCATACCCCTTGTCACATGGCAAAATTAGGATGGACGTATTATTCCGTTGAATTGTTAAAACTTATTCCAAATGTAGAAGTAACCGTTTTAGAATCTAATTGTTGCGGAATTGCCGGAACTTTTGGATTTAAAAAAGAAAATCACGAAGTTTCTAAAAAAATTGGTGATCCATTATTTAATCAAATAGAAACGGGAGGTTTCGATCTTGTTGCAACCGATTGCGAAACTTGTAAATGGCAAATTGAAATGTTTACCACTAAAAAATGTGAACATCCCCTTAGTATAATTGCCAATGCATTAGAGGATTGATATTATATTTTCAGTAAAAAACCCTTATGAAAAATCATAAGGGTTTTTTTTATAAACAAATCAAAATTTATTTGGCTACAATTACTTCTATTCCGTTATCTTCTAAAGTGGTAAGATCTTTTTCCGTAATATCATTATCTGTAATTAAAACATCTACTTTATCCAGAGAACAAATCTGACCAAACCCTCTTTTATTTATTTTAGTTGAATCTGCCAAAACAATGACTTTCTCCGATTGCTCTATCATTACTTTATTAAGATGGGCTTCTGTTGAATTGGAGGTTGAAAGACCAAAGTCCAGGTCTATGCCATCTATTCCCAAAAACAATTTATTACATGAAAATTTTTTTAATTCGGATTCTGCTAAAGATCCTATTACGGAAATGGAGCTTTTCCTTAGATTTCCTCCCAGCTGAATTACATCAATAAAAGAATCCTTACTCAACTCCATTGATACACTTAACGAAGAGGTAATGATCGTTAATTTTTCATATCCTGAAATGATTTTTGCTAAATAATATACAGTAGTTCCTGAAGCTAAAATAATAAAATCCTGATCGTTAACGAACTTAAGTGCAGCTTTCGCTATTTTTTGTTTTTGCATTACTTGCACAAATTCTTTTTCGTTAATATTTTTTTCGAAAGCATAGAGAGGTTGCTTACTTGCTCCACCATGTGTTCTATATAAAAGACCGGTATTTTCCAAATATTGAAGATCCTTTCTGATAGTAACCGCCGAAACATTTAATTTTTCACAAAGCTCATTTACTTTAGTGAAATTATGCTCATCTAATTCATCGATAATAAGTTGCTGCCTTCTATTAAGCTTAATCATGATCAGGAATTTTTGAAAGTTTAAAGTTAAGAATAAAATCTAAATCTTTATTGCATTTTATCAATATGTCAATTAAATTATCATTAACAACTATATAGTCAATAAATTATTTTATTTTTATTCCATTAATTAACAACCGACACCTTTATTTTATCAAATTTTTAACTAAAATTTATAGGAATTTCAACAGAAAATTGTATATTAAAAAATTTCATACTGTTTCGTATTGTTTTTTTTGTAATTTTACCGACAACAGAAAAGAAGCAAAAAACAATTAAATTAAAACAAAATGAAACGAAGTGATCAATTATCAAAACTAAATACAAATTCTGAATGGGATGTAATTATAATTGGTGGCGGTTCAAGTGGTTTGGGAGCAGCTGTAGATGCAGCAACAAGAGGATATAAAACCGTTTTATTTGAAGCTCATGATTTTGCAAAAGCAACATCAAGTCGTTCTACAAAATTACTTCATGGAGGTGTTCGATATTTAGCACAAGGAGATATTGCCTTAGTAAAAGAGGCACTAAGAGAAAGAGGTCTTTTGGAAAGAAATGCCAGTCACCTTGCGAAAAAACAAGTTTTTGTTATACCTAACTATAAATGGATTGATGGTCCTTTTTACACCATTGGGCTAAAAATATATGATATGCTTTCGAAAAAACTTAGCTTAGGAAAATCCGAGCATATCAGTAAAAGCAAAGCGCTGGAAATGCTACCTACTGTAGAACCTAACGGTCTACATGGAGGGGTAATATATTACGATGGACAGTTTGACGATTCTCGTATGGCTGTAAATCTTGCCCAAACTGCTGTAGAAAATGGGGGAGCCATCTTAAACTATATGAAAGTAACCGGTTTAATCAAAGATGATAAAAACCAAATTACAGGTGTAAAAGTTAAAGACGAAATTAACGGTACCGAATACGAAGTAAAAGGAAAGGTAGTATTAAATGCCACCGGTGTATTTACTAATGACATCCTTAATATGAATGACCCTAACCATAAAAAAACAGTTGTTCCAAGTCAAGGGATCCACTTAGTATTAGACAAATCATTCTTACCGGGAGATAATGCTTTGATGATTCCTAAAACCAGCGACGGAAGGGTATTATTTGCCGTTCCATGGCATAACAGACTAGTGGTAGGTACCACAGATGTATTAGTTGATCACCCAAGTTTAGAGCCTAGAGCTTTGGAACAAGAAATTGAATTTGTACTTAATACAGCATCTCAATATCTTGTTAAAAAACCTACTCGAAAAGACGTATTATCCATCTTTGCGGGACAAAGACCATTAGCGGCTCCTGACAAAGAAGGAGGAAGCACTAAAGAAGTATCTAGAAATCATAAAATTTTAGTTTCAGAAACCGGATTATTAAGTATTATCGGTGGAAAATGGACAACCTTCCGACAAATGGCAGAAGACTTTATAGATAAAGCCATAGAGACCGGAAAAATTGATCGTAAACCTTGTAAAACAGTTAATCTTTCCATTCACGGGAATATGCCGGCAAATCAAGTAGACAGAACCAATCATTTATATGTTTATGGTTCCGATATACCGGCTATCAAAAAACTTCAGCAAGAAAATCCTGAATATGCAGAAAAAATCCATCCAAACCATGACTATACAAAAGCTGAAATTGTATGGGCTGTTAGACAAGAGATGGCGCAAAAAGTTGAAGATATATTAGCCCGAAGAGTTCGACTATTATTTGTTGATGCGCGCGCTGCTATAGATGCAGCTGAATCGGTAGCAAAAATTATAGCTAACGAATTAGGATATGATGACAATTGGGTTGTTAAAGAAACTAAAGAGTTCCAAGATTTAGCCAAAGGTTATTTATTAGTTAATTACTAAAATAAGTTGTCTATCATTTTTTCATTAAAAAAATAATTAACTCTATTATAAAATTAAAAAAATGTCAAATTTTTTAGCTCCACCTAAGCCTATTGAACGTAAGCCGGAATCGGAAGTTAAATCTTCCTATACGCAATTGAGGCTTCAGGTCTTCATAGGAATATTTATAGGATATGCCGCCTATTATCTTGTTAGAAAAAACTTTTCATTGGCTATGCCTTATTTAGTTGAAATGGGTTTTTCTAAATCTGACCTCGGAATTGCCTTTTCATTCAATGCTACTGCGTATGGTTTATCTAAGTTCATCATGGGGGGTATTTCAGATAGAAGTAATGCAAGAAAATTCCTTCCTTTAGGATTAATTTTAGCTGCGGTTTCAACCATTATAGCAGGAACTTCCATAGGAATGTATAATATTACCGTAATGGCCGTTTTCCAATTTTTAGTGGGTTGGTTCGGGGGTATGGGTTGGCCTCCCTGTGGACGAGTGATGACTCATTGGTTTTCTGTTAAAGAAAGGGGAACAAAAATGGCTATATGGAATTTAGCTCACAATGTTGGTGGTGGATTATTAGGTCAGGTAACCAAATGGGGAATTCTTTTCGCTTCATCTCTTAGTATGAGTGTTCTAAGTTGGAAAGTAGGAATGTTTTGGTTTCCTGCAGGAATTGCCATCCTAATCGCCATAATTTCTTATATTCTTATTCGTGACAATCCTCAAGCATGCGGCTTGCCGAGCATTGAAGAATATAAAAATGATTTCCCTCCTAATTATTCTAAAGATTCCGAAAAAGTATTATCAACTAAAGAAATATTTTTCAAATACGTTTTAAATAATAAAATGCTTTGGTTCGTTGCATTCGCAAACGCCTTTGTTTACTTTATCCGATACGGAGTGCAAGACTGGGCTCCTACCTATCTTTCAGAAGTAAAAGGATATTCCCAAAGTGATATCAGCAATGCCTATACCTATTATGAATTGGCTGCTATACCGGGAACCTTATTATGTGGTTGGGTTAGTGATAAGATATTTAAAGGGAAAAGAGCCATGACTACCATTATATTTATGTTATTGGTAATTGTATCAATAGTTGTGTATTGGCAAAATCCGGACAGTAAATTAGTTGATTTAATCGCATTAACTTCAATAGGATTCTTTATCTATGGTCCGGTGATGTTAATAGGTGTTCAAGCATTAGATTTAGCTCCTAAAAATGCAGCAGGAACTGCTGCAGGTCTTACCGGTTTCTTCGGTTATTTTATCGGTACTTCATTACTTGCTAATATAGTTATGGGAAAAGTTGTTGAATCCCTTGGATGGTCGGCAAGCTTCCAATTGTTAATTGGCAGCGGCATTTTATCCATTATATTTATGGCTTTCACTTACAAAAAAGAACAAGAATTGGATAAAAATAAATAACAATATAAAAATACATTCTTTTTCTGTTTTTAATAAGTTTTGATTGTGATAAAATTTTTTGGAATGAATTACAAATGGATGTATAAATCCATTACTGAATAAAAGCTCTGATTTAATTGAAAATTATTTGAAAAAAATAATGATTGATAAAAGATAAAACATGAGTTATAAAATAAGAGTTAAAAATTCTGTTTTAGATATGATGTAAATAGAGCCACCAATAAAATTTTTCACAATCAAAACCTATTAGCATTGAAAAGAAATACCATCAAGTAGCAAGATATCTCAAAAATTAAATTCAAACTAAATTCACTTTTTTATAATAGTTATATGAGAAATAATAAGCTGGTTACATTAGCATGTTTAAGTATGATAGCATTATCATGTAGTAGCGATGATAACGCATCCACAAACAGTAAAGAAGAAGTTCTTCATTTATCTCCTGAAATGCAAAAAGTAAGGGATTATGTTCCTGAAAATGCTGTAATAGGTCACAGAGGAACGTCTTATTGGGCACCGGAGTCTACAGAGTCCGCATATAGATGGGCGCGAAATATGGGAGCCGATTATTTGGAAGCTGATCTTCAAATTACCAAAGACAGCGTAATTTTAGTAGTGCATGACAATGTACTGACCCGTACGTCCAACATAAAAGATATCTATCCGGACAGAGCAACTCAACCTGCCTCTACCTTTACTTATGAAGAATTATTAAAGTTGGATGCCGGTACTTGGTTTAACCATGATAAAAATACATCACCCGACAGAGCCAGACCTAGCTTCTCTTCTCAAAAACAATATATCAGCACCTTGGAAGACTTACTAATGTTTGCACAAGGAAAACGTTTAAAAAGAGATTCTAACGGAGAAAGAATTTGGAAAAAAATAAACGGAAAATATACTTTTGAATATGAAGATGACCCGGCAGATAATGGAAACAGACCCGGAATTTATATTGAAACTAAAGAGCCCAGTTTAAATCCCGGAATAGAGCATGCTTTAGTAAAGGAATTGAATCGACATGGATGGAACATTATTGAAAAACCGGCTACAGAAACCGCCCATTTTAAAAACGGTAAAGTAAATGTCGGAAATACCAATGGAAAAGTTGTATTACAGACTTTTTCTCATAATAGCTTACTGATTTTAAAAGATTTATTTAAAGGAAAAATTCCAACCGCTTTATTATTTTGGAAAGGTACCGGGCCGGATGATATACATGATGACCAACAAGCCACTTATATAAAGCATATTAATTTCGGAATTGAAAATTTAGCACAGTTTATTGGTCCTTCTATTGCCGGAGGAACTCCACCCGACAATTGGCCGGAATTATTAAATCCTTGGCAAGCAGAATTAATACACCAATCAGGTATGAAAATACATCCTTATTCTTTCGATAATGAGGGACAAATGATTAAATATTTTTCTTTTTATGATGGAATGTTTACCAATCAATCGGATCTAACAATTCGTTTCTATCATGAAAAGCAACTCAGAGAAGGAGGACCGGCTTATCAAGATGCTAAAACCATATTGGCAGATTTAGGCTACTAAACAAAAAAATTATAGGTTATTTTCAATTTTATTACTTCGATATAGTTTAAATGTTGTTTTCTTAAGAAGTTTAACAAAATTGAAAATAACCCTTTCATTAAACAGTAAAAAACTACTTATCAAAATTTTGCCTAATTAAAATATAAAAATTAGATACGCGTCAATCGTTTACTATCACATCTCATTTTTTAATCAGATCCTATTAATAAAAATAATCTTATAAAAAAACACGAAGTAAAAAATCTAGCCATTAGTTGATCAATAAAGAATAAATAAACGAGTCAAAATAAAAAATAAAATAAATATTAACGTTACAAAAAAAAGATCATGAAAAAACTAATACTTGCACTATTAGTAGTTGGATTCACTTCCATGAATGCTCAAAAATTAGCAAAATCAGGGAGTAGCTACAAACTAAAAAAAGTTATTCCTGTTGAAGGAAGACAAGGTATTGCTATAGACAAAGATTACTACTATGTATCAAGCAGCACCGCTTTATTCAAATACGATAAAAATGGGAATCTAATTACAAAAAACGATAAACCATTTACCAAATTTGAAAAACAAGTAAATCATTTCGGAGATATCGATATTTATAATGGAGAAGTTTATACCGGAGTAGAATTTTTTGATTCAGGAGTTGTACGCAATATTCAAATTGCCGTTTACGATGCTGAAACTTTAGATTATAAATATTCTATAGACTTTGGAGAAATTGAACAACCGGAAGTTAGTGGAATTACTATTGACAGAAAGAACAACATTGCTTGGATGTCTGATTGGACTTCCGGATGGTATGTATATAAATATGATTTAAAAACTAGAAAATATATTGGTAAAGTTCATTTACAACCCTCTCCGCAATGGCAACAAGGGGTTTATCATATTGATGGAAAACTTTTAATAACTTCTGATGACGGGGATTCCGATATTCCTGAAGCAGATAATGTTTATATTGCTGACGTAAGCGATCCGAACCAAACTCGTGCGGAAGTTTCATTATTTAGATCAATTCCTGAATTTAAAAGAGCCGGAGAAATTGAAGGTCTTTCAATTGATCCTGTAACCAATGACCTTGTTATCCTTAATAATAGAGGAGCAATCATTAAAATGGGTATGCCGTCCGGATTCTACCCCGGCTATGACAGAGAAATTCACGAATTGTATATTTTTGAAAAAACTAAAAAATAATTCTCTTTCGTTCCACTTATTAACATAAAAAGATAAGGCAAAGCATTAAATACCAAATCTTTGCCTTATTTCAACAACTACATTACGAAACCAATTAATTACTAAACAAAAACAACTAACATGAAATTTAAACGCAGTTTATCACTTTTCTTTACGGCAGCATTTATTTTAGGCTATGGCCAAAAAGCCTCCCTGGATAAATTCCAACAAGACAGCGACTCTATTAAAAAAAGACCTTCACTTGTGGAACGTATGAACAGCGATAGCTCCCAGCTTTCTCAAGGTATTAAGTTAAATTTTATTAAAGAATTAACGGGCGGAGATGAAAATAGCTTCACTCCTACTCTGAAATACGGAATCGGTATGGTTCTGGAAACTATTTACCAACAAGTTCCTAGTGAAAAAGGACCTCATAAAGAAGCAAATTCAAGCTATAATTTTCAACCGGCTGCATTCAAAATAGGATTCTTACATACAGATATGGCTATATCTCCTAAATTGAGCGCTAGCATAACTTGGAACCTACACGCAAGCAAAATTTCTGATGCTTTCATTAAATATAACTTCCATCCGTTGCTTAATTTACAGTTAGGACGTTTTAAAGGAGCCGGAAACAGAGCTGCTAATGAAACATCTGCTTATGACTTAGATTTAGCCGACTTTACTTATACATCTGAAAATCAAAGTGCTGCTCAAGGAGCTCCTGATTTAAGACATTATGGTATTAACGTTTCGGGTAACGTTAAAAATTTTGTACGTTACGCCTTCTTTTTGCATAATAGCGACAGCAATCGAGACAGATATTGGTCTTCCTTCAACGATGGTCCATCGGAAGGACAAGGAAACCACGGTTTAGAATTTAAAAGCTGGGATGCATCCCTACGTTTTTTCCCTGTAAAAAATGTTGAATTCGGTGGTCATATGGGTGCTGTTAATCTTCCGGGAATGGGCTTTAAACAAGCTTGGGCTTATTCAGGGTTTTTATACTATATAAATCCTAACAAATACAAATTTAAATTTGATTACGGTACTTACAAAAATGTACGATTTACAAGCGTTGATGAAAATGGAAATACTATATTTGTAACCCCTAACAATATGGATTATACTAAACATGATTTTGTTAAGGTTAATAAGTTAGGTTACTCTTTATTAGCAGGATTTAATGTTACTCCAAAAATTGAACCTGTTGCAAGATTTGAATATTTCAATCAAGGAAATAAAGATATTTCCGGATTTGACTATGAAAAGCTTTACTTATATACTGCCGGGGTAAATTTTTATTTATACCCTAACAGTCCAAGAATGGCAAAAATAACAGCGTTCTATCAGCATAGAGCGGAAAAAGGTGGACCAAGCATTGCTAATGATTGGTTCGGATTGAGTTACCAAATCGTATTATACAATAATACGAAAGGAGTTTTTTAACATAATAAAAAACATATAAAATTTAAAATACATTTAAAAAAAGATCATTAAATTACTAATCATCCTATTTTAAATGTATTTTTTGTTTTATTTTATACGGACAAATTAAATAACTAAAATCAATAAAGATGAAAGAAAAATTCATTTTAGCTTTAGATCAGGGAACTACATCTTCCAGAGCTATTTTATTTAATCATGGAGGAGAAATAGTATCGGTTGCACAAAAAGATTATACCCAATACTTTCCAAAACCGGGGTTAGTGGAACATCACCCTGAAGAAATTTGGTCTTCGCAAATGTCTGTTGCTGCCGAAGCAATAGCTAAAAAAGGTATATCCGGATTGGATATAGCTGCGATTGGTATTACCAACCAAAGGGAAACCACAATTGTATGGGACAGAGAAACCAGTGAAACCATTTACAATGCTATCGTTTGGCAAGACAGAAGAACTTCCAAATATTGTGATGAACTTAAAGAACAAGGTTTAACTGATATGATCAGAGAAAAAACCGGTTTAATACTGGATGCTTATTTCTCAGGGACAAAATTAAAATGGATATTGGACAACGTTCCGGGTGCTAGAGAAAAAGCTGAGCAAGGAAAACTTTGTTTTGGTACTGTTGATACTTGGTTGGTTTGGAAACTTACCAGAGGAAAAATGCACGTTACCGACGTTTCTAATGCTTCTCGTACCTTATTGTTTAATATTCATACTTTGGAATGGGATGAAGATTTATTAAAATTATTCAACATTCCTAAATCTATGCTTCCTGAAGTAAAACAAAGCAGTGAAGTGTATGGTGAAACCTCCACTACTCTATTCTCAACAAAAATTCCTATTTCAGGTATTGCCGGAGATCAACAAGCTGCTTTATTCGGTCAATTGTGTACAAATAAAGGAATGGCGAAGAATACATACGGTACAGGGTGTTTCTTATTAATGAATACAGGTGAAAAACCGGTTTTATCTAAAAATAATTTATTAACCACCATTGCGTGGAAGATTAATGGTAAAACTTATTATGCGCTTGAAGGTAGTGTATTCGTTGGTGGAGCGGTAGTTCAGTGGTTAAGAGACGGAGCTAAAATTGTTAAAACCTCTGCTGACACTGAAAATTTAGCTAAAACTGTTCCAGATAATGGAGGGGTATATTTTGTTCCTGCATTAACAGGCTTAGGTGCTCCGTACTGGGATCCCTATGCTCGTGGAGGAATTTTAGGAATTACCAGAGGAACTACCGATGGACACATTGCCAGAGCTACTTTAGAAGGTATTGCTTACCAAGTGTATGATTTAATAAAAGCTATGGAAGCTGACTCCGGCGTTCATGAAATTGAACTTCGAGTTGACGGGGGTGCTTGTGCTAACAATTTAATGATGCAATTCCAATCTGATATTTTCGGATTTAATGTAATTAGACCTAAAACATTGGAAACAACCGCTCTAGGTGCTGCTTATTTGGCCGGATTAGCTGTTGGTTATTGGAAAAGCATTGATGAACTTCAAGCTCAACGATCTGTAGACCGTGTATTTACACCTGAAATGGATAAAGATAAAGCCGAACATTATTTAAAAGGTTGGAAAAGAGCGGTAAGCAGAGTACTTAATTGGGTTGATGATGAAGACAAATAAAGTTTTCACGCAAAGACTTACATTTACTATAAAATTATATAAAGCAAATAAAAGAAGTAATTAAATTAAATGCTTCTAAAAGTTCTTAACGTTGGTTTTTGTGATTTTTTGTAAAACTAATTACAATTAGAAACTGTAACTAACAATATAGTTTCTTTGGATTGATTAATCATACCCATAAAATATAGATGGTTTTACTGATGCTAATTTTGAATGTAATAAAATTTTTCAGAATTCGGCATCTGTAAATCTATCTAAAAAATATATTATAAAATTTAGACAAGATAATTAACAGCTTTATAATAATATCTAAAATATTTGTACTAAATACCCTATTTTTTTAATCTAATTGATACAAAAGTTTCAATATATTTCCGAATAATTAGTAATAAATTATATATTCCGGTAGAATATTTATATTTTTACATCCAAATTTCAATGCTGATTTAAAATAAAAACAAACTAAAATCCATTAATATGAAAAAAATTCTTATTTTACTTACAGTTCTTATATCTTCTATTTCATTATATAGTCAAGAAATAGAAAGATTAGATTTCAATCTTAGTTTACGATCTAACCACTTTTGGAGAGGTATAACTGTTACAGACGGTGCTATGGCCGACGTAGACATAAATTATGCCTTAGATCATAAAAAATATCTAAAATTGGGAGTTTGGGGCGGTATAGGTCTCGGAGATACAAACGGACAACACTATCATGAAATTAATTATTATCTACACTATAGTACGGGAAAATGGGGTGTCGGTGTATGGGATGTATTCAATTCTACCGGAAGATTAAAAGATGCTAAGGATAATGACATTTGGAATTATGATCACAAAACAACCGGACATCGATTTGATTTCAGAGGATATTTTGTTTTCTGTGACAGCTTTCCTTTAAAACTAGATTATGGAACTTCTTTTTACGGAGCAGACAGAAATGAAAAAGGAGATCAAAGATGGTCTACCTATACCGGACTAAATTATCCTATTATAAAAGGTAAAGTAGTGGATCTGGATATATTCTGCGGTGCTGCTTTTGGACTTGCAGGAAAATCTAGCTTTTATGGTAATGAAAAACACGATTTCGACATTGTAAATGCCGGAATTACAGCTTCTAAAGATATTACGGTTCTCGGATATAAATTACCTGTTTCTGCCACAGCCATGTGGAATCCTTCACGCAAAGAAGCAAGAGTCCAAATCGCCTCTTCTTTATTCTAATAAATATTTTTAATTCAGATATAAAAAAAGCCGGTTTATAATAAATCGGCTTTTTTAGTTATTAAAATACTTTAAACCATTTTCGTATAAAAAATAATTTTATAAATTTACGTTTTCAGTACAAGCTAAAAATTCGGATTTTTTAATCAATTGAAGCAAAAAAGATTATTTCTATAAATGCAAACATCTATAAGAAGCAACTTAGTTCTATTATTTTTTCTCTTTTTTTCTCTACATCTTTTCTGTCAAATACACATTAAAATTGTAAATATTGAAACCAATCTACCTGTTGAAAAAGCTTTTATTTACAATGAATCAAATAGCCTGTTAGGATTTACCAATGCAGAAGGAATGATTACTTTAGATAGTAATATAAACAAAATAATCATTCGTGTTGATGGTTACTTGCCTAAAATAGAGATGATCGGCAAACTGGATAAAACTATTTATTTATTTAAAAAAATTAAAAAAAAGAGTGATCCTAAGGCTGTATCTATACTAAAAAAAGTATGGGAAAAGAGCAGTAAAAATAATGCTGATCATCTCAATGCGTATAAGTTTGATTCGTATGTAAAATTTACTTTAGACATGCCTTCTGATTCCGTTACTTATATTAATCATCCTAAAAGAAAACTGGATACTTTAAACAATAAATTAAAAGGATTTTTAGAAAAAAGCATGGTTTTTATTGGTGAAAGAACTATGCTTTATGAATATGATAAAAAATATGGTAAAAAAGCCATTGTAACAGCTTATAAAGCAGGAGGATTTAGTAATCCGCAATTTTTTAATTTTTCCATTGCAAAATCAATGGTCAATGATTATCCTGAAATGCTTAAGCCCAGGGAAACGCAGGGAACAATATCCCGATTGGTAGACAGTGTCTATATTAACAACAGAAAAACATATGTTATCTATACCTATTCTCATGGAAAAAGTGAAGCTCAATTTTACAAAAATCTAACTGTTTTTGTAGATTCTGAATCGTATGCGCTCGTAAAATTAATTGGCAATAATTCGAAAATCTCCAATATATACTACGAAATAACTTATGCTCCCTATGAAGGAATTTGGTATACAGAAGATGAATATATGAAGACGGAAATTTTAAGCAGTAATTTCATCAAAAAAATAAATAAACTACTGCCTAAGGGATTGCATTCGATAACTCGATTAACTACTACGGCAACCATAGATTCTCATGTAACCAATTTCACCAACGATGTTTCTTATACTGCTAATGACTTCAAAGGATATGAATATGTTATCTCAAAAGAAGTTTCCCAAAATGCAGATGAAAAAATTTCAGCACTGCGAGACGATTCTTTAACTCATCGCGAAGCTACTACTTATAATGAATTATACCGCATATCAAAAGAATACAAACTGGAACCTAAATTACGATTTTTAAGAAAACTCACCGAGGGGGATCTGGAACTGGGGTTTTTTAATTTTGATGTATACAGTATATTCAGTCATAACCTGTATGAATCTTTCCGTTATCAACTAGGAGGACATACTAACCATAAATTCAGTAAAAATACTCGTATAGGAAGTTATATAGCTAAAGGAACCCGAGATGAGGAAGTTAAAGGAGGAGCAGATGTAACATTTTTTGTTAATAAGCACCAAGGGGGAGAATTATCTATAAAAGCAGAAACCGATGTGCTGCCGGTGGGAAGAACCAAAATTAAGTATTTAACTCCAAAAGATGAGCTTACGGCTAAAACCAATAATATTTACAACGGTGATTATTTTAGCTATAGGAAAGTAGAATTATCATATCAACAAGACTTTCTAAAAAATATTGATATTACTTTTGCGGTTGATTTCCAAAGACAACGGGTGAATTTTCATTATAAATTTAAAGATTACGATGAAAGTACTTGGTTTAACTATGTTAATACTGCGATACGTTTACGATATGCTCCCAATGTAAAATATATCGAATCGAATAACGGAAAATATACATTACAAGATAAGCCTCCTTATTATTATTTTACTTACGCTAAATCTTGGAAATTATTTGAAAACAGTACAGGTATTCATCGTTTATACCTCTCGGCTTTATATACTTTTTTGTCCAAATTAGGTAAAACTGAAATTATCGGGAATATAGGAGCCACTTTCGGAGATACTCCAATTATAAATTCTTTCGAGGGCAACGGGGTTGCGAAGCACGGAAACAGTATTTGGGGTAGATTTGCTTTTAAAGGCTTTCAAAGTTTTGAAACTATGAGACCTTCCTCCTTTTTTTCAGATAGATTTATTTCTTTTCAATTTACCCACCATTTCCGTCCTTTACGCGTAAGTGAATTTAAATCTCTACATTTTGCCGTATTATACAATGGTCTTATAGGATGGATGCCAAATAAAGATGTTCATTCGCTTTTTGAATTCGATGTTCCTAAAGATTATTACCAGGAAGTTGGTTTTGAAGCAAATAAGCTATTATTAGGCCTGGTAGGTGTTGGCGTATATGCTCGTTTAGGCGCTTATAAAGTTGGAAATTTAGATCAAAATATGTCTATCAAGTTAACTATGGAATTATAATTTTCAAATAAACACATATAGATTTTACAAGCTCATACATTCATTACTATAAATCAATATAATATTTTAATTATTTATATACTTCGGGATTAACGACGCAAGGTAATTTTTCTCCTTTTAAACCGGAAATAATATTTTTAGCACATAAAGCCGACATCGCATTTCGCGCTTCTATAGTTGCTGATCCGATATGAGGCGTAACCGCAACATTTTCCATGCATAATAAAGGGTTATCTGCTTTCATGGGTTCGGGATCTGTTACATCTAAACCGGCTCCCCAGATTTGACCTTCTTGGATGGCCTGTATTAAATCTTTTTCATTAACCATAGGACCTCTGGCCGTGTTTATTAAAATAGATGTTTTCTTCATTTTTTTAAACGCTGAGGCATTAAAAATACCTTTATTTTCATCTGTTAAAGGGGCATGTAAACTTATTACATCCGATTGTTCCAATAATTCTTCAAAAGAAACATAATGCGCTCCTAATTCTTTTTCGGCTTCTTCTTGTTTATGCCTATTATTATAAAGTATATTCATCCCATATGCATTTTTACATTTTTGAGCCATTTTGATTCCTATACGTCCCATACCAAATATGCCTAAGGTCTTTCCATTCAATTCTTGCCCTAAATATTCTACTGATAAAAAACCCGGCTTCCAATTTCCTTCGATTATTCTTCGATAATTAAAAAAAGCTTTTCTGGAAACATTCAACAGTAACAAGAAAGCAATGTCTGCCGTTGCATTACTGAGAACATCCGGGGTATTTCCCACTGGTATGCCCAAACGTGTGGCTGATTGGATATCGATATGATTATAACCAACCGAAAATGTGGAAATAACTTTCAAATTTGTAACTTCTTTAAAAAAACTTTCCGGCACAGGAGACATGACATTTATATATGCGTCGGATTGTTTACATTTATCTATTAATTCTGCAAGGGTAATAGGTTCCGAATTTGTCCACATTTCGACCTCATAACCTTCCTTTTTCAGCATGTCTATTCCTACTTCCGGTATTTTGCCGGATATAAATACTTTCATCTATTTTTAATGTTAAAATAATAAAGTCCGGTACTATTAGCCGGACTTTATCTATGGGTTTATAATTTTAAGGATTGGTTGACCATAAAGATGCATTTGCCAACAAGGCTCGTTTATTTAACTTAAGAATATCAACCACTAATTCTGCAAAATCTTCCGGCTGTAAAACTTTTTCCGGATTTCCATCCGTAATTTTTAATAATTTTACAGACATGTCTGATGCAATGGTACTTGGTGTAAGAGTTGTAACTCTTATGTTGTGCTTTCTCATCTCATACATCAATGATTCCGACAAGGATATTAAACCGGCTTTTGAAACACTATAGGCTGAAGTGTTTGCTCCCCCTTTTAATCCTGCCGTGGATGAAACATTAATGATATCTCCTCCTTTTTTTTCAATCATTGCAGGCAAAACTGCTCTAGACATGAAATAAGGTCCGAAGAGATTGGTTTGTACAATATTTTGCCACTGATCAACAGGCATATCCAAAAAACTTTGAAATGCTGAAATTCCTGCATTGTTGATCAAAATATCAAAGGATCCGAAACTGTTTTGTAATTTTTCCATTTCCGTTTCAACTTCTTTTTGATTGGAAACATCAAAAATTGAATATGCAGCTTTTATTCCTTTTCCTTCTAATTCCTTTACAGTTTCCTTAACTGTTTTTTCATCTCTTCCTGTAATAGCTACATCTACCCCTTCAGCAGCCAGAGCTAAAGCCACTGCTTTTCCTAATCCTCTGTTTCCACCTGTAACTATTGCTTTTTTACCTGTCAGTTTTTCCATAATAATTCTTTATATGATTTTATAATTTTGCTAATTCCGAATCGATAAAATCCATTTGTTCTTTGCTGATTTTTACTTCAGCTGCTTTTGCATTTTGTTTTGCTTGTTCTGCATTTCTTGCACCGGCCAAGGCTATGGTAATCCCCGGTTGTTCAGCAGTCCATTTTAGTACTAACTGAGCCAGGGTTGCTCCTTGATCATCTGCTATATGTTTAATTTTAGCCAAGAAATCATCAATTCTTTTAATACTATCCGGTTGGTACATCTTCATGTCCCTTCTAGCATCACCTTCTTCAAATTTATGATCCGGTTTAATTTTTCCGGTTAATAATCCTCTTTCCATTGGACTATAAGCTAAGATAGACTTTTTATTTTTAATACAATAAGGAACTATATCTTTTTCTATTTTACGGTTTAACATACTATAAGGAACCTGATCGGAAAGTATTTTGCATGCTTTATTTGCTGCTTCAATTTGTGAAGTGGAGCAATTACAAACGGATGCATGACGTACTTTTCCTTGCTCGATTAATTTTGCAACTGCTTCAAACGTTTCTTCTATGGGTGTAACGGTTTCCGGCCAGTGCAGTTGATATAGATCTATATAATCGGTTCCTAAACGTTTTAAACTTTGTTCACATTCATAGATAACACTTTCCTTTCCAGCATATTTATATATATCGATATCTTTTCCTGAATTGTCTTTACTGTGCATGGCTAAATCTCCTTTAGCTAAATCCCAACGCATTCCAAATTTAGTTAAAATTTGAACTTTATCTCTAGGAATTCCTTTAATAGCTTCTCCTACTATAGATTCACTGGTTCCCTGTCCGTATATAGGAGCCGTATCGATAGATGTTATTCCTGCATCGTGAGCTGATTTGATTGCTTCAACGGCAACTTTTCTTTCTGTTCCTCCCCACATCCAGCCTCCGGCAGCCCAAGCTCCAAAAGTTATTACCGATAAAGATAAATCTGAATCGCCTATTTTTCTATGTTCCATGTTTTTTAGGTTTTTGATTAATTTTAATTATTGTTGTTATTTTTATCTTTTTAATCTTATCTTTTATAAGATTTATTTAAAATTATTAATGAAAATATTATACCAACGCAAGATTTTATAAACAAAAATTTTACTATTATCCAGTTTTTATAATTATTTTAAATATTCTATCTTTTCAATTCTGTTTCTCTAATTTTATTTCATATAAAAACCGTATTAAAATATTTTATCCACAATACAGTGAAAAATTTATCCATTCGTAACATATTACAAGTTAACTATTTATTCATAAATTATTTTTCTTTCTTTTATTATTCTTAATAGAGCCCGATAAATAATAAATGAATATAAAATAATTTATTTTTTTTATACATTTTGTTTTTATGACATTCTCATATTAAAATACTTATTACTTGTTTATTTTATTTTATTTATTAAAATTGAAGTTTTTTTTTGATAATATGTTAAGAATTCAATGAATGATTTTTAATAAAATTCTTTTAATTGTGTGTAAAAAATGAGGGTTATTTGATTTATTTTAATATTATAATTATATTTACCCTCTAAAAAAAATACCTTTTATGTCAACATTACGTTTTTATGCTTTAAAAAGGCTTCCTTATTTACAGCCTAAACATATAGAAATTCCAAAAAAATTATCTGAGCTATATTGCGAAAATGTCTTTTCAGAATCCACCATGCGTGAATATCTGACTAAAGAAGCTTATCAAAGCATTTTAGATGCGATAAAATATGGAAAGAAAATCACAAGAGAAATTGCAGATCAGGTTGCTGTTTCCATGAAAGAATGGGCTATGTCTAAAGGTGCTACCCATTATACTCATTGGTTTCAACCTTTAACGGGAGAGACAGCTGAAAAGCATGATTCTTTTTTTAATCCAATTGGAGAAGGTCGAGCCATTGAAAGATTCAGCGGTTCTTTATTAATTCAGCAAGAACCGGATGCTTCCAGCTTCCCTAATGGTGGAATACGTAATACATTCGAAGCAAGAGGTTATACCGCCTGGGATCCGACTTCACCTGCTTTCATTATTGATACAACCCTATGTATTCCTTCAATTTTTGTTTCTTATACCGGTGAGACTTTAGATTATAAAACTCCACTATTACGAGCATTACAATCGGTAGATGAAGCTGCTACTGAAGTGTGTCAAGCCTATTTCGATAAAAATGTAAGCAAAGTTTATTCTACTTTGGGTTGGGAACAAGAATATTTTTTAGTGGATTCTTCACTTTTTCAAACCCGTCCGGATTTGGTTTTAACGGGAAGAACTCTTCTAGGTCATGCCCCTGCTAAAGGACAGCAACTCGAAGACCATTATTTCGGATCTATTCCAACTCGCGTAAGAAATTTTATGAAAGAGTTGGAAATTGACTGTATGAGATTGGGTATACCTGTAACAACCAGACATAATGAAGTTGCTCCGAATCAATTTGAATTAGCTCCATTATTTGAAGAAGCTAACTTAGCGGTAGATCACAATTCATTATTAATGGATGTCATGAAAAAAGTAAGCCGCAGACACGGTTTAAGTATTTTATTTCATGAAAAACCATTTGATGGTGTTAACGGAAGCGGAAAACATAATAACTGGTCGCTTTCAACAGATACCGGAGAAAATTTATTGAGTCCCGGAAAGAATCCTAAGAAAAATCTCCAGTTCCTTACTTTTTTCATCAATACTATTAAGGCTGTTCATGACTATGGTGACTTACTACGTTCTTCGATTGCATCGGCAGGTAATGATCACAGGTTAGGTGCTAATGAAGCTCCACCTGCTATTATTTCAATATTTATTGGATCTCAGTTAACCGCTGTTTTAGATGAATTGGAAAAAGTTACTAAAGGAAAACTTTCTCCGGATGAAAAGACGGATTTAAAATTAAATATTGTCGGAAAAATCCCTGAACTATTACTTGACAATACAGACCGTAACAGAACTTCGCCTTTTGCATTTACCGGAAATAAATTCGAATTCAGAGCTGTCGGATCTCAAGCTAATTGTGGTGAGCCTATGACCGTTTTAAACACTATAATGGCTTATCAATTACAAAAATTCAAAAAAGAGGTTGATGAATTGATTGCTAAAGGTCTTAAAAAAGATGAAGCAATATTTAATATTCTTCGTGACTATATTACTGAATCAAGATCTATATTATTTGAAGGAGACGGTTATAGTGAAGATTGGGTAAAAGAAGCGGAAAAAAGAGGATTGGAAAATAAAAAAACTACGCCTGAGGCATTAAAATTTGAATTAAACAAAAAATATATTGAGCCATTTGAAAAGCTAAATATTTTATCTCATAAGGAAATTGAAGCCAGAAATGAAATCAAATTGGAAAAATATTCTAAAATGATCTCTATTGAAGCTAAAGTATTAGGAGATATGGCTCGTAATCACATTGTTCCTGTGGCTGTTGATTATCAAACTAAATTGATTGAAAATGCAAAAGGATTAAAAGATATTTTTGGGGAAAATGAAATGAAGTCCATGTGTAAAGAGCAATTGGATCTTATTAAAAATATTTCTTCTCATATTACAGAAATTAAAAGCGGGGTTGATAAATTGTTTAAAGAAAGAGACAAGGCGATCGCTATTTCAGATCCTGCTAAACAAGCTGAAACTTTTTGTAATAAAGTTAAACCTTTATTTGATAAGATCAGAGAACATTCTGATGCGTTGGAAATGCTAATAGACAACGAAATGTGGCCATTAACAAAATATAGAGAATTACTTTTTACATTAAGATAGGCGAAATTGATTTAATTTTCAATAGATATTTATTATAGAGAGGGTTGATGAATTATCAACCCTCTTTTTTAATCTTTTTCTAAATATTTCTCTTATAAAATTGTAAATATAAACCTCTATTTAAAAAAACTTTTTTCCTTTATTTATAATGATTATAAATTTCGTACTAGTCTTTAAAAGCGGTAAATATCATGTTTTATAAATCTATTAATATATAATTTTAGCGCTGTTAAATTTATAAAACTAGGCTTACTATATGGCAACACCGGATTTTAAGTATCAAGAAACTTTTGAACAAGGAAAAGATCTTACAGAATACTATTTACTAACTAAAGATTATATTTCAACCTCTACATTTGAAGGAAAAGAAATTCTTAAAATAGAACCGGAAGGTTTAACTCTTCTGGCTCAACATGCATTTCATAATGTTGAATTTTTACTTCGTCCGGAACATCAAAAACAAGTAGCAAGTATACTATCAGATCCGAATGCCAGTGAAAACGACAAGTTTGTGGCTCTTACTTTTTTACGAAATTCTGAAATCTCAGCTAAAGGAATTCTTCCTTTTTGTCAAGATACCGGAACAGCCATTATTATGGGAAAAAAGGGCCAACAGGTATGGACCGGAGGTAATGATGAAGAAGCTTTATCTAAGGGAGTATACAATACTTTTACATCTGATAATCTGCGTTATTCTCAAAATGCTCCTTTAGACTTATATAAAGAGGTGAATACAGGAACCAATCTTCCCGCTCAAATAGATTTATATGCTGTAAACGGACAGGAATATAAATTTTTATTTGTTGCAAAGGGAGGAGGTTCAGCAAATAAAACTTATTTATATCAAGAGACTAAAGCATTATTAAATCCCGATAAATTATTTCCTTTTTTAGTAGAAAAAATGAAATCGTTGGGTACTGCTGCTTGTCCTCCTTATCATATTGCTTTTGTAATTGGAGGAACATCGGCTGAAACTAACTTGAAAACAGTTAAGCTTGCTTCTACTAAATATTATGATAACTTGGCAACATCAGGAAATGAAGGCGGGCGTGCTTTTCGGGATCTTGAAATGGAAAAAAAGCTATTGAATGCCGCTCGAGAATTAGGGTTAGGCGCACAATTCGGGGGTAAATTTTTTGCACATGATATCAGGGTTATACGACTACCAAGACACGGAGCATCTTGTCCGGTTGGAATGGGTGTTTCTTGTTCTGCCGATCGAAATATTAAAGCAAAAATAAATAAAGACGGTATTTGGATTGAAAAATTGGAAGATAATCCTGCCCGACTAATTCCTGAACAATATCAAAAGGCAGGAGAAGCCGGAGGTGTTGCGATTGATTTAAATCGACCGATGAAAGAGATTCTTTCCGAATTGTCCCAATATCCTGTTTCTACTCGACTATCTTTAACCGGAACTATTATTGTAGGACGGGATATCGCTCATGCGAAACTGCAAGAAAAATTGGATAATGGAGAAGAGTTACCGCAATATATAAAAGATCATCCTATTTATTATGCCGGACCGGCTAAAACACCTGCCGGGTATGCTTCGGGATCTATGGGGCCCACTACTGCCGGAAGAATGGATTCTTATGTGGATTCTTTCCAATCCCATGGAGGCAGCTTAATTATGATTGCAAAAGGAAACAGAAGCCAACAGGTTACAGACGCTTGTCATAAATACGGCGGTTTTTATTTAGGAAGTATAGGGGGACCTGCTGCAATTCTTGCACAAACTAATATTAAACATTTAGAATGTTTGGAGTATCCCGAACTAGGAATGGAAGCTATTTGGAAAATAGAGGTTGAGAACTTTCCTGCTTTTATTCTCGTGGATGACAAGGGTAATGATTTCTTTCAACAGATAAAAAATACTTCGTGTAACTGCTAATTAATTTTATCTTTATATTTAAAAAGCAGCTTAATAATATAAGCTGCTTTTTATCTATATATAGATAAGATTAGTGTATGCTAATTGATTGTTTGATCTTCTATAAATGTGTTACTGTTTATCGATTTATCCTGTTTGAATTTTTGGAATTCTTCTAAATCATATACCGGGCATGCTCCTATGTGATTGGTTATAAATGCTCCTAAAGCAATTGCTTCTTTCATAGCATCTAAATTTGAGAACCCTTGAGCTCGTTTAGCTAAAAATCCGGCCAGAAAAGAATCACCACTACCGACTGTATCTTTAATTTCAACTTGTATAGCTTCTGAATATATATATTGATATTGATCACAATATACCGCTCCTTTACTTCCTTTGGTTACAATTAGTCCATCTAAAGAGAATGTTTTACGAACATATTTAACGGCATCTTCTTCGGATGTATATTCTTTCCCCACCCATTCTAACAAAAGCCTTAATTCTGCCTTATTCATCTTTACTAAATCGGCTTTTTTCATAAAATCGATAATCGATTCTTGAGAAATATATGGAGGTCGTAGATTGATGTCAAAAACTTTATATGGCGCAACTTCAATTAATTTTGACAAAGTGTTTTTGGATAAATTATTTCTGCTTCCTAAACTTCCAAATACAAATCCTTGTGAATTCTTTACTAAATTTTCATATTCATCTTTCCATTCTATAAAGTCCCAAGCTACGGGTTCTACAATGGTATAATGAGCTTCGTTATTTTTATCTATTTCTGCTATTACAGTACCTGTGTTGTATTTATCGCTTATCTGGCATTCTTCTGTCGGAATCGCTGCTTCTTGTACTTTGTTAAGCAATTCTCTGCCTAATTCATCATTTCCAACACAACTAATCATTCTTCCATCAACACCCATTTTATTAAGATGATATGCAACATTAAATGGAGCTCCTCCTATTTTCTTTCCTGATGGGAATATATCCCATAATATTTCTCCAAAACAAATGATGGGCTTCGTATTCATATTATTTTTCATTATGTATCTTATTAAGAAGATTGTTTTATTATTAATTTGGAGTTGTACACTCTCGGTTTGAATTTTAAATTTTTATCTTCAATCATGCCGGTAATTATTTCTACAGCTTCTTTGGATATTTCATACAAAGGTTGTTTTATATGGCTCACCGGTACTTTAAAGATGTCAAAGGCTTCTGATTCATCAAAGGTAATTAGTGCTAATTCGTCGGGTATTCTTATGTTTAACGTCATTAGCTTTTTAAGTCCTGCCAACGCTAATTTATTTGTTGCAAAAAATAAGGCATCAATGGCTTCTTCTTTTGATAGTAATTCATCTATAGCATGGGAAACTTCTATATCTATTTCCGCTTCATTAATGTATTTTATATTTTCTGACTTAATAGTTAAACCCCTATCCAACACAGCTCTTTTATAGCCATTTACTCTTTCATTTATATGAATTAATTCCGTTTGAAATGTTAGTATGCCTATGTTCTTTTTTCCTTTTTTTATTAAATGTTCTGTGGCTTGATAGGATGCTCCGTAATTATTAGTAGTAATTACGGGTATTTCCATATTATTATTAAAATATCTGTCTATTAAAACTATCGGAGCATTGGTTTTAGCTAAATCCAATATATACTTTTCTGAGCCTTCTACCGGTAGAATTATAAAACCATCTACCTGTCTGGTAAGAAAAATATCTATTAATTGCTGCAATTTTTCTGCGTTTTCATCGGAACTTCCAATTAATATTACATATCCTTTGCTGCTTATCTCATCTTCAATAATCCTTGCTATTTGAGAAGCAAACGGGTTGGCAATATCTGCAACCAACAAGGCAATGGTATGAGTTTTTTTGGCTTTGAGACTTCGCGCTATGCTATTGGGTCGGTAATTCAGTTCTTTAGCTGCATTTTTTATTTTTTCTGCTGTTAGTTTACTTATTCTATCGGTATGACGACCGTTCAAAACATATGAAACCAACGCAGTCGAAACTCCTGCTTTTAAAGCAACATCTTTAATTGAAACTCTTTTCATAGTAATTGTATTTTATAGCTTAGTCAATAAGCCCTAATTCTTTTTCAATTTGTTCTAAAGATTTTCCTTTGGTTTCCGGAATCCAAAATTTAACAAAAATAAAGGCAATTACAGTAAATATTCCAAAAATTCCAAATAATGCACTGTCTCCTAAATTTGCTCGTATAATTGGTGCAAAATATACAGTTAAAAATGTACAACCCCAGCTAACAGCAGTTGAAAAAGACATTGCTAATCCTTTAATTCTATTAGGATAAATTTCGGATATAATTACCCACATTACCGGAGCGAAGGATGCAGCAAAAAAGGAGATATATCCTAATAAGGCTATTAAAACTCCCATACTATTTTTTTCAGGTTGTAAGAAAGCATATGTCAAATATCCTAAAGAAACAGCCATTCCAAAAGCTCCCCATAATAAAAGAGTTTTACGACCTTTAGAATCCACTAATTTCAAGGCAACTATAGTCATTAATACATTTACAATTCCCACGATCATGGATTGAAGTAAAGCTGTATCTCCACCTACTCCGGCAGAACGGAAAATATCCGGTGCAAATATTAATACAGCATTTATACCGGTAATCTGCTGGAATGCAGCTATAAGGGTTCCTATTGCAACTATTTTGCCAGTCTTTCCGTTAAATAATTCTTTACTGCTGGCTTTTTCTTTGTTCTTTTCTGCATTTATGGATTTTTCCATTTCAGGAAGTTCGTTTTTCACATAACTATCTCCTCCTATTTTATTAAGAATTTCTACGGCTTCGTCTTTTTTCCCCTTAGCTAAGAGCCAGCGCGGACTTTCCGGAAATGAGAATACTAAATATAGTAAAAAAATGATTCCGAACAGGGCTGGAACTCCCAACATATACCTCCAACTTTCTTGACCTAAATTAATCAAGAAATAATCAAAAACATAGGCTAAAAAGATACCGATGGTTATTGCAAATTGATTGAATGATACCAACGTTCCTCTTTTATTGGCCGGGGAGATTTCTGAAATATACATGGGGCCTACTACTGAAGTAGCTCCTACGGCGAAACCGGAAAGAACCCTAAAAATAGTTAATCCTATAAAGCTGGTTGCAAAAGCACAACCTAAAGAAGAAATTATATATATAATTGCTGTAATGATCATAACATTTTTACGACCGTATTTTTCAGCAATACTGCCGGTGAAAAAAGCTCCAATTAAGCAACCAATCATTAAAAAACTGGCAACCATACCTAATCCGCTATCGCTTAAACTGAAATCTTGCTTTATGAGATCATTGGCTCCGGCAATTCCCGCCATATTTAAACCGAATAATAGACCTCCGTTTACTGCAACGAAAGTAATCCAATATAGATATTTTGTATTCATATTACATTTATGTTTGTGGTTTCATGCAGTAAAATTATATCATTTAACCGATTAAATGATTTTATTTGAAATGAGTTATATCATATTAAAGAATGATAATATTTTTATAGGTGTGGAGATTGATAGTACATAATTATACAACTTATTTTTTCAAATGATTCAAAAATAATTTTATTAAATGTAAACCAAAATGAATTCTTAAATTTAAATATTGTTAGGTTGAAAAAATGATTCTTTAACTTTAAAAAGATTTTTAGTTTAAAAAATATAAATCTTTTATCTTTCTTAATCTACCGTTTAAACGTTTAAACATTTGCTATAGATTTATATATACTTTATAATTCTTATATGTTAAAAACATCATACAATCTTACTTAAGAAAGCTATATAATCTTAACCTAATAATTCTTTGTACTAATCCAATATATTAATATAGGGGCTTATATCATTAAATTTAAACTAATTGTAATAGTTCGTTTTGCTTGGTTTGGATTTTCTAATTTTCTTAGGCGGATAATTCTTAAACAACAAATTAATTGATGAATTATAAAAGGAAGCTCTAGAAGCGGTAGAAGTATTAAAAGGTTTAGAATCGACAACTTTTGATGTCCAAACTAAATTTTTAGTTTTTGCATCATCAAAATCGATTTTAAACGAATAATTAACAATTTTACTATTATTTTTTATGGGTATATCTACATTAGTACCTAATCCAAACCAGCCACTTCCTCCTCCAATTCCTAAATTGACCGAACTGTTGGCAGGGTGTGTAAGTTGGGTATAAACTTCCACGGCTACATATACATCGGGGTTATCAACATCTTTTATTAAACCTTTGGAAAGCAACACCGCATCCAGGTTTTTCATAAAATTGGTACTGTCTATTTTATTATTAAGTTTTACTTTATTATCTGCATAATAATTATAGGTTTTTACTGTAGAAAAATTATATCCTGAATCATAATCTACTGATAGATTATTGGTTTGACATGAAAGCAATGTAATTAGTAAAATAAATAACAGCCAATGTGATTTCATATATTTATATAATTTACATTCAACATAAGTAACAAATTTACTAATATTTTAGTCATATTTTACTTGCCTATCTAAATTATGTCTCTTTTATGTGATTGTTATCAGGTTTACGTTATTTTATCTCAAAACTCTACTTCCTTGTTATAATTTTACACCTGTTAATTAATACTTCTTTATGACTGATACTTCAATTGAAATAAAATTTGTAAGTGAAGTTATTTCAGATATTGCTATAAGCCTTATCATGAATGGTGCTAATACTTCGCGAACATTAAAAAATACGCAAAGAATAGCCGGGGCTCTTGGTTATGAAGCTGATTTATTTTTTTCGTTATCAGGCGTTGTACTTAGTGTGAGAGATAAGAAAACTCATGTTATGCATACTATAGTTCGTGCTATACCTCATATTGGAGTAAATTTTGAAATTGTTTCCGAGATCAGCATATTATCATGGAGAGTGATCCATGAACAAATGGATGTGAATGCCGTTAATGAACAATTTAATTCTATAAAGAAAATTAATCATTACCCAAAACCCGCCATTTGGTTTTTTGTAGGTCTTGCCGGAGCCAGTTTATGCAGAATTCTTAATGGTAGTTGGATTGAATTTTTTATTACTTTCCTTGCGACTGTTTTGGGAATCCTTTCCAGACAGTTTTTAACTCAAAAAAAATTCAACATTTTTATAATTTTTACTATTGCTTCTTTTACTGCCGTATCTGTGGTGAATATTTTTAGATTAATCACCGGTCTTGATCTTAAAAGTGCTTTTGCTGCCAGTGTTTTATTTTTAATACCGGGTGTGCCTTTAATTAATTCTTTCATAGATATTTTAGAAGGATATGTTACACAAGGTATTGCCAGGGGAATACACGGATCAATGTTAATTTTTGTTATCGCTATGGGCCTATTTTTATCATTATTTTTATTTGGATATGGATTTAATTAATTTTTTTACCGTTTGTGAGAATGTAACTATTTGGGAAAAAATATTTTGGTCTATGTGGGTATCCATAGGCTTTGCCGTTATATTTAGAACGCCTTACCGTTCGATGTGGGTGGTGGCTTTGTTAGGAGCTATGGGGTTTAGCTGCAGAGCTGTTTTATTACATTATTTCGTAAATCAAATTGTATTTTCAAGTTTTGCAGCTGCCAGCTTAGTAGGTATATCCGGCGTATATTTCGCTCACAGAGTACACACCCCTCCTATTGTATTTACGATTCCCGCTGTCATTAATATTATTCCCGGTAAAATGGGCTATGAGTTTATGATTTCTTTGATCGAGGTTATGACTTTAAAAGAGGGGGAACCTCTGCAATTTAATTATTTAGTTGAAATGCTTGAAAAAGCTACTCGTACGGGCTTTACTTTATTATCACTTGCATTTGGTGTTGTTTTTCCTTTATTAATTTTTAAAACCAGATCAGTTAAACAAACTAATCTTAATCAATTATTATTTAATAAACTGGTTCATATTAAGAAGAAAAATGAATAAATGATATGTTAAACAAATTGATAGTCTTATGATATAAAAGATTATTTAACTGATTATATTTAATTTATCTCCATATAATTGAGTAATAAAGTAAGTGAAATTCAACAATTAAATTATTTAATTAATTAGTTTTTGTTAGTTTAATAATATTTAGTAAAAAAACAATCATATAAAACTATATGATTGTTTTTTTTACTAACTTTTTATTTTATTTTTTAATTATCTTTTAATTTTATTAAAGATTATCTCAATTAATTTTAAAGGATTCATTATTAATTGAATAATTTTTAGCTTAGTTAAAAACAAACATACTAAAGTAATTGTTATAGCAGCTAAAATATCAACTAAAAGTGGTATATGACTGAAATGTTTTGTAACTATCCCCCAATATACAGGATATACAATCATAATATGTAATAAAAGGATGCCCAAACTAGCGGAACCAAATTTATAGAAGGTATCCGGGATAATATTAAAAAATGCTGCTGAACTGAATATGGCAAAAACAAGAAAAATCAACCTTTGAATCAATCCATCGGTAATGGTAGGAAATACACTATAGGAATATCCTCCAAATGTGGTGAATGCATGATAGCTAGTTCCATATAAACATACCCAGATACCAAATATTGTAAAAAATAATACGGAATATATTTTTTTAATATTTTTTATTCTAGACCATATATCTTGTGGGGCATAATATCCAACAAAAAAATGAGGTATAAAAACCAAGATTCTTAATGCAGAAACATAATCAGGATGTAAGATAGGATCTATCTTAATGAATCCAACAGCTAAAGAAATAGCAATTGAAATTAGTAAGCTTGCCCATGCAGATATATTAAATTTTTTTATTAGTATTATAAAATATCTCCAAAGAATTAATCCCGCAAGATACCAGAGCGGGCCTATGGGTAAAAGTATATATCGTACGATATTGAAATGACCTGCAGCCATGGAGGGGATTGAATAAAAAAGCTGAAATAGATAATATACTAAAACAAAGCCTAAGATGAATTTTTTAAACTTATCCCATGTTAAATTTTTTGAGAAGTAACCTGAAATGATTATAAATAAGGGTATAGTAAAGGTTGAAGAAAAAATGTAAATCAAAAGTTTGATTTTAGATGTAAATAAATCATATTCACAGGTATGTGCTAATACTACAAAAAATATTAAAATGAACTTAGCGGAATCTAAAGATTTATTCCTTTCCATAAAAAAATAAAATTACTTAATAATAAACTATTTGTATAATAAATTTAATTTAAAATATAACGATCTGTTTATAAATATATAGAGATCCAACTTTTAATAATAAATTTCAATATTCTTAAAATTTATAAAAATCTTCAACTTCATATAAATAAATAATTACTTTATTTATCAGCATTTCCAAAGGTTGAAAGCTTCTATTTTTTATAAAAATTGGTCAAATATACATATAAAATGTTAATGCAATTCATACAATAATCATGAGTGAAAAGTAATGATAAAAATCACTTAAACAAATAAAAATCAAAAAAATGTTTATTTTATATTAATAAAATATATTTTTTTATATAAAATTTAGAACTAATCATACTATGGGTTATATTTATTTTTATATAAGATCATCACCAATTGTTGTTTAATTCTTTTTTCCTCAAAACTCCTATCTTTTCTCAAAAAATATAGTGGCAACAAAGTATTGGAGGAAACCAAATTAATTATACCAACCTTGAACCTATTGAAGTGGTGGGTAATAATTCCTTTTTACCGGATTATATATCCGGTGCATACAACCATGCAGTAGCAAGTAGTCAATATGGAAGATATAGTCCTTATAAGCCGGATGCATTTAGTTTCAGCTTGGGATTTTCTTTTCAAGGAATCTTTGGAGAAGCAAACTTAAGTATTGGAATTGCAGTAGCCAACGGTGATGCGGATTTAGTTGTGGGAACTGGAGGTGGTATGGGAATAAAACCGAGCATTCCGGGGGTAAAAACCGGGGCTCAATTGGCTTTTCATGACAACTATGGGGATAATAAAGATGTTTTAAAAGGTTTTTCCGGAACGGATGTTAGCTGGGGAGGATCCTTTTTGGTGGGAGGTGTTTATTCAACGTCTGTATTTAATGAAGATGGTAAACTTAAATATGATCCAAGCGGAGTACGAACTATTGGAATAAATGCCGGATTGGGGTTCGGAGCGGGTGTTGCTGTTTCTAAATCCGAAACTTTTTAGATTAAGCAATGGTATTCGTCAGTTAAGTAATTGGTTTAACAATAAATAGATAATGAAAAAGATAATTATTTTATTATTGGGAATTAGTCTATTAAGTTCTTGTTTAAAAATTGATTGTGAAAAAAATGCTGATTTACATAGAGATGAAGAATGCATTATGATCTTAGAGAAAGAACCCTCAACAAGTCAAGCTTATTTAGATTTATATGGAGCGGATATGAATACAGGAAAACCCTGTCATTGTAAAGATAACAGTCGTTGGTGGTCAACATTTAGTGATAATATGTCTGTAGGAGATACGTTAATTAAACGAAAAGGGGAATTAGTTTTTTATATTCATAAAAAAGAAACTATTGTAAGTTTCCCTTGGAGATGTGAGGGTAAAGTGTATCAATAAATTTTATTACTTCTATTTTAAAAAGGGTTTTTTATGCGCTTTTATAATTAATTAAAAATGATTTTAAACAAATTTATAGTATTAATTTGTATTTTCTTACTATTTAATTGTACAAAAGAAAAGAATATATTAGTAATTAATAAGGATAATAAACAGATTCAGTATTTTGATAATAAAGGAAATGTTTATAAAATAGAAAATTATAAAAATGATTCTGTTGATTTTACTACTTATTTATTAAATAAAAAAGATAGTACTATTTTTAAAGATGACCCTTTTATATCTGTACTTGAGGATAAAGGAAATCATATTTTTTTATCTAAATTTTATAATAAGTACAATCTTAGTTTACATTCCATGGGAACTTTATTAGATTTAGGAAAAAAAAGAAAAAGTGAGGATTTTTTACCAATTGATACCTGGATTATTTTTGATAAAGGTAAATTATCTCAATACTATTATTTTTATTTGACCACTTCCGGTAGTTTGTTACTTACGCAAATTATAAGCTATAAACATGACGAAAGTATTGATTTATCTCAAAGTAATTATATAAAAATATCAAAAGAAGCGGGTGAAATTTATTTAAACCTACATTCTTGTTGCTATGATGCAAGATATTTATTTATAGGTGAAAATAAAGTTACATCGATTTCTAAGAATAAATGGTTCATCGATCCTAAATACTATAATAATAGTAGTATTGAAGGGTATATTTTGTTAAATCCTAAAAAAGGATCTCCTATCTTAAGATCAATAGCCATAGGGCAAGTTCCTAGTCTTAAGCAAAGCGATACTTTATATTTTTATGAAAAAATAAAGTGATAGTAATTATTGTTTAATGAAAAAGATAATTATTTTATTAACGGGAATTAGTCTATTAAGTTCTTGTTTAAAAATTGATTGTGAAAAAAATGCTGATTTACATAGGATGAAGAATGCATTATGATCTTAGAGAAAGAACCCTCAACAAGTCAAGCTTATTTAGATTTCAATAATGAATGAAAATAAAGAATAATAGGAAGGTTTCTTATATAAAAACCCTCATAATTCTATATGAGGGTTATAATTTTGTAGCGAGGAGCAGACTTGAACTGCCGACCTTTGGGTTATGAATCCAACGCTCTAACCACCTGAGCTACCTCGCCAATTAATTCGAGGTGCAAATATAACGGGATTTCATTAATTTACAAAATTATTTAATAGTAAAAGCCGATTTTTAACTTTCTGCTTTAGGTAAAAATATTTCTGCTAACATACATCGTACACCACCACCGCCGTATTTTTCAATTGTGGGAATATCAAATACCAATATTTGACTGTATTTATTTATGGCATTAATTTGACCTGCATTCAAGGATTGGTAGGCTGTATTGGACATTACTAAAAATCTTTCTTTTTTATCGTTTTCCAGTTGTAAGGTATTTCCTAAAAAATGATTCATTTGTTCTTCTGAAATGATAATTACCTCCTTTTTCGTAGTTTGTAAAAAGTCTATTACTAGTTTTCTTTCTTTTACATCTTGGATAGATTCTTTACAAATTATGGCGAAATCTTCTGCCACGCTCATCATTACATTGGTATGATACACCGGGTATCTTTTACCATTTTTTTCTTGTGTAGAATGAAAAACTACAGGTGAGAATTCCAAATCTTCACAAAACTCTATAAAAAGTTCTTCGTTGGTTCTTTCTGAAATGGCAGCATAGGCGATTTCATTAGTACGATCCAATACCATGCTTCCGGTTCCTTCTAAAAAAATATCTTCCTCTTCAGCCCGGCTGTAATCTATTATTTCATTAATTATAAATCCTTCCTTCTCTATACTATCCAATATATCTTCTCTTCTTTCTACTCTTCTATTTTCAGCATACATAGGATACAGCACTACTTTACCGTCTGAATGAAAAGAAATCCAGTTATTTGGAAAAATTGAATCCGGTGTATGCGGTTGATCCGTATCTTTAACAACCAAAACATTTATTCCGAATTTTCTAAGTTTTTCAACCATATTTCTGAATTCTTCCTTTGCTTTTTCTTGAATAGATTCTACGGAAACCGAATCGTTTTGTTGGAAGAAATTATTTTTTGCTGTTTGATAATTATACCCAAAGGAAACGGGTTCTATCATCAATACGGTATTTGTTATCTGCTTATTACTCATTTGTACGTATTAAAGGTAAAGTGGAACATCTTAGAAGGCCTCCCATTTTTGATATTTCATGGTATGGAACTTTTTCTACTTTTATATTCCATTCGTTTTCCATAAAATTATTAAGTCTTTCAAATTTATTTTCCGAAATAACCACTTCCGGTGAAATGGAAAATACATTAGTATTCATGTAATACAATTCTTCGTCCGTTACTTCAAAGACATTATTTGTGCCAAAAAAATCAAGTAAGAAATGATAGTCTTTTTCATTTGCAAAACCTCCTTTGTAAAGAATAGCTTTATCTTTTCCAACAGGCATAAAGGTGCAATCGAGATGTAAAATTCCGTTTCTCGGGTTTTTATCATCTTTTTTTAACGGTAAATTTATAAAGGTTTTATTAGGAAATAAATCTTTTAAGTAATCTATAGCATATTGGTTTGTTCTCGCTGTTTTAATATTCGCAAAGTCTTTTCCTTCATAAGCTCCGCAAAAAACAACATCGTTGTGAGGTATAATATCCCCTCCTTCAACTTTTGCTTTTTTAGGAAGATTATAAATATTCTGAAAATATATGGATTTGAATATTTCTTTATAAGCATAGAGTTCTTCTGCTCTATCTGCAATCATATTAGATATAATGATCTTATCTTCTATAACAAAGGCTACATCTCTTGCAAATACTTGGTTATAATCTTTTAAAATTTCGGGAGATAAAACCGTAACATCATATTTTTGAAGGGCTTTTTTAAATTCCTTCATTTCGTGTATTACGTCTTCTTCTATAGGGTAACTGTTGTTTTTTACATTTTCATAAGACTTTGCATCATAAGTTTCATTTAGTTCCGGTGTTTTTCCCATAGAACAGGGTTGACCCAGAACAACCACTTTCAGCTTTGATGTTTCATTTTTTATGTTGAGCTGCATAATATTTCATCTAGTTAATTGATTAAAAAAAATCAAAGTTAGTTCAAATTTACAGAAAATTTATTTTTAAGGAGTTTTACTTTATGTTAACGGGCTTTATTCGCCTAATTTAGTTTTTATTAGCTTCCAAAATTTTTTCATATTGGTGTATGATCTTATCTTTTGAAAATCTATTTATTATGGAATTTTTTATACGATTTTTATCGTATTTCTTATTTAATGTTATTTTTATCTCCTCTGCAAAATTTTTATGATCTTCAATGGAAATAATTCTTCCATTGACATTTTCTTCAATTATTTCATTGATTCCCCCTTTACAATTATTTGCTAATGAAAATGTTCCGGTTGCTCCTGCTTCTAACAATACATTGGGAAAACCTTCATATCTGGAAGAGAGGATAAATAAATCTGCATTTTTAAAATATGGATAGGGATTAGTTATTTTTCCTAAAAATTTTACATTCTTAATTTGTAAAGAATCTTTTAATTCTATCAATTTTTCTTTATCGTCTCCCTCTCCTATGATATATAAAAATATATTTTCTTTTTTTAGGTATGAAAAAACTTTTAATAGATTGTCAAAGCCTTTACGATAGGAAAGATTGCCGATAGCCACTACATTTTTAAAGCCTTCGAAAAATGGAAAATTCATAAGTTCGAGTGATTTTGCTTCAACTGCATCTACATCCACCGGATTATTGATTTTTATAATCTTTTTCTCACGTATTTTTAAGTTGTTTATAAGATCATATTTCATATCATCACTCTGTGCAATGACGGTATCAAAATTATTATAAAAACGATAAAAAAATCTTATTTCCGGTCGGGTTACATGTTGAGAAACTATATTGGTTTCTCTTGCTATAAAACGTATTTTCGGAAAAAAGGGTATTATGGGGGCTAAATAGGCCGATACTTCACCCCATCCGCCAAAAACAATATCGGGTTTTAATGTTCTAAGTACCTTAATTATGGGAAAAAATGCATTTCTTATTCGAGACGTTTTTATATCTATAATTTCAATATTTTTATCTAAAAGCTCAAGATAATATCCTTCTTTTCTCATTAGAAGGAGCTTTGGATTAAATTTATTTTTATCCAAATTATTTATAAGCAAAGTAATTATTCTTTCTGCCCCGCCCATATTTAAATCCGGAAGTATAAATAGTATGGTTTTCATTTACACTTTATTGTTAATATATCCTTCGGTTGCTTTTTCATTGGGTTGTATTTGAGCTACATTTCCAATTACAATTGAATTATCGGGAATATCTTGCGTAACATAGGCATTGGGCGCGATCAAAACATTATTTCCTATTTTTATATTGCCCACAAGTACTGCATTAGTACCTATCCATACTTCATCTCCTATAACAGGTACTCCTGCTTTTTTGCCTCTGTTCGTTTTTCCTATAGTAACTCCTGTAGCTATATTGCAGTTTTTGCCAATTTTTACTTTGGGATTTATGATAACTGTTCCCCAATGACCGAGGTAAAAGCCTTCTCCAATTTGTGTTTCCGGATATATCTGAAATCCATATTTAGTTTGGTAATGATATAAAATCAATCGATATAAAGTTCCTAATATCGATTTTTTTGGATATACGGACGCTTTTCTTAAAAAATATATATACCGAAAATTGGGATTTATTAGAGCTTTGCCTAAAAATTTCCCCGGCCATTTTCCATATATTCTGAAATAATCTTTTTGTATTAAAGAGTTTGACATTTTATAAATTGTCTAAAATAGTTGTTAATCGGGATACAGCATTTTCTAATGTAAAGGGCAATTCCTTGTCGTTCATTTCTTGTATATATTTTTGGGTGATCTCGGGTTGTGTTAAAAATTGTTTCATTCCGGTATAAATCCCTTCTTTAGAATTTTCAACGATTTTTCCTAATTTACCCTCTTGTAATATTTCGCTGACTCCGGAAACATCCGTAGCTATTATCGGCTTTTTCAACGTTAGTGCTTCAAATAAAACGGTTGGATATCCTTCATATCGTGAGGATAAAATAAAATAATCGGCATTTTTAAAAAATGGATAGGGATTTTCTTGATAACCTACCATTTTTACTGTATCATCCAAATTCAAAGATTTAACCAAAGCATGGATATTTTTAAAATCATACCCATCTCCTACTATATAAATTTTATGCTTATATCCTTCTTGTAAAAGCCTTTTATGCATTTTTATAAGTCGGTCAAAACCTTTCTGTGGAAAAACTGTACCAACAGCTACAAAAATCTTTTCATTCTTTTCTTTCGTAAAAGTAAAGTTAATATCTTCTTCTGATTTTTTTATAATTTCTTGGGAATCAATTGGATTATAAATTCTAATTAGTTTTTCTCTGTCCTCTCGGGTTGTGGCTAATTTTTCGAATCCGGATTTAATCTTTTCAGATATTACCCAAATTTTATCTGCTTTAAAAAAATTACTTAATTTTTTGTTTGTATATTCTGATATGCTAAACAAATCATTATGAACCCAAACTACTTTTTTTGAAGTTTTTATTGGACTATTTAAAACTTCTTCCAACAGTCTGTGATTGGCAATTAGCTCTATATCATAATGTTGTTTTTTTAAAATAAATTTATAAAGTGCTTTAGGAAATAATTTCAACAGTACTTCATAGGATCTTCTAAAAGCTTTAACGGGTATTTCCCACGGTTTGTTTGTTGTTATCATTTCTCCTTTATGTAGATGATATACTGAGACCCAAGAGGGAACGTCTTTTAAATATTTTCCTGATTTAAGATTTAACAACAGATCTATTTCATACTTATTTTCGGGTAAATTTTTTAAAAATGTTATTAAAACTTTTTCAGCTCCTCCATGACGTAAGGATCCTATTCTAATAAGTATTTTCTTTTTATTCATCTTAACTTTAAAAAATTTTTTAATTCATTTGAAAGTTTTTTTTCAATGAATTGAAAGAGTATAAATGAAAATAATATGATGCTTAATATCATTAAAATGTAGAAAAAATAATTAAATAAATCATTATTAAATATTCCCGGAAAAATATTAAAATGATTCATTAATAGATTTGGTATAAACGGATGAAATAAATATAAAGAATATGATATATTTCCTAAGAAATAAAGGGCATTTAGATTTATTTTTATTTGAGAAAAATCAAAATTAATTACGCTATATACGATGAATGTAAAAAAAAGTAATAAACTTATTTTATTATTTATTTTAATATAATTGAATAAAAATAAAATCAATATAAACATTGATACTGTAAACAATGTTAATGAAATTTGAGAATTATTTATTATAATTTTTTTTCTAAATAATCCTAATAAAACTCCTACTAAAAAGTAATTTAGCTGAAAGCTGGAAATCATATTCATATAACTATTTTGATATTTAAAATGTTGTAAACTTATAAATATCAAAAAAAATATAAGCAAAACTATATATTTATAATGCCCAAATAATAAGCTTATTGCAAATATCAAGTAAAAAAACATTTCATAGTTTAAAGACCATCCTAAATATAAAATAGGTAGTTCATTATAAGGAATAAACATTATGGATTTTATTATTTTAATAAATACATTCCAATTAAAAGAATCAATAAATATAATATACCAAATAATTGTTAATATAGTATATAAAGGAACAATTCTAATTATTCTTTTCTTTATAAATAATTTTGAATACTTATATTGACTTTGTAAATAATTATCTTTTGTGGTATATATCATTATAAATCCACTAATTATAAAAAATAATTCTACTCCATACACTCCTTTTCCAAATAAAAAATTTCCTAACTCACTATTATCATTTAAATTAATCCAATAACGTGTATGAAATCCACATACAAGTAATGATGCTAAACCTCTTAAACATTGAACATAGTATAATAATTTCTTATTTTCCATTTTTGACTTTAGTTAGTTTTTATCTAAAAGAATTTTCCATGTTGAAATAACGTTGTCCTTTTTCCACTTTTTAGATTCTTCATAAGAAGATTTATTTAATTTTTTTAACAACTCTTCATCAGTTATTAATAATTGAAGCTTATTTGTAAAATCTTCTTTATTATGATGCTTTATAAGAAAACCATTTTTATTATTTACTATTGAAGCAGGACCAAATTCACAATCATAAGAAATCAAAATATTGCTACAAAACATAGATTCAACCAGTACCAGACCAAAAGCCTCAGATTCTGATGCTAATACTAATATTTTACTTTTTTTCATATAATTACAGACCTCTTCTTTAGTTTTATTACCCAATATCTCTATATGTGAATTAGGGTGATCTTTTACATAATTTTCTAAATAAGTTTTTTCAGTTCCTTCTCCGATTATTTTAAAATTCCACCCTTCTTTTTCTTTTAAATTAGAATATATTTCCACCAGTTGCCTTATATTTTTTTCAGGGTGTAGCCGTCCGACAAATAAAATGGTATTTTCTTTTTCTTCACAACATATAAATGGCATATTCTCAAAAGGATCACCTATGAGGTTATAGATTAAATAGCTGTTAGGATTTATCTTTTTATAATGTCCCTCGGATTCTTTATTTATATAAATAATTCCTTTTAAATTCTTGTAATACGGTCGCATAAGGGTATTCCAAAAAAAACCTCCCATCTTATAGTTTATGTGTTCCCACGCCCATGTTTTCTTATTTATTCCTTTCATGGTGGACAACATGCTTGAAAGAGTATACCTGCAAGAAACTATGGTATCATAATTCTGATGGTTTTTTTTTAACCATTTTTTTAATAGGCAATATACCCCGTATTGGTAAATATAATTTTTAATGTTTTGTTTCTTTGGCAACCACGAAAAGTATTTGTTAATTAGTACCATTGCCTGAAATGATTTTGTATTTCCAAAAGAATTTAAAACCACTGACTTAATTTTAGGGTTTAAATCGTATAGAAATACCTCATTTCCATCCAAACATAAAACCGTTATATCGAACTTAGTACATAGTTCATTCATTATATTAGTTAAAACGGTTTGTACTCCTCCGGATTTACCTAGTGAATAGGTTATAAACAATAACTTTTTCATTTTTTTATTACAGCTATCTTTTATTTATAAAATAATATATATAGCTAAATGGCAATGTTAAAACACTCATAGTCTTAATTAAAGGATTTTTAATGTCTGCGATATTTGACACTAAAGATTTTTTATTTAAAAAGGAATAAAATTGAAATCCGATTAAATTTCTAAACAAAGTTTTAGGATATGAAAATAACTGATAGCTATAATTGTTTAGCATGGCTTTATATCCCTCTCTTAATCCGAAAATATTTTTGCCCTTCCAACGGGTATTGGAAACCGATTCTGAATCGTTATCGTCTTTATGATAAGTACGAATTATCTTATTAATAAATTTTGTTTTTAACCCTTTTGCATCGTAAATGGTAAAGAAAACACTTTGAGGAATATAGCCTTTATTTTCATAAATTAAATAATCAAATTTATCCAATTCTCTTTGATAACTCTTTGTTATAAAAATACCATTTTTATCTCCCTTTACTTTGTACTTATACCTCATTTCTAAAATAGAACCAATAAATCCGTTTTCAGGGAAATAACTTCCTACTAAATTTCCTTCCGTATCTGCTGAATGTCCAATTACTCCAATATATTGATCTTGGTTTTCAATACTGCAAACTTCTTCATACAATATTTCAAATGAATTTTCAGGCCAACTATCATCTGAATCGATAATTACAAAATAAGGTGTTTTTACCTTCTTAATTCCTTCAAATACGGTAATAAATTTATGACGATTTTTTCCTTTATAGTATTCTATAGGAATACTATTTTCATCTATATATTTTTGCACCAACTGACTGGTCGAATCCGTAGAACCATCATCCATAATTATCCACATAAATTGTTTGAATGATTGTTTTTTTAGTGATTCATAGACTCTATCGAGCGTATGAGCCCTATTATAAGTGGGTGTTATTACTGTTATTACGGAATTTTTTTCCATTCATTGATTTTTTTACTTTGTTAACAGCTTTTCTATTTCTTTATATATAGGAACTGGTGAGAAAATTTCTTTACAATTTTTATTATTTTCGATAAAGAATTGCACTTTTTTTGGGTCATACAACAGGGTTTTCATTGCTTCATATAGGGCTTGTTCATTCTTACTTGGAATGAAAATACCGTTTTCTTGGTCTACCATCATTTCTCTAATTCCTCCAACATCGGTGGTTATAATCGGCTTTTCCAATATAAGGCTTTCCGCAATAACTAAAGGATACGCTTCTGAAAATGAAGGAAGGATAAAATAATCTGCTTCTTTAATCAACGGGTAGGGATTACTATGTTCTCCCAAAAATATAAATGTTTCTTCTATACGATATTCTTTTACTTTTTTTAGTAATTCTTCTTTATATTCTCCCTCTCCAACGAGATATATTTTATGATATAATCCATCATCAATAAGCTTTTTATGGGCTTCAATTAAAAGTTGATAGCCTTTACCCGGTTTTATTCTTCCAACTGATATAAATGATTGTATTGAATCATTTTTGTGTGAACTGATTTTTATAGTTGGTTTCAGCTTGGATTTAGCTATGATATCATCAACCTCTATTGGATTATAAATAATCTTAGCATTTGCAGCAATCTGATCATTAAAACTTTTTGCACTTTGCATCGTTTGTTGTGAAACATAAACCATGGTATTAAATCTCAAAAATTTCGCTACAAATTTCTCTTTATTTCCATTTATGGTAATATTTTTTATATCACCATGCATCCAACCTATTTTTTTGGATTTTAGATTTGGACTGTTTAAAACATCATCGTAATTATAATGGAAAAAAGCTATTTCAACATCTTTATCATAGAGTTTTAGGTTTTTATATAATAATCGAGGAAATTTTGAATACAATTTTAATTTTGCAGCCCTAGTGATTAATTGAAATTTTTTTATAAAAGAATTTGAATTCATAAATTCTCTTCCTTTTCCTATATATTGAACTTTAATGGATTCCGGTATTTCTTTAATTAATTCTCCTTGATATAGATTCAACAATAAAGTAACATCAAAAATATTCTTATCTAAATGATTTAAAATATTTAGTAAGACTTTTTGAACACCTCCGGTTTCCATGGATCGGATTCTAAAAAGAATTTTAATTTTCTTTACTTCTTCCATTTATATAAGTAACATATAATATATAGTTAAATCTATTTTTAATATTTTTTAATTATTTATTTTAATCGCTATATCTCAATTAATAGTTATAAATTTTAAATTCATTTTTATGAATAGTACCATCTTTCCTTTTAAAATAGATTTTAAAAATAAATGTAATACTAAGTATATTTTTAAGTAAATCTAAAAAAAACTTACCAATTCTTTCTATTTTATTATTACTTATATAAATTACATGTTTTTAATATATTTGCTATTATGAAATTTTGTAAAAAATACTTACTATTTTTTATTTTACTAATAGGAAATTTATTTTACGGTATAAATAGAGATTCAACTTTTATATCAATTCAGGATTCTTTAAATCGTAGACCCAAAGTAGGTTTAGTTCTTAGTGGCGGAGGTGCCAAAGGGTTCGCTCATGTGGAAGTTATAGAGGCTATTGAAAAAGCAGGAATTAAAATTGATTATATAAGCGGAACCAGTATGGGTGCCATAGTAGGTTCATTATATGCTGCAGGATATTCTCCTAAAGAAATGAGAAATATCATTAGAAGCATTGATTTTAACGAACTTTTTTTACAGGACAGAAATCGAAATTTTATTCCTTTTTTTGATAAATCTTACAGAGAAAAATATATTTTAACTTTACCTATTTCTAATTTTAAAGTAGTTTTTCCATCAGCTTTAAGTAAGGGACAAGGACCTTTAATGCTTTTAACTAATTTATTGTACAATGTTCATGATATTCATGATTATTCTAAACTACCGATACCTTTCTTATGCATAGCAACTAATTTAGAAACCGGTGACGAAGAGCAAATGGAAAAAGGTTTTCTTCCTCTCAGTGTTTTGGCAAGTGGTGCTTATCCTTCTCTTATAGAACCGGTTAAAATTGATGATAAAACCTTAATTGACGGTGGAATTGTAAATAATTTTCCTTCCCGAGCGTTACGAGATAAAGGAATGGATATCATAATTGGAGTTGATTTAGGTAATGGTTTACAAAAAGCGAATGAAATTAAATCAATATTAAATATTATTAGTCAAATTATTAGCTATCGTATCAATATTAAAACGGATTTCGAACGAAGTTATGTAGATTTATTAATTCGACCTGATGTAAAGAATTATGAGGTAACCGATTTTGATAAAAAGGATTCCATTTTGCATAAAGGAAAACTAGCCGGAGAAAAGGCGTTTCCTGAGCTATTAAAAATTGCAAAATTACAAGGTTTTGATACTATCAATAGACCGAGAATACAGGAACTACCTTCAGAAAGAAATTTATTTATTACTAAACTTTCCATTATTGGTAATTCTTCTAAAGATTCTGTTTATATAAAAAGAAAATTAGGTTTGAAATTACCTCAAAATACATCTATTACCAAATTAGATAAAGGAATTTCTGCTTTATATTCTACGGGAAATTATAATCGGGTTTTTTATGAGCTTTCTTCCGAAAATTTTGATGAAAATCAACAAGTTAACTTATATCTGGATAAAAAAGATAATAATTCCATAAAATTTGGAATCCATTACGATGATGTGTATAAAACTTCTCTTTTAGCTAATGTTACATTAAATAAGCTTATATTAAATAATTCCAATTTATCTATTGATGTAATTTTCGGAAATAATTTCAGAACTAATATAAATTATTATATTGATAATGGAATATTACCAAGTATTGGATCTAATACAACTTTTAATTCTTTTAATTTTAATTATTCCGATATAAAAAGAAGTGAATATTCGTTTAATCGTATTCGATACTTTAATCAACAACTTTATCTACAGTCAACCTTAAATGAAAAATATGCCGTTGGTACCGGTATAGAATATAGTTATATGCGCATCTCACCCTTTTCCTACGATCGAATTAACGAAGTAGATCACAAAAATTTTAATAAGGACGAGAGTTTTTTTTATAATCCTTATTTTTATATAAAGGCCGATACGAGAGATAACTCTAACTTTCCTTTTAAAGGTTTTAAACTAGATGCCTCTGCTAAATATATATTTTATTCTAATGCTCCTAATTTTGAAAAATTTTCCACAATTAAAACTCAATTAAGTTATTCAATCCCTTTCGGGCATCGATTGGCTTTAGAAAATCAACATTTTTTAGGAGTATCTTTTAATACGCCTTCTTTACAATACAAATATTTTAACGGTGGCTATTTTGAACAAGATTTTTTAAATTTCAGTAAATTTTTAGGATTACCATTTGCCTATAAATCCGGCGATCAACTATTCTCATTATATTCTTCTTTAAACTATAAAATCTTAAAAAATCATTATGTGAAAATTTATGCAGACATGGCTAACGTTGAAGATGAATTTAACGATATAAGATATTTTAAATACAAATATTTTAGTTATGGAGTGGGATATGGATATGACAGTCCTTTTGGACCTATTAACTTATTATACACATTTTCTACCAATCAAAACAAAGGTGTATTTAGTGTTGGTTTAGGATATTGGTTTTAACAAAATAGTTACCTATCATTTTTTTCAATCCTATTTATGTAAAATTACTTTATTTAAAAAATTTTTATTCATTATAAACATTTTCTCTTAATTTATACAGAAATTATACTTGGTATTAATTGTAAAAGTTATTATAAAATTTAATAGTATTAGTAATTAGTATGAAGAATTTTATTATATTAAAATTTCAGAATTTAAATATTAATTTAGCTAAGTAGAAATTAACAAAAAATGATAAATTATTTTTCAAATAATGATTTTATTTTAAAAAATAAATTAAAAAGAAAAAAGTGGTTAAAAGAAGTTATAGAACAAGAAGCCTGCCGTGTAGGAGATATAAATTATATTTTTTGCTCTGATGAACAATTATTAGAAATTAATATTCAATATTTAAATCATGATTATTACACGGATATAATTACGTTTGATTATAAAGAAAACCAATTAATTTCGGGTGATATATTCATTTCCACAGACAGAGTTATAGAAAATGCAGTAATTAATAATGAAGACTTTGATCATGAATTAAACCGTGTTTTAGTTCATGGAGTTCTGCATATCATCGGGTACAAAGATAAATTGGAAAAAGATATTGAACTTATGAGAAAAAAGGAAAATACTTATATAGACTTATATAAAAATTATTAAAAATTAATTATAAAAAATTTTGTTTCACGTGAAACATCTGTTAAAATGATATTAGAAAAATACGATGTTATTGTTGTAGGTGGTGGACATGCAGGTTCAGAAGCTGCCGCTGCTGCTGCCAATTTAGGTTCAAAAACACTACTAATTACCATGAATCTTCAGACTATTGGACAAATGTCTTGCAATCCGGCTATGGGAGGTATTGCAAAAGGACAAATAGTTAGAGAAATCGATGCTTTGGGCGGATTATCAGGTATCGTTACTGATAAAACTATGATTCAATTTAAAATGCTTAATTTATCTAAAGGACCTGCCATGTGGAGTCCAAGAGCGCAATCTGATCGAATGAGATTTTCGGAAGAATGGCGATTACAATTAGAAAGCATTCCAAATCTTGATTTCTTTCAAGATATGGTTGTTGAGTTATTAACAGAAAATGATCAAATTATTGGTGTTAAAACCTATATGGGAGCTGTTATTTATTCAAAAGCTGTAATATTAACTAATGGAACATTTCTAAATGGTTTAATCCATATTGGAAACAAACAGTTCGGCGGAGGTAGAATGGGTGAAAAAGCAGCATTTGGAATCACTGAAAATCTAGTTAAATTAGGATTTGAGGCCGGTAGAATGAAAACAGGAACACCTCCCAGGGTAGATGGTAGAAGCATAGATTTCTCAAAAATGGAAGAACAAAAAGGAGATACTAATCCACAAAAATTTTCCTATACTAATACACCTAAACTCGACAAACAAAGAAGTTGTTATATTACCTATACTAATGTAAAAGTTCATGAAGTTTTACGTGAAGGATTTGAAAGATCTCCTTTATTTAATGGAACAATTAAAAGTACAGGTCCAAGATATTGTCCTTCGATTGAAGACAAAATTAACAGATTTGCAGATAGAGAAAGACATCAAATATTTGCTGAACCGGAAGGCTGGCAAACTGTTGAATTTTACATCAACGGATTTAGTACATCTTTACCGGATGATATACAAATTAAAGCTTTACAACTAATACCCGGATTTGAAAAAGCTAAATTTTTCAGACCGGGTTACGCTATTGAATATGACTACTTCCCTCCTACTCAATTAAAAAATACATTAGAAACTAAAAATATTAATCATTTATATTTTGCGGGACAAATTAATGGTACAACGGGTTATGAAGAGGCAGCAGCTCAAGGATTGATGGCCGGTATTAATGCATCACTTAAAATTCAAAATAAAGAGCCGTTGGTACTTAAGAGGAATGAAGCGTATATTGGGGTATTAATTGATGATCTTATTACCAAAGGAACTGAAGAACCTTATCGAATGTTTACCTCACGTGCAGAATATAGAATGAGCTTAAGACAGGATAATGCCGATGAACGATTAACGCCATTAAGTTATACACTTGGTTTAGCATCATCTGAAAGAATGCAAAATTTAGATAAGAAAATCAAGCAAACGAATAATTGTATAGAATTTATAAAATCAACATCCATAACCAAAGAAGAAACTAATCCAATTTTACTACAAAAAAATTCAACACCTATTTCTCAAACTGTAAAAGCTGACAGTATTTTGGTTAGACCTAATATATACTTAAAAGACTTAGAAAACATATCCTCTATAAATGATTATATCAAATCAAATCATTTTTCGGATGAGGTACTTGAACAAGTAGAAATTAAAATTAAATATAAAGGCTACATTGACAAAGAACTTGAAAATGTTGAAAAATTAAATAGATTAGAAAATATAAAAATCCCTTCAAATTTTGACTATTCAATATTAAATAGTATTTCTACTGAAGCTAAACAAAAATTAATGAAATTCAAACCTGAGACTATAGGTCAAGCCAGTAGAATAAGTGGCGTATCTCCATCCGATATAAATGTTTTATTAATTTACATGGGTAGGTAATATAAAGTTATAAATAAATGTTCCACGTGGAACATTTATTTATAATCCTAAATATTTTACTATATGATATTATATATATACAAAATTGAAAATGAAAATTAAAGATCACTTCTTATCTAATGAAATTTTTGAAATTCAAAAATCTGAATATACCGATATTTTAAAAACTACCCAAATACCTGAAGATCTAACAAAATATTATGAAAGTGAAAAATATTTATCCCATTCGAAAGATCAGTCTTTAAAATCAAAAATATATTTATTAATTCAAAAACTGAATGAAAAATATAAATTAAAGATTATTAATAAATACAAAACATCCGGAACATTATTAGATTATGGTTGTGGAGATGGAACGTTCCTAAAATTCATAAAAGATAAAAACTTCTCAATAATAGGTTTCGAACCAAATATAAAAGCTGCAGAAACTGCTAAATCTAAAATTGGTGAGAATCGTATAACAACTTCACTAGATTCTGTTGAAAATAATTCTTTAGATGTCATTACACTTTGGCATGTATTAGAACACATCTCTAATCCGGAAGAAATCCTGTCAAAACTAAGATTAAAATTAAAAAATAATGGATATATAGTAATAGCAGTTCCAAACTACAAATCTTTTGATGCTAAATTTTATAGAGAATATTGGGCAGCCTGGGATGTACCTAGACATATATTTCATTATTCTAAAAAAGGTGCCATCGATTTTTTTAACAATCAAAAGTTTGAAGTAATTCACACGTATCCCCTACCCTTTGATAGTTTCTATATTTCTTTGATCAGTGAAAATTATATGAATAATCCTTTAGGAATTTTTAGATTTCCATTCATTGCTGCCTTATCAAACTTAAAAGGAATGAATGATGGTAATTATTCATCTGTTATTTACATTTTAAAAAAATAAAATTTTCACAAAATTTTTATTTTCAAATCAATAAGTAAGAAAATTTAAAAGAGGATAATTTGTAATAGTAGATGTTTAAAACTTTAAATATTTATTAAATAAATCTATAAAAATAATATTTTTGATATAAAATAATGTATATTATATTTTATATTACCAAAGATATAAATTTATTTATACAGAATATATAGTTTTTTTTTTTTATTTTATTAGAACAATAAATATAATTAAAGTTACTTTGAATAGTTATTAACATATAAAAAAAGAAGCTTGAAATATCAAGCTTCTTTTTTTATATTGTATAATGCTAGATTTTAATATTAATCATTTAAAATAGCTGCTACTCCGGGTAATTCTCTACCTTCTAATGATTCAAGCATTGCTCCTCCCCCGGTAGAAACGTAACTAACTTTGTCAGTATAATTATTTTGTTTAACAAATGCTACACTGTCACCTCCTCCAACTAAGGAGAAAGCTCCATTCTTAGTGGCTTCACCAATAGCATCTCCAATAGCTTTGGTACCAACGGCAAAATTTGGCATTTCAAATACTCCTAAAGGTCCGTTCCATAATATGGTTTTTGAAGCTAAAATAACATCAGAAAATGTTTTAATAGTTTTAGGTCCAACATCCAAACCTTCCCATCCGTCAGGAATATCATTAGTATCGACTACTTTTCTATTTGCATCATTTGAAAAGTCATCACCTATAACAGAATCTTCCGGAAGATATACTTTTACACCTTTTTCTTTTGCTTTTTTAAGAATATCTAATGCCAGTTCTTGTTTATCATCTTCACAGATAGAGTTTCCAATCTTACCTCCTTGAGCTTTAATAAAAGTATAGGTCATTCCTCCTCCGATTATTAAGTTATCAACCACCGGAAGGATGTTTTCTATAATAGTAATTTTAGAAGAAACTTTAGAACCTCCTAATATAGCCGTAACAGGTTTTTCGCCTGTTTTAAGGACTTTTTGAATAGCATTAAGCTCTTTGGCCATCAAAAGACCAAAACATTTGTTAGAAGGGAAGAATTTAGCAATAATAGCAGTAGATGCATGAGCGCGATGTGCAGTTCCGAATGCATCGTTTACATAAATATCACCTAACTTAGCTAATTCTTTAGCAAATCCTTCATCTCCTTTCTCCTCTTCATTGTGAAAACGTAAATTTTCTAACAATAAAACTTCACCGGGTTTTAAATCTGCTGCAGCTTTTTCGGCTTTAGGCCCTACACATTCATCAACGAACTTAACAGGAACACCTAAAACTTTGGATACCTCATCAACAATGTGTTTTAAAGAATATTTATCTGTAACCTGACCTTTAGGTCTGCCTAAATGCGTCATTAATATTACAGAACCTCCATCTTTCAATATTTTATCTATAGTTGGCTTAGCAGAAACAATTCTTGTATTATCAGTAACCTTAAGATTTTCATCTTGAGGAACATTAAAATCAACTCTAATTAATGCTTTTTTTCCATTGAAATTGAAATCATTAACTGTTTTCATAATTTTTACTTATTTTTCTTACAAATATACCTTCATAAAAACGAAAAGAGAAATTTTGAAACCTGAATTTTTTCCACAATTAATTATTATTTATATATCTTTTTTTAATTAATTAAATAAAATTTAAAGTAATAGTAATAATAGACCTGTTAATATGTTAATAACTTTGAAATAGTGAGTTATTAATATTTCTAAATATGATATTAACAAAATTTATTGAAAATAAATAAGTATAAATCAATAAACTAAATCACTTATCAACAATTTTTAGAAGTTATTAATAAAGTGACTGTTTAAAAAGTAACTGTTATTAAACTTATCAAAAGGAAGGTAAAATTCATTTTTAAAAAGTTTTATAAATATTTGGAAAAATCTTAAATCTTTATAAATGGAAATTGTAATTCTTGAAGCAAAATTTTTTGTTTAAAAATGTTAACAATAATTTATTTAAATTGTTAATATTGTTTTAACTTATTGAAAATTTATGAGTTAATAAAAATAATTTTTAATAATAATTATATAATTTTATTGATTTACAGTCAATTATATAATTGAAGGAATTTTTGAAATAAATTAAGTTATTAACATGTTTATTAATTAATTCATAATTAATTACTTATATATGTATTATTTTGTAAAATATTGATAGTTAATATATTATATTAGGTTAAAATTTATAAGTATAGTTTAGAAGTTTAAAACATTTCTGTAGTTAAAAAATTATATTTTAAAATTATAAACTATAAACAGCTCTAACATTAATTATATTTATTTATTTAAATTAAATCAAAATAAACATTAAAAATAAATTTTTACATTATTAAGGCTTAGTTATATATACAATCAATAATCATTTTATGATAATATGATATAACTATTCTAATTTTAATTTATGGTATTTTTTAATTTATGAACAGTTATCTATTGGGATAATTATTAAAAAAGAAAACATAGATAAAGCCTTTAAATAAGCTTGTAGACAGGCTCAATATTAGTAAAGGATGGAAGAATGTGAAATAATCCTAGTATAGAAATAAAAAAAGGTAAATAATAGCTATTTACCTTTTTAAAATAGTAGATTAAATTTTTATAAAAAGTTCAACATTAGTAAGGTGTTGAAAATCTAAGTATAGAGTACTTTAATAAAAGCAATTAGTAATCTTGTTTCAATTGAATAGTTATAAACTTGTTAACAATTGTTTATTTTTCTTCCTTTTGGTTTTTTTTGTCCATAGAATCTAACTCCTCTAATACCGGATTAATAGTACTATCCGGAATATCACTTATTCTAATATACATCAATCCGTCAATGGCATCATTAAACTTAGGATCGACATTAAAAGCAATAACACGGGCGTTTTGTTTTAAATATTTTTTGATCAATACGGGAAGTCTTAAATCTGGCTCAAGTTCATCGATTAACTTGTCAAATTTATTAAGATCATTATCCGCAGCATCAAAGAATAAATCTTTTTCATTGGATTTCAGATGAACTTTAAATTCATTTTTTGAATGTACATATTGAGCAACATAAGAATCAAAATAATGAGAACGCATAAATTCAACCATTATCGATTTTGAAAAGTTGGAAAATTGATTGCTTATACTTACACCTCCCACCAGGTATTTATAATGCGGATTTCTTAAGCAAACGTGTACAATCCCTCTCCATAAAAGTAATAAGGGCATAGGTTTTTTTTGATATTCACTGGAAATAAACGCCCTACCCATTTCAATGATTTTTTTAAAGAAAGGATGTACTTCCGAATCATATTCGAAAAGAGAAGCAGTATAAAAACCTTTTATTCCGTATTTTTCATAAATCTCTTTTCCCATTCCCATTCGATAAGCACCCGCGATAAGTTTATTTTCTTTATCCCATAAAAATAAGTGATGATAAATTTGATCGAATTCATCCAGATCAAAAGGTTCATTGGTTCCCTCTCCCACTTCGCGAAAACAAATTTCTCTTAATCGGCCAATTTCCCGTAAGATATTAGGTATTTTTTCAGGTTTAGCTAAATAGACTTCATATTGAGAATTGGAAAATAGTTCACAATCAATTTCTTTTAAAAGCTCAACTTCTTTTAAGATTAATTCATGAGGTGTCTCTTTAATAATAGGCTTAACTTCATTGGAATTAGCAGACTTAGTCATTGCTGATACTGAAAGGAACTTTATATTTTTAAATGGATTCTTAACCGTAGTATAGAATGATTTAAGCATATATACCTTATTCCTTAAAAAATTACCGTAAGACTTGATATCTGTATATTCATCTTGCTGTTTAACTGAAATAGGTTTACCGATTCGTATTTTAATAGGCGCTTTTCTTTTTCTAACCAATTCTCTAGGCAGCATCGCAGTCTGTAAATCCGGATGAATATTAGACATTTTATAAAACAACTTACTGTTTCTCGCATGAAAATATACAGGAATTACGGGTACTTTAGCTTTTTTCAAAAGTTTTAAGGCACTTTCTACCCATTCTCTGTCTTGATATTCTTTGGTATCCGGGTAATAATGAGAAACTTCACCGGCCGGGAAAATGATAACACAATGATTATCTTTCAAGACACGCAAGGTTTCAATAAAACCTTTTTTACTGTCAAAAGTATCTTTTCTGGTTTCAAAAGGATTAACAGGAATAATAACTTTTTTTAAAGGTTCAATTTTTTGCAATAAAAAATTAGTCATTATTTTAAAATCCGGACGAATTTCTGAAACAATTTTCATTAAAATTATGCCATCTAATCCTCCTAGAGGGTGATTGGAAACGATTATAAAAGGTCCTTTTTCAGGAATTCTTTTTAAATCTTCTTCATGAATTTCGTAGTTAATTTTTAAATGTTTTAAAACTGCAGTAAGAAATTCATTGGTAGGTAAATCTTTATTTTCAGTACAGAATTTATTTATATGACCAAGTTTTGAAACATTCATAAGGGTCCATGCTATACCCTTTCCAATAAAACCAAATTTCTTTAGGTTTAAAGTATTTTGTATATCCTCTAAGGTGACTAAACTCATATTGTTATTCTTTTACAATTGCTTGGTAAGTTTGTTTTACCAATTGTTCTAATAAAACTGTTTTTCCTTTTTTAAAATTATTTCGTATTTTTTGTGAACTATTCGTTATCGTAAATAGACGCACATTTTCTTCTAATGTTACATTAAAAGAATTTGCGAGTATATTCAGTAAAATGTTAATTGAATTAAATTTGTCTTCAATAACCAGTGAAACTGAACAAGCAGAAACCTTGATCATGTTAGTTTTAATATTCAGTTCAGTAAGTTGTTTGAAGAGTATACAAAGAGTATCTTCCAGATTATAAGTAAAATAAATGGAAGAAATAGTAAGCAAATGTACATTTAATTTTTGTATGAAACAAGAAACGCTCGGATCTCCCTTAATTCCTTTCGTAATATAAGTTCCATGATTTTCAAGTTCTAAAAAAGAACGAATGTTCAATGGAATCTCACCTTTATACAAAGGAAAAATGGTTTTCGGATGAAGGATGGATGCTCCAAAAAATGACATATCCATAGCCTCTTCATAGGAAAGAGATTTTAATAATTGAGCATTTTCATAGTAGTCAGGATCTCCGGTCATAATTCCCGGAACATCTTTCCAAATGGTAACACCTTCTGCATGTAAACAATAGGCAATTATGGCAGCAGAATAATCTGAACCTTCCCTTCCCAGAGTTACAGTAAAATTGCCGGAATTCGAAGCTATAAAACCTTGAGTAACATATGTTTGAGAAGTATCAAAATTTTCAAATTGTTTTTGCGTACGTTCCCAATCTATAGTCCCTTCTCTATAATTATCATCAGTTTTTAAATAATTTCTACTATCAATCCAAGTATTGGTAATTCCTGAATAATTTAAAAAAGAGCTTAAAATTCTAGATGAAATAATTTCACCAAAACTTACCGTTTGATCGTATAAGAAATTAAAATTATCAGATGTATTGTTAATTAGTAAAGATCGCAAATTTTTAAAAATATTCTTAATATCGTTATAAACTTCCGTATAATTAGAAAATAATTTTTTAACTATTTCTAAATGCTCCTCCTCTATTCTGTCTATTAATAGTTTATAAGTATCATTGTTTTGAAAGTATGCTTGAATAACATCTTCTAATGCGTTAGTCGTTTTACCCATGGCCGAGACAACAATAATGGTTGATTTGTATCCGGTTTGGTTTAAAACTTTTAAAATAGCACGTACATTTTTTTCATTTTGTACTGAAACACCTCCAAATTTATAAACTTTCATAAATGATAGTTATATATTTTCAATATATAAAAAACACATTTTCCCATAAATAAATCTTGTGAAAAAAGAATTTTTACACATCGGGAATTCACGTATTAATAGACTTAAAATTTATATTATAATGATAAACAGTACAATAAGTATTTTAAATATTAAAAGACCTTCAGCAAATATATGACAAATCTGCATATTACTTATAAAGTACAACCAAAAATCAATATATTTGGAACATTCAAAAAACTAAATATATAAAATATGAAATCGAAGAGCTCACAGACTTTAGGCGAATTTATAATTGATAAACAGGCAGATTTTAAATATTCTTCAGGAGAGTTGTCACGCCTTTTAGGAGCAATAAGATTAGCCAGTAAAGTTGTTAATCAGCAAGTTAATAAAGCTGGGCTTGTTGATATTATTGGAGCAATTGGAAATCAGAATATACAAGGTGAAGAGCAACAAAAATTAGATGTGTTTGCCAATGATGTATTTATTGGAGCCTTAAAAAATAGAGAAGTCGTTTGTGGAATTGCTTCTGAAGAAAATGAAGACTTCATCAGTATAAATTCTAAAGATAATTCACATAACAGTAAATATGTGGTATTAATTGATCCTTTAGACGGATCTTCCAATATCGATGTAAATGTTAATGTTGGAACTATTTTTTCTATTTATAGAAGAATATCGGAAGATGGACCGGTAACATTGGAAGATTTTTTACAACCGGGAAATAAACAGGTAGCAGCCGGATATATAGTGTACGGTTCATCAACAATGTTAGTATATACAACAGGTAACGGTGTAAATGGTTTTACTTTAGATCCGGCTTTGGGAGTGTTTTATCTTTCACATCCTAATATTAAAATACCTGAAGATGGAAAAATATATTCCGTAAATGAAGGAAATTATCTTAAATTTCCTCAAGGAATTAAGAATTATATAAAATATTGTCAAGAAGAAAAAGAAAATAGACCGTATACTTCCCGTTATATCGGATCTTTAGTTTCCGATTTTCATAGAAATATGTTGAAAGGAGGCATTTACCTATATCCTTCCTATTCACAAGCCCCTAAAGGCAAATTACGATTGTTATATGAATGTAATCCTATGGCATTCCTTGCGGAACAAGCAGGAGGAAGTGCCAGTGATGGTTTTACACGAATATTGGATTTAAATCCTGTTGAATTGCATGAAAGAACACCATTTGTTTGTGGATCAAAAAAAATGGTTGAAAAAGTAGAAAAATTTATGAAAGATGCCCAAGAGTAGCACTCATCCTTATGATTATGTTTTAAAAAAATTTGATCAACTTACTTTAGACGAATTGTATAACTTATTACGATTAAGAAATGAAGTATTTATAGTCGAGCAAAAATGTTCATACCAGGATTTGGACTATAAAGATTATAAAGCGCATCATTTATTACTGTATAAAGGGGAACAATTAGTTGCTTATTCCAGGATTTTTCCTGAAAAAGTTTCATTTAATGAAGCTTCCATTGGAAGAATTATAGTTTGTAAGGAATATCGTTCTACCGGTTTAGGAAAAATTTTAATGGAAAAATCCATAGAGTCATTATTTACACTTCATGGTAAACAACCGATAAGAATCGGTGCCCAATATTATGCAGTTCCATTTTATAAAAAATTTGGATTTGAAACTGAAGGAGAAATTTATTTTGAAGATCATATTGAGCATATTGAGATGGTAAAGAAAGAAAACTAATATTCATATAAAAAAAAGTAAAAATTAAAGGCTGATAATATTTAAATTATCAGCCTTTATTGATTTATATAAAATTGAGTATTTATTTTAACGGACCGGAAGGTAACAATTTGTTAGAATTTGAATTAGTATCTTCTTCAATAATTGTATTTTCCTTTTTAATATTACGGTTTTTATCAAAACTGTAAGATAGTTTAATATAGAACAATTGATCGCTGTCTCTACTATAATAATTGGTTCTTAAATTAAAGTTATTAATATCAGAATTAAACTTAGTAGGACCCAATATATTTTGAATACCTAAAGAAGCCTTAATAGTTTTGTTACTAAAGGATCTTGAAAGTTCTATATTAGAATAACGGAAAGGTTTATAGGATTTGTAAATTTCAAAATATCCCTTATCTGTACTAGATAAAAAGAAAGTGGTTAATTTAAAATCTTTTGGAAGGATTAATTGAGCATATATTACATAAAACCACATAGGTTTTACTTTATCTAAATATGGATAATCGTTTACTTTGTAGTAATTATACATCCCGTAAAGGTAAATGAAATTCATTTTATCCATATTCATAGGCTCGTCAAAGAATTTTTTACCCATGGTAACCAATTTAAATGGAATAGGAATACCAACCCATACGTTATAGTTTTTCATGCCGTGAAATGTACGAGTAGTTTGATTTACGGTTAATGAATTGTCTTCAGTCTCGTAATACAGCATATTTATATTTTTAGAATACGTATAGTTGAAAGAGATTTTCAAATATCTCCATGCACTTAAAGAAACTTCATAGTTATCGTAATAATCCGGTTTAAGATGTAAGTTTCCTTCCGAAGTATTGAATTCGTCAAAATAGTTGGTTAAATTCGGATCCATATTAGAATAGGAAGGAGGCATCATACTCTTTCTGTAGGTAGCATTAAAATCCAGCGTAGGATTAAATTTATATAGTAAACTAAAAGATGGGAAAAACTTTTCAAACGTATATTTAATACTTTGATCAGTAGTTTTTACTTTATTTTTAAATTCTAAATTTTCATAACGAACCCCTGCAGTCAAATCCAACTTTTCAAATTTTTTACTTAGCTCTCCATATAAAGCATATTGATTTTCATCGTATATAAAATCCCTGAATGAATTATAATCCGGATTTACCAGTATAGAAGAAGAAGTATTTAAAAGATTATATTTTCCGTTACTGGTATATTTAGTATGAGAATACTTTCCACCGGTATTCATTTTTATTCCTACCTTATTAAAAGAAAATTCAAAATTAGGATTCACTTGAAAATAATCGGATTTATAATCAATATCGTTTACAGAATATTTATAAACACCCTCATTATTTTGAATACTGTTATTTGTTGAATTTTTGTTAAAGTGTTTATAAGATGCCGTTATATCAAACAAGTTTCCTAATGTATCTAATTTAACCTTATACTTTGTGGTTAATTCATGATTAGTGTTATCTTCCGAATATTTTGAATTATTTAAAAGATTAATTGGTTCAATATCGTTAGAGCTTAAAGATTCACCTGTATAATGATTACTGTTATCAGTATAACTTAAGTTATAATTGATCAATAAATTACTGTTTTTGTTAAGGCGAATATTTGAAGAAGGTCTAAAATAATAAAAACGATTATATTTATTTTCAATATTCTTTTGATCAAAAATAATGGAAGGAGTGAAAGAAGTAAATTCCCTTTTATAATAGGTAGTTTTATCGTTTTCCCTATAATTATAACCACTATTTAATTGTAAGGATACACTTTTTAAACGACTATTTAAACTAATGGAAGGAGATACACGGTTGTTCTTGTTAAATTGGTAATTTAAAGAAGCAGACCCGTTTATTCCTCGCAATGCACGACCATTAGTAATAATATTTATAATACCACCCCCTGTTTTAGCATCGTAAGAAGCTCCCGGGTTAGATATAATTTCAATTTTTTCAATAGCATTTGATGGTAAACTTTGTAATAAATTTTCTAAGTCTCCACCCGAAAGACCTGTCGGGATATCATCAATATAAATAGTCATGGACTTACCATTTACGGTAAGATTTCCACCATATCCCTTGATTACCCCCGGAAGTTTTGTTAAAGTTTCTTGTGCACTTCCGCCGGAAAGTAAATCATTATCCTTTATCGTATAAGTTGTCTTGTTAGCTTCTAATTTAATAAATTTCTTACGTGCCCCGGTCACTGTTACCCCCTCAATTTCTTTTTCAGCAGATTTGGAAGGTTTCTGAATTTCTTCACTAATTTCGGGATACATACGTGTTAGATAAACCTCACCTAAATATAGGGTATCTTTACTTTGTTTAGTAATAGTGAAATCAAGATATTGTGATTCATATTCAGGTACTGAAATATAAATTCGAAAATTACCAGAAATTTTAGTTATTGCATAACTATTAAAACACTTTGTAGAAACTAAACTTTTTAGGTCTTTATAACCGGAACTATTTTCATATTGGAATGTAAAATTTTTCTTTACGTTAACATCAACACAGGAATTTTTTTCTTTATCTATAACTTTAAAAGCTACTACAACTTTTGATTGAGCAACACCTAATAAAGGGAGCATCATTAAAGATAAACGAATAACAGATCTTATCATAAACTGAATTTGGCAGAATAATTTTTAAACATTAGTATCATTTGATATTAATTATGTTACGTTAAATACTGTAAAATATTTAATCATAATCAAAAAATTTGCCTAAATGTAACAACAAAATTCGTTATTTTAAATCAGTATATAGAGTATCATTAATATATTATGATTTAAATAATAATATTAATATTAGTTAATATTTATAAATTTAATAATTATTTAGGAAAAAAATAAATTAAATTGAAGAAATATCCAGGCGAGTATTATTAGAATTGCTAAAGATTAAATTTTAAAATTTTTTTGAATTTTACTGTTTAAAAGGGACGCTAAGTCGATAAATTAGTACTTAAAGGAAAACATAAAAACAAATTATCTAGTAAATTCAATAACTTCTAAATTCTGTATAGTTTCCTGATTTACTTCAAATCTTAACATAGTCCTCACCTTATGAAATCCATAGATTCCTACAGCACCCGGATTCATATGAAGTAAATGAAGTTTTTTATCATTCATAACTTTTAAAATATGTGAATGACCGCAAATAAAAAGTTTAGGAGGATTCAATTTTATTTCTTCACGTATGATTGGTGCGTATTTACCCGGATAACCGCCAATATGGGTCATCCATACATCCACTTTTTCACAAAGAAAACGTAGATTAAGTGGGAATTCTTTACGAATTTCTGTTCCATCAATATTTCCATAGACCGCTTTAAATACAGGAACCGTTTTTTTTAAAGTTTCGGAAACCTTTATATCACCAATATCACCTGCATGCCAAACCTCGTCTGCTTGGGAAGCATATTCCAATATACGATCATCAATATAAGAGTGTGTATCGGAAAGCAATAATATTTTTCTCACTATTTTTGTAGTAAATTTACAATAAAATTGCGTTATTTCATTCAATTTTCATACGATGGTACTCAGTATTACGGGTATCAGAGACAGCCAAAACATATATCAGTACAAGAAAAATTAGAATCGGCATTAAGTCGATTACTTAGAAAAGAAATAAAAACAATAGGTGCTGGGAGAACCGATACAGGAGTTCATGCAGCTGAAATGTATGCTCATTTTGATTGGGAAGAAGAATTGCCGGATCAATTGGTTAGAAAATTAAATTCTTTATTGCCTTCGGATATTTCCATAAAAGCAATATTCCGAGTTAAAGACTCCGTACATGCACGTTTCGATGCAACGGAAAGAATTTATAAGTATAGAATTTCTACCCTGAAAAATCCTTTTAAACAGCAATTCCATGCTCAATTTCTTTTCTATCAGTTTGATGTAGATAAAATGAACAAAGCTGCAAAAGTATTATTTGAATATAAAGACTTTACCAGTTTTTCAAAACTACATTCGGATAATAAAACGAATGATTGCTATATTTACCAAGCAGAATGGAAACAATATGAAGATGAATTAGTATTCACCATTGCTGCCAATAGATTTTTGAGAAATATGGTTAGAGCAATTGCAGGAACTCTCATGGATGTTGGCAGAGGAAAAATTGATGAAAAGGAATTTAGAAACATAATTGAAAAAAAAGACCGTAAATTTGCTTCCACTTCAGCACCTGCTAAAGGTCTTACTTTAGTGAAAGTTAACTATCCTCAGGATATATATTATGAAACATAAAAAAGAAAAAAACGTAAAAGCAGGTCAAGCACTTTCTCGATTAATGGAATTGGGAAGTAAATATCCTGTATGGTTTTATTCTACAATTTTTATAGCATTGGCTTTAGCATATGTTTCCTCTTTCCGTCCGGTTGTAATTAGTCATGCAATAGATGTTGATATTATTAAAAATAAAAATTTTTCAAATTTATATCATTCCCTTTTGCTTATTTTTTTATTAATGTTGACTGAAGTTGTTTTACAATTTTTTTTAGTTTATGCTTCTAACTTTGTTGCTCAAAATGTAATTCGTAGTTTACGAATAAAGTTATACAAAAAGCTCATTTATTTTAAATCTTCTTTTTTCGATAAAACGCCTTTAGGAGTGTTAGTCACTCGCTCTGTATCCGATATCGAAACTATTTCAACTATTTATACCGATGGAATTTTAATGGTTTTAGGAGATATTCTTCGTATAATTTTTGTGGTAGTAACTATGTATTGGATTAATTGGGAATTAGCAACCATAGCATTGTTCATCTTCCCGATAATGACTATTATAACCCGAATATTTCAAAAAGCCATAAAAAAAGCTTTTTCTGAAGAAAGAAATCAAACAGCCAATCAAAACAGCTTTGTTCAAGAAAGGCTGTCAGGAATGACCATCGTTCAAGTATTTAATCAACAGAAAAAAGAATATAAAAAGTTTTTTCAAATCAATCAAAAATTAGAAAAAGCCTATCTTAAAACAGTTTTCTATTTTTCACTTTTTTTTCCTGCTGTAGATATTATTACCGGTATTGCCATTGGTGTCATGATATGGTATGCAGGTTATAATGCATTAACGGCACACAATATATCACCGGGTGTAGTTATAGCTTTTACTACTTCCTATGTGAACATGCTGGTAAGGCCCATGAGGCAAATAGCAGATCGCTTTAATACCATTCAAAGAGGTATTGTTGGAGCGGAACGAGTTTTTACCGTATTGGATTCCAATCATGAAATATCAAATAAAGGAACTGTAAAAAAAGATATCATTAAAGGAGATATCATTTTTGACCATGTGTCATTTTCATACGTAAAAGGAGAAAGTGTTCTTAAAGATCTTTCATTTACGGTTTCCGGTGGAGAAAAAGTAGCAATTGTTGGAGCTACCGGAGCAGGAAAATCAACTATTATAAATTTATTAAGCCGTTTTTATGAAATTTCGGGAGGACATATATATATAGACGGAACGGATATAAAATCGTATGAATTGCACAATTTACGGTCGCACATCGCTGTCGTATTGCAAGATGTATTTTTATTTAATGATACCATTTTAGAAAATATCACTTTTGGAAATAAAGATATAACCTTAGAAGAAGTACGCAAAGCTGCAAAAGAAATTCAAATAGATGATTTTATAATGAGCCTTCCCAATGGTTACGGCTATGAAGTTAGCGAACGGGGAGCTTCCATCTCTTTAGGTCAACGACAATTGATTTCCTTTTTACGAGCTTATTTATATAACCCTTCTATTCTGGTGTTAGATGAAGCAACTTCATCTATAGACACTAAATCAGAGGAATTAATACAAAAAGCTACCGATAAGATTACTAAAAATCGAACTTCCATTATTATTGCTCATCGTTTAGCTACCATACAGAATGCGGACAAAATTATCGTATTAGATCATGGGAAAATAGTTGAAATAGGAAACCATAATTCCTTGTTACAACGAAAAGGGTATTATAGAAAACTTTACGAAGCCCAATTTTCCCAAACTTAAAATCAATATCCATTATAAATTTTTAATATTTACCGGCTAATTATGTTTATACATTACTGTTTATTTTATTAAAAATGAATAACAATTCACCTAATAATAAATTTTATTCTTATTATATTTCTAAAATATGTGTGTATACATGTAAATAAACGTAAAAAACAATTATAAAAATTGTTAAATTTGTTGTATAAACAAAAAATATGAAAGATTTACAACAAACTATTGAAAAAGTTTGGAATGACCGTGCATTATTATCGGATAAAGAATATCAAAAAGCAATTCGAGAAGTAATCGAATTGTTAGATTCAGGAAAACTAAGAGTAGCACAGCCGTTAGAAGATGGAAAATGGCAAGTAAATGAGTGGGTTAAAAAAGCGGTAGTATTATATTTCCCTATACAAAAAATGGAAACCTATGAAGTAGGTATTTTTGAGTATCATGATAAAATTCCTTTAAAAACAGGATATGCAGAAAAAGGAGTTCGTGTAGTACCTCATGCAGTTGCAAGAAAAGGAGCATATATTTCCAGCGGTGCGATCTTAATGCCTTCTTATGTTAATATAGGTGCTTATGTAGATGAAGGTACTATGGTAGATACTTGGGCAACCGTAGGAAGTTGTGCTCAAATTGGTAAAAATGTACATTTAAGCGGAGGTGTTGGTATTGGTGGTGTTTTAGAACCTTTACAAGCGGCACCGGTTATTATTGGAAATAATTGCTTTATTGGTTCACGTTGTATTGTTGTAGAGGGTGTACATGTTGATGATGAAGCGGTTTTAGGAGCAAACGTTACCTTAACTTCTTCTACTAAAATAATTGATGTTTCAGGAAGCGAACCTAAAGAATATAGAGGATATGTGCCTCCACGTTCAGTAGTAATTCCCGGGTCTATAACTAAAAAATTCCCTGCAGGAGAATATAACGTAAATTGTGCCTTAATTATAGGAACTAGAAAAGAAAGTACAGACAAGAAAACATCGTTAAATGATGCTCTTAGAGAGCATAACGTATCTGTTTAGATATTAATCATATAGTGAAAGCGCTATTAATACAATATAACAATGTGGGAGAAGTATTACTCTCCAGTGTAATTCCTAATAATCTAAAGAAAATCTATCCGGATATTAAGATAGATTTTCTTTGTTATAAAAAATATATTGGAGTTATACAGAGAAATCCTAATATTGACCGTATAATAGCTATAGATACGGAGCATATACGTTCCGTACTTTTTGTATATAAATATATCCAGTTAGTAAGAAGTGAAAAATACGACATACTTATTGATATGTCGCAGAATTTTAACAGTATCTTGCTAACCCTATTTTCAAAAGCAAAGAAAAAATACAGTTTTTCCAATCCTTTATTGGATAAATTTTATGATAAAACCGTCTCTAAAGTAGAAGAACCAATTACTCAAACGTGTACTTTATTGGAAGATCGTTTAGTAATCTTACAAGAATTTCTAAAAGATAATCCTATACCTATCGATCCGTTAGCTAAAATATATCTAGCAGAAGATGAAATTGAGGACGCTAAAGAAAAAATGATAAATGCGGGAATACATTTTAAACGACCGGTAATTATGTTGGGTGTTTTGGGTTCAAACATACATAATACTTGGACGATGGGTAATATGGCAAAACTTATAGATTTTATATGGGCAAATTATAGAGCCGATTTATTATTTACCTATTTGCCATCGCAGTATAAACAAGTAAACGAACTGTTATCTTTACTAAATTCCAATACCAAAGTATTTGTTCAGCCGGTAGGAAAAACGATACGTGAGTATGCCGCTTTTATGCAAAATTCCACTTTATTTATTGGAAATAGCAGTAGATTTGTAATTACGGCAAAAGCCCTGCAAAAACCTACTTTCACCATTTATCCTCCTTATATTAGTAGAAAAGATATTGCTTGTTATGAAAATACTAACTTACACCAAAGTGTTCATTTACACGACTTTTCTCCCAGGCTATACGAAGACTTTTATCAAAATGAATTAAAAAATGACTCGTCTAAATTTTACTTGATGTTGTCGTATGAATTTGTAATAGTAAAAGTTAGAACGTTTTTAAAAGAGCATTTAATTACTTTTAATAAAATAAAATAATAAACAAGCCCACCCTATAATCATAAATGTTCCACCAATAGGAGTTACAGGGCCTAAAAAACGTAAATTGATATTCCAATAATCAGAAAAAGCCAATAGATAAATACTGAAAGAAAATAGAAATGTACCTATAATCATTCCCCATCCGGCCCATTTTTCCAAACCCGAGCTAAACGATAGAGAAAATCCAATAATTAAAAGAGCCAATGCATGATACATTTGATATTTAACACCCGTTTCAAAGCTTACTAATTTTTCAGCTGAAAGCATTTTTTTAAAAGCATGAGCACCGAATGCTCCTAAAATAATGGAAATTAACCCATAAAAAGCCCCTGCAACAAGAACAATATTTTTCATAATTTTAATTAACTAATTTTCTAATAAATATTTGGTTATAAAATCTTTTTCTAAACTCCAGCCTCTAGCCGGAGAATATTCCCGACCGTAAAAAATAATTTGAATGTGTAAGATATTCCATAATTCTTTAGGAAATAACCGTTTAGCATCTTTTTCTGTTTGTTCAACATTTTTTCCGTTGGTTAATTTCCATAACTTCATAAGTCTGTGAATGTGTGTATCAACAGGAAATGCCGGGTGTCCAAAACCTTGACTCATGACAACGGAAGCGGTTTTATGACCCACGCCGGGTAAGGCCTCTAATTCCTCAAAACTTTCCGGAACTTCACCGTTATATTTTTCTACCAAAATAGTAGAAAGTTTATGGATATTTTTGGATTTAGTATTTGATAAGCCAATTTCTTTTATGTATTCTTTGATTTCCCACTCAGGCAATTCAGCCATTTTAAAAGCATTGGGAGCAACTTTGTAGAGAGCAGGTGTAACTTCATTAACCTTCTTATCCGTTGTTTGAGCAGAAAGTAATACGGAAATTAATAAAGTAAATACATCCTGATAGACTAACGGAGCAATAGGGTTTGGATAGAGCTTGTTTAACTCCGTTATTATGTATTCTACTTTTTCCTTTTGTTTCATTAAAGCATATAAATTATAATCTAAAAATACTAAATTTTAAATTAGGTTGATGTTATAGAGAAATAAAATTTCTATTTGTTTTGAAAATGCAAAGAAATATATGTCTTATAAGTATTTAATAATTTATTATGTATTTGAATAAAATTAGTTGGAGAAGATTTAAATTATCGTCACATATAAAAATCGTAATTATGATTCGTTAAAAAAATTATATCCCAATAAAGAGAAAAAAAATTTAAAATAAATGTATATATCAATTATGAAAAAATTGTTATTTCATCATCCATTGCTTGGGAGTAATTCCATATTTTTTCTTAAAAGCCTCTATAAAATGACTGGGATTTTCATATCCTAAATCATAAGCGATTTCCTGCACCTGTTTAACTTTCAAGTTTAATTTTTCTTTACCGATTTCTAATTTTGTATCCAGTATAAAATGAGAAATTGATTTTCCGTATATTTTTTTAAAACCTTCTTTAATTTTATACTCACTTAAATTTGTAGATTCAGAAAGTTCTTTTAAAGTAGGTGGAGAAGCTATATTCTCCATTAAGAACTCTTTTATTTCATAAATCTTACGAATGAATTTTTCATCTTTTATAGGTAAATGGTATGAAGAAGTAGAGGAATTTGAAGAAAAATAATAAAGTAAGAATTCATGTAATTTCAATGTCAAATAATGATTTTCAAATTCTTGATCTAAGGTAAAATCTTCAAGTTGTGAAATAATTAACTTTTCTTGAATGCTTAAAGGCTTTTCATGATAAAATTTAGTGTAATTGTTTTGAATGAGTAAAGGAAGTTTATCTTTATGTTTGGAAAAAATATCTTCCAGTTTTTGAATAGCTATTACAAAAATGACCAGTTTTGATTTTTTCGATAAACTGATATTAATAGGAATATCTATTTCAGGATGAAAAAGAAGTAAGGAATTCCCTTCATTCATAACACGTAAAGATTCATTTTTAAAATGAAAAGAGGCTCTTCCTTTAGTACAAAGATAAAATTGCACAAACCGTTTACCAACAGGTTTGGAAATAGTATCAGTCAGAATAGTATAATTATCTATCTGAGCCATATAAATATCCGATCCAATTTTGTTTTCTCTAATTCTACTTTTAAAGGTATTTTTTAAATCCATTACCAAATTCTTTATCTATCAATTTAAAACCACAAAATCATGATATTTATCATGTTAATTAACTATTTAGATTAGTTCTAAAATTGTAAAAAATTACTTTTAGAGGTATTTTTTTATAAATATAGGTATTTTCTCCATACATGGACTCATAAATTTGCTTCAACAAAATATATGAAAAAGCTTCAGCCTAATAATATTAAAAACTTTTATGCAATAAGTTTGAGCTTTGTAAAGGCAGATACAGAAATTAGAGGAAAATTTAGTTTTTTTCCTGAATTTGTGGAAGAGTTTTCCAACAAAATTAACTCCCTGTCGGATACTCATATTTTCATATTATCCACATGTAACCGTACAGAATTATATTTTCAAACAGAAAACCCGGATTATGTAATTGATATATTTTGCAAGCAAATAAAAGTAGATTCTGCTGAATTTAGAAAGTATATAACCCTTTATAGAAGAGAAGAAGCCATTAAACATTTTTTAAGAGTTTCAGCCGGTTTAGAAAGTCAAATTATAGGTGATTTTGAAATCATATCTCAAATAAAAACATGGTTTAAAAGATTTAAAAAACATAGTTGCACTAATGCTTTTTTGGAAAGATTACTAAACACAGGCATTCAAATCTCAAAAAAAATTAAGTATACAACTGCAATAAGTACAGGAGTTACGTCTATGTCTTATGCAGCAGTACATTATATTTTAACTCATTTCACGCAACTATCAGATAAAAAAATTACCTTGATAGGTACAGGAAAAATTGGTAAAAACACTTGTGAAAATTTAATAAAACATATCAATAATCCTAACATAACAGTACTTAACAGAACCTTTTCTAAAGCGCAAGAAGTAGCCCAAACATTCAATCTAAAGGTGGCAAACTATGAGCAAATGCAAGAACAGGTTATTAATTCAGATATTGTTATTGTAGCAACCTGGGCATCGAAACCTATAATTACAAAAAAAGATTTACACTCTAATCAACCCATAACTTTAATTGATTTATCCATCCCTTCCAATGTTTGTTTATCTGTAAAAGAAAACAATCATATAACTTTACTAAATGTTGATGATTTGTCCCAAAAAATCAATGAAACACTGGAACTAAGAAATAAAGAAATTCCTATAGCTGAAGGTATTATAGACGAAATGATAAATGAATTTATAATTTGGTCTGAAAATAGAAAATATGCGCCGATCATTCACGCTTTCAAATCAGGTTTAGAGAGAATTAAAGAACATCAATTGAAAACATTAAAAAAAGATCAGATGGTAATTTCTGAAGAAGAAACAGAATTATCAAATCGCATAGTACAAAAAATTACCAACAGACTAGCTAACTATCTTATTACTAACCCTGAAAAAGCAGATGACACCATAAATTTATTTACGGAAATGTTTCAACTGCAAGAATATAAAGTATAAAATATTTATGAGCCCTATTCGTATTGGAACACGAAACAGCCCATTAGCAATGTGGCAAGCGTTAAAAGTGCAAAAGAAAATTAAGGAATTAGGTTTTCAAGCTGTAATTGTACCCATTACCTCACATGGAGATAAGAATCTTACACTACCTTTGTATCAAATGGATATTATTGGTGTTTTTACAAGAGATTTGGATATTGCACTTTTAAATGATAAGATAGATATTGCTGTTCATAGTCTTAAAGATGTACCCACCTTATTACCGAAAGGAATACTTTTAACAGCAGTTCTAGAAAGGGATTATGAAGCAGATGTATTAGTTAGAAATCCAAATAAAATAGACAAACTAAGTTCTTATGAAAATTTATATTTAGGAACAGGCAGTTTAAGAAGGAGAGCCTTTTGGAAAGCAAAATATCCAGAAGTAACATTTGGAAATATACGCGGAAATGTACAAACCAGATTATCAAAATTAGATTCAGAAGGTTTTGATGGGACTATTTTTTCACTTGCAGGAATAAAGAGACTGGGTTTACCTTTGGATTATGAAGTATTGGATTTTATTATTCCGGCTCCAGCACAAGGTGTAGTTGGTATTACCTCTTTGGAAAAAAACAGAGAATTAACAGAATTGGTAAGAAAAATTAATCATAAGGACACTCAAATCTGTATAGATATTGAAAGGGATTTTTTAAATAGCATTGAAGGAGGCTGTACCGCGCCCATAGGAGCTTTAGCCAAAATTAAAAATAATCAAGTATATTTTAAGGCTGGAATAGTTTCTTTAGACGGAACTAAAAAAGTACTTCTAGATGAAAGTTTTCCAATTTCAGAATCATATGAAAAAGGAAGAATACTTGCCTTAAAAGCTAAAAAAATGGGCGCTGAAGAGATAATAAACGAAATTAAAGCCTATAGAGAATAAGTAATAAAATTACTTATTCTTTAATTCTGCCATTCGTACAGCAACTACCCCGGCTTCTACCCCTTTATTTCCTAATTTTCCACCACTACGATCTAAAGACTGTTGTACATGATCATCCGTAAGTACGCAAAATACCACCGGTGTATCCATGTGTGTATTTAAATACGTAACACCATCCGTAACAGTTTTACATACATAATCAAAATGAGCCGTTTCGCCTCTTATAACGCATCCTATTACAATAACTGCATCATAAAGCTTTGTGTTACATAGTTTGGTTGCCCCGTATACTAATTCAACAGATCCGGGTACGAATATAGAATCAATATCAGATTCTTTAGCACCTAAATCAAGTAAAGTATCAACAGCTCCTTTGTGTAAGTTATAAGTAACTTCAGAATTCCAATCTGAAATAACAATACCGAAACGATAGGCTCCGGCATTGGGTAAATTTTCTTTATTATAGATAGATAAGTTTGTTGTTGCCATTATTGTTTTCCTGTTGCGTATTTAAGTCTTTCGATATATGCGTCTACTTCTCCTGAAGCATCTACATCCGGAAATTTATCTTTAATATTTTGAAAAAATTCTAAGGCTTTTTCGTTTTGGTTTAAAGACATAGCCAATATACCGGCTTTTTTACTGAATTGATAAACAGTGGCTGCATTTGAACTTTCATTAGCAGCTTTAGTCATATAATTTAGTGCTTCATCTGTGTTATTAAGTTCGGCATAAGTATCAGCAATAGCGCCATATTTAACGGCTTTTAAATCTTTGTCAGAAGTATCAAATTGGTTAAAATGGTCCAATGCATTTTGATAGTTTCCTTTTTTAAATTCGGCTATTCCGGCATATAAATGAGCAAATTTTCCTGCTTTTGTAGATCCATATTCTTCAGCGATGTCAATAAAACCGGAAACTCCGCTGGATTTTCCACCTAATGCCTGATCTGTTTTTCCTTCATCATATAAATTTTGAGCATCTACCAGTAAATCGGAAGCCTCAATATTTTTTGGAGTTACTACATAATTATCATAAATAACATATCCTAAAACTGCGATAATTACAATAGCAAAAAAAATACCTATCGGTTTTGCATACTTTTGTAAGAATTTTTCACCATCTAAGGCAGAAGTATTTAAAGAATCTAAAATTTCTTTAGTTGCGTAATTGTGCTTTCCTTTATGTTTTGACATGTGTCTGAATATGTTTTTAGTGCGCTAAAATAGGCATTTATAAATTGAAATCCAAATTTTTAATGGCCTCGCATTCTAAGTAAGTTTGGAATTTTTCCCGTGATATTTCAACGGCTCCAAGTTGTTCCAGATAAGAAGAATAAATTTGACAATCAATAATTTTGTAATGATGAGAATATTTTTGGGTAAAATAGGTAAATCCGCATTTAGAAGCATTACTGATTTTTGAAAACATACTTTCTCCGCAAAATACGGTATGTAAATCTATACCGTAAAATCCTCCCACCAAATCATGGTTTTTCCAAACCTCAACACTTTTTGCCAATCCCCTTTCATGCAAGTTACAATAAGCATGGAACATTTCTTCGGTAATCCAAGTTCCTGCTTGACCTGTTCTTTTAATGGAAGCGCATTGTTTAATTACTTCCGGAAAACATTGGTTTTCAGTAAATTCAAAATACCCCTGATTCAGTAATTTCTTAGTTGATTTAGAAATTTTTAAATTTTTTGGATAGAGTACAAATCTGGGATTCGGAGACCACCATTGTATAATTTCCTTAGGATTATACCAAGGAAAAATCCCCGATTTGTATGCCAGAAGTAATCTTTCCGGTGTTAAATCTCCACCTATGGCAAGAAGTCCGCTTTCATCAGCCAAAGAGATATCGGGAAATTCTAATTTTTGTGTTAGCCAATACATACGTATAAAAAAAGCACCTTTTTAGAGGTGCTTGAATAATTTTAAAATATATGAGTATTTTATTTAAAACGGTAAATCATCATCCTCTTCTTCTTGCATACTTTGAGCAGACGGTGCAGGAGATATATGTGCGGAAGGAGGAACCATAGGATTATCTTGTCCCATTCCGGAAGAAACAGGCATTAATTTTTCAATTCTCCAGCCGGTTATGCTGTTGAAATATTTAGTTTCACCTTGTGGATTAACCCATTCACGGCCTCTGATATTAATTGATACTCTCACATCATCTCCTACATTAAAAGAATTAATGATATCTACCCGATCTCCTAAAAGCTCTATTAATATATGCTGAGGATATTGTTCTTCCGTAGTTAACACTACTTCTCTTTTTCTGAATCCGCTATCAAATGTTTGAATATCAGATATTAATTTTATTCTTCCTGCTATTTCCATATCTACTGTTTTTAGTTTAGAATACAAAATTAAAAAATAATTTTCAGCGAAAAAAAAAGATATTACCGGGTTTTTAATAAAAAGAAAAGGATCCCAAAAGGGATCCTCGTATATTGTAAATCAAAGAAAAGTATTTTATTTTACTTTTTGATCCATTAATTGCATAAATTGATCTAGTTTAGGAAGAATTACAATTTCAGTTCTTCTGTTAACTGCTTTATTTTCAGGATTTGTGTTAGGAACTTTTGGTTGATATTCTCCGTGACCTCCGGCAAGTAATCTGGCAGGATCCACTCCAAATTTAGTTTGTAACATTTTAACAACTGAGGTTGCTCTCATGGCGCTCAAATCCCAATTATCTCTTATACAACCTGCAGCAGAATTTTTAAATTGATCATTGTCAGTATATCCCTGAACCTGAACATCATAATCTTTGTAATCATTGATAATTTTAGCCACCTTTTCCAATACATTTTCTGCAGTTGGAAGCACATCATAACTACCGGATTTATAAAGCATTTTATCTGATAATGAGATGAATACCACTCCTTTTTGAACTTGAACGTCTACATCACTGTCATTTAAATTATCTAAAGAACGTTTTAATTTATTAGATAAAGCAAGATTTAAAGAGTCATTTTTTGCACGAGCTTCTGTCAAACGTTTAATATACGCATTAGATTCATTAATTTGACTAATTAATTTGTCTATATTAACAGTTCCGGCTTTTCCGGTAGCCATACAGTCAGCTAAATTTTGTTGTAATACGTCATTTTGTTTACGTATCAAATTCATTTGTTCTTCCAAAGATTTGTTTCTCTCTTTTAAAGATGTGATCGAACGATCTTTTTCAACATTTCTTTCTAGACAAGATTCATAATTAGCTTTTGCCTGTTCAAATTCTTTTCTACTTACACAAGACATTGCTAATAAGCCAATAGAAGATAGCAATGCTAATTTAATAATTTTCATATCTTTTATATTATATATATTTTATTAAAAAATCTGTAAAAACAATCAATCAAAAGTAGATCATTAAAGGCTACTCAGGATATTTTTAATGGTAAAAATAGTAAATTAAAATTAAAAATGGTATAAATACTGATATAAAAATTGAAAACAAAGGATTCTTAAGTTGCTTTGTAAAAAATTGTACTTTTGTATTTATTAATGCTTATAATAGTATGCTATACTACAGAGATAAAGGAAAAGGTAAAGTTATAGTTTTTTTACACGGTTTCTTAGAAAATTCAAGAATGTGGAGGTTTTTTCAAAATAATTTATCCAAGAAATACAGAGTTATAGCTATTGATTTACCGGGTCATGGAAGATCTTCTAAAAAAACAAATGAAGTCAACAGAATGGAAGATATGGCCAAAAAAGTAAACAATGTTTTGGAGCATTTGAAAATAGATGATGTAATAATTATAGGCCATTCGATGGGAGGATATGTAGCATTGGCCTTTGCAGATTTATATAAGTATAAAGTTTCCGGATTGGGATTATTTTATTCTACCACATTACCGGATGATGAAATAAAAAAAGAACAAAGATTAAAAGCTGCCGAAGTAGTAGTTAAAAATCCTAAAGAATTTTTCCGTTTATCAATTCCTAATTTATTTGCTCCTGAAAATGTTCCCCTTATGCAATCAGAAATAAAAACAGCAATTTCTTGGGCTAAACATGCTTCTTTAACAGGGATATCAGCTGCTTTAAAAGGCATGAGGTTACGTAAAGACAGGACAGATGTTTTAAGGAATTTAGACAAACCCATCTTACTCATTTTGGGTAAATATGATACTGCAATTAAAAATGCCGAATTAATAAATAAATTAGAAGGTACAGAACATCTTTCTATTTTTGAGATTTCTACCGGACATATGGGAGCATTAGAAGCACCTGAAGAATGCTTAGAAATTATGGAATTCTGGTTAAATCAAAATTTTAATTGATGTCATTATTACAATTACTTATATGTAGTGTAAAATGAGTAAGAATTATTATTTGTAATTTTGTATTAGTGTAAACCTATTTATTTGTTTAATAGTATGATAAAGGTATCGCAAGAAGCAGAAAAAAAAATCATTGAATTAATGAAAGAAAGTGGTTTTGACAGTACTAAAGATTTCGTAAGAGTAGGAGTAGCAAGCGGGGGGTGTTCGGGATTGTCATATAAGCTGAATTTCGATCACAATCAAAACCCTGAAGATAAAGTCTTTGAAGATAAAGGAATTAAGATATTGGTTGATAAAAAATCCTTTCTTTATTTAGTAGGAACTACGTTAGAGTACTCCGGAGGTTTAAATGGAAAAGGTTTTGTTTTTAACAATCCCAATGCTCAAAGAACTTGTGGGTGCGGTGAAAGTTTTGCTGTTTAAAAGAATAAAAAAGTACATAAAAAAACCTTCTTTTTAAAAAGAAGGTTTTTTTATAGCTATTAATTACTTATACTTATTTCTTCATTACTTCAGCAGCCATGCTATCTAACTTTCTTACGAAATCATTAAATTTATTTAATTCTTTAGGGTTTGAAGACAATTCTTCACTTATAATTTTTCTAGTAATAATTAATTTTTGATTTTTCTTGGTAAGCTCTGTTAATTTATTAATATCTTTTGCATCGGCAGCATTAATATATTGATCAATATACGATTTATAATCTACCAAAAACTTTTGTATTTTAGCGTCTGAAAATTTAGGAATGTCTTGGTTTAAAATTTCACTTACAGTGTCTGTAGATAAGTCAATAGGTTCTTCCTTTATTATATTTGAATTGGATTCCGTTATTTGTTGATTTTCAGTTGTTTTTTGGTCGTTTTTACAAGATTGAAAAGTAATTGTATTAACAATAAATAAAGATAAAATTATTTTCTTCATATAAAAATTTATTTTCGGCTAATGTATAAAAAAATGATTCAAAAATTATAAAAAGATACTTATTAGTAGTTTTATGAAATATTTATTGTAATTTACTTTGTATTTATTTTAAAAAATTTATAATTAGTCTAATACATGCTTAATTTATAATTTTAATTTTAAATATTTATATTTTTATTAAATATTTTTTTTAATTAATATAGCTTAATAAAATACTTGATTTTATTCTATTATTAAAAATCCATCTCTAGTTTAAAATTTAAAATTCCATTATTTAAAAAATCTATCAATGTGTATTTATAATGTTTGATAAACTCAGTATTTTTGCACATAGAACCAATCTAAGTTTAATAAAGATAGCTGAGCTGTCTTCGAATCAAATCAATTGATAAAATGAGCAGAGCAAAATATACAGAAGAAGAATTACGGTTAGACCTTGAACAAAAAGATTATGAATATGGTTGGACCACGGATTTGGAATATGAAGATTTCCCTACCGGATTAAATGAAGATATAGTTCGTGAAATTTCCAAAAGAAAGAATGAACCGGAATGGATGTTGGAATGGAGATTAGACTCTTTTAAATTATGGAAAGAAATGAAGGCTCCTCATTGGGCTAATGTTACTTTTAAAGAGCCTGATTTCAATAACATAAAATATTATGCGGCACCCAAACAGAAAAAAGAATTAACGAGTTTAGAAGAAGTAGACCCGGAATTATTGAATACTTTTGACAAACTAGGCATTCCGTTAGAAGAACAAAAAAGATTAACAGGAGTAGCAGTAGATGCGGTAATAGATAGTGTTTCAGTTAAAACAACCTTCACAGAAACATTGGCTGAAAAAGGAATTATTTTTTGTTCTATTAGCGAAGCCATTCAAAATCATCCGGATTTAGTTAGAAAATATTTAGGAAAAGTAGTGCCTAAAAGCGATAATTTTTATTCTGCTTTAAATTCGGCAGTTTTTTCAGATGGTTCGTTTTGCTATATACCAAAAGGAGTGAAATGTCCGATGGAACTTTCTACCTATTTTAGAATTAATCAATCCGGAACCGGTCAATTTGAAAGAACACTTCTAATAGCCGATGAAGGAAGCTATGTTTCCTATTTGGAAGGATGTACAGCACCTCAAAGAGACGAAAATCAATTACATGCAGCCGTGGTTGAATTAATCGCACTAGACGGAGCAGAAATAAAATATTCAACCGTACAAAATTGGTATCCGGGCGATAAGGATGGTAAAGGAGGTATTTATAACTTCGTAACCAAAAGAGCTCTTTGCGAAAAAAATGCTAAAATTTCTTGGACACAAGTTGAAACGGGTTCTGCTGTAACATGGAAATATCCATCCTGTATTTTAAAAGGAGATAATTCAATTGGAGAATTTTATTCAATAGCAGTAACTAATAATTTTCAACAGGCAGATACAGGAACAAAAATGATCCATATTGGAAAAAATACACGATCAACAATTATATCAAAAGGAATTTCTGCAGGTAAATCACAAAACAGCTATCGAGGATTAGTTAAAGTTTTACCTCAAGCAGATAATGCAAGAAATTTCTCTCAATGTGATTCTTTGCTGATGGGTAATAATTGTGGAGCTCATACCTTTCCCTATATTGAAATAAAAAATAAATCTGCTCAAATGGAACATGAAGCCACAACCTCCAAAATAGGTGAAGATCAGATTTTTTATTGCAACCAGCGAGGTATTGACACTGAAACTGCAATAGCTTTAATTGTTAATGGATTTAGTAGAGAAGTACTTGATAAGCTTCCTATGGAATTTGCAGTAGAAGCAAAAAAATTACTGGAAATTTCATTAGAAGGTAGTGTTGGATAAAAGCGTTGGATAAATATATTGTTCAGTAAAAAAAAACTTTCTATACCATAGAAAGTTTTTTTTATTTGGTTATTTTTTCAACTATTTTTAAAAATTGATTTTATAAGTGCCGGTTACCGATCGATTACCTGCATTACCTTTAACGTATTGTTTAATCCATTTAATGCCTGTATTCAATAAACAAGTATTATTTATCCCTGACTTTCGACTAACAGAAATAACATTTCCATTTTTATCAAGAGTATAGGAAAAAATAATAGTTCCGGAACCATTGCAACTATGTTCGGGAACTTTTCCGCCTCTTCCCATAGTACCCGGAATGAAGCTGACTAATTTTCTTCCGTTTCCAATACCCTCGCCACCGCTTCCGTTGCCTCCTGTTTCTACTCCTTGGTTTTGACCCGGTCTTCCTCCGGTCCCTTCACCGGTTGAAAATGTTCCTGTTCCTTTACCTTTTATTAAATTTCCTAGAGCGGCATTTCCTTTGGGATTACCTCCTGTAGAACTCTTATTTCCTACACCTGCTACTGTTTTGGATTTAGTTTTATTTGGGATAGTTTTTGAGTTAATTTTAGTTACAGGTTTGGTTTTATCCTTTTTCTTAATTACCGTTTTTTTAGCAGGTTCGGGAACAATATCTTTGGTTTCGCTCTGATTGGCTAAAATAGGTTTGTTTTCTTCTTCTTGTTTTGAATTTTGGGAAGATTTATCTTCAAGATTTGTTACTGATTGTACTTCTCCACCTTCACCCGATAAAACATCTTGATCAATAGGCTCTTCATCCCCTAAACCCACTTCATCAGTACCAAAATTAGCACCCATATCATCCATATCAAAGTTTATATCAATATAAGCAGGGGGAGTCATAGTTAAAAAAACGGTTTTATAAGTTAAAATAAATGATAATATGGCGGCTGAAATTATTAGAGTAATAATACCGCTAATTAACTTCTCCTTTTTATTATCATAATACTTAATTTTATAACTATCACTCATAGCTTATTTTTCCTCTTGAGTATGCGGATTCGTCGCAATTAAAACTTTGTATTTATTTCTATTGGCAATATCCATTAAAAAAACAACATCTTTGTGTAAAGCCTCTTCATCTGCTGCAATAACAAAAGTAGGAGATGGATTGGCTTTAAATATCGTTTTTAAGGTGGGCTCGATTTCGTTTTTAGCTATTAATTTTTTATTTAAAAAATATTTTCCATCCATAGAAACCCCTATATAAACTCTTTCAGCAGGCATTTCCTGACCTTTGGCAGTTGGCAATTTTATATTTAAAGCAGACTGATTTGCAGATGCAGTAAGCATAAAAAATGTAAGCAATAAAAATATTACATCTGTTATGGATGCCATGCTGAATTCCGGAGTAACTCTATTTCTACTTCGTAATTTCATAAATTAATGAGTAACAGGTTTGTTTAATATATCCAGAAAATCAATAGCGGTAAGCTGTAATGCATGTACACTTCTATCAATACGAATAACCAAAATGTTATAGAATAAATACGCCAATAAACCAACAATTAATCCCGCAGCAGTATTTGCCATGGCAGAATAAATACCACCGGCTAACATTTGAGCGCTGGCTTGATCTTGTGCGCTGGTAGCAAAGAAAGCAATGATCATTCCGATTACCGTACCCAAAAAACCTAGCATGGGAGCGGCTCCTGAAATAGTACCTAAAACACCTACATTTTTTTCCAATTCAAAGATTTCCAACTGAGCTGTGTTCTCTATAGCATCACTAATATCCCGAGTAGGTTTACCAATTCTCATTAATCCTTTATAAAGCATTCTTCCTTCAGGGGTATGAGTTCTTTTGCATAAATCTAAGGCTGCGTTGATATTACCCTGATGAATAAGATCTTTAATATCATTAAGAATGGAAGAATTTTTATTGGAAAACTTTTTTAAGGTTAGAAAACGTTCAAAGAAAATATAAAGAGAAAGCATGAAAAGCAAGAAAAGGCAGATCATTACAAATATACCTATAGGCCCCCCATGTGTAAACATTTCTAAAAGGGAAAATTGTTTTTCATTAATTTCTCCACTTTGTGCAAGTATTTTTTCTGCGGTCTTTAAAGAATCATTCATATAAATCCTTTTTTGTATAAAAGTTTTTTAAATTATTTGTGCAAAGGTAGGAATTATTGTTAGTCTTTTCTTAAATATAATCATATAAGATTAGAAGTAAAATGGTATCTTCGCGTTGTTAATTCTTAAAATGAATGAGAGATACTAACACTAGTAAAGGAAAAGAATTTATAGCTGTCATTCAGGATAATAAAACAGGTAAGGTTTTAACATCCGGTCAATGCACCTATGCCTTGCTAAAAAAAACTCAGGCAGAAAAAAAAATTTATTTTGTTGATGATTTTTTTGATGATTTATACACAGCAGAAGAATTTTTATGGAACAAAGATAAGACTGTGATATTAATCAAAGTTAAAACCAACAAAGATTCAGATAAATATTTACCAACAACGGATTTCTTGGAAGAAAATAGAAATTCCTATTCCTATTTAAGTATTTTAGAAAAAAAAATAGGAAAAAGCATTAAAGGAGAAAAGCAAAATACACATATTACTACTGTTTTAAAGAAAGGCAAATCCAAAATTGCGCAAAAATTTGGAGAAGAAGCAGTAGAGTTGGTAATTGAAGCAGCTAAGGAAAACGATAAATTATTTAAAGATGAAGCCGCAGATGTTTTTTATTATTATCTGATATTGCTGCAGGAAAGAGGATTTTTACTAGACGATATTTTAAAGCAATTAAAGCTACAACGAAGAAAAATTTAAAGTTCTTCCTCCTTAATCTGTTCAATTTCGATTCCTGCCTCCCTTAAAAAATCAATGCCACTCGTATCAGAATACTCATTGATATATACCAAACGCTTGATACCTGCCTGATGAATCAATTTGCTGCATTCGCGACAAGGAGAAAGTGTAACATAAAGAGTAGCTCCTATGCAGGATTGTGTAGATGCAGCCACTTTAAGGATGGCATTAGCTTCAGCATGCAAAACATACCATTTAGTAGTTCCCGTTTCGTCTTCGCATATATTTTCAAAACCTGTAGGAGTACCATTATATCCGTCAGAAATAATCATACGGTTTTTAACAATTAAAGCTCCTACCTTCTTTCTTTCACAATAAGATAATTTACCCCATTCTTGAGCCATGCGTAAATAAGCAATATCATATTTTGTTTTCATAAGCTAAAAATACATTTTTTTACTAAAAGGCTTAACTAATTTATTGATACTTTTTTATTTTTTTAACAGTTATTAAAAAGGGAAATACAGATATATAAAAAAAGTATTTATGAATAATTTAAATTATTTGGAATAATTATTGTCATAAACAAAAGATAAAATATGTTATAATTAAATAATAATACATTTAACACGGAAAAATTTTGTTATGGAAAATCTATTAGATTCATTAAAGAAAATTATTACACCCGAAGCTGTTTCTAATATATCTTCAGAATTGGGAGAAGATACAGGAAAAGTTACATCAGCAATAAAAACAGCCGTTTCCAGTTTATTCGGTGCAGTTCTAGAAAAAGGTAATGATAATAAGTTAGAAAATATATTGAAACAAGCGGGAAATATTCCTTCTATTTCTAATGTAAAAGGATTGTTTTCCGGACAAGCAGATGCTGAAACACAAAAATTAAGTTCAGGCTTTTTAAATAATCTTTTTGGGGATAAATTAGGAAACTTTTCTTCTCTGATATCTTCTTCATCCGGCTTAAAAAGTGAAAGTACTACCAAATTAATGGGAGTTATATCTCCATTAGTGGCAGGATTTTTAGGGCAAAAGTTATTAGCAGGAGGAAATTTCAAAGGCTTATTAGGACAGATAAATTCAGAAAAAAATGGATTTTTATCATCAATACCTTCTGGTTTAGCCGGTATTTTAGGAGTTTCTTCAATTTCAGGATTAGGAGATTCTTTTCTTAACAAAGTTTCATCTCAAACTAAAGAAACTGCAGAAAACGTAAAAGAAAAAGTAGAAGATACCTATCATGAATATAAAGATAAAATGGAAAAACATTCCGGTGGCGGTTGGTTAAAATGGCTTATCATATTTTTACTTGCGGGTATTCTAATCATTTGGTTATTTTCTAAAAATGGATGTTCTAAAGGGAAAGGTACTACAGCTCCGGTAAACGATTCCATCCAAAAAGTAGAGCCTAATGCAAATAATAGAGACACAGTTTCAGCTAATAGTACTAATCCAACAAATCATAAAATAAAAGAATTACTTCCGATTACGTTGCCAAGTGGAACAGTTATCAATGCTTTTCCCGGAGGAATAGAAGACAAAATGGTCAATTTTTTGCAATCCGATGAATATAAAAATGCTACCAACGACGATTTAAAAAATAAATGGTTTGATTTTGATGCCATCAATTTTGAATTTGGAAGCGGAACAAAACTAACCCCTGAATCTGAAACACAAGCAAAAAATATTGGAATTATACTTAAAGAATTTCCTGATGCAAAAGTTAAAATTGGAGCTTATACCGATAAAAAAGGAAATGACCAAGATAATTTAAAATTGTCACAAGAAAGAGCAAATACTGTAAAGGAAATATTTATTAAAAATGGATTTGGAGATAGAGTTGACGGAGCTGAAGGGTATGGTTCCAAATTTGCAACAGTTGATGCAAATGCTTCCGATGAAGAAAGAGCTAAAGACAGAAGAATTTCTTTACGTTTTGAAAAATAAAATTTAGACAATTAATTTAAAAAAACTATTATATAACTGTAGCAATAGGATAAATATGTAAGAATCTAATAAATAAGAGTAAAACCTTAAGAATTCTATTCGTAACCCATTCTTTATTTTATATAAATGAATGGGTTTTTTATTTCTTGTAATTTAAGAATAATGTAAACTCAGCACATACTTAAATAGTCTATTTAAATGCAGAGCAAGAACAGAATATATAAAGTAAAGCACTCTATTTAATTACGCTCATAATTAAATAATAATCTAAATATAAATTAAAGAAAAACATAAAATCGGCTGAAATATTTTGTATTATAAAAAGATAATTAGTATTTTTGTTAAAATAATTAAGTAAAGTGAAAGCAATATTTTTAAATAATATATCTTGGTGGTGGTGCTCTCAGCTTCAATAGCCGTGGGCAGTAAGGTGTATTATTTTAAATAAAATAGTAAAAGAATAAGAAAAACCTACCGTGTTCACGGTAGGTTTTTTTGTTTTTTGAAATGATTAATTACATAAAATGAAAAAAAATGAAGCATACATATAGTGTAAACCAAGAAGGTTACTATGGAGAATTTGGAGGAGCTTATATTCCTGAAATCCTTTATGAAAATGTAGAAATTCTAAAAAACAATTATTTAAAAGTATTAAATGACCCAAAATTTCAAAAAGATTACCACGATTTACTAAGAGATTATGTTGGAAGGCCCTCTCCTTTATATTTGGCAAAAAGACTGTCTCACAAATACGGATGTAAAATCTACTTAAAAAGAGAAGATTTAAATCATACCGGAGCGCACAAAATCAACAATACAATAGGTCAAATATTATTGGCGCAAAGAATGGGTAAGACCCGAATCATAGCTGAAACCGGAGCGGGTCAACATGGAGTTGCCACTGCTACAGTTTGTGCACTAATGAATATGAAATGCGTAATTTACATGGGAAAAGTGGATGTGGAAAGACAAAAGTTGAATGTTGAAAAAATGCAAATGTTAGGAGCAGAAGTACTACCCGTGACGAGTGGAAATATGACCTTAAAAGATGCTACTAATGAAGCAATTCGCGATTGGTGTTCAAATCCGAAAGACACGTATTATATTATAGGTTCCACCGTAGGACCTCATCCTTATCCGGATATGGTTGCTCGTTTACAATCAGTCATCAGTGAAGAAATTCGCAAACAACTGTTAGAAAAAGAACAAAGAGAAACCCCCGACTATTTAATAGCATGTGTAGGAGGAGGAAGCAATGCTGCCGGAACCATCTATCATTTTTTAAATGAACCTTCGGTAAAGATTGTCTTAGCTGAAGCAGCCGGAAAAGGATTAAACTCCGGAGAATCTGCTGCGACGATCCATTTAGGAAGATTAGGAATCATTCACGGAAGCAAAACATTACTCATGCAATCAGAAGATGGACAAATAGAAGAACCGTATTCTATATCGGCCGGATTGGATTATCCGGGAGTAGGTCCCCTTCATGCCCATTTGTCTAAAACCAAACGTTCGGAAGTTCTGGCAATCACAGATGAGGAAGCTCTTGATGCAGCCTTTGAATTAACAAGATTAGAAGGTATAATTCCCGCCATTGAGTCGGCACATGCCTTAGGAGTATTGAAGAAAAAGAAATTTAAAAAAGAAGATATTATTGTGATCTGTCTATCGGGAAGAGGAGATAAAGATATGGAAACATACATAAAAGTTCAGGAAAAAAGAAAAGAATAGAATATGAAAATACAGGTAAAAACTAAGAAATTATTAGCAGACTTACAAACTCCGGTAGGAATATATTTAAAAATAAGGGATGCTTTTCCTGAATCTGCCTTACTCGAAAGTTCTGATTTTCATGGTGGAGAAGACAGCTCGTCTTTTATTGCGATGGATCCTTTAGCTAAATTTAAAGTTAAAGACTATGAAATTACAACGGAAATAAACGGGCAAACAAAAATCAAAAATTTAGAACAACCTTTAGTTAACGAATTCGATGATTTTATTAAAAGCTTTCAATTACAAGGAGAGAATCCTGCTAAAATTAATGGTTTTTTTGGATATACTTCCTATGATAGTATTCAATATTTTGAATCGGTTGATCCTAAAAATAAAAAATATGAAAATGCGGATATTCCTGAATTATTTTACATTTTTTACCGATTTATATTAGTTATTAATCATTTAAAGAATGAATTAACCATAGTTGAAAATATTCCCGAAGGGGAAAAATCAGATATTCATCAACTAGAAGCCTTATTACAAAATAATAATTTTGCTTCCTATAATTTTAAGATCAAAGGAGATGAAAAAAGTTTTATTTCCGATGAAGAATATATAGAGTCTGTAAAAAAAGGGATTGCACATTGTAAAAGAGGAGATGTCTTTCAGATTGTTCCTTCACGGTGTTATTCACAAGCATTTACCGGCGATGATTTTAAAGTATATCGAGCGTTACGATCCATTAATCCGTCTCCCTATCTTTTTTATTTCGATTTTGGTTCTTTTCGAATATTCGGATCATCCCCCGAAACGCATTGTAAAATAAATAAAGGACGAGCTTATATTGATCCTATAGCCGGAACTTATAAAAGAACCGGAGATGATGAAAAAGACAGAAAACTTTCAGAAAAACTCTTACAAGATGAAAAAGAAAATGCAGAACATGTTATGTTGGTAGATTTAGCAAGAAATGATCTGAGCCGAAATTGCCATGAGGTCCAATTAGAGTTTTTTAAACGAGTACAGTATTTTTCACATGTGATACATTTAGTTTCCCGTGTGAGTGGAATTGTGGATGAAAATAAAAACAGTATTTCTGTATTTGCAGATACATTTCCTGCAGGAACCTTATCCGGAGCACCCAAAGTTAGAGCCATGCAATTGCTGCACGATATAGAAAAGCATATGCGGGGAATATATGGAGGATGTATCGGTTATATTGGTTTAGACGGAAATTTAAATCAAGCAATTACCATCCGGTCATTTTTAAGCAAAAATAATGTATTGTATTATCAAGCAGGGGCGGGCGTTGTATCCAAGTCAAATCCCGAAGAAGAGTTAAAAGAAGTAAATAACAAGTTAGGAGCGCTTAAAAAAGCAATTGATCTGGCAGAAATTTTAAAAAATTAATTATATATGAAAGCTTTACTTATTATCGATATTCAAAATGACTATTTTGAAGGAGGAAAAAATCCTCTAAATAATTCTATACAAGCTTGTGAACAAGCAAAAAACATTTTAGAAAAGTTTAGAAAAGAACAATGGCCGGTAGTCCATATACAACATGTATCTTCACGGTCGGATGCTACTTTTTTCCTTCCTCATACTCAAGGGGTAGAAATACATTCCCATGTCAAGCCGAAAGACGAAGAAACCGTCATCATCAAGAATTTTCCAAATAGCTTTATAAATACAGATCTTCAAGATACTTTAAAGAAACTTAAAGTTGATGAACTTGTAATTTGCGGAATGATGACCCATATGTGTGTGGATGCAACTACTAGAGCAGCAAAAGACTTAGGCTATACATGTACTTTAATAGGCGATGCTTGTGCAACCCGAGATCTTGAAATTAAGGGAGAAAAAATACAAGCTAAAGAAGTTCAAAATTCATTTTTAGCAGCCTTAAGTTATTACTATGCCGATGTACAAACGGCTAACCAATTCTTAAATTCATGTTCTAAGTAAATATATGATGAAACTATTGGTTTTAGATAATTATGATTCATTTACCTATAATTTGGTTCACTTAATCAAAGAATTGAATTATACCGAAGTAAATGTATTTAGGAACGATCAAATCACGGTATCAGAAGTAGCAGACTATGATAAAATAATATTATCACCGGGACCGGGAATACCTTCCGAATCAGGAATATTGCTCTCATTAATCAAACGATATGCTCCAACTCATTCGATTTTAGGGGTGTGCCTAGGAGAACAAGCTATAGGAGAAGCTTTTGGTGCTAAATTGACCAATTTGGAAGATGTGTATCATGGAGTAGCAACGAAAATAAGAATAATAGATGAAGACTATATATTCAAAGGTATTTCTGAAGAAATGGAAGTTGGGAGATACCATTCGTGGATTGTAGATAATCAAAATTTTCCGGATGAACTTCAAATTACGGCCGTCGATCATGATAATCAAATTATGGCTATAAAACATAAGCATTATGATGTCCACGGAGTTCAGTTTCATCCTGAATCCATACTTACCCCGAAAGGCAAAAACATTTTAAAAAATTTTTTAGAAAATTAAGTTGATATGAAACAACTATTAAACAGACTCTTTGAGCATCAATATTTAAACCGAGAAGAAGCGAAAGAAGTATTGACTAAAATGGCCGCGAAAGAATATAATGAATCTCAGATTGCCGCTTTTATAAGCGTTTTTCTTATGAGAAATATTAGCATCGATGAATTTTTCGGTTTTAGGGATGCCCTTATGGATTTATGTACGGATGTTTCATCTTTAGCCGCATATGATCCTATAGATATCGTTGGTACGGGAGGGGATAATAAAAATACGTTTAATATTTCTACTCTTTCATGTTTTGTGGTAGCCGGTGCCGGATATAAAGTTGCAAAGCATGGAAATTATGGTGCAACTTCTGTTAGCGGAGCTTCCAATGTGATGGAACAACACGGAGTTAAATTTACTGCAGATATCGGTAAACTTGAACGATCATTAGATCAATCCAACCTGGCCTTTTTACATGCTCCTTTATTCAATGATGCCATGAAGGTGGTAACACCGATAAGAAAAGCATTAGGAGTTCGTACATTCTTTAATATGCTGGGACCTGTAGTAAATCCAATAAAGCCTAAAAGGAATGTATTAGGAGTCTTTAACCTTAAAATGTCTCGTTTATATTATTATATTTATCAAAATACCGATTGTAATTATACGGTCGTACATAGTTTAGACGGATATGATGAAATATCCTTAACCGATAATTTTAAAGTGGTTACCCATTTAGGGGAACATATCTATTCTCCCGAAGATATCGGTTTGGAAAGATGTACGCAACCGGAGTTGGATGGAGGAAAAACACCTGAAGAAGCTTCAAAAATTTTTGATAACGTTTTAAATAATCAAGCAACCAAAGCCCAAAAAAATGCTGTGATAGCTAATTCGGCATTTGCCATACACAATATAAATCCCAAATTAACTATTGAAGAATGCATAAATCAAGCGAGAGAATCGTTGGAAAGCAGAAAAGCGAAACAAACTTTTCAAAAGTTTTTAAGCCTGAATAATTAGGTTTAATAAAAATAAAAAAGATGAAAAAATTAATACTTATAACATTTATCTTGTGGAATCTTGTATCCTATTCTCAAATAAAAGAAAGAGATCAAAACTTAATTGGATTTTGGCAAGGTACAGAAAAAGGAACTCGAGAAGGAGGAATACGTAACTATTGGATTAAGCAACGGAATATTGACGGAACTTTTCTTTTGTTGAAAATTCAATTGTTGGGAGGAACTGAAGAAAGAGCGATTGTAGATAAAGGGGAATGGTGGACGGAAAAAGGTAATTATTATGAACTTCATTTTACTAGTAAAACAATTGATACCTATTTTTATTATTTTTCTGATCAACAACAAGTTCAGTTTAGAAGAGGACAAATAAACGGAGATTCTGTTGATTTAGATGATGAATTTGTAGAAAAAAAAGTAGTTGATAAGGATAGTAACTCATTCATTGAACCATAAAAGAAAAAAAATGCCTACTATTTTAGATAAAATTATTGATTGTAAAAGGATTGAAATTGAAAAATCAAAAAGGAAAATTTCAATTAAAGATCTGGAAAATAAAATACAAAATGTAAAGAAAAGACAATCTTTTAAAGAATCCATACAAAGATCTTCAACAGGTATAATTGCAGAATTTAAACGTCGATCTCCCTCGAAAGATTGGATTTTTAAAGATGCAAAAATAGAACAAATTATACCTTGTTATTCTGAAAACGGAGCAAGTGCTATATCCATTCTCACCGATACTGATTTTTTTGGAGGTAATTTGCAGGATTTGGTTAATGCAGAAGCCATTACACAAACTCCCCTTCTTCGTAAAGATTTTATGATTGATGAATATCAACTTTTTGAAGCTAAGGCTTACGGTGCAAGTGCAATATTGTTGATAGCCGCAGCTTTAACTGTTGAAAAAACTAAAGAATTGGCAAAACAAGCTAAAAATATTGGATTGGATGTGTTGTTGGAATTGCATCATGAAAAGGAATTAGATTATATTAACGAATGGGTAGATGTAGTAGGAATTAATAATCGTAATTTAAAAACCTTCGTTACGGATGTACAAGTTTCATTTGACATGGTTAATAAAATATCCCCTGAGTTTTTGAAAATTTCTGAAAGTGGAATATCTTCTTCTCAAACTGTAAAAGACTTAATGCTAGCCGGATATAAAGGATTTTTAATGGGTGAAAATTTTATGAAAACGAATAATCCCGGTAAAGCTTTACAAGATTTTATTGAAGAACTTACATAATCATACCAATTAATAGATGAAAATTAAAGTTTGTGGGATGAAATATCCTGATAATATTGAGCATCTTTCTCTAGTACCTATAGATTATATGGGATTTATATTTTACCCGAAATCCTTACGTTATATAGATAAGATACTCCCCGAAACCATTCTTTCACAAACTAAAGATATTTTGAGGGTTGGGGTTTTTGTTAATGAAAAAATAGAATTGATTTTCCATAGGATTGAAAAATATAAGTTGGATGTTATCCAACTTCATGGATTGGAACATCCAAAATATTGTTCAGATCTCATAAAAAGTTTTCCTAATATAAAAATAATTAAGGCTTTTAATGTATCATCCCCTAATGATTTGCACAGTACAAAAGAATATAACTCAGTTTGTGACTTCTTTCTGTTTGATACTAAAAGCACGCAATATGGAGGCTCAGGGAAAAAGTTCGATTGGTCGTTGATGGATTTTTATACAGGTGAACTTCCTTTTTTTTTAAGTGGAGGTATTTCAATGGAAGATGTAGGTAAAATTAAAGAAATAAAGCATCCTAAATTATATGGTTTGGACTTAAACAGTAAGTTTGAACTAGAACCGGGAAGAAAAAATATTGAATTAATAAAAAAATTTATAGAAGAAATAAACTATGAATAGAATAAAGCAATTATTTAATAAAAAACAGAAAGACATTCTTTCCATTTATTTTACGGCCGGATATCCGAATCTTGCCGATACTGGTAAGATCATAAAAGAGCTTGAAAAAAACGGCATAGATTTAGTAGAAGTGGGTATACCCTTTTCAGACCCTATGGCAGATGGGCCGACCATTCAGGAAAGCGGCACGTTGGCCTTGAAGAATGGAATGAATTTAAAATTGCTTTTCGAACAAATTAAAGAAGTGAGAAAAGAAGTTGAATTGCCGTTGCTATTAATGGGATATCTAAATCCTATTATGCAATACGGAATTGAAAATTTTTGTAAAAAATGTAAAGAAGTCGGTGTGGATGGAGCAATTATACCTGATTTGCCTTTTAATGATTATAGTACAAAATATAAATCGATTTTTGAAACTTATGATATAAAAGTTATAATGCTTATAACTCCCGAAACATCAGAAGAAAGAATTCGCTTGATTGATGAAAATACGGATGGATTTATATATATGGTTTCATCTGCCTCAACAACGGGAGCGCAAAAAAGTTTTGATGATAAAAAAGTAGAATATTTTCAAAAAATTAATTCGATGAAATTGCGTAATCCTCGTTTAATAGGGTTTGGTATTTCAAATAAAACTACTTTAGAAGTCGCACAATCTTATGCTAACGGCGCTATTATTGGTAGTAAGTTCATTACCTTGTTAAAAGATAATAATACAATAGAAAAAGCGGTTCAAGAATTAAAAAACACTTTAAAAACTTAATGGGTTTTTTAGTTTTTAAGTGTTTGGTTAATACCCTTTATCTTTTCATGGAAAAAATATATGTTCATTTTTCGGTTGCAGTACAATCTTCGCCTGAACTAATTTTAACAAAAAAATTATTTTAAAATAATTTTTTAAATAGTAAGTGTATTTCTGTTTATCCTTATAATAAAGGGATTTACAGAGAAAGCGGGTAGATTAAAAAATACTTTTTCCATGGATCAAAAAAAAATATTTTACAAAGCCTTATTAGAAAGGGATAGTTCATTTGAAGGAACTTTTATTGTTGGTGTTAAAACTACCGGTATATTTTGCCGTCCTACCTGTTCAGCACGAAAACCTAAATTTGAGAATGTTGAATTTTTTTCTTCAACTAAAGAAGCTTTAAGTAAAGGATATAGAGCATGTAAAATATGTCATCCTATGGAAAGGAATGGTGAGACGCCGGAATATATTCATAAATTATTACAACATTTGGAAGACAACCCCAATATTAAATTAAAAGACTTTGATATAAGAAATATGGGAATTGAGCCAATAAAAGTTAGAAGGTGGTTTCTTAAAAATCATGGAATTACTTTTCATGTGTATCAAAGAATGTATAGAATAAATGAGGCATTTAAAAAATGTAAATAAGGAAAGAATATTACACATATTGCCTATGACTCAGGATTTGAATCGTTGAGCGGATTTAATGAAACTTTTAAAAAAATAACAGGAATTACACCTAAAATGAGTAAAGAAAAACAATTAATTAATCTTACCCGCTTGGCAACCCCTTTAGGTACTATGATTGCTTGTGCCTCAGAGAAAGGCATATGTTTATTGGAATTTTCGGATCGTAAAATGTTAGAAAGAGAGCTACAATTAATATCAAAGCGTTTTAATACTTCTATTGTGCCAAGTGAAAATAGTTTATTTAAACAATTAAAGCAACAATTAGACTCATACTTTGAAGGTACTTTAAAAGAATTTACAGTTCCTTTAGACTGGGTTGGTTCTGATTTTCAAAAAGAGGTATGGAAGGTCCTTCTTCAAATACCTTACGGCAAAACTTCAACTTATGCCATTCAAGCAAAACGTATCGGTAAGCCCTCTTCTGTTCGAGCGGTTGCAAATGCTAACGGTATGAATATGATTTCTATATTGGTTCCTTGTCATAGGGTCATTGGTTCGGATGGATCTTTAACAGGTTATGGAGGAGGACTGTGGAGAAAGAAAAAATTATTAGAGTTAGAAGCAAAAGGTTCGTTACAATTAAAATTGTTTTGATATTAGCAATATAACAGACTATATAGTATAATTGGTTACTAATTTATTTTTATCAATTCTCAATAAGTTCAAAATCTAATTGTTTCTTTTCAAGATTAGCTTTTATAACTTTAATAAATACAGAGTCTCCCAACTGATATTGATTGCCGGTTCTTTGTCCAATAATTGAATAGGTCTTTTCATCATAGCGATAATCATCATCCCGTATATCTCTTGTTTTAATCATTCCTTCGGTTCCGAATTCTTTAATTTCTACATAAATACCATATTCGGTTACTCCGGTGATTACTCCCTCAAAAGATTCACCTAAGTGCTTTTCCATAAATTTAACCTGCATGTATTTAATACTGTCTCTTTCAGCATCGGCGGCTAATTTTTCCATATTGCTGCAATGTTTTGCCATATTCTCGATGATTTCTTTGTTTGCAGACGGTTTTTTGTCTAGAAAATCTTGTAAGAGACGATGGGCAATTACATCAGGATATCGACGTATCGGAGAGGTAAAATGACTGTAATAATCGAAAGCTAAACCATAGTGACCGACATTTTCGGTTGAATATTTTGCTTTTGACATAGTACGGATGGTTAGCGTTTCAATCATATTTTCTTCGCCTTTCCCTTTTACGTCGGCAAGTAATTTATTGATGGATTGATAGGTTTTATTTTTATTGGTTATATTTATATCATATCCCAAAGTATTTACAAATTGTTTAAGAGAGAGTAATTTTATCGGATCCGGGTCGTCATGAATTCTATAAATAAAAGTTCGATCGGTTGGATTTCCTTTTTTATTGGTACTAACATATTCGGAAACTTTTTTATTGGCCAGGAGCATAAATTCTTCAATTAAATGATTGCTGTCTTTTCCAATTTTAAAATAAACACCTACGGGGTTTTTATTTTCATCTAAATTAAATTTTACCTCTATTTTATCAAAAGAGATTGCTCCTTTGTTCATTCGATCTTCTCTTAGTAGCTTTGCCAAATTATTAAGGGTGTGTATTTCTTCTTCAAAATCGCCCTTTTTTCCCTCGATAATCTCTTGGGCTTCTTCATAAGTGAATCTTCTGTCTGAATGGATAACCGTTCGTCCAAACCACTGTTTTTTTACTTGTGCTTTCTCATCCAATTCAAATACGGCGGAAAAAGTATATTTATCTTCTTTAGGACGTAAGGAACAAACATTATTGCTTAAAACTTCAGGAAGCATTGGAACGACTCTATCGACTAAATACACGGAAGTTCCTCTTAAATAGGCTTCTTTATCTAATAGGGTTCCCGGCTTTACATAATGGGAAACATCTGCAATATGAATTCCGATTTCCCAGTTGCCGTTGTCTAACTTTTCGATAGAGAGTGCATCATCAAAATCCTTAGCATCAACAGGGTCAATGGTAAATGTAGTGACAGTACGCATATCTCTTCTTTTAGATATTTCATCCTCTGATATGCGTATATCAAGTTTTTCCGCTTCTTTTTCAACTTCATAAGGAAATGTATAAGGTAACCCATATTCACTTAAAATAGCATGAATTTCGGTTTCATTTTCTCCGGGATCTCCTAATACTTCAACAATAGATCCCGTAGGACTGTCTTCTTTATCTTGCCAATCGAGGAGTTGAACCACTACCAGTTGACCGTTTTTTGCACCGTTGAATTTATCTTTTGGTATAAAAAAATCAGTGTGAACGGAAGGTTTATTAACTACTGCAAATCCAAAGTTTTTGTTCGGAGAATATTCAAATTTTGCAACAAATTTTGTTTTGTAACGTTCCAGGATTTCAACAACTTCTCCTTCCGGTTTTCTGTTTTTAAATTGATGGACTATAGCTTTTACAATGTCATTTTGTAAAGCTTTTCCTGTTTTTCCTTTCGGTATAAAAATATCTTTTTCAAGACCGTCAACAATTAAATAGGCATTACCATTCTGACTGAAATCAATTTTTCCGGTAACGGATTCTTTTATGGAATTGATTTGATATTTTCCGGTTTTTATTTCTGTTAGTTGTTTTTCAGAAACCAAACTTAAAAGTCCTTGTATTACAAATTCCCTTTGTCTGGGATTTTTGTAATCCAGTATTGTGGATATTTGTTTATAATTGTATTGTTTATTCGGGTTTTTTATAAAGATGTTAAGTATATTTCTTTTTAAATTTCGTAGTTTCTCTTTATGTTTAGTAGAAATTATTCTCTTTTTCTTAGTCATAATATATTTTAAAATTTATTTAAATATTCGCCTATTTCATAAAAACTTATCAGATAAATTTATAGTAATAAGTAATTATTTATTGTTACAAAAAGTTAACCACAACGAATATTTATCCAATCGAATTTAATAGTTGGATTAAATACGGAGTTAGTATAGGAGCAAATATAGCAGTTAATACACCATTTAAAGCCATTCCAAGTGCTCCGTAAGCGCCAAATTTTTCGCCATTTTTAACAATTTCCGCCGTACCTATAGCATGAGAAGCAGAACCCACAGCTATTCCGATTGCTTTGTGATCTTTAATTCCTAATTTAGTTAGGAATCCCCATCCGAAAAGGGCACCGACAAATCCGGTAATAAAAACTATCGCAATAGTAAGAGACGGAATACCTCCCAGTCCTTTAGATACCTCCATTGCAATAGGCGTTGTTACAGATTTTGGAGATAAAGAATAAGCTATAATGTCTGAAGCGCCTAGAATTTTTGCTATAACAACCACGGAAATAATTCCCGCAAGACTTCCCGCTATCATAGCGATAAAAACTCGTATATAACTGCCTTTTAAATGTTTTATATACAAATAAAGCGGTAGACCCAAAGTTACCACGGATGGTCCCAGCCAAAAAGAAATTAAAGAGGTATTATTGTTATAATCTTCATACGAAGTATGTGTCACTTTTAAATAGACAATCAATAAGATTATAGAGGTTATACCCGGATGAAGTATTTTATATTTGAATTTAGTAAACAACAGATTACATAACCAAAAAACCAGTAAGGTTAACGTTATATGAAAAAGAGGAGTATCTAAAAATTCCTTCATTCTTTTTTCTTTCTAATAAGTAAACTTACAGTTAATAACACGATAAAGGTACTAAGTATAATGGATATTATAATTGCTAACCATTCCTTAGAGATTAAGTCCCATTGGGAAGCTAATCCAACCCCTAAAGGTATAAATAAAATCAGCATATTATTTAAAAAGAAAGTAGCCACTTCTTTTATATCTTCCACTTTTATGATATTCAATTGTAAAGATACAAGTAATAACAGCATGCCTAATATGCTTCCAGGTATCTTTATTTGCAGGATGAAAACTATTAATTCACCGATAAAATACAACAGTAATATAATTCCTAGTTGTGAAATTAATTTCATATAGCAAAATTACTATATTAAATATAAATCAAATATTATTTTTCATAAGATATTTAATCAAAAAAATAATTTTTAAGTAAAAATTTAGATTTTGATTTGTATTTTGATAAAATTACGATTAAATATTTTATATATTGGAAATAATTATTCCATCACTAGTTTATAAATAAGCCAATTTGTTTAGGCTAAATAGCTAGACGCTTTATCAATAAAATCAATAGTTTCAATCGAATTTTCAGCATCTAAACAAGATGAGGTTGAATTTTTTAACGAATGTACTATTTCTTTATATAACAATTTATGAAGCGGTTCTTTAGGCAAATCAATACCTTCTAAAAAGCTCTCTTTTACATTATAATGTACTAGTTGATCCAAATATTGGCCACCAATTTTTATTGTTCCTTTTTCTGCAATGATAGTAATTGATGATTCAAAATTTTTATCATAGGTAGAGATCGTGTAACACATGCTTCCCAGGGTTTTTCCCGATTTAAATTGTAAAATTCCACTATCGGGGAATTCAATTACGTTTTGAAGCGTATAATTGGCAGTTAAATTGCTTAGTAATTCAATTTTTCCCAATAAATAATGTATTATGTCTATGAAATGAGAGAATTGAGTAAACAGTATTCCTCCATCTAACTGCTTTGTTCCACGCCATGAATTTTTTTTATAATAGCGGTCATTTCTGTTCCAAAAACATTCAATATTTATAAGAAAAATTTCACCTAAATAATCATTGTCAATTAAATTTTTGACGTGGTTTATTATATGTGAAAAACGTAGTTGCAGAGAGGTAAATAATCGAACATTATTATTCTTTGCGATAGTAATTAATTCTTCAATTTGGAATTTATGAAATGTAATGGGTTTTTCCACCAACACATTTTTAGATAATTCCAGGATTTCTTTCGTTTGTTTATAATGGTAACCGTTGGGTGTTGCAACTATATACAAATCAATATCAGGGAAAATAAAATGGCATTCTGATATACTTTGAAAAATAGGGATATTTTTATTTTCCAAAACGGAATTATCCGTATCAATCAAAGCAACTACATTTAAATTTTCATTTTGTGTGATATTTTCATAGTGTATTTTTCCTATATGGCCGAATCCTATAATAGCTATTTTAAGAGTGTTTTTTTTCAAATTTATTTAAATATTTTACAAATTGGATAAGCAAAATTATAAATATTGAAAATAAAAAACCATATAAAATAAAAGAATACGTACTTCTATTTGTAATTAAAGAATTGTTATCAACTAATTGAGGTTCTGAAATTAGTGTTATTACTTGAGATTTTTGAACTTTTTCTACTTCAGTATCAGCTAATAATTGTGTTATCTTTAATGCTTTATTAAGTAAATCCTGTTCAACATTCGTTTTAGAATCTTTATTAATAGATAGAGAAGATGCGGAAATTTTGGATTTATCCCCTTTAGCTATAGATAGTAAGAGGGTATCAATTATCTTTAATTCATTTTTATATATTTTAGATTTAGTATCTATTGAATTTAAATAAGCTTCTTTAAAACGGGAAAAAAACGGATCATTTTCAAACGGACTTAAAATTTCGTTTTTAATTTCTTCAGAAGAAAGTTTATTTGTTGATGTTATATGTATAGAGTGTTTAAGATAATCAGTGTCTACAAGATATTGTCTAAACTTATTAATTAATTCAAAGTTTTTCGAAAAAATAGAATCATTTTTTACAATATTATCATTATTTTTTATGGTAGTATAAAATATATTAAGCTCTTCAGTTAGTGATTTAATAGGTTGTATTGATATATTTTTTAAACCTTTAAGTTTGCTTTCTTTATTTGCAGCTAATTTATTGTATGAGTCAATGAGTTGATATAGTGTTTTAGAACTATTAAAATTAGGTTCAACAATCATATCATAATTATAATAAATGGGTATAATGCCCTTATTTAAGTAACCTAACACACCGGAAATAATTACGACAATTAAAATAAAAAGAAAGTATTTTTTTAATAAAATAATAAACCATAAGATAGTTTTAAAAATTTTTTCGAAAATATTAATAATTTTAGTTCCAATTTTTTTAACAATGTTTATAAGATAATTAAAAAAATCTATAATATTTACTTCGTGGTTTTGGTTTTGTTTAGTCATTTATTTTAGATAAATTAATTTTTAATATTTAATATTTGCTCAAGTATCTTTTGAGTGATCAAATACGTAGGTTTTACACCGGTTAAACCCAATCCACCGGAGGCTAACGTACTTCCGGTTTCTAAAGGGTTATCTGAGGCATAATAAGCATATCTTAATTTTACGTTTTCACCTATATGATGACGTATTTTAGATGCCACTTGAATAGCTTTTTGATAATGTGCTCCCTCCATTTCTAAACCGATGGCTTTCCAAGATGTTTGCATAAAATAAGTTAAAACATTTTTATTTTGTAAGGAAGTACCTAATACGGTAATCATGGCTCCTTTATAAGCGTTAATATTATATCCTTCAAAATCTTTTAAGGAAAGTTGGTTGTGAAAAGGATAGTTATCTGCTGTCCCTTCAAATATATGGGCAGTTGGAATCATAATATCGCCTTTATTTCCAACTAAAATTCCGGCTTTACCTAAGATAGATATTGAGTCAACATTCAGCTTTAATTTTTCTTTCGCATTATTTATTGGCCTTAATAATTCATCCATTATCTCAAAAGCCTGTTCTCCGAATGCATAATCAAAAACAATTAAAATGTCTTCTTTGTTTATGTTTTTAATATTTTTAAAAGGGGTGTTTTTAAAATTAATCTTAGATAGATCGAAGATTTGAACGTCAATATTTGATCCGCTGGTATCTTTACTGTATATCATGCCATTTTTTTGAGCATAACTTTTTACAGAATCAACTAAATCTAAATTTTTACTTAAATCTTCATACATTTTTAATTCTTCATCAGCATGAAAAGTCTTATTTAAAGAATCAAAAGCATACAACATATTTTTCACACTATGCATATTGGAGCTTATAATGTGAATTTTTTTATTAATTAACTTATTTTTAATTAATGTTTTTTTAACATTTTCCGCCCATTTTTCACCAAATAAATGATGACCCACTCTTTCCTTCAAAATGGAGCTGAAAAATATTTCTCTTCTTCGAATTCCTAATTCGTCTTCTTTGCTTACTCTTCCTAAATTGTAAATAATCTTTATAAAACGGTCAGGATCATTTGCTTCTTGAAAGTTTTTATAAGCGGTAATTACTTCATCAAAGCTTCTGCCCAGCATGGTAGCTATATGGGCTAAAATTACCTCTCTTTCTTTTCTTTTTAAAGGTTCAGAGCTTAAGGCTGCATTTTCAACAGATATCCAGATTCTTCCTACTTTTCCGTTAAAATCATGAGTTCTTTTTCTGATTTTGTCTGCTTCATTATATAAAAACGTAAGGTGGGTTAATATATCATAAATTTCAGATCTTCCTAATAATACTTCAATGTTCATTTGGTGCTCATCCACCCGATAACAAGTTCTCCTTCTTTTTTTAGGATAAATAGGGGTAAATGATGATTTGTCTAATCCTTCATTGGAGGTTAAAAATATAAATGAACATTCTTCAATCCCTTGTGGGAGCCTGTCTAATACATAGTTGAGCCCATTAAGTTCCACTTTATCCGGATCTGCTATTGATCCGTATATTTCCGGATTTAGTTTTAACAAATAGTTTCTTAATTCAAGTCCTGAAGTACCCGTTGGTTTGAAGCCGCCTCGGTTAAAAAGGTGACGCATGGTTATATACAATCTTTCAATTACGTCTGTCGATTCTCTGGCTTTATATATTGTCATATGGATAATTTTTTTAAATAAAGATAATACATTCTTTTATTTAGAATAAGAAATTATAGTTGTACATATCCTTTTAAGGAAATGGGCTTGTCTTAATTAGAATATAAATTAGAATAAAGTTTTTAATTAAGATGTGTTTATTGTTATAATTATATAAAAATAATTAATGTGGTAGAAAATAAAATTGAATCATATTACTTTTTTTTGATTTAAAAATTTAACAAAAACAATACATAATTAGTATAAAAGAAAAATTATTTAGAAGTATAAAATATAAATTATATAGAGTGTTAACAAAAATTAAGCCAAATTTTATCCTAAGTGTTCTTTTTGTATATTTTTGTTTAAATTTAATATTAAATCATTGCATTATAAAAAGCCAATGATACAGTATTATGATTGATTTTTTTGTAATTAGATTTTAAAATAACTTAATAAGAATATAAAAAATCTTTTTAAATGAAATAAAGATATTTTATTAGCTGCTAAGAATTTTATTTGATATAATTCAAAGAAACACTAAAAACATATATGTATCAACAGAAAATGTTAATATTTAAAGAATTTTTACAGATTTGATTTAATGTAATCAGTCATTTTATGATATAAATGATATCGAGTATTTCCGCCATAAATTCCATGATCTTTATCAGGATAAATAGCTGTATCAAATGGTTTTCCATTTTCAATAAGAGCATTGATCATAGCTGCAGAATTTTGAAAATGTACATTGTCATCTGCCGTTCCATGAATAATTAAAAATTTACCTTGTAAATCTTTTGCAAAGTTTATAGGTGAATTTTCATCATATCCTGTTGGATTTTCTTGAGGAGTTTGTAAAAATCGTTCGGTATAAATAGTATCATAGAATCTCCAATTGGTTACCGGCGCAACAGCTATTCCCATTTTAAATAATCCATTAGACTTTGTCATACATAGAGAAGTTAAATAACCACCAAAGCTCCAGCCCCATATTCCAATTCGGTTAGAATCGATAAAGGATTGGGTTTGCAACCACTTTGAAGCAGCAATTTGATCTTCAAGTTCAAGTTTTCCTAGCTGTTTATATGTTGATTTTTTAAAGTTTTCCCCTCTTCCACCGGTTCCTCTTCCATCAACGGAAACAATTATATATCCTTCTTGCGCAAGCATTTGGTGCCACCAATAATTGAATGAATCCCAAGAATTGGTTACCGTTTGAGATCCGGGGCCTCCGTATACATACATTAAAACAGGATATTTTTTATCAGGATTGAAATTTATAGGTTTAATCATGTATGATTTCAACTTAATCCCATTTTTAGTTGGAATTTCAATAAATTCTAATTTTTGAATTTCTTTCTTATTGGCATAAGATACTAAGGACGAATTATCTTCTAGAGTTTTTAATATAGATCCGTTATTGTTCCTCAATGTAAATACAGGAGGTGTATTTGCTGTACTAAATTGATCGATGAAATAAGAAAAATCAGTACTAAAAGAGGCATTATGGGTTCCTATTTCATCTGTTAAAATTTTCCGTTTACCGGTTTTGATGTTAACGGAGGCAACTATCCTATTGTTAGATCCTTTTTCATTGGATTGAAAGTATAAGAGGGAATTTTTATTATCTATTCCATAAATTCGAATTACGTCCCAATTCCCTTTAGTAATAGGTTTTATTAATTGTCCTTTAGCATTATAAAGATATAAGTGATTGTAGCCGTTTTTTTCGGAGTTTAAAACAAAACTTCCATCGGCTAATAAATTAATATAAAGTTTGTCAGTGTCAATCCAAGTAGTGGATGTTTCCGTTACTAATAATTGAGTGTTAAGATTTGCCGGGTTTACTTTTAAAACAGTAATTTTATTTTGAAAACGATTGGAAGTTATCGCGAATAAATCTCCATTGGGTGAGAATTTACTATTTATAATATAATAGTTTTCGTAGTTAGATAAAGAAACCGTATTAATTTCTTTTTTATCTAAATTATATAACTTTAAGCTAACAATAGAATTGTCTTCTCCAGCTTTTGGATATTTATAAATGAAATGATCGGGATACAAAAAGTTTTCATATAATGGAATATCAACTTCTTTAACATGAGATTCATCAAAATGTATAAAAGCAATATTCTTTCCGTCCGGCGACCATTCAAAGTTTCTTACATGAGCAAACTCTTCTTCATAAACCCAATCTGAAATTCCATTTATGATTTTATTCTTTTTTCCATCGTGCGTAACTTGCGTTATTTGTAATGAGGGAAATTCTTGATAATAGATATTATTTTCATAAACAAATGCTATTTTAGTACCATCAGGAGAAAAAATAGGTTCTTGTATAGGCTTTTTATTGAAAACCTCTAAAAATGATTGGGTTTTTATGTTATACAGAGTATAAATTCCCGATTTTGAGCGTCGATATATTGGAAACGATTCATTTTCTAAAAGCAAATAATTTTCATCGTTATTAAATAAATAATCGGAATAAGTACCCGAAATGATCGTATTAATTTTATCAAAGGTATCATAGGAATATTTTTCAATACCATTTTTAGTTAGAATAGTATATTCTTTACCATTTTTTAAAGATTTTATTCCTGAAATGGTTTTTGGATAAAATTTACCGCTCCATATTTCTTCTAATGTTATTTTTTGAGCATTAATATTTACTACGAATATGCATAAAATTATAGATAACAATATACTTTTATCAAATCTCATAAAGATCATTTTTAAAATTTAGAATAATAAATAATAGCTTTTATTAGCTAACATACGCTTTTAATAACAAACGAAAGTGCCTTTATTAATTATTGAAATTGGGATCAACGGCTTTTGGAGACCAATCTTTTAAAAATTTTTCAACTTTTTTAACGTCATATCCTGAATTGTTGTCTTCTAAAAAATCAGACTGCTGCGTATGAATTCTTTCACCTTTTTCATTTAAGATTACGAATACTGGAAAACCAAAACGTTGAGGATAGCCTAATTTAGCTAAAATAGACTCATTTTTATTTTCTTTTGAATAATTTAAATGATATACAATATAATTTTCCGTTAAAATATTCTTTATAGCATCGTTATTTTGAGTTAGAGTATTGAATCGAATACACCAGATACACCAATTTCCACCGATTTGAAGCAAAATAAATTTTTTTTCTTTTTTAGCTTCACTAATACAAGAATCAATTTTTTGTTGAGCATGATCATCAGGATTATATATTTTTTTATCTTGTGAAAATACCATTGAGACAAAAAATATACATAGAACTAAAAATTTGATTTTCATTTTATCAAGGGTTTTCGGGTGATTCTTCTTCTTTTAATTGTTGTTGCTGCTCTTTAGTTAATTTACTTTTAAGATTATCAATAACTTTATCATATATATGCTGTAAAGCATTTACATCTGTATAGTAATATATATAACTGTTTTGAAAAATTTCTTTAGTGGTATGATGAGCCTTAAATATAGAAACGTATGTATCAAAAGCAGTTTCTTGATCCAACGGAAGATTGGTTGGAGTTTGTTTATATAAATATATGTCACTTAAAATAGCAATCATATCCTTTTTAGAGAGCAGATGATCAGGTTTTTCAAGCGGATGTTGGCATGAAAAAAGCACTAAAGACAGACTAATAAATATATATAAATAAAGTCTCATAATCTTCCTAATAAAGACATAAATTTCATTTTAATTACTCCGAAAACAGCTTCACTGATGATGGCTCCACTCATCTTCGATTTTCCTTTAGTTCGGTCTGTAAATATAATAGGAATTTCAACAATTTTAAATTTTTTGCAATACGCTCTAAATTTCATTTCAATTTGAAAGCCATATCCTACTAATTCCACTTGATCAAGAGGTAATTCCTCCAATACTTTTCGAGTGAAACATACAAAACCGGCAGTAGAATCGTTAATGGGTAATCCGGTAATCAAACGCACATATTTAGAGGCAAAAAAAGAAAGTAGCACCCGATTCATCGGCCAATTAACTACATTAACTCCCTGGCAATAACGAGAACCAACAGCTAAATCTGCTCCATTTTTACAAGCCCGATACAGTTTAATTAAATCATTCGGGTTATGTGAAAAATCAGCATCCATTTCAAAAATATAATCATATCCCTTTTGCAATGCCCATTTAAAACCATGGATATAGGCTCTTCCCAAGCCATTTTTAGTACTTCGAACTTCTAAAAAAAGACGATTGGAATATGTTGGAATTAAGTCGGCAACTGTCTCTCCTGTGCCATCAGGAGAAGAATCATCAACAATCAATATATCGAAATCCTCTTCCAGGCTAAACACACATGAAATGATATCTTCAATGTTTTCAATTTCATTGTATGTAGGAATTATGACTAGTTTTTTATCGGACACAGTATATTGTTTTTAATAAAGTAAATTTATGTTTCTAGCAACACTATCAACAAAGGTAATCCAAAATTATAAGTTATTTGGATAAAAAATAAGAAAACACGAGTTCTCTATCAGTTTCTTTTTCAGCTTCTTCAAATAAGGCAATTAATTGTTTAAACTTTTGGATTTTATCTAAATCTAAGTTTTGGAAATTAATTTTTACAGGCAATTCAATAATACCGGTAAGCGTATCCCAAAGTCCGTCCAAATTATTGGCCGTATGAGAATCAAGGCCGAATTTTTTTTGAAAAACTCGGTAAAATTTAGGTAAAGAAGAAATAGAGTCAAAATCAAAAGAAACTGTTTTCATCTTTGTTGAAAAGTCTTATAATGGTCATAAGTTACAAAAATTAGTCCATCATTCGAAAAAATAACACGATCGGCACCTCTCATTCCGCACTTATAATTCAAATCGGCTTCCGTCCATTTTCTTCCCTTTTTGGACGGAATCTTATTTTCTCTATTTTTAAATATATCCCCGCCAATTATTTTTCCCGGGAGTATTTGACATAAATTACCTTTTTCGGGCTTCCAACCGGCTTTGCGCGCATCTAATCTTTTAATATAATAATTTGGTAAGGAATGATGTATTTTTATATAATTTATAACAATATCTTCTGAACTTAGCTGTTCTATATTAAATTGCCCAAGATTTAATTTTTTAGTTGAAAGGTTATAACTAAGGATTAAGGAAATTATTATTAAAACACTAAAGAAAAGACTATAAAAAAAGGGTTGTTTTTTAATTTTCATGCTAATAATTCAAATATAAGTAATAAAATTATCTAAATAATGAATAAGTTTTTTTACTTTTGCCAAATTTCTTTTATATCATGTATATAGAAAGTAATAAAAATCCAAAAATAAAGAATTTAGTAAAATTATTAGAAAAAAGTAAAGAAAGGAAAAGTCAAAGGAAATTCATTGTTGAAGGCAAAAATGAAAATTTTTTCGCCTTAAAAAATGGTTTTATTCCTATTGAATTTTACATACAACCACATATTTTTCAAGATTCTATAACACTGCCTTCTTCCGCTATAAAATATGAAGTATCACAATCTGTTTATGATAAGATCGCTTATAGGAAACTATCTGAAGGCATACTGGGGGTTTATGAATATAAGACCTATGAATTAGACCAAATAAAATTACCGGATCGCCCATTTATCCTGATTATTGAATCAATTGAAAAACCGGGTAATCTTGGGGCAATATGCAGGTCAGCAGATGCGTTTGGTGTAGATATGGTTGTAGTATGTGAAGAAAAAGCAGATCTGTATAATCCCAATGTACTACGGTCATCGGTAGGAAGTTTTTTTAATATTCCTATTATATCAACAAATAATGCAAATATATATGATTTTCTTATAAAAATGGATGTACCAATTTATGCTACTTATATGACTGAAACCTCAAAAATTATACAAAATGTTGATTTTACCCAATCAGCTGCAGTCATATTTGGAACAGAGCATTCCGGTATTTCTGATTTTTGGAAAAATAAAATAAAAGAAAATATACTAATTCCTATGAAAGGACAAATAGATTCATTAAATGTAAGCAATGCAGTTGCAATTGTTTGTTATGAAGTGGAAAGACAAAAAATCATGTTAAACAAGCACTTATGAAAATAATATTTGCAAACTTTATGTGTATTATGTCATAAAAATATATTATTCTTGTTCTTTATTAATTAGAACTTATATCTTTGTATGAAATTGTTTAGAAAAAGAGAACATTGTTACTCTATTATTTGTTGAAAAAAACAAGAATATTGTAATATAGTTGGATAAATAACACTAAAAAGCTTAATAAAGTAAGACTAAAATTTGTACAACTATGTTTGAAATTTTTAAAGACAAATCAGGTGCTTTTCGATTTAGACTGAAAGCAAAAAACGGGCAAATTATCCTGGCAAGTGAAGGATATACCCAAAAAACAAATTGTCAAAAAGGTGTTAGTTCTGTAAAAAGAAATTCCAAAAACGAAGATCGTTTTGAATTGAAACAGTCCTCTAACAAAAAATGGTTCTTTAACTTAAAAGCCGGTAACGGACAAATAGTAGGAACCAGCGAGCTTTATGACAATGAAACTAATGCTAAGAATGGTGTAAAATCAGTAATGAACAATGCCCCGACAGCAGAAACGGTTGATTTATCTAAATAGAAAAATTGACCGGAGCCTATATAAATTAGGTTTGAATATTTACTAAAAATAAAAGCTGTGAATTTTCACAGCTTTTATTTTTTATAACTAAGAAATGATTTTTTTACGATAGGGTATTTTTGATTCTTTTTAAAGCTTCAATAAGATCTTTTTCAGAAGCCGCATATGATAATCGTATGCAATTACTGTCTCCAAAACATACACCACCCACTGTAGCTACATGTGCTTTTTCTAATAATAATAAAGCAAAATCATCGGAATTTGTAATCTTATGTCCTTGAATAGTCTTTCCAAAATAAAAAGATACATCAGGAAAGAAATAAAATGCTCCGGCCGGTTTATTAACTTTAAATCCCGGAATTTCGTGCAATAAATTGTATACAAGCTCCCTTCTCTTTTTAAAACCGTCAATCATATAATTAATAACCGAAGGATCAGCTTCTATAGCTGTTATAGATGCCATTTGGGCAATACAATTTGCCCCTGAGGTCATTTGTCCTTGAATTTTATCACAAGCATCAGTAAGCCATTTTGGGCCTCCTAAATATCCAATTCTCCAACCTGTCATGGCATACGATTTGGAAACGCCGTTAATTGTTACAGTCTGATTAAAAACTTCAGGAAATTGAGCTATACTTTCGTGTTTTCCTTCATAATTTATATATTCATATATTTCATCAGAAATAATAATTACGTTAGGATGCTTTTCTAATACTTGAGCTAAGGCATATAATTCCTCTTTAGTATAGACAGTTCCCGAAGGATTACATGGAGAGCTGAATAAAAACGCTTTGGTTTTTGGAGTTATAGCGCTCTCAAGCTGTTCGGGTGTGATTTTAAAATCAGTGTCAATGGTAGTATTTACCACAATATTTTCCCCTCCGGCAAGTTTAACCATTTCATAATAGCTTACCCAATAAGGAGCAGGAACGATTACTTCATCTCCATCATTAATGATTGAAAGCAATACATTAATAATAGACTGTTTTCCTCCGTTCGAAACAACTATTTGATCAGGTTTATATTCTAAATTATTGTCTCTTTTAAATTTATTAGCAATAGCTTTTCTTAATTCAAGATATCCGGGAACGGGGGTGTAGGATTTAACACCATCATTAATCGCTTTGATGGCAGATTCCCTTACAAATTCAGGAATTTCAAAATCAGGCTCTCCCAAAGTTAAGCTAATAACATTGATTCCTTGAGCTTTTAATTCTCGAGCTTTGTTAGACATAACAAAGGTTTGAGAATAGCTAAGACGATTAACGCGATCGGATAATAAATTCATTTTGGACTAATTAATTTTTATTGTTTTTCAAAACTCAAAAATACAGTATTTTTTTAGATTAAAATAGTTTTATAAGATAAAAATATGAAGAGTATTCAGTTCAAAATCAGTAAATATAATCTCTTTTTATAGAATACATTTTTTGTGTATTTTTGTAATCTTATTTTATATTCTGTAATTTGAGAAGAAAAAAAAATATTCAAATCCCCAATTTAGAGCTTACTACTGCCGGAGCTAAAGGGGTTGCGATAGGAAAAACTGAAGAAGGAAAAACAGTATTAGTAGGATATGCCGTACCGGGGGATGTAGTTAATGCCCAGGTAATTAAGTCTAAAAAAAATTATTATGAAGCTAAAGTTTTAGATTTTATTAAATATTCTTCTGATCGAGTGGATCCCGAATGTATGCATTTTGGAATATGCGGAGGTTGTAAATGGCAAAATCTTTCTTATGAAAAACAATTAGAATATAAAGAGAAAGAGGTTTACAATAATATAAAAAGAATTGGAAAAATTGATAATTTTCAAGAATTAACCATTGTCCCTTCAACGGATAAGTATTTCTACAGAAATAAAATGGAATTTTCCTTTTCTAATGCTCGATGGTTGACATCTGAAGAAATACAATCCGATAAAGATATTGAAGATAAAAATGCGTTGGGTTTTCACATACCTCAACAATGGAATAAAGTATTAGACATTAAAGAATGTTTTTTACAACAAGAACCTTCAAATAAAATCAGAAATTCAATTAAAGAGTTTGCTTTAAAGCATAAGATGGAATTTTATGATTTTAAAGAACAAAGTGGATTTCTTAGAACATTAATGATTCGTTCTAATTCTAAAAATGATCTAATGGTTTTGCTACAGTTTTTTAGAGAGGATGAGCAAAATATTGGCAAAATATTGAACTATATTCGCGAAGAATTTCCTGAAGTAAAAACGATTCTTTATGCAATAAATTCTAAAGGAAATGACAGCTTATATGATTTGGATGTTAAAATATTCCATGGAAATGGTTTTTTAATGGAGGAGATAGAAGGACTAAAATTTAAAATTGGACCCAAATCATTTTTTCAAACTAATTATAAACAAGCCGTAAAATTATACGAAATAGCAAGAGATTTTGCAGATTTAAAAGGCGATGAAGTAGTGTATGATCTTTATACAGGAACAGGAACCATAGCGCAATTTATTTCTCGTAAAGCAAAAACGGTGGTCGGTGTAGAAGCGGTACCCGAGGCAATAAAAGCTGCGAAAGAAAATGCAGAGTATAATAATATTAAAAATTGTCGTTTTTATTGTGGAGATATGAAAGATATATTCACGGAAAAATTTATTCATGAAAACGGTCATCCGGATATTATTGTTACCGATCCGCCGAGAGAAGGAATGCATAAAAATGTAGTAGAAACTATATTACGCATAGCCCCCCCAAAAATAGTTTATGTAAGTTGTAATTCAGCAACACAAGCTAGGGATCTGGAGTTGATGAAAGAAAAATATGAGGTTGTAAAAGTTCAAGCTGTAGATATGTTTCCACAGACTTATCATGTAGAAAGCGTTGCGCTTCTTAAACTAAAATAAAAATGTTTCAAAAAAAAATAAATATACTATTCGTCCTATTCTTTATAGGTTTACTTGTTTTTTCCTGTGTAGATGATGATGTTTGCGACAAAGTTACTACACCGAGATTGACTATAGAATTGGATAGTTTAGGTAGTAAATATAAGAAAACTCGATTATATGTTGACAGGAAAATGCCGGATGGTTCTGTACATTCGGAAGGTGTCTTTCTTGGAAAAGACAGTATTCAATTACCTTTAAATTCTTTATCCGACGAAACTGTTTTTTATTTATACGATACACTGCATACTCCGGATTCAAGTAAAAATATTATTACAATAAAATACCTGACTGATCAACAGTTTGTTTCAAAGGCATGTGGATTCAAGGTAATATTTAATGAGGTAACTTATGATGCAACTGCGCTTACAACTATAAAATCCATAACAGGTCAAACTAATCAAATTTATAATGAATCCTCTACGAATTTACGTATTGCTTATTAGTGTATTTCTGGGTATATATGCTCATTCCCAAACAAAAAGCAACGATTCTATTCCGGTAAAAAATCCAAAGCATCAACTATTTATAGGAGTGGATTTATTAAATCCGGTTGCTGGTTTTTTTGCAGATAAAAAAAATTATAGTAGTTTTATCGCTTATAAAATTAAAAATAGGTGGTTGGCTGTTGCCGAAGTAGGGTATGAAAAAAATATTTATAATAAAAATAATTGGAATATTGATGCAAAAGGAGTTTTTGGAGAAATAGGAATAAATTATATTTTAACTAACAACTATGAAAAATCAGGCGAAGGGTTTTATATAGGAGGAAGATTTGGTTATTCCCCCTTCAAGCAAAATGTAAAAAAATATCCTCTTAAGGGAATGAATCCCGAAGGACAAATACAAATAATTGGAGAAGGTTCTTTACCGGAAGCAAATGTAAGTTCCGGCTGGTTAGAAGCAGTTGCAGGAGCTAAAGTTCAAATTGGAAACTCACCGTTTTATATTGATTTCATGGTTCGTCCTAAATTTCTATTGTTTTCCAGCAAACAGAAAAATGTAGACAATTTAGTTATTCCCGGGTATGGAAAAGATAAGGGATCGGCAAATATATCTCTTTTCTGGGGGATATCTTATAAATTATTTTAATCCTATTGAAAACCTATAGTATTACTAATAGATAAAATAATTAATAAAATATAAATTATATTTTTGTAAAATATTTAAATATATGAATATTACAATTGTTGGTACAGGATATGTAGGACTGGTTTCAGGAACCTGCCTTGCAGATTTGGGACATAGTGTACATTGTGTTGATATAAATGAAGAAAAAGTTACCTTGATGAAAAATGGGCAAGTACCCATTTATGAGCCACAATTAGAAGAAGTATTTCTGAGAAATATAAAAGGAGGTCGTTTGTTTTTCACCACAGATTTGAGTGAAGCAATGCGAGTTTCAAATGTAATATTTTTAGCCTTGCCAACTCCACCGGGAGAAGATGGCTCAGCGGATCTGTCTTACGTACTGGAAGTTGCCGGTCAAATAGGAGATTTAATGACTGAATATACCTTAATTGTAAATAAAAGTACGGTTCCGGTAGGTACAGCAGAAAAAGTCAAAAACCTGATAAAATCAAAAACTCAAGTACCTTTCGATGTTGTTTCAAATCCGGAATTTTTACGAGAAGGATATGCTGTGGAAGATTTTATGAACCCTGAAAGAGTAATTGTGGGAGCCGGTTCACAGAAAGCATTTGAAATAATGGATAAAATTTATTTGTCTTTAACTAATGCCGGTGCTAAAATGATAAAGATGGATGAAAAATCTTCTGAGTTAACAAAATATGCTTCCAATTCTTTCTTAGCCACCAAAATCACTTTTATGAATGAAGTAGCTAATTACTGCGAAAAAGTAGGAGCAGATGTTGATAAAGTAAGATTAGGTATGGGGTCGGATGAAAGAATCGGGAATCGATTTTTATTTCCGGGTGTAGGATATGGAGGAAGTTGTTTTCCCAAAGATGTAAAAGCTTTAATTAAAAGCGGAAAAGAAGTTGGATATACTTTTGAAATTTTGGAATCTGTAGAAGAGGTAAACCAAAAACAAAAAACCATATTAGTACCCGAAGTCGAAAAATATTTAGGAGATTTAAAAAATAAACAAATAGCAATTTGGGGGTTAGCTTTCAAAGAAAATACGGATGATATTCGGGAAGCTTCCTCACTTGAAATAATTGATATGCTTCTGGAAAAAGGAGCAAAAGTTAAAGCATACGATTCGATTGCCGTCAATAATGTAAAAAAAATATTAGGCAATAAAATAGAATATGCCAACAATATGTATGATTGTGTAGAAGGTGCAGATGCATTAATTATTGTAACAGAATGGGGCGAATTTAGAAATCCTCATTTTGATATTTTAGAAAAAAAGATGAATAAAAAAGCTATTTTTGATGGAAGAAACCTTTATAATCTAGATGAATTACAAATTCATGGCTTTTATTATAAAAGTATTGGTAGGAAATTAATAAATGGATAGATAATTTTTAAATAAATGAAAAAATTAATAATTACAGGAGGTGCCGGATTTATCGGATCTCATGTAGTCAGAAGGTTTGTAAATCAGTATCCGGAATATAAAATTTTAAATTTAGATGCATTAACTTATGCCGGTAATTTAGAAAATTTAAAAGATATTGAAAATAAGCCTAATTACCAATTTTTAAAAGCCGATATAACTAACGAAGAACAAATAAAAGAAATATTTTCTGAATTTCAACCGGATGGAGTAATACACTTAGCCGCTGAATCTCATGTAGACAGATCCATAACCACACCTTTAGAATTTGTAAAATCTAATGTTATAGGAACGGTTATTCTTTTAGATGCTGCAAAAAAAGTATGGAATAATAATTATGAGGGTAAAAGATTTCATCATGTATCCACCGATGAAGTGTATGGTACATTAGGTGAAACCGGTTTTTTTACTGAAGAAACAAAATACAATCCTCATTCCCCTTATTCGGCTTCAAAAGCCTCATCTGATCATTTTGTAAGAGCATATACAGATACCTATGATTTACCGGTGGTAATTACCAATTGTTCTAATAATTATGGTCCCAATCATTTTCCTGAAAAGTTTATCCCGTTGTTAATTCATAATATCTTAAATAATAACCCTTTACCTGTATATGGTGATGGAAATTATACCCGTGACTGGTTGTATGTAATTGACCATGCCGTAGCTATTGATCTGGTTTTTCATAAGGGAAAAAACAAAGAAAATTATAATATTGGAGGATTTAATGAATGGAAAAACATTGATTTAGTTCACTTATTATGTAAATTGATGGATAAGAAATTAGGAAGAAAAGAAGGAGAAAGTGCCAAATTAATAACTTTTGTTAAAGATCGTCCCGGACATGATTTACGCTATGCTATTGATGCTACTAAAATAAACAAAGAGCTAGGATGGAAACCTTCCGTAAATTTTGAGGAAGGATTAACTAAGACTATTGATTGGTATATGGATAATCAAGATTGGTTAAGCCACGTAACCAGTGGCTCATACCGAAAATATTATGATGAACAGTATGATTTAACGTAATACCTATCATGAGTAAAATAAGTGTATTTATTTTTTCGTTGTTACTTTTAATAAGTTCTTGTACACAAAGTAAGGAAAGTAAAAAACAAACAACGAATACCTATCAAAAAGAAGGATTATCTATTAATTTACCTTTACATTGGAAAGTTAAAAACGATTATTTCAAAGAAGGTGTTAGATATCTGGAATTAGACAAATACACAAATTACAAAGTAGAAAGTACCATAGCGATTAGCATTTTTAATAAAAAATTATCTGCCGACTCTATAGTAAGTGATCAAATCAATCAACTTCAATTTTTTTATCAAAAAGTAAATTTTAAAGTTACAAGCAAAAATAAATCAACCCATCTTGGTAAGTTTAATTGGATAACTACCTATTACGAAGCCGATGATACCAGAGACAAAGTATACGGTGAAGTAGGGGTTATGCACTATGAAGATAAAACAATTACTTTACAAATAGTTGAAGATAAAAATAATACCGATAGGTCGGATTATAATGTTATGTTTAATACATTTATAATAAAATAATTATATGAAAGGAATTATATTAGCTGGAGGATCCGGAACACGATTATACCCACTTACCATTGCAGTAAGTAAACAACTTATGCCTGTTTATGATAAACCTATGATCTATTATCCATTATCGGTTTTAATGGATGCAGAAATTAAAGATATATTAATTATTACCACACCTCATGATCAAGAGGCATTCAAAAAATTGTTAGGAGACGGTTCAGATTTCGGGTGTAACTTAACTTATGAAATCCAACATACGCCGAACGGTTTAGCTCAAGCTTTTGTTATTGGTGAAAAATTTATAGGAGATGATTCGGTGGCATTAATATTAGGAGATAATATTTTTTATGGATCAGGCTTAAGCCAATTATTGAGATCCAAGACCAATCCAAAAGGAGCTATAGTTTTTGCTTACCATGTAAATGATCCGGAAAGATATGGGGTAGTTGAATTTAATGAAGATATGAAAGCTATATCCATAGAAGAAAAGCCATTAAATCCAAAATCAAACTATGCAGTACCGGGATTATATTTTTACGATAATAAAGTAGTAGAAATAGCAAAACAATTAAAGCCGTCAGCTAGAGGAGAGTATGAAATTACAGATGTAAACAAAGTATATTTAGAAAACGAAGAGTTGGAAGTTGGAGTAATGGACAGAGGTACAGCTTGGCTGGATACCGGAACTTTTGATTCTCTTCATGATGCTACGGAATATATACGTGTAATTGAAAAAAGACAAGGTATAAAAATTGGATGTATTGAAGAAACTGCTTATAAGAGAGGATTTATTACTATTGAAAAATTATATGAGATTGCTAATAAATATGGAAAAAGCGGATATGGAGAATATCTTAAAAATATTACCTATTATAAACGTTAGTACTTATTATTAAATGGAAGAAACTCAAAAATGGACTGAAAATATAAGTGCAAAGCATTCTTTATTAGATTTTAAGCTTAAAGAAATTTGGGATTATAGAGACTTATTAGTCCTTATGGTAAGGAGAAATTTTGTTGCTAACTATAAGCAAACCATTCTAGGCCCCCTTTGGTTTTTTATAAATCCAATTATAACTTCTTTAATGTTTACTGTTGTTTTTGGAGGGATTGCCGGTATAAAAACAGATGGAATACCGGGAATTTTATTTTATTTATCGGGTTTAACTCTTTGGAATTATTTTCAAGATTGCTTAGCGGGAACTTCATCAGTATTTAGAGATAATGCAAGTATTTTTGGAAAAGTATATTTTCCTCGCTTAATCATGCCTTTGTCAATAGTTATTGGTAATTTATTGAAATTTTTAATTCAGTTTATTTTATTTCTGATATTTTTGTTTTATTATATATTTAAAGGAATTCATCTTCAAACAAATATATATGCTATTTTACTTCCTATTTTACTTGTTCTTATGGCAGGTATAGGACTAGGTTTAGGTATGATTATTAGTTCCATGACAACTAAATATAGAGATTTATCCTATTTATTGTCATTTGGAGTGTCATTACTTATGTATGCTACTCCAATCATTTATCCTATATCCATGATTTATAACAAACTTCCCGAAAATTTTCATTGGTTAGCTATGATTAACCCTATTTCACCGATCATAGAAGCCTTTAAATACGGCTTTTTAGGAGAAGGAGTTTTGAGTTGGGGAGGCTTATTATATAGTACTCTATTTGCTTTTTTTAGCATATTTTTTGGTATCATAATTTTTAATAAAGTGGAAAGAAGCTTTATGGATACTGTATGATATGTAAATTATTATATTATCAAAAAATTTATAAAAAATATATTCATTACTTTTCAATATGAATTTAGCAATAAAAATAGAAAATATTTCAAAACTATATAGATTAGGTCAGGTAGGTACCGGAACTTTACAGCAAGATTTAAAAAGATGGTGGTGGAAAACGATGGGAAAGGGAGATCCCTTTGCTAAAATAGGGGAAACGAATGATAGAACGACAAAAGGTTCTTCAGATTATGTATGGGCATTGAAAGAGGTTAGTTTCGACGTTAAACAGGGTGAGGTCTTAGGTATTATAGGGAGAAATGGTGCAGGAAAATCAACCTTGTTAAAAATACTATCTAAAACTACATCTCCTACATCAGGATGTATAAAAATTAATGGTAGAATAGCATCTTTATTGGAAGTGGGAACCGGTTTCCATCCGGAATTAACAGGCAGAGAAAATATTTTTTTAAATGGGGCTATTTTAGGAATGACTAAAAGAGAAATACGATCCAAATTTGATGAAATCGTAAATTTTTCGGGTGTTGAAAGGTATATAGATACCCCCGTGAAAAGGTACTCTTCAGGAATGTATGTTCGGTTAGCATTTGCTGTAGCAGCACATTTAGAACCTGATATTCTTATAGTTGATGAAGTATTAGCTGTAGGAGATGCGGAGTTTCAGAAAAAATGTTTGGGTAAAATGAAAGATGTTAGTATTAATGATGGAAGAACCGTTTTATTTGTAAGTCATAATATGGCTGCCATCAGAACTCTCTGTAATCAAGGGGTTGTAATGCAACATGGTGGTGTGTCTTATATCGGGGGAGCATTAGAATCTGTAGAATACTATCAAAAATTAACTAATATTTCATCTTTTCTTGAACATAAAGGAGATATTGAAACAGCTCCGGGTAATGAAAATATTAAAATACTTAAATTTAATACTCAACCGATAAATGGAAGTTATCTAACAATCTCTTCAGGAGTACAATTTGAATTAGTATTTTATAATAATAAAGTTGGAATAAATTTAGATGCTACATTTGAATTACGTAATTCAGATGAAATAACTATTTTTCATACAGGAGAATTAATAACAAAAAATAAAGATTCAAAAAGAGGTATTTATAAGGTTACAGGTCAAATAGATCCTAATTTTTTAAATGCAGGAGTTTATAAATTTAATTTGATTTTTGGAGAAGATCAGAGATATCCATTATACATACAAAACGAGGTAATTCAATTTGAAATAATAAACGAATCTTTAGGGTTTAACAGTAATTTACTTCCAGGTGTATTACGACCGGATCTTAATTTTTCAAATAAATTTTATGGATAGAACGAATAAACCAAAGATTATTGAATTACCAAAAATAGGGTCTTCTATATTGGGATATATTACGGTTGCTGAAGAAAATCGTAATATTCCATTTGATATAAAAAGGGTTTATTGGACTTATTTTACTCCACAGGATGTACATAGAGGAGGTCATGCTCACAAAGATCTTGAACAGGTGATATTTGCGCTTTCCGGGACTATTGAGTTTAACATAGAAGATATATATGGCAATAAATCAATATTTATCTTAGATTCTCCCGAAAAAGGATTATATATACCCTGTAAAATTTGGAGAGATATAAAATTTTCACATAACGCAGTCTTATTATGTCTAGCTTCTGAATTGTATATTGAACAAGATTATATAAGAGATTATGACGAATTTAAAAAATTAACGAAATGATTAAAATTCATCCAACATCGGATGTACAGACTCATAATATCGGGGATAATACTTTCATTTGGCAGTTTTGTGTAATTTTAAAAAACGCAATCATCGGTAATAATTGTAATATTAACTTTAATGTTTTTATAGAAAACGATGTTACAATTGGAAATAATGTAACCATAAAATCCGGTGTTCAGATTTGGGACGGAGTCACTATAGAAGATGATGTTTTTATTGGTCCCAATGTTACCTTTACCAATGATTTAATACCCCGTTCAAAGCAATATCCTAGTGAATTCCAAAAAACAATTATAAAAAAAGGAGCCTCCATTGGAGCAAATTCTACTATTATAGCAGGACATAGTATTGGAGAATATAGCTTAATTGGAGCAGGAAGTGTAATAACTAAAGATATTCCCCCCTATACGGTTTGGTATGGCAATCCCGCAATTCAACATGGCATAATATCAAAAGAAGGTAAGATTCAAAAATTATGATAAAATTTTTAGACTTAAAAAAAATTAATCTTCAATTTCAAAAAGAAATCGAAGATGAAATTATAAAAGTATATCGGTCAGGATGGTATCTTTTAGGAGAAAAAGCTAAAGAATTTGAAATTAATTTGGCAAAATATATTGGAGTAAAAGAAGCGATTGGAGTAGCCAATGGATTGGATTCTTTACGATTAATAATTAAAGGATATAAAGAATTAGGAGTAATAAATGAAGGGGATGAAATAATCGTTCCTGCCAATACATACATAGCTTCGGTTTTAGCTGTTTCAGAAAATGGATTGATTCCAATTTTTGTAGAACCAGATGAACGAACCTTTAACATAGATATATCAAAAATTGAAGAAAAGATAACCCCTAAGACTAAAGCAATCATGCTTGTCCACTTATATGGACAAGCCGTGTTTTCCAATGAATTAAAATTATTGGCACAAAATTATAATTTAAAAATTATTGAAGATAATGCTCAAGCAATTGGAGCCGAATGGAAAGGAACTAAAACCGGAAACTTAGGAGATGCTTCGGGTTTTAGTTTTTATCCGGGGAAAAATTTAGGAGCTTTAGGAGATGCGGGAGCAGTATGTACCAATGATACTGAATTAGCGCAAATTGTAAGAACGTTGGCTAATTACGGGTCACAGAAAAAATATGTGAATAAGTATCAAGGATTAAATAGTAGGTTAGATGAAATACAAGCCACAGTTCTTAATCTAAAATTGAAATATAATGATCAAGAAAATCAGAAAAGGAGAGAGGTTGCTAATTATTATTTAAACCATATTAAAAATCCTAAGATTGAATTACCTAAAATTGAAAATTGTCTTCAAAACCATGAGCATGTTTGGCATATATTTGTAATTAAATGCAAACAAAGAGATGAATTACAAGAATATTTATCAAAAAACAATATTCAAACTTTAATTCATTATCCTATACCCCCTCATAAACAGGAAGCATATTCAAACTATAATCATTTACAATTACCAATAACAGAAAAATTAAGTAGAGAAATTTTAAGCATTCCCATTTCACCTGTTTTAATTCAAGATGAAATAAAAAAAGTAGTTGATCAAATAAATCAATTTTAAATTATAAACTTGTTGTGGACAAAGAATTACCTTTAGTTAGTATAGTAGCTATCAATTATAATAATAGTAAGCATCTAGTAGAAACTTTAGATAGTATTGATCAGCAAACGTATAAGAACATTGAATTAATAATTGTTGATGATTGTTCCACAGATGATAGTGTAAAAAAAATAGATCAGTGGTTGCTCACTTATAATAAACCATTTCAATTTATAAAGCATACTGAAAATAAGGGAATTTGTAAAACTATAAATGACGGATATAAAGTGGCCAAAGGGAAATACATTTCATCGATAGCAACGGATGATCTCATGTTACCTAAAAAAACTGAAATCCAAGTACAATTATTAGAGAATACAGATGATCGTGTAGGAATGGTATTTTCTGATGCTTTTCTTATAGATGAAAATTCAAGTCCTATAGAGAGCAAATTTATTGAAAAATATAAATCTAATGTATTTCATATAAATTCCGAAAATATTTATGAAGATTTATTAAAAGGGAATTTTATACCGGCTATGTCCATAATGATAAAAAGTAAAATTTTTTCGAAAATTGGATATTTTGATGAAAGCTTGAATTATGAAGACTATGATATGTGGTTGAGAATAGCTGAAATATACAAAATACTTTATTCGGATTACATTTCCGCTAAGTATAGGATACATAACAGTAGTTTTACACAAGTTTTATCAAGAGATAAATGGGTGGTTGATGATATTAAAATATATAATAAACATAAAAATAAGTCGCCAACAGCCCAACGTGCTTTTAATTATTTAATAAAGGATTCTTTTATAAAGGATAATAAAAATCTATATAAATATTTAAAAAGTATGAAAATAAATAAAAGGATCACAATTATGTGCAAAATATGGGGTATAAATGCTTTATCACATAAAAATAAAATAAAACTATATGAAAAATCTCTTAATTTGATTTCCTTTTATTATAAATTACAAGCAATTTTAAGCAATAAAAATGGATAAATTAGTAACTATAATTATTCCAGTTTACAAAAAAGAGTTATCTAATCTTGAAAAAATATCTTTTAAACAAGTTTTAAAAATTTTAGGGAAAAGATATTCTATCTGTCTTATTTGTCCTGAAAATTTGTCACTAAATTCGTATTATACAATAGCACAAAACTACGAGACTATTAACTTACAACATAAAAGATTTCCATTATTTTTTTTTGAAAATATAAAATCATACAATAAATTAATGCTTAGTGTAGATTTTTATGAAAAATTTTTAAATTATAAATACTTGCTAATATACCAATTAGATTGTTATGTATTTAAAGACAAGTTGGAATATTGGTGTAATCAAAACTATGATTATATTGGAGCACCTTGGTTTACCTATTCAATATATAATTTAACAAAATTTAAAAAATTAAAATTTTTTGCCAAACAGTATTTTAATTCTATTTTAAAGAAGAAGGTTACTGAAAATTCATTATATTATAAAGTTGGAAATGGTGGGCTTTCATTGCGTAAAACAGAAAAGTTTTACCAAATTTTATTGAATTACGATCAAAATATTATAGATCAATATACAAGTAATGACTCAACTTCTCTTTTTAATGAAGATGTATTTTGGAGTTATGAAGTAAATAAAGGATTTATAAAAAAGTTGAAAATACCAAATTATAAAAAAGCAGTACAATTTTCTATAGATCCATGCCCCAATATTGCAATGAAATTTATTTATCCCGAACTGCCTTTTGGCTGTCACGCGTGGCAGAAAAATAGTATATTTTGGAAAAATTATATTAAAGATAAATAGCCTTATTTCATAATTGAATAATGAAAAAAATTCTAATTCTTACCCCTATTATTCCTTATCCGCTATCTGAAGGTGGAATAGTAGCTCAATATGCAATTGCAGATTATTTAAGAAAAAAAATGAAGCTCATTTTTATATTTATCTTAAAAAAGCAAAATCATATAATAGCGGTTGAAGAATTAAAAAAACAATGGCCGGAAGTAGATATCTACACTATTAATTGTATTCCTAAAAAAATTAAAAAACCGTTAATTAAAAATTTTTTTAATAAAATTATAACTTTCTTATATAAATTATCAAACCTTCTTTCAACTAAAGATAATATACTTATTACGAAGAATATTTTTCAAGAAGATTTACAAAATTGTGTAAATTTTATCAGACCCTTAAATAAAGATTATATTGAAAAAATAAGTGAAATTTCTAAAAAAGAAAAATTAGATATCATACAAGTTGAACATTTTGGATTCATGAATTTAATTTTTACGCTGCCAAAAGGCATTCCAACGGTTTTTGTACATCATGAGCTTCAGTTTGCTAGATTAAATACTTCAAGACAAATCATTAATTCAGAAAAACTCAATGATTACAACTACAACAACTACGTTTATAATCTTTTAAAATGTATGGAAAAAGCAATATTGGAGAAGTTTTCAGCAGTTATAACATTTAGCGATATTGATAAGAAAAAGTTGGAACAATTATTATCATTGGATAATATATATAATTCTCCATTTCCTATTTTAGAGAGTGCATTTTGTAAATATGCTAAAGAAGAATTTACTATTGAAAAATTGATTTTTGTTGGTTCAGATGTACATTCTCCTAATTTTGATGGACTAAGGTGGTTTATTAATGAATTATATGAAGAAGTATATCGTGAAACTCATTTAAAATTAGAAGTTATTGGAAATTGGTCAATTGAAAATCAAAAATTATTTGAATCTTATGAAAATATTAAATTTTTGGGTTTTGTAGAGAACTTGCAATCATATTCTCGTAATAGTATTCAAATAGTTCCTATAAGAACAGGTAGCGGTATAAGAACTAAAATACTATATTCAATGGCGCAATTTACTCCTGTTGTCACAACTATAATAGGAATAGAAGGAATTGATGCAAAAGATACGGAAGAGGTTATGATTGCAAAAAATGGAAAGGAATTTATTGAGAAAATTAAATATTTATTTGACCATAAAGAAAAAGCCTATCAAATAGCTGAAAAAGCACAAAATTTTGTTAAAGCTAATTATACACAAGAAGTATTAGGAAATCGTCGTTTGGAAATTTATCAAAATTTAATTGATAAAAAAATATGAAAAATGTTTATGCTATAATCGTTATTTATAATGGAATGAAAAAGAATTGGATACAAAAATGTTTTGATTCCATTTTCAATTCTTCTATAAAAATAAATATAATAGCAATTGATAATGTTTCTACAGATGAAAGTGTTCAGTTTATTAAGAAAAATTATCCATCCGTTGAGCTTATCGAAAATCAATCAAATGATGGTTTTGGGAAAGCTAATAATATAGGAATTAAAAGAGCATTTGAAAAGGGGGCAGACTATTTTTTTTTATTAAATCAAGATGCATGGATACAGGAAAGAACTGTTGAAGTGTTATTAAAAAATAGTATAGATCATCCGGACTATGGAATTTTAAGTCCTATACATATGAATGGGGAAGGAAATTTAATTGATCAAGGGTTCTACAATTGTGTAAATCCTTACAAAAGTAGGTATCTTTATTCTGTATTAAGTACACATAAAGTAAGTGAAGAATTAATTTGTGATTTTGATTTTGTTCCAGCTGCCTGTTGGCTTCTTTCCAAAAAAATTATAGAAAAAATTGGGGGGTTTAATCCAACTTTTTATCATTATGGAGAAGATGATAATTATGTCCACAGAATACATTATTTTTCATTGAAAGTGGGGGTAGTTCCTTCTGTTAAAGTTTATCATGATAGGGAAGAAAGACCTCCTCATGTATATTTTGATGCATTACTAACAAAATATAAAAGAAAAGTTTTATTAGATATTTCAAATCCACTTTTAAAAGGAAATAGAAAATTAGTTGAATACAGATTACTTTTAGCAGACTTATTTAAAGCCCTTCTTTTCTTTGATAAGAAATCAATCAAACTAATATTTGATAAGTTTAAAGTTGTATTAAAAATAAAAAAGAAAGAGATATTAAAAAATAAAAAAGTTTCAGAAAAAGAAGGAATGAATTTTTTGTAGTAATTTTACATTTCTATAGTATAAAGCTAAAAAAAATCGGGTTATTAACCCGATTTTTTTGTCCTAATAATTAATTTTTTATAATTTTTTTAGTTATTACTGTTTGATTTGAAATAACGTTAACAATATAAATACCGGAAGGCTGAGTTTGTATGTCCACATAAATTTCGTTTATTCCATTGAATTTTTTAGAATAAATAATACCTCCGTTTATATTAGAAATTTCAATAGACCCTTCGGATATATTTCCTAAATTAATACTAAATAAGCCATTGTTTGGATTGGGATATACATTAATCTGAGGTTCTGTAGTTAAATAATTATTAAAAGCAAAGTTTGCTTTTTTACCACAAGCAACCAAATCTGCATTCTTAATAAAATCTTTCCACTGATCAGCTTCTGCATAGGCACAAGTATTAGCAATTAATTGAGTAGCTATTGTGTTGACACCTTTAAATACATTTTTTCCTAATGCAGGAGGGGTTGGATTATTGCTAAATATTTTTTCTAAAGTAGAATTTTCTATAAAAGCAGAATTGCCTATATAATTAACAGTTGAAGGAATTACAATCTCTTTCATTTTAGCATAAATAAATGCATTATCTTCTATGATTTCCAATAAAGGGGGTAAAGTTACATTACCTCTAAATTGTGAAAACGTCAAGCTGGATATTTTTTTTAGGTGTTGAGGTAAAACAACATTACCTGTAAAAAAAGTAAACGATCCGGTGTTGGAACCTGGATTAGAAGAAAAAGTATTTAATTGACAATTTTTAGAAAAATCTAAAGTTTTATTCTCAGTTAAATTTAAATTTTCAAAAGCTCTATCTTTAATTTCTGTTAATATAATTGATTTACAAAAATCAAGTTTATCTATATTAGCGTATAAGAAAGCTCTATGATCGATAACCCTTAAAGCTACAGGTAAGCAAACACTTCCGTTAAATTTAGAAAACATATAGCTATAAATTCTAGTTAAATTTATAGGTAAAATAACATGTCCTGTATAATTTGAAAATGTGCCTGAGGCAGAATTTACATGCGGTGGGAATGACTTTAATTTAATATTCTTAAGAAAATTTATGGTTTTATCCGTTGTAATTTGTAAACCTTCAAAAGCTCGGTCTTTAATAGTACTTAAATTAGGAGTACTGGAAAAATCAAGTTTATCAATTTTAGCAAATAAGAAAGCCCTTTGCTCAATAGTTTCTAAGGCAGAAGGTAAAATAACGCTACCCGTAAATTGAGAAAACATAAGATTTGAAATTTCTTTAAGATTATTCGGTAAAATTACGTTTCCAACAAACCCTGTAAATGGTCCTGAAGCAGCACTACCATAAGGAAGAAAAGAATTTAATTTTAAATTTTTAGAAAAATCTAATGTATTGTTGGTTTTAGTTAAAGTAAGTCTTTCGAATGCAGAGTAATTAATAGTATTTAAATTAGGAGTACTGGAAAAATCAAGTTTATCAATTTTAGAGTATATAAAAGCTTTGTGCTCTATAGTTTCCAGAGCTGCAGGTAAAGTAATGCTACCGGAAAATTGAGCAAACATTAGATTTGATATTTTTTTAAGATTATTTGGTAAAATTACGTTTCCTACAAATCCAGTAAAAGGACCTGCAACAGAACTACCATATGGCAAAAAAGAATTTAATTTTAAATTTTTAGAGAAATCTAAAGTATTATTGGTTGTTGTTAAGGTTAGCCCTTCAAATGCAGAATAATCAATCGTATGTAAATTAGGAGTATTAGAAAAATCTAGTTTATCGATTTTAGCAGCTAAGAAAGCCTTATGTTCAATAGTTTCTAATGCAGAAGGTAAAGTAATACTTCCTGAATATGAAATGAAAGTGTTGGAAGGTATTACTTTAAGAGTTGCAGGTAATGATATATGGCCTTTGAAATTAGAAAAAGCCCCTTTTGGTAGATTGTTGTCTGATAATTTTACTTTAGTTAAATCCAAATTATTAAGAGCAGACATTTCCCGTATCGTTTTAATGTCTTCATTACTTATTGAACCTGTTAACTTAAGGTGAGTTATTTTACTTTTATCAGAAGTAACTAATTGGGATAAGGTTCCGGGTAATTTAACATCTAACTCTTTATAAACTTGTGCATGGCAAACTGCTCCTATTAAGAAAATAGAAAGCATAAAAAAAATAAATTTTTTCATAATAATTAATTTTATTAAAATGTATTTGAATACTTTTTTATTTGATTATGATATTATAATCATAAGAGGATATCCATTATTAAATTGTTAATGGGTGTAAAAAGATATTGATTTGTATATAGCATAATATTTCATTTGTGTTAGTTTTAGTTAAATAAATCAGTAAATTATTAATGTGCACATATAATAATTACATTAGTATATGAAACAAAGTTAATAAAAATATTTATACTTTAATCGCAAAAATAAATATAAATTTATATTTAAAACGTAAACAAATTGTTTATAGGTATACACTTATAATAATTAAAATACTTGTAATCAATAATTTAAAAGTTTGGATAAAAATATTAGCAATGAAAATATTAATTAATAAATATAAAATAAAATGAAGCATAAGAAGCTAATAATAATTAGTTGTATTTAAATTTAGAGTTTTTATTTATTAACTAAAGAAGATAAAACTTAACTTAAAAAAAATTAAAAATGCAATAAATACAATTCATATTTTGAACTAAATGAACTTTGAGAAGAGATAGTTAATAAAACGATTATTTATACTAAGATAATAAAAACAGAAACTTGAATTTTTCTAATTTTGTATGATTAAATACTAATAATTTTTTATAATCCTTTAAATAATTATAACAAAGAATTTAGAATATTTGTTTCAATATTCATCGAAATAAATTAATTTTAATTACTCATGTGCCAACCTTTAGTATCTATAATAATTCCTACTTACAATGTTGAAAAATATATTGAGCAAGCAATAGATAGTATATTAAATCAAACCTATTCAAATTTGGAAATACTTGTTATTGATGATTGTTCTACAGACAATACAGTACAAATGGTGAAGAGTAAATATTCTAAAAATCAAAAAATTAGATTATATGAAAAGTCACAAAATTTAGGTCCAGCAAATTCTCGAAATATTGGAATTAAACAAGCAAAAGGAAAATATATAGCTTTGTTAGATGGAGATGATTATTACTTGCAAGATAAAATAGAAAAGCAGGTTCGGGTACTGGAAAGAAATCAAGATTTAGCTCTTTGTTCTACTTTTTTGAAATGCATTGGATTAAAAAACAATGTGATAAAATTTAAAATTAATCACTCAGATATAAAAGATCAACAATTGCTAGGCTGTCCCATTGCTCATGCAGCTGTTATGTTCAGGGCAACTTTTTTAAAAGAAAATAATTTATTTTATAATGAAAATTTAAGATTTTCAGAAGATTATGAATTATTTATAAGGATGATTGAAAAGGGAGGCAAATTTTTAACAATTCCTGAAGCCCTCTATATATATAGAATTACAGGAAACCAAGCATCCTTTATAAAATCAGATAATAAGATTTTAAAAAATGAAAAGCAATGGGAAATATCTAAAAACTTACATTATCAAGTCTTAAGCAAATTAATCGATGAAAATTCAGAATTGTATGATAAAAAATTTGTAGACGCTTTATTAATCCATCAAGTGATAAGAAATTATGATGATCTGAAGCTATTTATAGATTGGGCAAAAAAATTAATTGAATATAATGAAAGTATAGAATGTCCATTTAGTTCAAAATTTTTAGAAAACACATATAAAAAAAGTGTACTAGGATATTTTCTTGCTCAAAAGAGATTATCCTGGAATATTTTATACCAATATATATCAGTTTATCCGTATTGTGCTAAATTGGATCTAACCTATCAATTTAAATATATTATAAAATGTCTTTTATTTCTAAAACATTAAAAAAAATTATTTTCGTTCAAATCTCCATTTAAATAATTTATATCCAATATTGACCGGTAAGTTTTGAAAAAAATTTTTCTTTTTTTGGTCTAATGAATAAAAAGAAGAAAAGTAATCTAGAAAAGATAATGACGGAGCTTTTTTTAATCTTTTATAATTCTGTTTCCAATAAGCAATATCCTTTTTCATACATTTCCATTGCATGGTAAGAGTAATTTCTTTAAATGAGATAATATGCTTAAGCATATATTTTTTCCTTATTGGATTAGCTTCTTTAAAAGCTCTTGTAAAATATTCAACTATAGTTTGATGATTTTCAAAATTTCTTTTAGTTTTATTAAAAATAATAGATTCATTGTGAAGATAATAAAAATAGGTTGATTTATGTAAAAAACAAATACTGTCTAGCTTCAATGCCGTATGAAAAGACCATAACTCGTCCTGAGAGAATAAATCTTTTACAAAATAAATTTTATGTTTTCTAAAAAAGTCAACTTCAATAAGTTTATTGCAAGCACTTACTGACCAAGATCCATTACAAAAATATTCAAAGATACTATCGTTTCCTTTAAGGGAAGTAAGGGAGTGATTAAAAGGAAATATTTTATATTGTGTTTTTTTGAATGTATTAATTGCGGATATTTCACCTACTGCAACAGTAGACTGCGTTTTAGTAATCAACGTTACTAATTCCTCAATACACTCGGGAATAATTTCATCATCACCATCCAAAAAAAATAAATATTTACCCCTTGCATGATCTATACCCGTGTTTCTAACTATGGAAAGACCTTGATTGGTTTCGTGTTCTATAATTCTTATTTTTTCAGGGTGTTGAGACTGTATCTTTTTAATAACATTTAAACTATTATCTTTTCCTTTATCATCCACCAATAGTATTTCTATATTAGGATAGGTTTGATTCAATACAGAATTAATGCTGCGACCAATATATTTTTCACAATTGTAAACGGGAATAGAGACGGTAACTAATGGATATGGCATACAAATTAATTATAATCGAGCATCAACAATTTTTTTGTCTAGAAAAGATTTGCAATCGTAAATTACAGCATTATCTTTACAATACTTCTTAATATTCATTTCTTTAAATTCTTGATGTGGTACGGCAAGAATTACTGTGTCGAATTTCATGGAATTCGGAATTTCATTAAATATATCTAAACCATATTCATGCTTAACCTCTTTAGGGTTTGCTAAAGGATCGCAAATAGTTATATTCAAATCATATTCATCCAAACATTTAACTATATTAACCACTTTAGTATTTCTAACATCCGGACAATTTTCTTTAAATGTAATGCCTAAAATTAAAATGTCTGAATTGTTTATAATAATATCCTTTTTAATCATTAACTTAATTACTTCGGAAGCGATATAATAAGGCATCGAATCATTTAATCTTCTTCCTGCGAGAATAATCTCGGAATGATATCCTAATTCCATGGCTTTTTGGGCCAAATAATAGGGGTCAACGCCAATGCAATGCCCACCTACCAGGCCGGGTTTAAACGGTAAAAAATTCCATTTAGTTCCGGCAGCCTCTAACACTTCCGTCGTATCAACACCTAATAAATTAAAAATTTTTGCTAATTCATTAACAAAAGCAATATTAATATCCCGTTGTGAATTTTCAATTACTTTTGCTGATTCGGCAACTTTAATACAGCTTGTCTGATAGGTACCTGCGGTTATAATGGAAGAATATAAATTATTTACAAATTCTGCAACCTGAGGAGTAGACCCGGAGGTCACTTTTTTAATATTTGTGAGAGTATTAATCTTATCACCGGGATTGATTCTTTCAGGAGAATATCCTGCAAAAAAATCACGATTGTATGTTAGCCCTGAAATTTTTTCAATAATAGGCACACATTCTTCTTCCGTGCATCCCGGATAAGTCGTAGATTCATAAATAACAACATCACCTTTTTTAATTACTTTCCCTACAGTGGTACTAGCAGAATGTAAAGGGGTTAAATCAGGTCTGTTGGATGAATCTACAGGAGTGGGTACGGTCACGATGTAAATCGTTGAATTTTTTATGTCATCCAAATTCGAAGTAGGATAAAATCCGTTTTGGTTTTCTAAATCTTTTGCGGATTTAACTATAACATTTGAAATTTGTTCAGAAGATACCTCTCGAGTAATATCTTTAGATTCAATTAATTGTTTTATTCTTTCGGTTGAAATGTCAAATCCTGTTACCTTATATTTTTTTGCAAATTCCAAAGCTAAAGGAAGTCCGACATATCCGAGACCTATTATACTTATTTTAATATTTTGAGGGGAAAAAAGCATTGTGTCGATTTTTAATTTAAATTGAATAAAAATTTCTATACCATTCAATGAAATTTTTAATTCCTTCCTTTACGGATACTTGAGGTTTATAATTAAAATTTTCAATTAAATCAGTAACATCAGCATAGGTAGCAGGAACATCTCCGGGCTGAATAGGCAATAAATTGATTATTGCTTTTTTACCCAATTCTTCTTCTATAGTTTTAACAAAGGACATAAGTTCCACAGGTTTACTATTTCCTATATTATAAATTTTATAAGGAGCAGATGAAGACGAAGGGTCCGGATTAACAGGGTCCCAGTTTGAGTTGCCTATTGGCGGATTGTCATTAACCTTTATAATTCCTTGAACAATATCTGAAATATAGGTAAAATCACGTTGCATTTTTCCATAATTATAGACATCAATAGGTTTATTTTCTAAAATGGATTTAGTAAAGATAAATAAGGCCATATCGGGTCTACCCCACGGACCGTAAACGGTAAAAAAACGCAATCCGGTGGTTGGGATTTTAAATAAATGGCTATAGGTATGTGCCATCAGTTCATTGCATTTTTTACTGGAGGCATATAAACTTACCGGATGATCAACATTATCTTTAGTTGAAAAAGGCTGTTTTTCATTCAGACCATATACGCTGGAACTACTGGCATAAGTTAAATGCTTGATAGAAAAATTCCTGCAACATTCTAATATAGTAAGGAATCCGGTTATATTTGAATCAATATAGGCTTGAGGATTGACTAAAGAATATCTAACCCCGGCTTGAGCAGCAAGATTAATTACTTTATCGAATTTTTCTTCTTTAAATAAATTTTCTAAATTATTTTTATCTTCAAGACCTAGTTTGATGAATGAAAGATTGGAATATTTGGAACTCTTAATCAGTTTATTATATTCAATATCGGATTTATCAAATCCACAATTTTTTAATCTTCCATATTTAATAGAGACGTCATAATAATCATTGATAATATCGAGACCAATTATCTCATCGTCTCTGTTTATTAAAGACATTACTAAGTGATAACCGATAAATCCGGCAATTCCTGTAACAAGGATTTTCATTCAGATTTTTTTTATAACAAAATACAAATTTAAAAATTTTTATTTTGATAGTTTGAGTGACTCATTAACTTTGAGTGGATAGTATTGAAAAAATGAATAAGATATACCTTACAACAGATCATGCTCTCAAGTAATTCAGTACTAAAAAAAATTTTTAAACTCATGGAATTCTTAAAATAAAGGGATATACATATTTGGTATATAGTAGTTTAATGCTTAAGATTGTTTGTTACTGATGATAAGTTTATAGTAATGCATATGCAGTTGACGAAATAAATGCAAAAGATTAAAGTTTATGATCCTTTTTACAACGAAGAAAATTTGATTGAAAAGATGCAAAAAAAGAAAGCTTGGAAGTAGAATTAGAAATAAAATTTTACTGAATTCATTGCAGGTTAAATAAAATTTATCTAACTTTCAATTAGTTCGATGAAAAGGTTATGAAAGCAATAAGACATATATTCTTATTAAGTTTTATATTACTAATACTTATACTGATACATTGTAAAACAAATAAGGTAAAAGAAGTACACCAAATACATCTTAATAAAAAGATTACTGATTCAATTAAATCGGATTCACAAATTATAAATTTCATTTATCCATATAAAAAACAGTTAGATTCAATAATGAATCAACCCATTAGTTATGCCAATGTAGACTTCACCAAAGCAGGATACTCCAGCAACGAAGGAAATTTATTAGCAGACTTAGTATTGGAATATGCTAAAAAATATGCTAAAAGAAACAATAAACCTGAACCCGATTTTTGTTTGTTAAACAGCGGCGGAATCAGAACTATAATCCCTAAAGGAGTAGTTACTGTTGAAAACATATTTGAAGTATCGCCCTTTGAAAATGAAATGGTCCTTTTACAATTGGATGGATCTCGAATGAAAGAAATGTTTGATTATTTAAGAATTGAAAAAAAAGGACATCCATTGGCAGGAATAAAATTAATATATAAGAAAGATAAATTAATTTCTGCACAAATTGAAGGTAAAGATTTTGATCCAACAAAAAAATATTGGGTAGTTACCATAGATTATCTAATGAATGGCGGAGATAGAATGAATTTTTTCATGAAATCGGATGCCAAAGAAATCACCCATTTAAAATTACGAGACATTCTATTAGAACAGGTAAAAAATTACAAAGTATTGCCGGACATTAAAGATCAAAGATTAGTCTTTGAAGATTAAAAAAAATTCAAATGAAAAGAAGAGATTTTATCAAAACAGCTGCTTTAGCAGGAGGAGCTTTAAGTTTTCCCTCCCTATCATTTGCTTCCCGTGTTTTACATTCAGACAAAAAAATAACCATAGTACATACCAATGATCAACATAGTAGAATAGACCCTTTTCCGGCGACTTATACCAAAAATCCCAATCAAGGAGGTTTTGCCAGAAGAGCAACTTTAATAGATGCTATACGAAAACAAGAATCACAGGTATTATTATTAGATTCGGGGGATGTTTTTCAAGGAACTCCTTATTTCAATTTTTTCGGAGGTGAACTGGAGTTCAAATTAATGTCAACCATGGGATATGAAGCTTCAACTATGGGAAATCATGAATTTGATAATGGATTGGAGGGATTTAAAAAACAACTGCCACATGCTAAATTTGATTTTCTTTGTTCAAACTATGATTTTAGTAATACGTTGTTGGAAGGATTAACCAAAGATTATAAAATCATAAAAAAGGGAGGCATTAAAATAGGATTATTTGGGTTAGGCGTTGAATTAGCCGGATTGGTAGAAAAAAAGAATTATTTAGAAACTAAATATCTGGATCCTATAGAAATTGCACAAGATCGAGCAAGAATGTTAAAAAAAGAAAAAAAGTGCGATCTAGTAATTTGCCTTTCCCACATAGGATATAAATATCCTGATTTTCCCGATAAAATTTGCGATGTGAAATTGTGTCAGCAAACATCGAATATAGATTTAATACTCGGAGGCCATACTCATACCTTTTTTAAAGAACCGGAAAAATATCTAAACAAAGAAGGCAAAGTAGTATTGCTCAATCAAGTGGGATGGGCCGGTTTATTATTAGGCAGAATTGATTTTCTCTTTACCCAAGACAATACGTTAAAAGAAATAGCTTATCAAACAATTCCCGTAAAAAATTACACCGTATAATTTCGCTTTCCAAATAATTTAGATCCAATTCTAACCATATTACTTCCGCACTTTATGGCAATTAGATAATCATCCGACATGCCCATGGATAAAATCGATAGACCATATTCATTTTGATGGGTTATATAAAAATCGTGAAGGAAAGAAAATTCTTTTTCAATTTGAGAAGTATTATCAGTAAATGAAGCCATACCCATAAGACCAAGAATAGTAACATGTGGAAACATTCCATCCTTTTTGAGCTTAAGTATTTCAAGAGCCGAATCGAAAGTTAATCCATATTTAGAATCTTCTTGGGCTATTTTTATTTGTAATAAAACAGAAATCGGGCGATTGTTTTTTACCGCCTCTTTTTCAATAGTATCAAGCAATTCCAAACGATCAACAGAATGTATCAGATGAACAAAAGGAGCAATATATTTTACTTTATTCTTTTGTAAATGCCCAATTTGATGCCAGCGAATATTTTTAGGCAATTGATTATATTTTTCAACTAATTCTTGAACTTTATTCTCACCGAAATCGATCTGTCCACATTGATACATTTCTTCAATTTCCTTTGCAGGATGAGTTTTTGAAACGGCTATTAATTGAACATTAGAGGGTAGGGTTTCTAAAGTTGTTTGTAATGAATCTGCTATAGACATGGATTGAAAATATATTTTTACGAAGGTTAAAAGTACTAATAAATTTTTTGATAAAATAATGGGAGAAACATAGTATATAAAAAAGAGCGGAAAATATTTTATTTTCCGCTCTGTTAAATTAATATGACTTTAAAAATGATGGATTATGATTTATCTATTAGATTTTAAATCTTGAAAATTAAGATCATTATTTAACACATTGTTTACTTTTTCAACAATTAACTTATTTGGTAATGAAAAATTAGATACTTGCTTAGTGTTGGTAAGAGATGAGTTAAACTCAATTTTATAGATTCCAGCATCGGCAATCCATGCGGAAGCCAAAGGATTAAAAGAAGCTAAGTCTTTGGGTTGAAGTTCGAAAAAGACTACTTGAGTTTCTCCCGGTTTCAATACTCTGGTCTTAACAAATCCCTTTAATTCTTTTGATGGTTTATCTATATTCCCTTTAGGAGTTGAAAGATACAATTGAACAACTTCTTTACCTGCAACACTTCCGGTATTTTTAACTTTAAGAGAGATCAAAAGTTTTTGATTAAATTCAACGGAACTCAATACAGGTTCAGAATAGTCAAACTTTGTATAAGAAAGGCCGTACCCAAATTCATAAGAAGGGATAACATTAAAGGTGTTAAAATATCTGTATCCCACATATATGCCTTCCTTATAAGATACGTCAGTTGGTTTTTCTGCCGGAACTCCGTCAAAATTAGAAGAAGAAGAAACATCTGTATATTTAACAGGTAGAGTTTGAGTTAATTTTCCGGATGGATTCACAGCTCCTGAAAGTACATCGGTTATAGCATAGCCGCCTTCCTGACCGGGAAGACTTGCCCAAACTATAGCATCTACTTTATCTTTCCAACTGGAAGTTTCAATAGCGCTTCCTGAATTTATAATCACAACCACTTTTTTATTTTGTTGATGAAATGCTTTTGATACTTCAGAAATTAAATTTTGTTCTTTTTCGGAAAGATCAAAATCATCAGGAATTTTTCTGTCTCCGGATTCACCCGCTTCCCTTCCAATAGTAATGATTGCAATATCATTTTCTTTAGCACTGTTTTGGATCGCTTTTTCCTTAATGGTCGGCTGAGTTAAAGTTGGTAAGATAGCGAGTAATTTTTTCTTTAATTCCTCAGTTTTAGCTAATTCCTCCTTAACAAATTGAGAATAGGTTTGATTTAAATTTTTATCAATCACATAACCGTTATCTTCCAATCCTTTAGGTAAAGAAATTACATATGCTTTATTTACATTTCCACTTCCTGTTCCTCCTGCTATAATATTATATGAACCACTTCCAAATAAGGCTATTTTACTTCCTTTATTTAAAGGTAAAGCCCCTTGCTCATTTTTTAATAAAACCATACCTTCTGAAGCTGCTTTTCTGCTTAAAAGTGCATGGGATTTCAAATCCGGATTATTAGTTGGTACATAACCGGCTACCCGTGGAGATTTATAGATCATTTCCAATACATTTCTCAAGCAATTATTTACATCTTCTATAGAAAGACGTTTAGTTTCAATGTATTTTTTAAGGGTTTCAAATTGTACTTGTGTACCCGGCATTAATAAATCATTTCCTGCATGTAATTGCTTTGCAAATATATCTTCATCATAAGAATCTTTACTTATTCCATCATGGCTGGTATCACTTATAGCTGATACATCGGCATATCCGCCAAACCAGTCTGTAATTACTGCTCCTTTGAAGCCCCATTCATGACGTAAAATGGTAGTTAATAAGTCATAACTTGCCGAAGTGTAAGTCCCGTTAATTTTATTGTATGAAGACATAATGGTTGCCGGATTAGATTCTTTAACAGCAATTTCAAATCCGCGTAGGTAAATTTCTCGTAACGCTCTTTGAGATAGATGAACATCTAAGTCCATTCGATTATTTTCACTATTGTTTGCGGCAAAATGTTTTAAAGAAACACCCACACCGTTTTTTTGAATTCCTTGTGTGATCGCTGAAGCGAATTTACCTGCTATTAAAGGATCTTCTGAGAAATACTCGAAATTACGCCCACACAAAGGGTTGCGAATGATGTTTAATGCCGGAGCCAATTGAATATCCGAGCCATATTTTAAGGCTTCATCTCCAATAGCATTTCCAACTTCTTTTGCTAATTCTGTATCCCAAGTGGTCGAAATAAGGGCCCCTACAGGAAATCCTGTGGCATAATAAGTTCTTGTTTCTCCTTTTCTTTTATAAGAAATGCGGACACCTGCAGGACCATCGGTAAATATTACTGCAGGAACGCCCCATTTGTCAATGGGTGTAGTTGAACCTGCTGATCCGGGAATAAGATAGCTTGGTATTGTGACTCCTTTAGGGTCTATAGCTTCAAACCCTTTCAACATTTCAAATCCAACCATTCCCGTACCCAAGAGTAAATGTATTTTATCATCAACAGATAAACGAGAAATTAAATCATTAATTCTTTCATAATCCGACAGTCGAGTATCTTCGTAAGGTTGTAGTTTTCCATCTTTGTTCCAATCAGAAAATCTTTGATTATTAACAACGATTTGAGGATAGGTTTGCGCCTTACTGACGTTAAATGCGCAAAAACCGGCTAATGCATATAATACAAATCTTTTTTTCATCATATTATTTTTTTTTCTCATAAGGTACAAATTATTTATTATATATTAACATAGACATGATATAAATTAGGTGTTAAGTGTCTTGCTATTGCTATATAATATTCAATAATTGATATACAATAAGATATATATTCTGATTTTATATAATAAAAAAAGATGAAATTGATCTAAAGATGTATTCACATACAGTAGTATCTAAATAAAAAGATAATACGAACCATTTATGTAAATGCGAAAATTATCTTGATAAATGATTATTTTTGTACAAGTAAAGGTAAGCAAATGAATAAAAAAAAGGTAGAAAAATATTTTAATTTAGCTTGTTATGCAGAATGCATAAGTTGTTTCTTACTTTTTTTAGTAGCCATGCCCTTAAAATATTTTTTTCATTATACCTTATTTATGATTCCGACGGGTATGATACACGGTTTATTTTTTACCGCATATATTATATTGGCGATTTTAGTTAGAAAGCATTATAAATGGGATGATGAAGATTTTGTATTTGTATTAATGTCAGCCTTTTTCCCGTTCGCAACACTATGGGTCGAAAAAAAATTAGCTAAGATCAATCGAACATAAATTAACCAATTTTAGATTTCCGGTTGTAAAAATCAACTAATAATTTAAAACTGTTTAAATTATTATCAATGATTTAAAAGGAATACGATAGGTATAAAAAATAAAAAGCTTCTTATAAGCATAAGAAACTTTCTATTTTTTATATATGTAAAAAATTCTAATTTACAGCGTTTTGCAATTCTTCTGTAATTTCCATATTATGAAATACTTGTTGAACATCATCATCGTCTTCAAATTTTTCAAGCATTTTCAAAATAGTTTGTGCCTGTTCTAACGGAAGAGCTTTAGTATTGTTTGGCAACCTTTGTAATTCCGCACTCTTAGGCTCTATACCTAATTCTTCAAATTTATGATTTATAGAACCAAAATCTTCAAAAGAAGAGGTAATAATCACTTCATTATCATCTTCTTCAATTTCTTCGGCTCCTGCGTCAATCATTTCCAATTCAAAACTGTCCCAATCCATAGTAAGATTTGACTTATCTAAAGTAAAAATCCCCTTTCGATCAAAAATAAATGTAAGTTCTCCATTTTTTCCCAGATTTCCTTCAAATTTGTTAAATATAGCACGAACATTGGCTACAGTTCGGGTAGGATTATTAGTAGTACATTCTAAAAAAATGGCAATTCCTCCCGGTCCATATCCTTCATAGGTTATTTCGTCATATTGTTCTGCATCTGCCCCTGAAGCCTTTTTAATAGCTCTTTCTACATTGTCTTTAGGCATATTTACACCTTTCGCATTAAGTAAACAACGACGAAGTGCAGGGTTAGATTCAGGGTTAGGACCACCGGCTTTTACAGCAATTGCAATTTCTTTACCAATACGGCTGAACTGTTTTGCCATTTTGTCCCATCTGGCTAATTTTGAAGCTTTTCTATATTCAAATGCGCGTCCCATAATCAAGTTTAATTTCTAAAACAAAAATAATAATTGAATGAGTTATAGAAAAATAAATTATTAATTTTTAAATCTTTTTTACATGTTTAACTATTTGATCGTTTGTTCTTTTTTTACAACTAATACATAGATAAACTAAGAACAATTAATTATAGTAACCATGTAGTTAAACAGTATCCTTAACAAAGTTTAATCAAGTAATTCTTTAGGAATTTTACAAACCGGAATAGGATTAATTTTATGTTGAGCAAGTCGGTTTAATTGATCATAAATTTCGAAAACTTCACGTTCTCTTCCTGTAAAATCAGAAGCCTTATGATTTTCATGAACATTCATTGCCCATTCAAGTTCCGGATAGGAAGCTCCAATTTGGTCTTCATCAGATCGGTCATCGGTCCAGAGCCCATCGGTAGGTTTCGCTTTCTGAATAGATTCGGAAACATGTAATTCTTTGGCTATTTCAAAAACCTGACTTTTTAAGAGGTCGGCAATAGGGCTGATATCAACTCCTCCATCTCCATATTTAGTAAAAAAGCCGATACCAAAATCCTCTATTTTATTACCTGTTCCACAAACCAAGAAATTGTTGAGTCCTGCATAATAATATAAGGCAGTCATACGAAGACGAGACCGAGTATTAGCTAAAGATAAATTGTTTTTTTCATGAGATTCATCCGCTTCTAAATCAGATTTTAAAGCCTCAAAAGTGTTGGTGAGATTTATAGTTTTTCCGGTAACATTTGTATAGTGTTCAGTAAGATATTTTATATGTTCTCTGGCTCGAGTAACTTGGTCTTCCGGTTGATGAATAGGCATTTCTAAAACTAAAACGGGTTTACCGGTTTGAGCGGCTAATGTAGAAACTACAGCGGAATCTATTCCTCCGGATACTCCTACAACAAATCCTTTTGCCCCACTATTTTTGAGATAATCGTTTAACCAATTAACAATATAGGAAATTACTCTGGTTGTTTTCATAATATTGTATCTTTGCGCGTAATATTATATATTTAAAAATCAAGTGTAAAGATAATGAAGATTATTAAATATCTTACAGTATTGTTATTAGTAATAAGCTGCACTCATAAAAGCAGTAAAGATGATTTGAATAAGAGGTGGAAAGTAGAGGTTAGCGAGATACAAGAACCTGTTGAAATTCATGATATAGCAAAAGATTTTTACAATTTAGATATTTCAATACCGGATTTTAGAAAAAAATATCCTTTTTATTTGAGTCAAACTACCCCGGATTCCCGATTTGAAAAAGATCGAAGGGATAGTACAGAACTCAATATTTATTCTGAAATAAAGAAAAAAGTTTCTAACGATAGAATTAAAACAGAATTAGAAAACCTATTTAAGCATATCAAGTATTATTATCCGGAATTTAAATCTCCCGCAGTATATTTATATTCATCATTTACCTCAGATTATTTGAATCCGATTACATATATTCCACAAAATAATTATTTACTTATTGCTACAGATTGCTTTTTAGGTTTTGATAATAAATACTATAATATGATGAATATAGATAAATATATCCAGAGAACAATGAGCATGGAATATTTTTCATCAAAAACGGCAAAAGAAATAATTAAAGGAATGGCAATAGTCCCGCGAGAGACGAACAGCCAATCTTTTGTTTCACAAATGATTTATCAAGGCAAAATATTAGTTTTGGAAGATGCCTTTTTGCCTGAAGTAAAAGATTGTTATAAAATAGGATATACCCAAGACCAGATAAATTGGGCGAAAACTAACGAATATGAAATATGGAATTTCTTTATTGAAAGTAATTATGTGTTTAGTGATGATATTTCTTTATCTGATCGATTTTTATCGTTAGCGCCTTTTTCTAAATTTTATACGGAGGTAGACTCTCAAAGTCCGGGGAGAATAGGTTGTTGGACCGGATGGCAAATTTGTAGAAAGTACTTACTTGAAAATCCTCAAATAAGCCTACAAGACTTTATTAAAAATCCTAACCACGAGCAAATATTTGCCAAGTCCAAATATAAGCCCCATCCTGAGATAGATACACACTAATATTTAAAGATACAAAACAACGTAATATTTTAATAGGAGCTAATGAAAGAAACTGAAATAAATTTTAATGTACAATTAGATGAAAACCATATACCCGAAAAAATTGTATGGGCAGCCCCGGACGGAGGAGTAATTGGAGCAGAAAGTAAAGCCATTTTATTATCCGTTTGGGATGATAAAGTTAAAGAAGCTTTAAGGATTGATTTATGGACCAAAGAAATGCCTGTTGATGATATGAAGCGGTTTTTTCATCAAGTATTGCATTCTTTAGGAGATTCTTATCAGAGAGCCACAGATGAGGAAGAAATAGCAGAAGAAATAAGAAAATTTGCAGAATATTTTGCAGATAGGAGTGGTATAAAAATGTAATATTATTTTTAAACTGAATAAGATTTTATTTATCTTATGGGTCTATACCAAATTCTTTTAAATTATACCTTTTTAAGGTCAACTATTAACACGAAATAACAAAAAATGATACTATATAATAGAAATAGAAGATTAAGATCAACTCAAGCCGTAAGAGATTTAGTAAGAGAAACGATTTTAACTACCGATGATTTTATCATGCCGATATTTATTGCAGAAGGAGAAAATATAAAAGAAGAAATTTCTTCTATGCCGGGAATATATCGACAATCATTGGATTTAACAATTAAAGAGGTTAAAGAATTATGGTCTTTAGGAGTTAAAGCGGTGAATATTTATGTAAAAATCAATGAAAATTTAAAAGATAATACAGGCAAAGAAGCATGGAATAAAAACGGCTTAATGCAAAAATCAATCAAAGCTATTAAAGATGCTGTACCCGAAATGGTAATTATGCCGGATGTAGCTCTTGATCCTTATTCAATTTACGGACATGACGGAATTGTTGAAAACGGTAAAATTGTAAATGATGCAACCGTGGATGCATTGGTAAAAATGAGCCTAAGCCATGCAGAAGCAGGAGCAGATTTTATTGCTCCAAGCGATATGATGGATGGAAGAGTTGCAGCAATTAGAGAAGCATTAGAAGAAAATGGATTTGATGAAGTAGGTATTATGAGTTATGCAGCGAAATATGCCAGTTCGTATTACGGTCCTTTTAGAGATGCTCTGGACAGTGCTCCCGGATTTGGAGATAAAAAAACCTACCAAATGGATTACGGTAACAGTAAAGAAGCTATCAATGAAGCATTGAAAGATATTGAAGAAGGCGCAGATATTGTTATGGTAAAGCCGGGCCTTCCTTATTTAGATATAGTCTCTAAATTAAATGAAATAGTAGATGTGCCTATTTCGGTATTTCAGGTTAGTGGAGAATATGCCATGATTAAAGCGGCTGCAAAAAATGGATGGTTGGATAATGATAAAATTATTATTGAAAGCTTAACATGTATAAAAAGAGCAGGCGCCGGTCTTATTTCTACCTATTTTGCCAAAGAAGCTGCTAAACTATTGAATCGATAAATTGTAAGTAATAAATATTTTATAAGAAGCCTCTTTTATTTCGATAAGAGAGGTTTTTTATTTACAATAATAAAATAATTAATTCGAAAATTGTTTGAGGAAGTATCACTAAAAACAAAAAAGCATACTTATAACTAAGTATGCTTTTTTTAATATTTATTGTCTAAATTATTTTTGTTGTTGATTTAACAAGATACCTCTATAATCGGTAATATCTGACTCTTGAACTAATGATCTTAAAAGTAAAGAAGGCATTTGTTGAGCATATTGACTCATTAAAGAAGTTTTAAGCTGTTTTTTGTCTCCAACTTGTCCTTTAGTAATCGATTTAGTTACAATTATATAAACTCCGCTTTTTCCTTCAATAGCTTTCGAGGTAACTCCTTGTTTTAACCCAAATGCTGCACCACCCACCTTAGGCTCAAATTCTCCGTTCACTGATGGATTATCAAAACTTATTGAAGCATTGCTTTTTGTAGTTTTAAATTCAGTTGCTAAGTTGTCAAGTGATTTGTTTCCTGAATTTACTTTTTCAGCAATTATCTTACCCAGCTTTTCATTCCTTACCTCAGTTTCAATTTCATCTCTAACTAAAGAAGGATCTGCCAATCCTTTACTAAATAAAGATGAAACTCTGGCTACAATATAACTTTGGTCACCCGTAGTGAATACTTCAGTATCACCAAGTTTTCTTTTAGAATCAAAAGCCCAAGCAATAATATCAGAATCTTTATCTGTGTGTAATCCGTTCAACATAGAACCAAAACGTACTATGCCTCGTTGCTGTTGTGGTTTATAGTTAGATTTTTTAGCGAAATCAATAAATTCTCTTGATGACTTTCCTTGAATGGATTGTATGAAATTGGTTGATTGTTTACGGGCAGTCTCGATAGTTTCCTCAGAAGGTTTAATTTCTTTCGCAAGATCTGCTAGTTTATAAACAATTTCATCCGGTTTCCTTTGAGATATCATTAATACCAAATATCCCTGAGGAGTTTCAATAACTTCTGCTTTATTTGTTGGAGAAGTTTCCAAAAAACGTTGTAATTTTTTATAAGGAGCAGGAAAATCTTGAGCAGTTGTTAACTTCATTTCACCATTATTCGAGGAAGCCGTCGGATCGTCTGAATATTGAGAAGCTAATTTTGCAAAATCACTAGGATTAGCATTTAATTTTGCCGCAAGTTCATCCGCTTGTTTTTTTGCCTGATCCTTGTTTCTGGCAGTTTTAGGCTGGATTTGCTGAGCTCCGGTGTAACTTATTAATATATTTTTAGCAGTTACCGAATCCGTATTTTTTTTAGCGATTAATTTAGATAATACATAGTATCCATTATCTTTATAAGCATTAGAAATTTGTCCGATAGAAGCATTTTTTACCCAATTTTGTATGTTTTGAGGCAATTGCTTTTCGCTTCTGTATTGAGAGATAAAAGGTTTATCTGCAATTTGTGCGGTATTTAGCTCGCTGATATATAGTGAATCATTTTTAACCGAACCAAATGCTTGAATAGTATCCCCTTCAATAATGGATTGAGATAATAAGGCATTTAATGAATGTAATGTGTTATTTTCATCGGAAGGAGTAGGTTTTGCAGAGAAATATACAAAATCTAGCGTTCTGTTTTCATCAATTTTAAATAAAGATTTATGTCTTTCAATATAAGCTTTTAAATCTTCATCTGTGACCTTAACAGGGTTTGATTTTTGGTATGCATTGTAATCGATTTTAACGTATTCAATATCTGCAATATTGGATTGATTTTGTGCTAAAAGTTCAATTTCCTTGTTATTGGTTAACATTCCGGAACCATAAGTCCCTAAATATTGTTTACCCATTGCTTGATAACCAAAATTCTTTTTTAAAGTCATCATAGTTTGGAAATATTCTCTGTATTGCGGAGAAGCATTTTGGCTTTCTTCCATTTTTTGGAATTCATCCTGAATCAATTTGGTATTAATATTTCCGCTTTTATCTTTGAATTGAGGATTGTTAAATAAAGGAGAGGATTTGGCCATATTCCAAATCATTTTATCAGTTAAAATTAATCCGGAGGCATTAAATTTTTGCTCAATTAATTTTTGTTCAATTAACGAATTCCAAATTTGTCCTTCAAGTAAATTTTCCGGATATTGCCCTTGGTACTGAGAAGAAAGAAGACTAAGTTGACTATAATATTCCTGGCGTGAGATCGCTTCTTTGTTTACTTTTCCCAAAACATTGGGATCTTTCTTGCCAATTCTGCTCCAATCAATTCCACCTAATAAAAATAATAATAATGCTACAGCAACAAAACCTATTAATAACCCGTTTCTTTTTCTTATTTGTCCAAGAATAGCCATTTATTCGTAATTTAATTTATTTTAATTTACGAAATTACGGTTTCGACATGAAATATGAAAATAATATTTACCTTAATAGTCATTTTTAAAAATAAAAAAACCTCACAAGAAAAATCTTGCAAGGCTTTTAAAAATTAAATTTAAAAGTATAGACTATTTATCAATTGATCCGAGGACACGTTTCATAAATGCATTTAAAGCATTTTTTTCATCCATACCCTCTCTCATTAGCTTATTAACTTCAATAGCTCCGTACATATTAGAAAGCACTTCTCCTAAAACATCTAATTCTTCATCTTTCAAACCCGGAGCTTCCGTTAAGTTCTCTAAGGTTTCAATTGTTTCATTGATATAATCTTCATCATTATTTTCAATGAATTGAGTTAAATGTTTAATTATGGGTAACTTCATTTACTAATTCTTGTAAAGGTTCTATTTTATTTGTTTGTATTTGATTAACCAGCTTTCCGTCTTTAAAAGAAGCAAAAGTCGGTAAGTTGGTCACATTTGCTAATTTTCTGGATTCAGGAAATTTTTCCGCATCGACAATTAAAAAAGGAATGGTGCTGTTTTCTTCGCCAATTTTTTTAAATTTCGGCTTCATAATTTTACAGTTTCCGCACCATGAAGCAGCATACTGAACGAGAACGATCGGAGATTCTTTGATAATTTCACTTAAATTATCTTCTTGTAATTCTTGTACCATTTTTTTGTATTTTAAATTATAATTAATGAGAAGATAAATAATCCGATACTCCTTTACGATTGGCATTCATCGCATCTTTTCCTTCTTCCCAGTTAGCCGGACATACTTCACCAAATTTTTGAACATGAGTATAGGCATCTATAAGGCGTAAATATTCTTGAACATTTCTTCCTAATGGCATGTCATTAATACTTTCATGGAAAACTTTTCCCTCTTCATCGATTAAAAAGGTTGCTCTGTATGCAACATTGGATCCTTTCAATATCACAGTTTCATAATCTTCATCATATTCGGAAGATTCAATATCTAAAATTCCTAAAATATTAGAAAGATTACGTGTTGTATCTGCTAAGATTGGATAAGTAACCCCTTCTATACCGCCATTGTCTTTAGGTGTATTTAACCAGGCAAAATGTACTTCGTTAGTATCACATGAAGCCCCTATAACTATAGTATTTCTTTTTTCAAATTCAGGTAGTGCTTGTTGAAAAGCATGAAGTTCGGTAGGACAAACGAAAGTAAAATCTTTAGGATACCAAAATAATAAAACCTTTTTATTTTTTTTAGTTGCCTCCTCAAAAATATTGATCTTTAAATCATCCCCCATGTGATCCATGGCATCTATTGAAATGTTTGGAAATTTTTTACCTACTATTGACATAATTTTATTGTTTTGTTTATCAAAATATTATTTCATTTTTTACATTTCAAAATTAGTCAATAAAACAAAGTCCCTACGTTGTGTAAGCATAATTCTTTTTTATTGAAGAATAAAAAAAAACTATATACATAAAAATATTTCACGATAACTTCCCGGATTTTTTATTAAGATAGTAAAAAAAAATAATTTATCCTATTAAATGATATAAACACAAAAGGATGAATTAATTAAAAGATATTGAAATCTGATAGTAATCGGTTATAAAGACATGATTCTGCTAATTCTAATAAAGATTAAAGGCATTAAAAACTAAAAAATGAAGGCAGAAGGGTTTTTTAATGATATAGGATTAGACTTTATCAATTGCTGTTGTTAAGGAATGTTTAAATATTTATGAGTTTGTAAAGAAACTTGCCATTTAGGGTTTTTCATCACATAATCAATGATTTTTGGAGTAACTTTATTCCTATTACTCCATTCAGGTTGTAAATATAAAATGGCATTATCATTTACTTTAGAAGCCTGTTCTTCCGCAAAAATAAAGTCATGATTATTATAAACAATTACTTTTAATTCATTTGCTTTTGCATACACACTTTCGAGAGGAAGGGCTGTTTTTTTAGGAGACAGACAGATCCAATCAATATGTCCCGATAGAGGATAAGCTCCCGAAGTTTCGATATGTATTCGGCAACCCAAATTTTTTAATCTGGATGTTAAGGGCTCTAAATTCCACATTAAAGGTTCCCCTCCGGTTAAAACAATGGTTTTCGATTGGGAAGCAGCCGTTTCGGCAATTTTATCTACAGAACTAACCGGATGAATAGAAGGATTCCAACTTTCTTTTACATCACACCAATGACATCCTACATCACAACCGCCTATTCTTATAAAGTATGCAGCCGTACCGGTATATCTACCTTCCCCTTGAATGGTGTAAAAATGCTCCATAATAGGTAATGATAGACCGGATTCTAAATCCATAGTTATACTATCTTCCATTTACTTATAATTTTTTAGCAAAAACAACTTGCAAAATTACAAAAAAGTAATTATTTATAAAGATTGCTGCCATCAATATAATTGAAGACTTCCGGAGGAAGCATGGGACGAACATTTTTATGTTCTTTAATCATGGAGCGTATTAAGGTAGAAGAAATTTCAATGATAGGAGCGGAAATTTTATGAATATGTGGATGGTCCATAGTTTGTTCCTTCTGAATACTGTTAATTCGAGGATAAACAAATAAGGAATGATATTTTAAAATTTGTTCATAATTTTTCCATTTATGAAATGAATTCAAATTATCTTCTCCCATTAGTAAAACAAAATCATAGGATGGATATTTTTCTTTTAGTACAACCAACGTATCAATGGTATAGGAAGGTTTGGGTAAAGCAAATTCAACTGAAGAAGATCTGAAATGAGGGTATTTTTCAATGGCAAGGTTTACCATTTCCAATCTGTGATGATCTTTTAACAGAGTAGATTTATTTTTGAAAGGGTTTTGCGGAGTTACAACAAACCAGATTTGAGTAAGGCCTGAATTTTCAATGATATAATTAGCAATGATTAAATGTCCTATATGAATAGGATTAAATGATCCGAAAAATAAACCAACTTTCATTCAACAAAGTTACAAATCCTCATAAAATTTAACATCTTTAATTTGAAGTTGATAAAAAGTTTTGCCTTGCCAATAATTTTCATATAAAGTGAAAACCATATCAAAAGGATATTTTTCAAATTTAGGCAAAAGATGACCCATTTTAAAGGCGATAGCTTCAAATGAATTTTTAATGGAATCTTGGAAAACAATAATTTTTAAATGGGAACGATCCTTACCCATAAGCGTATAATCGCCTCCAAAATGTACATTTCGGGCTAAAAATACCGGGCGCAAATTAGCCGGACCAAATGGAGCAAAATAACTGATTAGTTTGAAAAAACGTTTATTTATTACGGATAGAGATATTTCTTCGTCTATTTCAATAGTTGGCGTTCTTTGGCTTTCCTTAATCGTTTCTTTAACTACAGATTCAAATTTTTCTTTAAAGGGTAAAAAATTCTCTTTTTTTATCGAGAGCCCTGCAGCATACATATGACCTCCAAATTGTTCCAAATACTCAGAGGTTTTTTCCAAAGTTTTATAAATATCAAAACCGGTAACACTTCGAGCAGAAGCAACCAGGTCTTTATTTTTTCCTTCTGTAAAGACTAAAGTAGGCCTGTAATATTCTTCAATTAATCGGGAAGCTACAATTCCAATGACCCCTTTGTGCCATTTGCGATTAAAAACAATGGTGGAATAAGTACTGGTTTGACCTGTTTTTATAATTTCTTGAATGGCTTCGGAAGTGATATTGGCATCAAGCTCTCGACGTTCGTTGTTAAGCTCATTAATTTGAGTATAGATCTTTCGAGCTTCAATATCATTAGTTGTAATAAGTAGCTTTACAGCATTGCTTGCATGGCTGATTCTTCCTGCAGCATTTATTTTAGGAGCTATTCCAAATACAATATTATTAATTGAAAAAGCTTCACGAGTTTCTTTGGGTAAGAAAACCTTTAAACCTACTCTGGGTTTTTCCAACAATTGTTTCAAACCAAATGCAGCTAAAATTCGATTTTCACCGGTTATCGGTACAATATCGGCAGCGATACTGATAGCTACTAAGTCTAAGTAGGGAAATATATCTTCCTGTGGAATTTGTTTTTGGGAGGACAAAGCTTGTATAAGTTTAAAGCCAACTCCACATCCGCTTAAAAATTTATAGGGATACTTGCAATCTGATCTTTGCGGATCTAAAATAGCAACCGCTTCCGGAAGAACTTCATCCGGCAAATGATGATCGCATACGATAAAATCAATGTTTTTATCTTTTGCATAAGAAATCTTATCTTTTTCTTTAATTCCGCAATCTAATGCAATTATTAAGGAAAAACCATTAGCAGCGGCAAAATCGATGCCCTGGTAAGAGATGCCATACCCTTCCTCATATCTATCCGGTATATAATAATCGATATGCTTATAAAAAGAATTTAGAAAAAGATACATCATTGCCACAGAAGTAGTACCATCCACATCGTAATCTCCATAAATAAGTATTTTTTCATTAGTATTTATGGCTTTTTCGATTCTTTCTACAGCAATGTTCATGTCCTTTAGAAGAAAAGGGTCATGAAGTTGATCAAGCGAAGGTTTAAAAAAAGTTTTAGTTTCATCAAATGTAGAAACACCTCGTTTTAAAAGAAGGCTGGTAATTTCCACAGGGAATCCCAGTTCTTCAGCTAGTTTTTGGGCTTTATTTGGATCAGGTTGAGGTAAAATTAACCAACGATTTCGCATAGTTTACAAATGTATATAATTTTAGTAAATATTAGTACTTTGATTTTATCTTTTATAATTATAGAAGATTGGCTAAAAAAAGATTGAATGTTTTTATATATTTGATTAAAAATAAAATATAATGGAAAAATTAAGAATTTTATTCTTTTATGTATGGCTGTTTAGCTTATACTCTTGTAATCCGGGACCCGGAAAATTTAATGACAATTTAATGGAAAATTTAAATAGAGCAGACAGGGAATATACTACCTTTTATGCTATGGTTGAACAGCACCCTGATACCGGTGACTTTGTTTCCGTCACCAAAAAAGGAAAAGTTGCTTCTGAAGAATTAGAAAAATTGATCAACAAAATTAACGGCTATGAAGTACCCAAAGATGGGGAAGATTTAAAAAACTTATGTGAAGAGTATATCCATAATATGATTACGTCGATAAAAGGATTTACTTCAAAAGAAAAATTAACAAAAGATCAATTTGAAAAAGCTCTGGAAGACATGGATGTAAATGAAGTTAAATTAAATGAAATTGACGGTAAAATTGTAGAAGCCCAAAAATCATTTGCCAACAAAAGAGGGTTTGAGTTGAAAGATTCATCATCAAATAAAAGATAAATATGGATAAATTTTATTATTGTTACCAAAGTGTTAAATAGTTAAGGAATTTAATTTCTCTTAGTTTTTTACAAACACTTAAATTTATTAATTTATTACCTTTGCTTAAATCAAAAGAAAGATGATTAACAAAGAAAAATTTTTACTCAAATCTTATGAACTGGGAATAATAAAATTTGGTGAATTCACTTTAAAAAGTGGGATTCTTTCTCCTTTTTACGTTGATTTACGACCATTAGCCTCCAGTCCGGAATTACTAAGCGAATTGTCACAACTTTTATTGGCTATGCTAAAAGATTGTAGGCACGAACTTATTTGCGGTGTTCCCTATGCAGCTTTACCTATGGCTACGGCGATGTCTTTAGAATCTAAAGTGCCATTAATTATAAAAAGAAAAGAGAGTAAAAATTACGGGACGAAAAAAATGTTGGAAGGGATCTTTAAAGAAGGACAACGTTGCGTACTCGTGGAAGATGTAATAACAAGTGGGAAAAGTTTGCTTGAAACGATAGAAGAGGTAGAAAAAGAAGGACTAAAAGTAAAAGATATTGTTGTAGTATTAGATAGGCAACAAGGGGGTAAAGAATTATTGGAAAGCAAAGGATATCATGTTCACACTTTATTCAGTATTGAAAATGTAATTGATATTCTGTACAATCATGAATTTTTAAATCAATCACAAGTTGTTAAAATTAAAGACTTTCTTAAAGAAAAACCAACGGTACAATTAAGTGCTCCTCGATTAACCTTTGAGGAAAAATTAAAATTACAGAATCATTCGGTTTCTAAGAAGCTGATCGAAATTGCATTATCAAAAAAAACCAATTTAATAGCTTCCTTAGATACCCATAAATCTGCAGAAATTTTAAAATTAGCCCATCAAATAGGGGATTCCATTGTGGCTGTTAAATTGCATTCAGACATAATTTCAGACTTTACTGAAAATTTTATACACGAATTGAAAGAGATTGCTGCAGCTAAAAACTTTTTATTATTCGAGGATAGAAAATTTGGAGATATAGGTAATACACAACATATGCAGTTTACCGGAGGAATTTATAAAATTTCAGAATGGGCAGATTTAATAACCTCTCATGTTATAGCCGGAGAAGAAAGCTTACAAGTATTTGGTGAAAAAACCGGAGTAGTGACTATTGCAGAAATGTCGTCAAAAGGAACTTTAACAGATGAAAACTATAAGTCGAAAGTTATCGAAATTTCAAGTAAAGTATCCAATGTAATAGGATGTGTTGCCCAATCCAAACTACCTTCTGCTTTATTGTTATTCACTCCGGGGGTTAATTTAACTGAATCAGGAGATTCCAAAGGTCAGCAATTCAATACCCCTGAAAAAGTATTCTCCGACTATCATACAGATTTTATTATTGTCGGCAGAGGCATTTACGGAGCTAAGAATCCGGAAGATGCTGCCAAGAAATATAAAGAAGAAGGCTGGAAAGCATATTTAAAGAATTGCTAAGATTACATTATTAAAAAATTTTGACGGAAAGAATTATAATAGGAATCGATCCCGGAACGAATGTTATGGGATTTGGGATTATTAGTGTAGTGGGTAATAAAATGAAGCTTTTGTGCATTGATGAGCTAATTCTTAAAAAGGTTGAATCCCATGCATTAAAGCTTAAAAAAATATTTGATAAAACCTTGTCGCTGATTGATACCTATCATCCGGATGAATTGGCAATCGAAGAACCTTTTTACGCTAAAAATGTTCAGTCTATGTTAAAATTAGGCAGAGCGCAAGGTGTGGCTATGGCTGCCGGCTTACTAAGAGAAATTCCTATTACAGAATATTTTCCTAAAAAAGTTAAAATGTCAATAACAGGAAACGGTAATGCATCCAAAGAACAAGTTGCAGGAATGTTAAAAACTTTATTGAATTTAAAAGATTTTCCTACTCAATATTTGGATGCTTCCGATGGACTGGCTCTGGCAGTATGCCACTTTTTAAACAGTAGAACTCCCTCATCGGCAAATACTTCAAAATCATATTCGGGGTGGGATTCCTTTGTAAAAAATAATCCAAAAAGAGTGGGCAGTTGATAAGGCCGTGAAATGAAAAAATCGATTGAAAGGTTTTTAATCAATACTCAATTGTGGGTTTCTTTCATGATTTCTTTATTATGTCTATTTTTTGGAAGTTTAAACCACTCCGTAAATTACAACAGAATTGCAATAATTTTTTTTTCTGCTTTAGCTGCTTATAATTTTATTTGCTTTCAAAATACTTGGTCGCGAAATATCTTAAAAAAACTTTCTTTTCATATTTCATTCATCAGTTTAATACTTGTGGCTTTTATAGTATGTAAGGAAAAAGATTTACTACAATTTTTTCATATTGCATTTATTGGAAGTATTGTAATCATGTATAATTCGGACTTTATAAAGATTCCATTTAGAAACATTCCTTTATTAAAAATTTTTATTATATCATTTGCATGGGCCTATGCGATTCTATATATAGGAAATACGGGTAATCGTAATACTCTCTCAGAATTTTTAATTCTGTATTTTTTTATCATAGGTATAACCCTGCCTTTTGATATTTGCGACATGAAAAAAGATGTTATTTGTACAATACCCAACTATTTAGGAATACGAAAAAGCAAAGGTATTGCTTGTATATGTTTATTTCTATCTGCACTAGTTTTTGCTTTGACTTATTATAAACAAGGCGATTTAATCTATGTGACAGCATGGGAAGTGGTGTGTATAATCAGTATGGGTATGGTAGTATTTATGGGAAAAACACATCAATTTTTTTACACCCGTTTTTGGATGGAAGCTTGTTCTGCTTTACCCATAATTATTATATGGTTGCAAAAAATAAGAGTCGTTTTATAAAATAAAACGACTCTTGCACTCATTAAAAGTTGTTATGAGTTTTAACGGAATCTATCTACAGATTTTATGAGCTTTTCATCCTTATTGATGTACTTATTTGCCATGGCAAGCAGAATAATCAGCAGGACCGGGACGAGTAGCTCAACACCTTTCTCAGGAAGTATAGTACTTCCTCCAGATGAATTTAGCAAATCATAAACCATAAAACCGATCAACAATACGTTTATAATTATATTTGTATAATTAATTTTTCTTTGAACATTTCTGCTTTTAAAGCAGAATAGGGAAATAAAAGCTAACAATCCGATGAGGAACAAAAGGAACATATCTGTTAAATCATTAGGAATGAAATCGGTTATATAACCGACAGCAAATCCTAGTATACCGGCTAATGATAGATAAATACTTTGAATTCTTTGGATCAAAATTTCGCTTTTTTGAACAGCAAATGTATAAAAAATTAGCGTTTTAATAAAATATTTTGTAATATTGCTGAATAATCTACTAAAGATTAGTGCATTATTTTTCATAAAGTTACCACTTTATTCTTTTATAAAATAATCAAAATCAATATTTTACGTAATTTTCGAGTAATTTTAAAATCATACTAAACATAACTTATGTTTGAGGAACAAAAGCTTAAAGCAATGAAAGTGGCTGATTTGCAGTCTATTGCTAATGAATTAAAAATTAAAAGTTCAGGATTAAAAAAATCAGAATTAATTGAATTAATTTTAGCTCATCAAAACAAACAAACACACCATAATGAGTCGGAAAAATCAACCGATGAAGAGCCTATAATAACGGAAAAAAGACAAAGAAAAAGAATACCTGCTAAACAACAGCAAAGAGATACTTTATTTTCTAAAGAGGAAGTGGTTGAAAATAAAAGTTCCCAAGATGATGACTCACTAATAGATGATGACGTTCAAAAAGAAGTTTCGGAAAATGATGAAGATTTTAAAATTGATATTCCGGTTTACAGAAAGCCGCAAGTTATATTAAGAAAAAGTGCAGACAGCACTCATTTTCAAAAAACTACAGTTTCTAAGGATGATAAAAAGCTTTTTGATGAAGAGCCTAAAACCAATTATCAAAGCCCGAAGAAAAACAATACTAAGGAATATGCTAACAGACCGCATACCAATGGTAATAAATATCGTTCCTCCGATTATGAATTTGAGGGTATTATAAAAACAGAAGGAGTTTTAGAGATCACTCAGGACGGATATGGTTTTTTACGTTCTTCTGATTTTAATTACCTTTCATCTCCCGATGATGTATATGTTTCTCCTTCCCAAATTAAGCTTTTCGGACTTAAGACCGGAGATACTGTTACCGGAGAAGTTCGTCCACCGAAAGAAGGTGAAAAATTTTTCCCTTTAGTTAAGATTATCGAAATAAACGGAAGAGATCCTTTATTTGTTAGAGATCGAGTATCATTCGAGCATTTAACTCCCTTATTTCCTGAAGAAAAATTTAAATTAGCAGGTAAAGGAGCTACTTTGTCAACTCGTGTAGTAGATTTATTCTCACCTATTGGAAAAGGACAAAGAGGGATGATCGTTGCTCAGCCTAAAACAGGTAAAACAATTTTACTGAAAGATATTGCCAATGTAATTTCCATAAATCATCCGGAAGTTTACATGATTGTATTATTGATTGACGAGCGTCCGGAAGAGGTAACCGACATGCAAAGAAGCGTCAAAGGAGAAGTAATTGCTTCAACTTTTGATGAATCAGCCGAAAAACATGTAAAAGTTGCCAATATTGTTCTGTCTAAAGCACAAAGAATGGTGGAATGTGGACACGATGTAGTAATATTGTTAGATTCCATTACCCGTTTGGCTCGTGCTTATAATACGGTTTCTCCGGCATCCGGTAAAGTACTTTCCGGAGGGGTAGATGCCAATGCACTTCATAAACCTAAACGTTTCTTTGGAGCAGCAAGAAATATTGAAGGAGGAGGTTCTCTTACCATTATTGCAACGGCATTAATAGATACCGGATCTAAAATGGATGAGGTTATTTTTGAGGAATTTAAAGGTACCGGTAATATGGAGCTTCAACTGGATCGAAAAATTGCCAATAAACGTATTTATCCGGCTATTGATTTGGTTTCGTCTTCAACACGTCGTGACGATTTATTATTAGACCCGGTTTCTCAACAAAGAATGTGGATATTAAGGAATCATTTGGCAGATATGAATCCATTGGAAGCTATGGAGTTCTTAAAAATGAGATTAGACCGATCTCTTTCCAATGAAGAATTCTTATTAACGATGAATCAATAAAATAGCTAATAAAAAATATATAGTATAGATAAAAAGGCTGTTAATTTAACAGCCTTTTTTATTGATAAAAATCTAAAACTAGGATATTTATATTTGAAATTTGAAAAAGTTTTTTTAAATGAAATGTGTGATACAAATATAAGCTAAAATTAATTATTTCATGAATTTAGAACGACTTCTCATTTGAGGGTTGATCATATTGCTTCTCGAAACATTTACTCTTTTCATTTGTTCTTTCATCATTTTAATTTGATCTCCCAACATGTTGGAAGTATCTAATTTTTTAGCTTCAGTTAAAAAACGTTCTGCCTCATTTTTATTACCTCTCATCATAGCTCCTGCCGCCAAATTTAGTGTAGCTAATGCGCGATCGTGTTTAAAACTTAAACCGTAATCCAAAGCAGTTTTCATATACGATTCGGCCTTAGCAGCATTGCCTTGAGCCTCAGTAATCCCCATAAGATAGTTATAATATCCGTATTGTTTTCTTACTAATTGACTTTTCACATTAGTAATTTTGTCCAACCAGGAACGAGCACCTACAAGATCTTGTTTTCTCAATTTCCAAAAAGCCAATAAAATATATTCGTTTCTGAAAAATAATAAAATAGGCACGGCAGAAAGAATAACCAATAGAATTCCTAATCCTATTTGACGATTAAACATCAGATAAATGCCCAATCCGATTATGAGGGCTGCAATAACAAGTTTTATATATTTATTCATGGTAAAGTCTTCAAATTTCGACAAAGGTAACAATAAGTGTTGAAAAAATAAGGATTAATAAAAATGTGAAAAGTACTTTTAATGAAAATAGCACAAAAAAATAAGTTAACCTGTCAACCAGTTATTTAATCTTATTTATTTGTATATCCGAAATTTTTTAAATCCCGATCATTGGATCTCCAATCTTTTTTTACTTTGACATAAAGGTTGAGGAAAATCTTTTTATTAAAAAATTTTTCTAAGTCTAGCCGAGCTTCCGTCCCTACTTTTTGAATTTTTTGTCCTTTATGACCGATAAGAATGCCTTTTTGTGTGTTTCTTTCTACATAAATAGTCGATTCAATACGGATAATATGATCTTCTTCTTTAAAGCTTTCGGTAACGACTTCTACAGAATAAGGAATCTCTTTTTGATAATTGAGCAATATTTTTTCTCGAACGGTCTCGTTCACAAAAAAACGTTCCGATAAGGTAGTAAATTGTTCTTTATCATAATAAGGAGGCATTTCCGGCAATAAACTTTTAATTTTTGGAAGAATTAATTCGGTATTGAGAGAATGTAAGGCAGATATAGGAAGAATTTCTGCATTTGGTAATTGGTTATGCCAAAATGCAACGCTTTCTGATATAGTTGAAGCATCTTTAGCTTTATCAACTTTATTTAGTAATACAATAACAGGTATTTTTACCGAATTTAATTTTTTAACTAAAAATTCAGAAGGATTTTTTTCTTCGCCAAATTCTGTGATAAATAAAATCAAATCAGCATCTTCAAAAGACTCTTTTACAAAATCATTCATTTTTTCCTGCAATTCATAAGCAGGATTTTGTATGATTCCGGGGGTATCGGAAAATATAATTTGTGTATTTTCATCATTCCAAATTCCATATACTCGATGACGAGTAGTTTGTACTTTTGGAGTTACGATGGATAGCTTTTCTCCTATTAATTGATTTATCAAAGTGGATTTTCCTACATTGGGTTTTCCTACAATGCTGACAAATCCTGAGTGGTGTGACATGAAATTAATTTTTTGATAAAATTATAAAGTTATTTAGTATTGGAACGATATTTTTTATTCAAGGCTTGTAAAATAGCCCAAGTTTCAGCATCTACATTGCCATCAGCCTTTTCAGGTCTGAAATGCCATTGAAATGCACGGATTGTTAGATATGTATTTTTGTCCCATTCTCCGGTTAAATCTATTTTATAACCGTATTTTTTAAGTGCTTTCTGAAATTCCAATGGAGAACTGTAAGGGTAGGAATCCGGAATATATTGAGTCAAATAATACTCTTTGTCATACTCCTCATACCAAGCTCCAATTCCATACTGAGTATATAACTCTTTCCAAGGAAACATAGGTCCGGGATCTTGTTTTCTTAACGGGGCTATATCGCTGTGTCCCACAACATTCACTGGGTCAATCTCGTAACGATTAATAATGTTTTTGGATAAAGTAGCAACTTTCTTAATCTGATATTTTGGAAAATAAGTAAATATTAATGAATCTTTTATTTTAGTGTATCCTTTATTTACTATTTCAATACCTATGGAGGTATCATTTAAATTTTCTGTTCCATTCCATGAGCTAACTCCCGCATGCCAGGCTCTTTTGTCCTCACTAACTAAGATATCAATGGTATCGTTCGGCTGGTCGGTGATTAAATAATGAGCGCTTACTTGTCCCTTTTTAGCCAATATCTTAACAGAGGTTGGATAATCTGAAACTGTATAGTGTAAGACTAAAAATTTAATTCTTTCATTAAAAGCGACAGAAGGGAAATTTTTTTGAGAAATAACATATTCCGGAAGGTTGGCTTCGGTTATGATGTGATATTTAGGATTAGCATGGGTTATATATACAGTATCTCTAATAACCTTGCTATCAACGATAATCTTTTTTTGTGATCCACAGCTTACTAAGAAGAAGAGTGTACAACACAGAATGTTGAATTTTATTATTTGTATCATTTATTTTATTATATAATAACAAAGTTAAAAAACAGTAAAATAATTATAAGTCAAAAATTTTAAAAAAATACTTGCATAAGTAAAATCTTACACTTACTTTTGCACTCCAAATTAGTTGGAATTCGGACTAAATTTGGAGAGTTGCCGGAGTGGTTAACGGAGCAGTTTGCTAAACTGTCGACAGGAAACTGTCGCGTGGGTTCGAATCCCACACTCTCCGCATTAACACACAAGGTATATTCGGGGTGTAGCGCAGGTGGTAGCGCATCTGGTTTGGGACCAGAGGGTCGCAGGTTCGAGTCCTGTCACCCCGACATTATTAAAATCCGAAAGGAGGTCGCGTAGCTCAGCTGGATAGAGCATCTGCCTTCTAAGCAGACGGTCAAAGGTTCGAATCCTTTCGCGATCACAATCTTCAAGAGTAGTTTATTACTCTAAAAATATTATTAAACTTCTATAAATTTTAATTATAGAAGTTTTTTTATTTATTATAAAATAATAGTTCATTATTTATGTTCTTAAAATGGTTGAAATAGATAATTGTTACTAAAGATTTTATTAAAAATAAATCTAATGAAATCATTGTAAATAAAGAATTTGAAATAGCTACCTATAATTTTCTGAATAATGAGAAGAATTATTTTTTTAATTTGTATATCGGATTTAATTTTGATCTAAATACTATTATAATTATGTAGAATAGGTTCGATAATATATTAAAAAAATGATATAATTAGAAAAATAGATATTTTATAATCTATAAAGCCTGTTTTATTAAACTCATAATATATTTTAAATTATGCGTATCATCAACAATGAGTTCATAATCTCCATTTCCCCAATGTCCAATTTTAGATACATCTCTCGTCAATTTTTTAGGATCATCCAATTCTCCATTTTTCTTATTTATAAAAATTTTCAACCCTTTTTTTAATAGTACAATATCTGCAATATTTTTATCTTTTTTGAAAGTAATATATAGTTTTTTAGGCTCTGTTTCAATATTAGCAGGAAGATTTAAAATCGTATTTTTATACATTTCGTATAATTCTTTAACCTCTTCGGATTTGTGATCCAAATGATCCTCTTCTGTAAATACTTTTATAGCGTTAGTTACTTTTGATATTTTCGAGTTTCTGTCACTTTGTATCTGTTTAATACTAGGAGCTGATTTCGATTTTTTTATCGGATTTATTATAAGACTATCATTTTCATAACGTTTAATTTCCCATAATTCTATTGCTAAATCCTTAAAATTGGAAGACTGTTTCTGAAATTCGGTAAAGAAAGGGGAAACAAAAATTATTCGGCTCTGCGACCAATCCACCTCATTCCTTTTAATGGAATGCTTTTGGGTTTCATTATATTCGACAATAAAATCGGCTTTATACTCAAGCATCAGATTAAGATAAGAAACGCCCTGGTCTATAATACTGTAATTCCGTTCTCTTTTATACTCAATGATAACAAAGGCTTTACTTTCCATGTCAAAAGCAAGGGTATCAATCCGGCTATTTTTAATCGTAAATTCACTTTAATCCTGTTAAGATTTCCATATTGTTTTCAAATAATAATTGAATTTCCTTTTCTAGTTTAAAAGGCTTTTCTTTTAGTTCAGACAATTGGTTTTTATTTTGAGAAAGTACGAACATAAAAATCAGTTTTAATAGTTGAGGGATAGATAATTACATATGTTTCTGAAATACGATAAGGTATTTTTTGCTTTTTTTATTCCCATATTTATATATTGTTGGAATACAAAACCTTTTATAGTCGGGCTTGCCTTCTTCCGTTTTAAGACAGCCTATTTATTCCATTGAAATTCATCTATGATAATTGCTTTGAAGACATTTTCTTTTAAATCGAATAAATATTTTAGAAATAATTTTAAAGAATATTGTTCCTCATCATCAAGCTCTGACTCGCATCCGTCGTCCTTATGAAATATTACAATATTAAAGAAATTTTCAAACAAGTAATGTAATTTAAATAAATTAAAAATTTTCATATAATTTGTAGTTTAAATGTAATTAATTGATCAAGCAGTGACAAAACTAAGTTTCAACCATAAAATATAGTAATAAATTTGTATAGAGAAAGTTAAAGCAACAATAAGCCATTTTATTTTTGTGTTGTTAACAGCATTACCAACTATTATATAAAGTGGAAATAATGTACAACTGTATCTTGGAATAGAACCAAAAGTCCCGGTTGAAATAGGAAGTAATAGATTCAATAAAATTAGTAGAGTAAAACTTAATTGATTTTTTTTAACATTTAAAAAATAAACAAACAAAAATAAAGATAGTATCGCTAAAGGAATTCTAAAAATAATAAAGTCATGAGGAATTCCGCCAGTTCTTCCCCAAGCCTTCTGTACTGTTGAAAAAGCAAAAAAATCTCCTGTCATATAATATTGATATAAGCAGTAGCATAGAAATACTAATACAGGAGGAATGAAAAATAATGACTTAATAACAAGTTCTTTATTAATTGAAAAATTAAATCTAAAATATCCGGAAATGATTCCTTTATTTTCTAATAAAAATAAAAAAAGGATAAATACCGATAACATTCCATTAGCTCTAACAAGAACAAGCAAAGAAGATAGAATCGAGAAGATAAAATATTTTTTCTTATAAATACTAATAAATGAAAATATTAATAAAAGTAAAAAAGTACTTTCAGTTAAAAAAGCTGAAAAGTAGTAACTAAATGGGAGAAATAAAAAAAGTATAGTTATAAATAATGATTTTTTAGTATTGTTAAAATAAATGTTACAAAACAAGTAAATTCCTAGAAAAGCAGCTAAAGAAGATACAAGAGACCAAAAAAATGCAGCTGTGTTAAAACTTAAAGAAAATACCTTCATTAAAACAGAAATAATTCCGGGATATAGCGGAAAAAAAGCCCAAATATGATCTTTTTCAGCTAAAATCTCCGGTGATGAATGTGGGTATCCATTTATTATTAAAGAATAGTATTTATGGGAGTCCCATCTAAAAAAAATATCACCAATAAAAGTGTTAAAACTAGAATAATCTATAGCGTTTTTTAAAATTAAGACAGCTGTAAAAATATATACTATTTTGATGGTAATTGCAAACAAGAAAATGTATATTATATTTTTATATTTCATTATTAAACTATTGCAAATGGTCAAATATAATATAAAAAAAATATAATGAATATATTTTAAAAATAAAAAAAAATAATTTAATAGATATAATAAAAAAATAAAATTAATCCACATTATCTTAATTGAAAATTAATTTAAAAAAAAGAAAAAAAAATAAGATAATGATATGGTTAGTTTAATTATAAAACATTTTTTTTAAATGATTAGTATTCGACAAATACAAGTTCTTTTAATTCAAATTTATTTAATATCTTAAAAATAAAATATATGATAAGGTATAAAATAATTGTTTATTAAAATTTTCCTAAATGAAATATTAATGTAAATTTACCTTCTTAATAAATAATACTGTGAGTTAATTTTTTACATTAAATTATTAATATGAATAAAAATTTATATAAATCTCTTGTAAACTTTTTAGGAGCTTTAACAATAGTTTGTACTATAGCAAGTTGTGAATGTGACAGAGATAAAAAAGAAGAACTAATTAAACAACAGGCAGAAAAAGAAAAATTAGAAAAAGAACAATCGGTTGAAGTAGATAAAATTGGTACAGTCATTCAAGGTACTTTAGATCCTGCAACAGGAAATTTTATATATGAAACCGGGGATATATTTACCATAAAACTTCCGAACGGAGAAGAAATTTTCGAAGTAGGAAACAATTCAACCGAAGCTAAATTGTTTAATTTTCTAAAAGATTCAACTCTAAATGTAAGTGAAGATAAAACCAAAGGCTGGATTACATTAGATCGAGTATATTTTGATACAGGTAAAACCACATTAACTACAGAATCAGGAAAACAAATAAAAAATTTAGCGCAAATTTTAAAAGCATTTCCTAAAGCTAAAGTTAAAATTGGAGGATATACCGATACTACCGGATCAGAAGAAACTAATAAAAAAGTTTCAGAAGATAGAGCAAAAATCGTTCAAGAAGAATTAATCAAATCAGGAGTACAAACAGAAAGAATATCATCTGAAGGATATGGATCACAGCATCCGGTTTGTGAAGCTAATGATACACCTGAATGTAAAGCACAAAACAGAAGAGTAGATATACGCGTACTTGAAAAATAAAATTCAATTACTCACAGTATTGTTTATTTATATCCCCAAGTCACTTCGTACAAATTTAATTTCATCGTAAGAAACTTCATCTCCCAATGACTCCTTAATAAGTTTTAATTCTTTAGTATTTAACTCAGCTAATTTTTTTTCAATCAAAACATACTTTTCCTCAGAGATGAAATCATATACAGATACTTTATTTTTAGAAATCAATTTAGCTACATGATTGCTAATGGTAGAAACCGTCAAATTTCTAACTTTGGCTACTTCTGTAAGATTTTTTCCTTCTTGCAAAAGCTGTAAAGTTAATTCAACAGTGTCTTCTTTTTTATTGGCTTTTGAAAAAGTTTCGGAATCAGAAGTAAAAACATATTCTTTATATGTAATCCGTTGATCAATAAGATTCGTGGAAAGTATATATTTTATTTTCACTTTACTATCATTTTCAAATTCACAAATGAATTTTAGATATTGAGAAATTCTTGATTTATTTTTATAATCAAGATAATGAGTTTGCAAAGGTTTCCAAACTTTAAGAAAAAGCTCATCTGCAAAATATTCCACAGCATCTTTAGCCCTCATTTCGATAGTTCGCCATATTTCCTCCTTATTGGTTATAGTTGATGAATTAAAACGAGAAAGAATATTTCGTTGAAATTTTTGATTGATTAACAAAAGAGAATGTAAGCACTCATCAATAGAAGTAATTAAATCCAAAACCCGTTGTTTTTCAGGAATAGATTTTTCAATAGTCATTTTGCGCCAATCCTGAATCCTATGAGTTAAAGAAAGAACCGATAAAGATTTAAAAAGAGTTTCAAGTCCAAAATTATATTTCTCTTCATTAAGAGTATTTTCTAACTCATGCACATTCCACATTTGATTTTGAAATTCGTTTATCTTAGAATCTTGAATAATATTATGATTTCTTATAATAGATTTTAAAATAATTCCTTCCAAAGTTCGGCACCTGCTTAAGGCAACATAAACCTGGCCGGAAGCAAAAGATTTTCCTGCATCAACAATTACTTTATCAAAAGTTAGCCCTTGACTTTTATGGATGGTTACAGCCCAAGCAAGTCGAATGGGAAATTGAGAAAACGATCCCAAAACTTCTTCCGTAATCTTGCCCGTTTCAGGATCAACACTATATTTTATATTTTTCCAAACTTCATGTTCCAATAAAAAGGATTCTTTTTGATTTTCAAATCGAACATAAATTTCAAAATTCTCAATTTTTTCAATAATACCGATTTTTCCGTTGAAATACCTTCTGTTGCCGGAGCTGTCATTTCGAATGAACATGATTTGAGTGCCCTCTTTTAATACCAATTCCATATCAGTGGGATATGAGGTTTCAGGAAATACACCATCTACAATAGCCTCAAAAAACTTAATAGGTTTATTGAGTTTTCTTAATTCATTCTCATTAATGGAAGTAGCAATAGAATTATGAGTTGTCAAAGTTATATAACCGGGTTCCTTCGGAATAAAATCAGGATCATATCTTTCATGAAGTAATTCAAAATCAATAGAATCAAAATCCTGGTATCGAATAGCATTCAATAAATTTATAAAAACAGGATCATCTTGCCTGTATACTTTTTTGAATTCAATACATACCGGAGGATTATTTTGCAAAACTAAAGCATCAAAGAAAAAAAGGCTTTTATAATAATTCTTTAAAAGATTCCATTGTTCCTCTTTTATTACAGGAGGCAATTGATACATGTCTCCAATCATAAGTATTTGTATACCTCCAAAAGGAGCTGCATTTTTTCTTGTGTATTGCAAAGACCAGTTAATAGCATCAAGAATATCCGCACGCAACATGGAAACTTCATCGATAATTAATAATTCAACCTCCGAAAATAATTTTTTCTTATCTTTATTATACCTAAAATGTTGATGAAGTTCAAATTTAGTGATAGCAATATTCCGATCAATCCATCCGTCATTAACAGGAATAAAACTTGTAAGAGGAAACCCGAATAAAGAATGTATAGTAACCCCTCCCGCATTTATAGCTGCTACTCCCGTGGGAGCAACGATAATAGTGTTTTTTTTAGTAGAATTTTTCAATTCCTTTAAAAAAGTGGTTTTACCCGTTCCCGCCTTTCCGGTTATAAAAATGTTTTTGTTAGTATAGTTGGCTAAATCAAAAGCTAATTTCTGTTCAATATTGACTGCAGTGGATGGGTTTTCCATTTACTTTTAGGTTTTAATACAAATATATACTAAAAGTTTAAAAAAATAAATATAAAAAAGTAAACAAAATAGAGGATTTTAATTCTAAAATTAAAAAATAATTTAAAAAGAGTAAAATGTATAAAAAAATATTCAAAAAAATATAATTTGACTACTTATACTATATATAAAAGATTGTATCTATAAAGAATGTTACTAAACTATAGTATTAAAAAAACAAAATGTCATGAGCAATAAATGTAAATAATTACGATATATAATTATAAATTTTACTTTTGTTAAAGACTTAATCAAGTAATAAGATGAAAAGTAAAATTATTGAAGGGTTTTCAAAACTAAACAAAGAACAAAAAATTAACTGGCTAAACCAACAATACGGAGGAGGTTCAGGAGATTTAAAAAATATATTAGAACAGTATTGGAATCATAACGCTGATTTGCAAAAACTACATGACGAATTTACAGAAAACACTATAAGCAATTTTTACCTTCCCTATGGTATAGCTCCCAATTTTTTAATAAATGATGAAATATATGCCTTGCCCATGGCTATAGAAGAAAGCTCAGTAGTAGCGGCTGCCTCCAAATCGGCTAAATTTTGGTTAGATAAAGGAGGTTTTAAAACGAAACTTTTAGGAAACACTAAATTAGGACATATACACTTCATATATAAAGGAGAAGGGAGTAAATTATTACAATGGTTTAACACCCATTTAAAAGAAGAACTCATTAAACAATCGAAGGATCTCACTAAGAATATGCAGATGAGAGGAGGAGGAATTGTGAATATTGAATTAATAGATAAATCCAAAGAGCTTGAAAACTACTATCAGATAAAAGGTTCTTTTAATACACAAGATAGTATGGGAGCAAACTTTATAAATTCATGCCTAGAACAATTTTCAAAAACATTTAAAACAGAATTTCAAAAATCCAATATATTTAATAAAGAAGAAAAGAACAGCTTGCAGATTATTATGTCTATACTTTCCAATTATACACCCGATTGTATGGCGAGAGCGGAAGTAAGCTGTAAAATAAAAGACTTAAAGGACGACAGCGGAATGCCTCCGGAGGAATTTGCCTGGAAGTTTAAACAAGCAGTTGAAATAGCAGAAGTAGAACCTTATAGAGCAGCTACTCACAATAAAGGAATTATGAATGGAGTTGATTCTGTAGTAATAGCCACAGGAAATGATTTTAGAGCAGTTGAGGCATGTGCACATACCTATGCCTCACATAAAGGGAAATACACCAGTTTAACTCATTGTGAAATTAAAAGCGATCAATTTCGTTTTTGGCTTGATCTGCCTATATCCTTAGGAATAGTTGGAGGCTTAACGAAACTTCATCCATTAGTAATAGCATCCTTACAAATATTAAATAATCCCTCAGCAGAAAAACTTATGCAAATTGTAGCAGTTGCTGGACTGGCTCAAAATTTTGCTGCAATACGATCATTAATTACAACAGGAATTCAAAAAGGACATATGAAAATGCATCTTACCAATATAATAAATCAATTAGGAGCAACGGAAAAAGAAAAGAAGGAGATACTCAATATATTTAAAGAAAAAACAATATCACATCATTTAGTGGCTGCAGAACTGGAAAAACTCCGTAAAGAACAATAATGTTAAATAAAAGATACATTAAAAAGTATTAATAGTAAAGCGTACTAACAATACATATATATAAAAAAAGTACTTGAATAAAAACATTAGAGGATAGGAATACAAAACTAACAATATAAATATAGGGTATGCCTATAAAGATTATAAAATAGAAAAGAATAAGAACGGGCCAATAAGCACCAATACGAATGATCAGGAGAGAAGCAGGAATAAATAGAAAAAAAATTAAAATTTTTTTTGGAAGTTAAATAGGTGATATTCAATATATTAGTAAAAAATTAGCAAAAAAGATTAAAAAAAGATTAAAAAAAAACTTGCGGGGAAAGAAAAAGTAGCTATCTTTGCACCCGCAAGTCAGGAACAACGAAAGAGAAAAACAGAAGATGAGGG
>NZ_JAFNMG010000001.1:456405-743274 GCF_026537405.1 Apibacter sp. B3919 | reverse complement strand
TTAAAAAAGAAAGCTTTGTATAGGATTATACAAGGCTTTTTTTGTTTTGTTTTGGAGTGGTTTTTTTGGTTGGTGGAATTTTAAACTTATAAACTTTTAATTTAGATAAACTCATAAGTTAACTCGCATAATTTTATATCAGACCTTTACTGTCTATGATGATATTTACTATACATATTCATCGATGTTATTAATAACAATTTCATTCCCGATAAGGACTTTCTTATTTAAAAATAGTAAAACTAAATAGCTTTTGAAATCATAAATTAAAGAAATAGGTTTTATTGATTTTTATTTCTTTTATAACTCTTTTTTGATAGGTTTTTTCTTTTGATTCTTCGGAGACAACAAAATTTTAAAAAAAATATCTAATATTTAGTTTTTTCTAATCTTAAAATTTAACTTATTTATAAATTTATCTATTAAATATATTCTTGTGACTATTATATTATTACATTTTTAATCATTTTAAAAACTAGAATCTCCTACACTTTTTTTTGGATTAATTATTGCTTTTAGAATAAAAAATTGTATGAAATGTTTCATATAACCTAAAAGTTTAAAAAATGGTAATTTCGAAGGGAATAAATGATTCTAAATACTATGATACATTTTTTACTTCATATATATTTATTGATAGTTGACTTATATCGTTAAACAATTAGAATTTATTTATATAATAATTAAAAACAAATTAAATACATATAGTTAAATTATGAATAAAAATATATTAAAGTTTTTATTGGTTATTTTAGTAGGAGTTATTCTTTGGTTCGTACCTGTGCCGGATGGTCTTGATGTTAAAGCTTGGCATTTGGCATCAATTTTTATCGCAACGGTTTTAGGATTGATTCTTTCTCCGTTTCCTTTGGGAGCAATGGCAATCTTTAGTATGACCACGGTAGTTGCTCTAGATTTAATTCCGATTAAAAGCGCCTTAAAAGGTTTTGGAGATACTACAATCTGGATGATAGCTTGTGCTTTTTTTATTTCAAGAGGATTTATTAAAACAGGCTTTGGAAGAAGAGTAGGATATCTTTTCATTAGTAAATTAGGAAACAGTTCCTTAGGTTTATCTTATGGTTTGGTTATGACCGATTTAATATTTGCTCCGGCAATGCCATCCACATCTGCACGTTGTGGCGGAATAATAACCCCTTTATTTTTATCTATATCAAATGCCTATGATTCTACTCCAGAAAAAGGAACTCAGAATAAGATCGGGGCATTTTTAGTACAATGTATATTTCAATGTAATGCAATTACATGTGCCATGTTTTTAACTTCGATGGCAGGCAACCCTATGATAGCAAAATTTGTTGAGAATATGGGATATACCATCTCATGGACTGATTGGGCAAAGGCCGCAATTGTACCCGGCTTGTTATCTTTACTTGTAATTCCATACGTTTTATATAAATTTTATCCACCTGAATTAAAACATACCCCGGAAATGAAAGCGATTGCAAAAGAAAAGCTTAAAGAGATGGGTAAAATGACTACCAAAGAGTGGATCGTTCTGGGGGTTTTTTCCTATTTAGTAATTTTTTGGGTATTAGGTTCATTTCTTAAAATAGATGCGACATTTACAGCCTTTGTAGGATTATGTATTTTATTATTAACTCGTGCTCTAGATTGGAATGATGTAATTAGTGAAAAAGAAGCATGGCATACAATTATATGGTTTGCGATACTTATGACATTAGCTTCTCAATTGAATACTTTAGGATTTATTCCTTGGTTTGGAAATTATGTAGCTGAATCGGTGAAAGGTTTACCTTGGTTACCGATGTTATTTATACTTTTATTGGTGTATTATTATGTGCATTATCTTATGGCAAGTGCTATAGCACATATCAGTGCGATGTACGTTATATTTGTTTCCATATCGATAGCTGCAGGGGCTCCACCAATGTTAGCAATATTATTATTTGCATTTTTCAGTAATTTAAATATGTCAATTACACATTATTCGAGCGGACCCGCTCCTATTTTGTTTGGTTGCGGATATATCCCATTGGCAAAATGGTGGAAGATCGGATTTTTTATGAGTTTAGTTATTTTGGCCATTTGGCTACTAGTGGGAACCGCTTGGTGGAAAGCGATAGGATTGTTTTAAAAAATAATTATATAAAAAAAGGTTTTCTAATTTAGAAAACCTTTTTTATTTTACTTTACAATTTTCATTTCATCTATAAGCCTTTGGGCTCCTGCATATTTATCGATTATAAATAATATATAACGAATATCAACCATAATGTTTCTGCAGATAGAAGGATCATAATTAATATCGCTCATAGTGCCTTCCCAAACCCTGTCGAAATTAAGTCCTACCAAATTACCATGAGCATCAAAGGCGGGACTTCCTGAATTACCCCCGGTAGTGTGGTTGGTTGCAATATAATTTACTATGATATCTCCATTTTGTGAATAAGGCCCGAAATTTTTTTGATTGTACAATGTTATTAATTTTTTAGGTAAATTAAATTCGTAATCATCAGGAATATATTTTTCAATAACACCGGATAATGTTGTAAAAGGTTTATAATAGACTCCATCTTTTGGTGTATATCCGTCTATTTTACCATAAGTAACTCTTAAAGTAGAATTTGCATCAGGAAAGAATTTTTTTGAAGGAAAACTCTTTAATTGAGCATTCATATAGTTTCTTTGCAGGCTGTCATTTTTTTTATCAAAATCATCATGAAATGGTAAAATTTTTCTTCTGTACATTTCAATATAAGGAGTAATAAAGTTTAATACTGCATCGTCTTTTAATTTAGATTTTATATTTTCCTTTGAATCAGAAGATAATATTGATAAAAGATCTCCTCTTTCACGAGTTATATAAGAATTTTTCCAAAAATCGGTTAGATAAATATTACACGAAGATTCTTTTTCAAAATCTTCATGACCGGCTACCTGAAATCTTGGCTCAATATTCATACTGTACATGGAAAGCATTTTTGAAGATACTTTCCTGTCTAATTCCGAATCATAATTTTTATAAATTGAACTAACATTTTTTATTACTCTTAATTTAATTTTTTCAAAGTCTTGATCAGAAGCATTAAGAAGATTGGATACTATATAAGCCATACGAAAAGTTTCAGAATTCGAATAAAAAACTTCATTAAAATAAGTGTAAGCTTTATTATACCGACTATTATTTTTATATAAATCATTTAATGCATTTACTAAAGACAGATTTTTATTTTTAGTATCAAGATTTATTTGACTTTGCTCTACCAATTGATTTTCATATTCTTTTCTTTTTTCGATAGCATTTGATTTAAGTAACCCTTGATTTTCACCAATCCATTTTTTCCATCCATTAGCGATAGATGCATATTTTGCCGCATATTTTATCTTTATTTCTTTATTTTCACGCATCGCATGATCTAAAATTTTTAAGGATTCATTACGTAAAGAAATTCTTGATGGATTGGTTATTTCCAATAGTTGTTCAATAGCAGATGCCGGTAAATATTCTTGAGTTCTCCCGGGAAATCCGTATACAAATGAAAAGTCATTTTCCTTTTTCTCTTTAATTGATATAGGCAAATAGTACTTGGGGGTATAAGGTACATTATCTTTAGAATATTTTGCCGGATGATTATTTTTATCTGCATAAATCCTAAATAGGGAAAAATCTCCGGTATGCCTAGGCCACATCCAGTTGTCGGTATCTGATCCGTATTTTCCTATAGAAGATGGAGGAGCTCCCACTAATCGGATATCTTCGTAAGTTTCTGTAATAAAAGCATAATATTGATTACCGTTGTAAAAAGGCAAGATGGCAATGTCTTGATAGTACTCTTTTTTAATGGTTGAACTAATTTTATTAATATTATTTTTAATAATAATGTTTCTTTGTTGTTCAGTGAATTTATCACTAATACCCAATAATATTTGAGAAGTTACATCTATAATATCAACTATAAAAGTTGCTTTTAAGCCTTCGTTCGGTTTTTCTTCTTCATAGTTAGAAGCCCAAAATCCATGGGTTAACAGGTCATTGGTAACTGTAGAGTGTGATTGTATGCTATAGTAACCGCAATGATGGTTAGTAAGTAATAATCCCTTAGGTGAAATAACTTCAGAAGTACAGCCTCCTCCGAAATGAGCAACCGCATCTTTTATGCTTGGATTATGGGTATTAAATATTTGTTTTGGAGATATTTTCAAACCCATTTCCTTCATTTCTTTTTCATTGAGCTGATTAGGTATCCACATACCCCCACCCGTTTGAGCGATTAAAAATGAAGCATTAAAAAAACAGGTTAATAAAAAAGATTTTAGCGTAATTTTTTTCATTAATATTATAATTAGTTTTTCAAAAATATAAATTTATTAATAATATAATAACATAAAAAAGTTAGAATGCATATTTAAAAGAAAAATTAATTAGCTTTGTGTAACTAATAAATTTAAGATTTTAACAGATAAATAAAGATTAATTTTATGATTCGCATATAAATTGTAACTTGTAAAATAGACTAAATAAGTGGTATGGACGAAATAGACTTAAAAAAAGAAGAAGAAATAGTCAAACGTTACAAAGATATGCTTCGTAACACCTACAGAGATTTGACTACAGAAGATAAATCTCTGATTAGAAAAGCTTTTGAAGTTGCAAAAGATGCCCATAAGGATCAAAGGAGAAAAACCGGAGAACCTTATATATATCACCCTTTAGCCGTAGCTAAAATTGTTGCAGATGAAATAGGCTTAGGAGCAACAAGCATAGCATGTGCTTTACTGCATGATGTAGTGGAAGATACTCAGTATACCATTGAAGATATCTCCAATTTATTTAATCCTAAAGTAGCTAAAATTATAGATGGACTTACCAAAATATCCAACATAGACCATCAAAATCTTTCGTTACAATCCGAGAACTATAGAAAGCTGTTACTTACCTTGTCTGAAGATGTTAGAGTTATTTTAATTAAGATAGCTGACAGACTTCATAATATGAGGACTTTGGACAGCATGAAAAGTTCTAAACAGAAAAAAATTGCTGCTGAAACCACCTATATATATGCTCCTTTAGCCCATAGAATGGGGCTATATACCATCAAATCTGAGCTTGAAGATTTGAGCTTAAAATATACCGATCCGGAATCTTATTCTTTAATCGTTAAAAAACTTGAGGAAACAGAAAAAGACCGTCAACGATATATTGAAGAGTTTTCAAGGATTATGCAAGAAAGCTTAAATGCCGAAGGTTTGAATTTTACTATTAAAGGACGACATAAATCCGTTTTTTCAATTTATAAAAAAATGAAAAAACAAGATGTTTCCTTTGAGGAAGTTTTTGATTTATTTGCTATTAGAATTATATATAAATCTGATTATAAAAATGAAAAATTCCTGGCTTGGAAAATTTATTCCATAGTTACGGATAAATTTATGCCTAATCCCAGCAGAATGAGAGATTGGATTACTACTCCCAGATCTACGGGATATGAAAGTTTGCATGTTACCGTCATTGGTCCGGAATCTAAATGGGTGGAAGTACAAATCCGATCGGAGAGAATGGACGAATTGGCTGAAAAAGGTATTGCCGCTCACTATAAATATAAAGAAGGATATAAGGGAAGAGAAGATAATCAAATTGAAAATTGGATTTCTCAAGTTAGAGAAATGTTGGAAAACTTGGGAACGGCCTCTACAAAGGAATTGTTAGATGATTTTAAATTAAACTTATACACAAAGGACATTTTTGTCTTTACTCCTAAAGGAGATTTAAAAGTTCTTTCGGCAGGAGCAACGGCTCTAGATTTTGCTTATTCCGTGCATTCCGGTATCGGAGATCATTGTTTAGGAGCTAAAGTAAATAATAAATTGGTGCCGTTAAGTTATAAGTTATCAAGTGGAGATCAGGTGGAAATACTGACGTCCAATGTTCAAAAACCTAAAGCAGATTGGTTGGATTTTGTCGCCACTTCAAAAGCAAAATCAAGGATCAAAGCGGCATTGAATTCGGAAAAAAGAACGTATACAGAAGAAGGTAAAGAATTATTAATTCGTAAGTTACGGCACTTAAAAATTAATTTTTCAGAAGAAGAATTAAATTCCATTCAAAAATTTTTCGGAGCAAAAACCAGTCACGATGTTTTTTATCAGGTTGCTACCGGAGTCATCGATAGTAAAGCACTAAAAAAATATAGAGATAGTAAAGGAGTTTTAACAAATTTATTATCCAAATTAAGAAAAAGAACCTCTATAATCACTGAAAATAATTTTCTAGAACCTAAAGAGGAGGAAAATTATGATATGATTGTTTTTGGAGATGATGAAGAAAAACTAAACTATCAATTAGCGCAATGCTGTAATCCAATTCCGGGTGATAATATTTTTGGTTTTGTAACCATAAACAGTGGTATAAAAGTTCATAAAGAAAGCTGTTCCAATGCTATTGATATGCGAGCTAATTATGATTACAGAGTAATTCCGGCTAAATGGGTAAGTAGTTCAAGCAGGGATTTTCTGATAGAAGTTTCATTACAAGGAATTGACAGAAACGGTATTTTTAACGATATAACCACTCTTATTTCTAATAAATTTAAAATTAGTATAAAAAAAATAAACATTAATTCCGAAGATGGTATCTTTTACGGAAATTTAATATTATTTGTAAAAAATACTCTTCAATTAGAACAAATTATAGAAGAGTTGCATAATATTGAAGGTATAACCAATGTTAAAAGATCTGAGATAAAAAAATAATTTATTATTTAGTTTCTTTGTAATAATTTAGAGTATAAATTATTATTGTATTAAAAAAGTTTTTTTAATATAATATAGATTTATGGTAATCTCAGCTAAGAAATTAATTATAAACTCGAAAAAACAGTTTTTATTTATCTCAAAGGTGAAAGAAACAATTATAAGATAAATAAAAATTGTTAAGCAATAAGATGGAAGTTGTTTGTTCTACTCAATTAAAATAAACAAAGTGTGAATTTTAATCTTTTTCATTTAGTAAATCCTGATAAGCAATTTTTAAAGCCTCCTTTTCTTGTTTATTAACTTCCGGATATTTTGGGTTCATAGATTTTAATGTTTCATTAATGATGTAAGCCATTACCAATTGCCCGTAAGATTTATTATCAAAAGGAACAATAAACCAGGGACAATTTTCAGTGGAAGTTTTTTCAAAAGCCATTGCAAAAGCTTTTTGATATTCATTCCAAAATTTACGTTCTTTTAAATCTGAAGCTGAAAATTTCCAATTTTTTTCTTTTTCATTAATTCTCTTAATAAATCTTTTTTTCTGCTCGTCTTTACTTATATTGAGAAAAAATTTAATAATTCGAGTACCATTGTTAAACATACGATTTTCAAAATTTTTAATTTCCTCATATCTTTTTTCGAAAAACTCATCATTAATATCTTTGACAGAATTTATAGTAGGAATTTTTTCATTTAAAATAAATTCAGGATGTACTTTGCAAACTAATACGTTTTCATAATGAGAACGATTAAATATTTCAATTTTTCCACGTTCGGGCATTTTGATAATATGTCTCCATAAATAATCATGTTCATACTCTAAAGAAGAAGGTGTTTTAAAAGATGATACATTTACTCCTTGGGGATTTACTCCCGTCATGATTGCTCGTATGGAACTGTCTTTTCCGGCAGCATCAATTCCTTGTAAAATAATTAATAAAGATTGTTTGTTTTCAGCATTTAAAATATTTTGATAATAATCTATATTTTTAATTATTTTCTTTATCTCTTTTTTATTTTTTTTGAAATTTTCAGGTGATTGAGTAGTATAATTTTTAAGATTTACTGATTTTCCTTCTATCACACGGAAATCATCAATGGTAATTTTCATAATATATTATATTTTAATTGTTTTTTATATTAATTGTTTAAACGAACAAAATAAACTAATTTTTTTATAAAATAGAATGTTATAAATAATTTGTAAATTTATTCTGATGTGTAGATGTGAAAATATTGTACCAAAGTATATTTTTATATTCTTATTTTTTTTCTAAAAAATATAAATCAGAATTTTTTAAAGTTTTACACATGAATGATCACATGTATAGGTAAAAAAGTGTATAAAATAGGAAGTTTAAAAAATATGATTTACTAACTACGAAAAAACAATGCGGATATTAGTTCCTATATATAAGCCCATTAGAGAACTTGCGCCTCCAACGGTTTTTAAATTACTCTTATACATGGAAATTTGTAAATAGCCCGAAGAATTAAAAATAGCAAAAGCTTTTCCATGATATTTTTTGTCCTCAGAATCTGTCCCAAGTATATCGGTATATTTAGATTTAATTTCAGTGAATTTAACGTTTCTGGCAAAAATTATAAAGTCCTTTTTTTTTCCAAATTGGTGAAATTGTTCTTTACTAATGTTGGTTATTGCATTACCGAAATTATCTACATGAATAACCATTCCTGTTAACGAATTATCTTCACTTTTTTCAACCGGTTTGGGTTGAGTTAATTCTTTATAAGAATTTATTTTTCTACCTATTAATTCTAATTTTCCGCCTCTGGCAAGATGACAGGCCACAGGAATGAAAAGGTCTTTAGTTAAAAAGTGAAGATCATCGTATTTATTAATCGTGATTTCATATACTTGATCGGGAATATATTCTTCAGCGATTAAAGAAAGAATGCCGTTATCATTACAAATAAAAAAATGGCCGTTGATTTCTGCAGCTAAAGATTTTACAAAAGGAGAAGGCAACGCGTCGACACCAATTATATGAATGGTCCCTTTAGGAAAATTTTTGTATGAATTTTGAATAATATAAGCAGTTTGAATTAAATCAAAAGGCATAATTTGATGTGAGATATCAACGACTATAATATCCGAAATTTGGCTGTATATAGCACCTTTAAGAGCAGCCACATGGTAATCGTCTAAACCAAAATCGGTAGTGAGTGTTATTATTCCCATTTTTTATTATCCTACACAAAGTTATTGCTTATTTTTGTTATGTAAAATTAAAAAAGGAGTTAAAATTTGAATCAAATACGAATTACTTTAGAAGGGGTGGATTTAAAAACTTTCTATGGTGAATATAATCAAAACTTTAATCTGTTGATTAATCATTTTCCCAAATTAAAAATTACAGGAAGGGATCGAGTAGTGTCGGCTGCAGGAAATGATGCGGATTTAACTTTGTTTAATAATAAAGTTAAAGAAATAACAGAATATATAAACAGATATAATAAGTTAAATGATATTGCTCTGGAGGGAATACTCTCTAATGGAGAAAAGCAGAATGAACTTAGATCCGAATCTGAGGATATTATTGTTCACGGAATAGGAGGAAAACTTATTAGGGCTAAAACAGAAAATCTTAAAAAGCTGGTGAAAGCAGTCGAAAACAATGATATGGTATTTGCCATTGGTCCGGCAGGAACAGGGAAAACCTATACTAGTGTTGCTTTAGCTGTAAAAGCTTTAAAAGATAAACAAGTAAAAAGAATTGTGCTTACTCGTCCGGCTGTGGAAGCAGGGGAAAGTTTGGGATTTTTACCCGGTGATTTAAAAGATAAATTAGATCCCTATCTTCAGCCTTTGTATGATGCATTACGAGATATGATCAGTCATGAAAAACTGGCTTCTTATATTGAAAAAGGAGTCGTACAAATTGCTCCTTTGGCATTTATGAGAGGTCGAACATTAGATGAAGCCTTTGTAATTTTAGATGAAGCTCAAAATACAACCCATCTGCAAATGAAAATGTTTTTAACGCGTATGGGGGCTAATGCTAAGTTTATTATTACGGGAGATCCCGGGCAAATAGATTTACCTAAACATCAGAAATCCGGATTAAAAGAAGCTGTTCATCTTTTAAAAAGAGTTAAGGGAATAGGTTTTGTGCAATTGACAGAAATTGATGTGGTAAGACATAAATTAGTAAGAAAAATATTAGAAGCCTATCATAAACAAGAAGAGATTGAAGAATAGTTTTTCATTTTCTTTTCTAAAATAAAAGATCTTATTGAAAAATAAAATCCTTATTAATTTACTTATTTATAAGTTTTAATAAGAAACAGATTAATAAAAATTAATCCTTCATACTATAAACAAATAGATATATTTTCGAATTTTTTTAAAATAAATTGAATAATCAGTAACAAAAAGATAAAGTAAAAAGAATTACTTTATAAATCAGATTTGAAATTTATCCTTAACAATTTGAACCATTTTATTATAGGTTTCTGCTTTGCTTAAATGAGTGTTATCGATAAGAATGGCGTCTGCGGCCTGAGTTAATGGTGACACCGATCGGCTGCCATCAATGTAATCTCTTTGCTTAAGATTTTCTTGAACCTCTTCTAAAGAAATGTTTTTGTGTTGATTTTTATATTCAGTGAATCTTCGTTTAGCTCTTTCTTCTATACTGGCAGTAATAAAAAATTTTAAATCAGCATTTGGAAATACGACCGTTCCAATATCTCTACCATCCATAACAATCCCGCCGTTTTTTCCTATATTTCTCTGTTGTTTTACTAAATATTCTCTTACTTCAGGTATTTTTGCCACCCATGAAACATGTTCAGATATGTCAAAAGCACGAATTCTATTTTCAACATTTTTTTCATTAAGATAAATTTCATTGGTATTGGAATCAGAATTTAGCTTAAAGTCCAAATGAATATCATTTAAATGGGTTAATAAAGCTAGCTCATCTATAGTATTATTTTTATAAAAATTTTCAATAGCATATAAAGTTACAGCTCTATACATAGCACCGGTGTCTATATGAATCCATCCAAATTCTTTGGCTAACATTTTTGCATAGGAGCTTTTACCGGTGGAAGAATAACCATCTATGGCAATTATAGGTTTTATCTTGTTGTTTTTCATGTTATTTTACCAATCATAACGAGGGGCAAACATATTTTCCAAGTCTATACGTAGTCCAAATGTATTGGTGTTTCCCGCAGCATTATATCGCCCCCAAGCGTAATCAAAGCGAAAATATGAAATTTTCACACCAAAACCAAGAGTTAATCCGGCAAATGACCGTTGATCTTCAATGGCCAATTCATTACCTCTCTTAAAATTATATCCGGCTCTGAGGTTGAATCCTGATTCGGGAAATAATTCGGCTCCTAACGAAATATGATCTATAATTTTTCTTCCTCCATTGATCTTTTCTCCCTTTTTATTAATTGGTGAAGAAATATCAAATTTTTGTAAGTCATGTAAGGTAAGAGTTAACTCCATCGGTAATTTTTCGAATCGTTGCGAGATTCCTAAATTTGCTTGAATGGGCAATTTTTCTCTTCTATCATTATAATAAGTTAATTGCCCTCCAAAATTTCTAACCACAGCAGAAACGGTAGTATAGTAATCAATATCGTGAAATACCACCCCAAGATCAGCCAAAAGAGCGGAAGAGGTATAACTTTCAATTTTACTGGTAACATAAGATAAATTTCCGCCCACCGTAAAGAAATCAGAGATATTATAGGCATAACCCAAAGTTACTGCTGCGTCTTTTGCTGTAAATTTTCCGGTTACATTTCCAATTTCATCGGCGGCTTTAAGATCTCCATAATCTACATATCTTCCATGAAGGGAAAAAAAGTGCTTACTTTCTTTGGGATTATAGACATAGGATAAAGCTCCCAATTTGACATCTGCAAGATAAGAGGAATAATTTATTCCCGCTTGGTTATGCATTTTATTGTTCATCATTGCCGGATTGAACATAGCCATATTAGGATCATTGTCCCAAGAAGAGTTAGCATTACCTCCTAAAGCTGCTTGACGGGCAGATACGGTCATATTCATAAAAGTATATATTTCTTGCCCGTTTTGAGAATAGACAATGGAGTATAAACTAATGAATATAATTAGTATAAATTTATGCAATAGACGCATTATAGTAAAAATTACAAGAAAATAAATCAGGTACGCTTGATGGTACTTTTTTGTAATTATAAACTATGAATCTGTCAATTTATTGTATGGAGCTACTAATAACCTAAAAGATCTAAAATTTGCTTATAATTTTGTTCTTCTCGAAATACCTCATAAGTAAATTCGCCGTCTTTATTTTTATTGATCAAAATATGTTTTGGCTGCGGAACTAGACAATGGTGCACGCCTCCGAACCCGCTAATGGCATCTTGATAAGCTCCTGTATTGAAAAAACCTATATATAGAGGTTTTTCTTCACTGAAAATAGGAAGATAAATGGCATTAACGTGCTGTTCAGAATTGTAGTAATCATCGCTATCACAAGTAAGACCTCCTAAGAAAACCCGTTCATAGGAATCTTCCCAACGATTGATAGGAAGCATGGTAAAACGACGAGAAATAGCCCAAGAATCTGGTAATGTTGTCATAAAAGAACTGTCAATCATATCCCATTTTTCCCGATCATTTTGTCTTTTTTGACTTAAAATTTTGTAAACAATCCCTCCACTTTCTCCAACAGTGAATGAACCAAATTCGGTATATAAAGTAGGTTCTTCTACTCCTTCTTCTTCACAGAATTTTTTTATTTGGTAAGTAATCTCATTGACCATATAATAATAGTCGTAATCAAAATTCAAGGAATTTTTTATAGGAAAACCTCCTCCTATATTGAGCGAATCCACTTCGGGTGCGATTTTTTTCAATCGAGCATAAACTCGCAAACATTTATAAAGTTCGTTCCAATAATAGGAAGTATCTTTAATCCCCGTGTTGATAAAGAAATGCAACATCTTTAAACGAGCAAAAGGATGATTTTGGATTTTTTGAGCATAAAAGGGAACAATATCTTTATATCCGATTCCCAAACGAGAAGTATAAAACTCAAATTTAGGTTCTTCTTCAGAAGCAATTCGAATACCTATATTAAAATTAGTATCTATGCTGTCGGAAAGTCGATCGATTTCTCTGAAATTATCCAATACAGGTAATATGTTAGAAAATCCGCCGTTAATCATTTCCGAGATAATTTTTAAATATTCATCGGTTTTGAATCCGTTGCAAACAACTTCTATATTTTTATCGACAATTCCTTTATCGTATAATCTTCGTATAATTTCCATATCGTTTGAAAAAGAAGTTTCCAAACTAATTTTATTTTTTAAAGCTTCTTCAACCACGAATGAAAAATGACTTGATTTCGTACAATAACAATATCTATATTCATTATTGTAATTATTTTCCTTAAAAGCCTTTTTAAACCATTTTTTGGTTTGTTGTATGTTTTGCGATATTTTAGGTAAATAATTGAACTTAAAAGGAGTTCCGAATTTTTCAATTAAGTCCATTAAAGGGATGTCATGAAATAATAAATTTCCGTTATCAACCTTAAATTCGGGCTGTGGAAAATCAAAAGTTTGTTGAATTAAATCGTGATACTTTATTTTCATTTTAAATAGTGGAAAAAAATCAGATTACAAATATCTATAAATTTACTAGTTAATAAATGCTTTTTTAAAAAAATTAATAATTTTTTCCATCAAATATTAGATTTTAAAAATATTTTAACAATTTTAAGTTATCATTTATCAAATTCAGAAAATATTTTTTTATTGAGAATAATTATAAAAAACTGTTTATTAGCTCTTCATGCAAAACACCTTCACAAATTTGTCGAACTTCTCCGGTCATTCTTATTTGCCAATGATCATCAATTTCTATTTTAAGTTCTCCTCCGGGCATTTTAATGGTTACATTATTATTTATTAACCCTTTTTTTCTTAATACACCGGCTACTGCACAAGACGAACTTCCTGAGGCTAAGGTGAAACCGGCCCCTCTTTCCCAAATTAATATTTGAACTTCATCTCTATTTAGTACTTTTGCAAATTGAACATTTATACGGTTAGGAAATTTTGAAAACGTTTCAATTTTAGGTCCGTATTTTTTTATTTCCTCACTATCTAAATTTTCTTTGAGAATTACACAATGTGGATTTCCTACAGAAACACAATTGATTAGAAACTCTTGATCATCGATAGTAATACGTTCATCTTGTACTTCATCCGAATCAAAGGAAGTGGGTATTTGTTTTGAATCGAAAATGGCTTGGCCCATATCTACTGTTATTAAAGCAGCCCTTTCATTTAAAGTTTCTTGTATGGTTGCACGAACTTTACCTCCTTTGGTTTCTACTGTAAATTCCCTTTGAGGAATAATTTTATAATCGTATACATACTTGCAAAAAATTCGTAATCCATTTCCGCTTTTTTCTGCTTCGGAACCATCCGGATTAAAAATTTTCAGACCTATGTCAGCCGTTTCTGACTTTGTTTTTACTAATATTCCATCAGAACCTATTCCGAAGTTTACGTTACAGATTTTTTGAATGGCTTTTTCAGTTAAAGGAAAAGTAATAGCATCTTCATTGATTACTATGTATTCGTTACCCAAACCTTGGGATTTAATAAAAGAGTTTTTTTCCATCAGAACGGATTTTTTTTAATTAATAAGATGGTATTTGAGCATAAATATAAAATTTATTTTAATTCATGTTCTAAATTTTTACTTTTTAAATTTTTGATTGTGCTGTAGAGGTGACTATTGATTTAAAATTAAATTAAAGCCCTTTACATAAAAGCATCAATTGAATTCTTATTTACTAATTTTCGGAGTAAGAAATAAAGCAGAAAAATATATTATGATTGTTTAATCCACTTGAAAATTTCTTTTATAGTTACTTTTTTTCCATACATAAGTATTCCAATCCTATAAATTTTACTTGCAATAAAAACCATTACTAATACCGATCCGACCATGGTAATAATTGATATTGCCAATTGCCAACCCGGTATTCCATAAAAGGATCGGGTAACCATAGCCATGGGAGAGGTAAAAGGAATAATGCTTAACCAAAATGCCACAGGACCTTCCGGATTGTTTATGATACTTATGCATCCATAAGCACCTAAAAGTAAGGGGATTACAATTATTGGGATAAATTGTTGAGTTTCTGTATCATTATCCACAGCTGCTCCAATGGCTGCAAAAAAAGAACTGTAAAATAAATATCCCGTAAAAAAGAAGAAAAGAAAAACGAAAATAATTAACGGATAGTTAAGATTGAAAAGGGCATTAATAGTGTCGCTAATTTGAATTTGCATTTCTTGATTAAGAATATTTCGTAAATCATTTTGTTGAATGGAAAGCGTTAATTCATGTCCTAATATCAATTTACCCATACTAAGAAGGAGCAGGGTCATTCCAATCCATATACAAAATTGAGTTAAAGCAATTAAGGTTGTACCCAATATTTTTCCCATCATTAATTCAAAAGGTTTAACGGATGAAATAATTATTTCAACCACCCTGTTATTTTTTTCTTCCATAATGCTTCTCATTACACGTGTTCCGTAAATAATAAAAAACATAAGATTTACATACATTAATGACAAAGAAAGAATTTCTTTAATTAAGTGGTTATCCTCTGATTTGCCTTCTTTAACATTAGTAATTTGTAAAGATATTTTGGAATTAATTTTATCTATATCGGATTGGTTTATTCCTAATAATTTTCTTCTTTTTTCTTCAATTTTTTTATTGATGGTTTCTTCTAATGAATAGAGAAGATTTTTGTTCAGATTTTTGTTTGTATAAAGTTGGATATGATCTTGTAAATTATTTAATAGAGAATCTTTGGTTTTGGGTATATACAAGATAGCATCTAATGAATTACTTTGTGCTAACGAATCTTTTAAAACTTGTAAATCATTTTCTGTATAAAAATTAAAGATATTTTTTTCATTACTCTTGAAATCAGGATAAAATTCATGGGTTGAATCAATGATGACAATACGTGAATTGCTTTCATTAATTTTAATCATAAAACCAATGATTGCTACGGCTAGGATTACTAATATCGGAGCAAAAAAAGTAATAAGAACAAAAGATTTTTTTCTTGCCTGAGTAAGAAATTCTCTTCTCATTACCAAAAAGATATTTCTCATAGATTTTTTGAATTTACAGCATTAATAAAAACTTCATTCATACTGGGTATTTCTTCATAAAAAGAAAGGATTGTTCCTTTAGATGAAAGTTCTGATAAAAGGGATTTTGAGCTTTCCCGGTCGGTTAATTTAATTGAAAATGAATATTCATTATCCATTTTTATTAAATTTTCGATCGGATGATTAGATAGTAGATGTTCAATATCATGGGATTGTATATCAGTAATCCTGATATTAAATTTTCCTTGTTTAAATTTATGTCTGATATCTTTAACCGAACCATCTAAAATTTTTTTTGAATTATGGATAAGAGCAACATAATCACAAAGTTCCTCAACCGACTCCATTCGATGAGATGAAAATAAAATGGTAGTTCCTTTTTCTTTAAGCTCTAGAATTTCATCTCTTATAAGATTGGCATTTACCGGATCAAATCCGCTGAAAGGCTCGTCAAAAATTAATAATTCGGGATTATGCAATACAGTAACTACAAATTGAATTTTTTGAGCCATTCCTTTAGATAATTCGCTCAATTTTTTATTCCACCATTTTTCAATTTTTAGTTTATCAAACCAATATTCTAAACGCGACTTGGCCTCCGTTTTATTCATGCCCTTAAGCTGGGCTAAATAAATTGCCTGTTCGCCAATTTTCATATTTTTATACAGTCCTCTTTCTTCCGGCATATAACCTATATGTGAAATATGTTTGGGTTGTAGAGGCTCTCCATTAAAATAAATTGTACCGCTGTCCGGCTTAGTGATTTGATTAATGATTCTTATAAACGTAGTTTTTCCGGCACCGTTCGGACCTAAAATTCCATAGATACTGCCTTTAGGAATTTTTATGTTGAAGTTATCTAAGGCAATTTTGTCTTCATAAGTTCGGGTAACATTTTCAGCTACAATAAAATAATCCATTTTTGAGTTGTATTATTTATTCAATCACAAATAGCAAATGTACTATTTTTATAGAAATTTGTTTATGTTAAATACTTTATATTTGCCCCTAAAATGAAGTATGATTAGGTTTTAATTTAAAACTTGGTTGTAATAAACTTTTATTTGACTATATGAAGAGTTTTCCGGTTTATATTTTTTTGTTATTTCAAATATTTATGTTCTCTCAGAATTTAGAGATGAAATATTATGTACCGGATCGTCCTCATTCCCGTGTTTATAAAATTTTAAAAATGGTTAAAAAGAACGAAAAAATTAACCATCCTAACCATTTAAATTCTTATAATTATTTTTTATATACTAAATTCTATATTGATGATTTTAGTAATGTTATGCATAGTATGAATAGTGATTCATCTGAGATAGCTAAGTTAGAGAAAAAGGAATATATATTTTTAGGAGAGCGGGTGATAAAATGCAGATATGACACAAGATACGGGAAAAAAAATATAATTTTAGCCGATCAGGTTTCGGGCTTTAAAAAACCTTTTTATGAGTTGTTTTCTGAACCTTTTTTTCAAGAAGAATTTCCTAATCTTTTCAAGAATAAATTCAATTCCTATAATTTTAAATTAATTGACAGTATTGTAATCGATACTAAAAAAAATTATATTATTTCATTCGGATCCAAAAAAAACTTGTTAGTAAATGGGAGCAGGGGAACATTGTATATTGACGCTAAAAGTTTTGCAGTAGTTAAATATTCAGGTGAGGAATATAACTCAAATTATACTCGTTATTTTGAATATCAATGGAAATCGTTCAAAGGAATATGGTATTTAAAGTCTAAAACCAATAAAATAAGAATAAGTACCATTGATATTACCAAATTTTTGACAAATTCCAACAAGGAACAAAAGTTTTTGTTTTCTCCCTGGATAGTTATCCGGATGACAACGTCTCATTTTACATCCAATAAGTCTTTTACAAGAAAAGATTTTAGAGGGTATGAATATGAATTGGAAAAAGATTTTAATACGAATACGGAATCTAAAATTAAAAACTTTCGTAAAACTCCTTTAACGCAACGAGAAAAGAATACCTATGCAAATTCCAGCTTTTTCAATGTGTTACCCATTGAAAAAAATGTTCGTCTATTAAATTCGGTAAAAAATTGGAAATTACCTTTAGGTAAAGTAGATTTAAATCTGTTGAATTTGATGAATTATAATGATTATGAAGGGTTTAGGTTTCAGTTGGGAGGAAAAACCAATTACAAGTTTAGTAAAAATATATCCATACTCGGATATCTTGCCTTCGGGACGAAAAGCACTAACAGTAAAGGTGCGTTGGGAATGGATCTTAATGTAAACAAAAAAAATAATGGAAAAATAAAGCTTTTAGGATACTCTGATGTAAATCCGTTTTCTAAAACTATTGATAGATTCCCTAATCGTGAGGAACAAATAAAGGACGAATTAAATTACATTCAAAATTCAATTTTTTATACTTATAGAGGAGCAAAGCTCGCTTATGAACAAGATATAGTAAAGAAAGTTACTGCTTCGGTGGAAGCGAATTATGAAGTTCAAAAATCGGATTATGAATATTCATTTAAATCTTATTCGCCTTCTCATAAATATACGTTATTTTCAACTTCTTTACACCTTAAATACGCACCATTTGCTAAATACCTGATGACTCCGGAAGGAAAAATGACGGTAGAAGATAAGCCCGTTTATTTTTATTTTGATTATACCAAAGGGTGGAAAACTTTAGGAGCTGATTTCAACTATGATCGCTTTGATTTAGCTGCTCATATATCTGTAACTAATCCAATAGGGGAGAGTTCCTTAGTTATGAATTCCGGATATATTTTCGGAAAAACGGTTTTATGGAATAATTATGGAAGTTTTGGTAATGCGAAAGTAGGTAAATCAATAGGAAATAGATTTTCAATGAAAGGCTATCGATCACTGGAAACCTTAGCACCCGGAGAGTTTTATGCGGATAAATATGTGGCTTTTTTCTTAACTCATTCTTTTAAAGACATAAATTTTATAGGAAACAGTAAGTTGCAATTTTCTTTAGTTTATAATGGGTTACTAGGAAATATGAATCATAAAGAAATCCATAAATTAAATTCTTTTTCAGTTCCCGACAACTATTATCAAGAAGTTGGAATGGAGCTTAATAAGCTAATTTACTATTTTGGATTGGGAATTTATTATAGAATGGGAGCCTATCACCTTCCTACTTTCGATAAAAATTTATTTCTTAAATTAACTTTTAGTCTCTTTTAAATAGCATATTTCTTTAGATTTAATTATAAAATGCTATTTTTGTGTAGTTAATTTTATCATAATATCCAAATGAAAAGCTATATTTTTTTATTACTTTTTTTTATATGTATTTCTTTTAAAGCCCAGCAAATCATTACTAAAGTAGATTCAGCTACCGGGGGAAAGCTGATTATTAATGCTGATGAAGAAATATTGAAAATGGTTAGTGAAGATGAATTATGCAAAAAATTTGGAGACACCACGCGAGAATCTAAACCTATTTCTTCCACCGATAAAAAACCGGTGAATAGGCCTGTTTCTCCTGAAAACATTTGTGGCAGACGTAACGATATACCCGGTTTTATGATCAAAGTTGGAGAAGCTAAAACAGAGAAGGAAATTAATACGTTGACTACAGAATTTAGAAAGTTATTCCCTGAGTTACGGGTTGAAAAAAGTTATTTACGTCCTGATTGGAGACTTTTGGCCGGAGATTATTTTAAGAGAGAATCAGCAAAATCTGATTTAAAAAGAATTAAAAGGAATTTTCCTTCCGCCTTATTAGTTAATTGGAGAATTTATTGTAACCGAGCAAAATAATTTTTTTTAATAAAAAATATAAAACAAAAAGGGCTTATTATTAAGCCCTTTTGCATTTTAAATTATATTTCTTTTCCTTCTTGATCGTAATATTCAAAGAGGAAATCATTATAAGGAAATCGTTGGGTATGGATATCTTTAACTTGATTATAAATAATTTTCTTCAATTCTTCATAATTTTCTTTAGTTAAAGCAGAAATAAAAACACTAGGATATTTGGATTTAGCCATCCATGTTTTTTTCCAATCGTCTAACGAATAATTTCTTTTGGTAACCGGTGTTAGATCATCTTCATCTTTTCTTTCATAAGAAAAATTATCAATTTTATTAAATACCATTATTGTTGGTTTATCTGCAGAACCTATTTCAGCCAATATGGTATTTACGGAATTAATATGATCTTCATAGCTGGGATGAGAAATATCAACTACATGGATCAAGAGATCAGCCTCTCTTACTTCATCTAACGTTGATTTAAACGACTCTACCAGCTGAGTAGGTAATTTTCTTATAAAGCCGACTGTATCGGTTAGTAAAAAAGGAAGATTACCTATTACTACTTTTCGTACAGTTGTGTCTAGTGTTGCAAATAATTTATTTTCGGCAAAAACTTCAGATTTACTCAACACATTCATTAAGGTAGATTTTCCTACATTAGTATATCCAACCAAAGCTACTCTAACTAATTTTCCTCGATTGTTTCGTTGAGTTGACATTTGCTTATCAATCGATTTTAATTTTTCTTTAAGCAAGGATATTCTGTCTCTGATAATACGTCGGTCGGTTTCAATTTCAGTTTCTCCCGGTCCTCTCAATCCAATACCTCCTTTTTGACGTTCCAGGTGAGTCCACATACGAGTTAAGCGAGGAAGAAGGTATTCATATTGAGCAAGTTCCACTTGTGTTCTGGCATAGGATGTTTCTGCTCGTTGAGCAAAAATATCTAATATAAGATTCGTACGGTCAATAATTTTCCTGTCTAATTCTTTTTCTATATTTTTAAGTTGAGAAGGAGTCAATTCATCATCGAAAATAATTGTATCGATTTCATGTTCTTTAGCATAACTATTAATTTCTTCCAACTTTCCTTTTCCTACAAACGTTCTAGAGTGTGGCTGATCCAGCTTTTGCGTAAATCTTTTGTAAACTACAGCTCCGGCTGTATTTGCCAAAAACTCCAATTCATCCATGTATTCATTTAACTTTTCTTCATCTTGGATTTGAGTAATCAATCCGATTAGAATAGCTTTTTCATATAATGCTTCTTTTTTTTCTAACATATAAAATTAATCTGCTTTAAACTCGATTTATTTATCAAATGTATTGTTTTTTAATAATGTGTAATACTATTAAATTTTAAAAGGTTTGTGTAATTACAGCATAATGTGATTTAACATAACAGGTATCTTTCAATAATTATACAATTTTTTTTAATTCTGTGTTTTTTACTGAATAGTACAATGAGTCCTAAGAGAGATTTTTTATTATTAGTTATTAAATATAAAAGTAAATTGAAAAAAACATATTTACAATCAATAATGATTAACAGGATGAAATGAGCAAGTAAGAGTATGATCATTAACTACTCCAACTGCCTGTAAAAATGCATAAATAATAGTTGTACCCACAAATTTAAATCCACGCTTTTTTAAATCTTTTGAAATACTATCGGAAAGTTGAGTTGAAGCGGGAACTTGTTTAATGGTCTCCCAGTGGTTGCAAATAGGTGTGTGGTTGACAAAGTTCCATAAATAATTGCTAAAACTTCCGAATTCATTTTGCACGTCCATAAATTTTTGTGCGTTGGTTGTGGCAGCTTTAATTTTCAATTTATTTCTAATAATACCTTCATTGAGAAGTAAACGATCCATTTTTTCTTGAGTATATTGTGAAATTTTTTTATAATCAAAATGGTCAAAAGCTTCACGAATACTCTCTCTTTTTTTTAATACCGTAATCCAACTAAGACCGGCTTGAAATCCTTCAAGTAAAAGAAATTCAAATAGTAATCGGTCATCATATACCGGTTTGCCCCATTCCTCATCATGGTATTTTTTGTATATGTCATCAGAACCTACCCATTCGCATCGAATTATTTCTCTTTCCATACTAATTTATATTAATGTAAGATGCAAATATAGATATTTATATAGGTATCTGATAATTATCGATTGCTGACTTTTGCATTTTGTTTTTTCTCTTCTTCCAATAGTTGCTGAATGGTTTTTCTAGGCTCGTTTTATTATAGGGAAAGACATCCGGAAATATATCTTGCCATTTTTTTAATCTTTCGTCATCTCTCCATTCAAATTCAGGTAAATATCTGTTTTGCTCGGGAAGCTTACTTTCAGGGTATAATTTTGATTCTGCACTGAGCTGACAAGAAACAATATCCATTTTGCGTTCAACAAACTCACCTTGTAAAATTCCACATACAGATATGCTGATTCCCGTCCGTTGTTTACCTTTCGTTTTAGATTCTTCTTCTACATAAGTGATGGATTCGGCATTACCTTTTAAATCTACTAAATGAAGCTCTTCATTTTGAAAATAGGCATGAAGCATTCTTCCTTTTGCTTGATTGAATTCCAATTTAGGACTTAATGAATCTACTTTGCTAATTACAAAAGCATGGGATCTGCCATAAATGGAATCTATGGCTTGACTGGAACTATTTAAATACGCAGAAAGAGTATCTGCGGTTAATTGTCTTCCTCCTGTTGACCAAAATATGGGTTTTTTATAAAAATCAATTCTTCCAATTGTTTCTTGATACACCAGAGAATCACTTTTTCCGGAAACATTCGATTTGAATAGCCTTCCGTTATGATACCCACGAATGGTAGATTTTTTATCTTTTCCTTGAATGGCAATCAAGGTATCGGAATGAATGTATAAAGAATCTTTAGTAAATGCTTTTACCATATAAGGCCTTCCTGTAATCATTGCAGAATCCTTAAATTGGTATACTTCAGCATATTCACCGATTAAAAATCTTTTTTCTTTAGGTTCTTCCAGTTTAACGTTTTTAATTCCTCTACCAAATCCTTTTATTTCATCAAAAAATAAATCATTGCCGGATAATATTTTCCCTTGGTAATAAACCTTTCCGTCATTTTTTAAATCGGATTGTTTGGTTTTGGTATTGTAAGAACCCGTACTTCCCGTTACGTAAACCGTAGGATCTTTTTTATTGGTTATGCGGGTAAATTTAGTAAATGTTGCAATTTCATTTTTAGCATCGTATTTAATATCAGATCCTTCTAATATATATTCCGGAGATTCTAACGTAGAATTATCCCCTAGTTCAATTCGATTATCTTTAACAAAATATTTTCCAACTTTTGTATGAGTTATATTTTCGCCTTTATAAACTGTTCCCCAATTGTCAAAATAGGCAACATCCCGATTGGCATCATAGATCATTTCCTCGGTTTCAACCGTTTGATCGGGGGTAACTAATTTTACGTTATGATAGGCGATGGCATTTCTGGTTATTCCATTATAAGTCAATTTTTTACAATTCAAGGTAGATTGTTTATCCCTAAAAAAAACATTTCCTCTTGCTTCAATAAAATTTTTATCGCTAAAATAAATGATTGAATCAGCTTCTAAATGAGAAGTTTCGTGTTCTGCTATGACATGTCCTGAATAAACAATATTTCCGTTAAATACATGTTCATTCACCTCTTCCATGTCGGCATTGATAAGATTTATGGGTTTGGGATTATCCTTTTTGGAAGGAGCCGGAGGGGTAACTTGAGAAAATAAAAATACACCTGTGAATATGAAGAAAATAAAAAATATAATTTTTAAATTCATTTACTTGCTTTTCTTTTTTGCATAAAAATATAAAGAATGACTTTCGATTTCAATATTAAATATTTTTTCTAAAGAATCTTTAATTGTTTGAAGTCTAGGATCACAAAATTCAATAACTTCTCCCGAATCGATCATTAAAATATGATCATGTTGCTTAGCAAAATATGATTTTTCATATAAAGCTTGAAGTCCTTCTCCAAATTGATGTTTTCGGACTAACTTGGCATCTAAAAGAATTTCAATGGTATTATAAATAGTGGCTCTACTCACTCTATAATTTTTTTCTTTCATTCTCATATACAGCCAATCGATATTGAAATGTTCATCTGTTGAATAGATCTCCTCAACGATAGCAAATCTTTCAGGAGTTTTTCTATGTCCTCGATCTTCTAAATATTTTATAAAAACATCTTTAACAATTTCAAAATTTTTATTTGCAGTATCTGTACTCATGTTATAGAATAGGTAATATGCAAAGTTAGCAAATTAATTACCTTAATCATACTTTCTTATAACATAATTTAGAATGATTTCCTAAACAAAATAAATATTTTTTTTATGGAATAATTTATTTATTCAAAAAAAAAATATAAATAAATCCTTTTGTTTGTCTAAAATATTTAAAAAAAAATAAATTTTAGTACAGTTTTTGTTTAATAAAGAATAATATTAAATACTTAAATTTTTATAACTGTTTTATAAATATGCAACTAGTTCTAACAAATAATATAAAAAAGCAATTATTTATTTTTTTTAATGCTATTAATTTACTTTTGTTTAGTTGTCAGACCAATCAATCACAAGAAAAGAAAACGGATATAATGAGAAAAAAATTAGAGAAAATTACATTAGGAGGAGGATGTTTTTGGTGTTTAAGTCCTTGTTTTGAAATGTTAAACGGTATTACTAAGGTTACGGCAGGATATTCCGGAGGAAAAAAAGAAAATGCTAATTATAAAGATGTTTGTACGGGCACTACGGGACATGCGGAAGTAATTGAAATTGAATACGATCCTGAAGAAATTTCTTTTTCAGAAATATTAGATGTTTTTTGGTTTTTACATGATCCGACTCAATTAAACAGACAAGGAAATGATATTGGCACTCAATATAGATCTGTTATCTTTTATAGAAACGAAGAACAAAAAATTCTTGCTCAAGAATCTTTAAAAAAATCAGAATCTTCTGACTTATGGAAAGGTAAATATGTGACAGAAATAGTACCTTTTAAAGAATTTTATCCGGCTGAAGATTATCACCAAAGATATTACGAACAAAATCCTAATCAACCTTATTGCAGCTATACGATTGCACCTAAAATCCAAAAATTTAAAGCGAGATTTAATTATAAACTGAAAGCAGAATATCAAAAAAGAAATGTGGATAAAAATCAAGCGTAAGAAATTCACAATGTAAAAAATTGTAGTAAGAATTAATTTAAATTGTAGAAAAAAATATTTATAATTTTAATAAAAATAAATCCAAAATATCTATATCAATTTAATTTATTTTTATAAATAATTAGTCTTTTTATAAAAAATTACGTATTATTTTATCATGTATTATTTTGATTATATACTTTTTTAAAAAAATTAAATTATTTTTTTAGAAAAAAAATTATATATTTGCTTGGCAAAAAACAATATGTCGCTTAGTTCTAAAATTGTAGAAGAAGCTATCACATTTGATGATGTTTTGCTTATTCCTTCTTATTCAGAGATTCTACCTTCTCAAGTAAATTTAAAAACCCAGTTAACTAAAAGAATTCAATTAAACATTCCAATAGTTTCAGCAGCTATGGACACTGTAACTGAATCAGGTTTAGCCATTGCTCTTGCCAGAGAAGGAGGTCTTGGATTTATTCACAAAAATATGCCGATAGATCAACAGGCTGTTGAAGTTAACAAAGTAAAGAGGTCAGAAAACGGCATGATCTCCAATCCCATTACCTTAAGTCGAAACCATACCTTACAGGATGCGCTTATGTTAATGAGAGAATATAAAATATCCGGTTTGCCGGTAATAGAAGAAGATGATACCTTAGTCGGAATAATTACCAATAGAGATATTAAATATCAATCGGATTTAAATCAGAAAGTAGAAGATGTCATGTCCAAAGAACATATTATTACTTCTTCAAAAAATACTTCTTTGGAACAAGCCAAGCAAATATTATTAAATAATAGGATTGAAAAGCTACCTATTATAGATGATCACAACAAATTAATAGGGTTGATTACCATAAAAGATATTGATAATTTGTTGGAATATCCCAATTCATGTAAAGATTCTGAAGGAAGACTTAGAGTGGGAGCAGGGGTAGGAGTAGGAGATGACACCTTAGAAAGAGTCGAAGCATTAGTTAAAGCCGGAGTGGACATAATTGCGGTAGATTCCGCTCATGGACATTCAATCAATGTATTAAATAAAATCAGAGAAATCAGAGCTTCTTTTCCTGATTTAGATATTGTTGGTGGAAACATAGTTACCGCACAAGCGGCAAAAGATTTAATAGAAGCCGGAGCCAATTCATTAAAAGTGGGTGTAGGTCCCGGATCTATATGTACCACTAGAGTAGTAGCGGGAGTGGGTGTGCCACAATTATCTGCCATATATAATGTCTATGAATATGCCAATCAGCATCATATACCGGTAATTGCAGATGGAGGAATTAAACTTTCGGGTGATATAGTTAAAGCTATTTCCAGCGGTGCATCCTGTGTCATGTTGGGATCTTTATTTGCCGGAACTGATGAAGCACCAGGAGATGAAATTATTTTTCAAGGAAGAAAGTTCAAAAGTTATCAAGGTATGGGTTCAATTTCTGCCATGAAAAGAGGAAGCAAAGATCGTTACTTCCAGTCAGGAACAAAAAAATTAGTACCGGAAGGAATTGAAGGGAGAGTTCCTTATAAAGGAAAATTATCCGATGTGGTTTATCAATTATGTGGAGGAATTCGTGCAGGTATGGGCTATTGCGGTACAGAAGATATAGTAAAATTGCAAAAAGAAAGTAAAATGGTTAAAATTTCTTCAGCAGGACTAAAAGAAAGTCATCCTCACGATGTTATAATTACTCAAGAAGCACCAAATTATTCTAATTAAAAAAAATATAATATTTTGTTAAAATTTTGGCATAGGTTTTGTCGTTTACTATGGTGTATAAAAATAATATAATAATTATGAAAAAAGTACTTTTATTGTTTACTATTTTTTTAGGTAGTATAGCAATATCAAATGCACAGATTGTAACTACACCACAAACTTCGGCTAACGTAGGTTCTACACCAATTCAAAAAGGAAGCTGGTTGACCGGAGCAGGTATTACAAATCTCGGCTATGATTTCGAAAACAAAGGATTTTCATTTAATTTAACTCCTAGAGTTGGGTATTTTCTTTCTCATGGAATAGCCGTTGGTGCAGCTATAGATTTCGGGGCAGTATTTCAAGATGATGAAAAACCTATTTGGAACTATGGGGTTATGCCCTTCGTAAGGTATTACTTCCCTGAAGGTGCTAAAGAAACCGGAAGATTTTTTGCTGAAGGTGATGTTGGATTCAAAGGAGCAGCAGTTAACGGAAGCTCAGACAGTGGATTTGCCTTTGGTGTAAATGTGGGTTACGCTCATTTTATTACCCGTTCTGTAGCGTTAGAAGGTACAATCGGATATAACTATGCAGCTGCAATTCAAAATATTAACAACGGAAACAAACAAAGTGGTTTAGGTTTTGGTTTAGGATTTCAAATTTATATTCCACAATCCAAATAATTTAGCTGCTGTTAAAAAAAAAATTAAAACTCCTAGAAAATAGGAGTTTTTTTTTATGAAATAAAGTCAGTTACCACCGGTTTAATGAATTAAATATTACTTGTTTATTTTATACTATCTTTATTACAAAAGAAATAAACTAACAATACATTATCGTTTTATTGAAAGTAAATGGAATATTAACATTATTATAGCGAAAAAACTACCCACACTAATCACACCGGTCCAATTATAAATTTCAAAAGCATAGGCGGAAATAAAGGTTCCCAGTGATCCACCGATAAAATAACTGGTCATATAAATAGTATTTACACGATTACCTGCTTCCGGGTGATTTGAAAAAATAATAGATTGATTAGTAATTTGGGTAGATTGCACCCCAATATCAATTAATATGATCCCAATAGTTAAACCCAAATAAGAATAACCTCCATAGTAGAATATAATCCATGAAAGTAAAATCAATAATGCAGTAAAAACAAGTATTGTATTTTTATTGAATTTAGATATAACTTTTCCCATGAGGGCAGCAGCCAGAGCTCCAAATGCACCTACTAAGCCAAATTTTCCGGCTATATTACTTGCTGTTCCGTCGCTTAAATGAAAATTTTCTTCAAGATGGAAAACCAAAGGAGTCCAAAAAGCACTTAAAGAAGCAAAACTAAGTCCTCCTCGTAAAGCGGTAGAGCGTAATGATGAATCTGTTTTAAAAAGTTCAACGAGTGAAAGCATTAACTTTTTATAATTTCCTTTAAAATTCGGATAGATTTCCGGTAAATTAAAATATATCAAAAGATACACAACACCCATTAATATAGCTGCGATATAAAACATTTCTCTCCATCCTAAAATATCGCCGATATATCCACTTAAAACTCTAGATCCCAATATACCGATGAGTAATCCGCTCATCACAAATCCTACGGCTTTAGGTTTATCTTCCGGAGCTGCCAAAGTTGCAGCCATGGGTATAAACAATTGAGGAATAACTGAGGTAAAACCTATTATAAAACTTATAGGAAATAATAATTCTATGGAAGGACTGACAGCCATAGCTAATAAACTACTAATAATGAATATAAAATCAATAAGAATAATTTTTTTTCTACGAAACATGTCACCTAAAGGAATCAGAAAAAATAGTCCACAAGCGTAGCCGATCTGCGTAAACATGGTTATACCGCTTATTTTTGATTCACTGACATTAAAATCTTTGGCCATTAAACCCAATAATGGTTGGTTATAATAGTTATTTGCTACTACTAGTCCTGAACTAATAGCCATAAGCCAAAGTATTTTAGGAGTAAGTTTTGGTTGAGAAAGTTTCATTGATAATAGTGTTTAATCCATAAAAATATTAAATTAATTTTAAGTATATGAAATTTTTTATGAATGAATTAATAAATACGATAATAATTGAAACTTTAATTTTAATATTTTAATGAATTTTAAAGAAATTTAAGAAGATTTAAAAGGAAACGTTTTTAGTTAGCAGATCTTAATTATATTTAGGGGTATTCATTTATTGTCACATTATGAAACTAGCTAACAATAAAGAAATTTGAAATGTGTACGAATATAGTTATTTTTGTACATTCAATACTAAATTATGGGCAAGGATAAACTTCGTAAATTTGCTGAAAACAAGACTTTTAATAATGTAATACAGCCTACGAGAGATGAAATACTTTCTAATTTTCTTTATAAAGGTAAATGGAAAGAAGAATTTTTTAAAAATGATAATCCCATAATCATTGAATTGGGTTGTGGAAAGGGCGAATATTCCGTTGGTTTAGCGCAACATTTTCCTGATAAAAACTTTTTAGGAATAGATATTAAAGGAGCACGTTTTTGGAGAGGAGCAAAAACAGCCATAGAACAACAAATAAAAAATGTTGGTTTTTTGCGCACTCAAATTGAATTAATTGAACATGTATTTTCTCCCGGAGAAGTAGATGAAATTTGGATAACATTTCCGGATCCACAAATTAAATATAAAAGGACAAAGCACCGATTAATAAATTCTATTTTTCTTGAAAAATATAAAAGAATTATGAAAGAAGGAGGTAGTATCCATTTAAAAACGGATAGTGAATTTTTACATGGTTATGCCAACGGATTAATACATGGTTTGGGATATACCGTGTTATCTTCTCACCATGATATTTATGGAGCGCCGGAATACGAATTACCTTCTTACGTAAGAGAAATAAAAACTTTTTATGAGAATATGTTTTTAAAAGAAGGTAAACCTATCACCTATTTGAATTTTAAAATATAACTATAAACGGAATTTCATGCTATATGATTAACCTATTATAAATATCTTAACTAGATACTCTAAATGTAAATTATATATAATAAAAAAAGGATTGTTATTCAATCCTTTTTTATGTTATTATAATATTATTGTATAAATATTTTAATCACAAAGTATTATACCTTTATTATTATTAAATTCTAATAATCCGCTCTTAATAGTGAATGTTTGGTATTTGCCATCATTCTTTAATTTAGTAGCGTTGGAAGAAGAACTTACATTTTCAAGCTTAATGATTCCGGGTTCAAGAGTAGAAACAATAGAAGCATGGTTTTCCAACATTTGAAATTCACCCAATGAACCGGGAACTGTTATAGATGAAACTTCACCGTCAAAAATAACCTCTTCCGGAGTAAGTATTTGTATTTTCATCAAGATTTAAAATTATTCAACAAATTATTTTTTTAGTTCTGCTAATAGTCTTTCGCCATGTTCAATAACTTCTTCGATAGTTCCCTTCAAGTTAAAGGCAGCTTCCGGATATTGATCCAATTCTCCATTAAGAATCATATTAAACCCTTTAATCGTGTCTTTAATATCCACTAATGCACCGGGAGTTCCCGTAAACTGTTCAGCAACATGGAAAGGTTGTGAAAGGAATCTTTGTACTTTTCTAGCTCGATAAACCACTAATTTATCTTCTTCACTCAATTCTTCCATACCTAAGATGGCAATAATATCTTGTAAAGCTTTATATCTTTGAAGGATTTCCTTAACATTTTGAGCACATTCATAGTGATCATTTCCTAAAATTTCAGGAGAAAGAATTCGCGAAGTAGATTGTAGTGGATCTACGGCCGGATAGATACCCAATGAAGCAATTTTCCTGTCTAATACAGTAGTAGCGTCCAAATAAGCAAATGTAGTTGCAGGGGCAGGGTCAGTTAAATCGTCTGCCGGAACATAAACCGCCTGAACAGATGTAATAGAACCGTTTTTGGTTGAGGTAATTCTTTCTTGAAGTGCACCCATTTCACTGGCTAAGGTAGGTTGATATCCTACCGCAGAAGGCATACGTCCTAATAAAGCAGAAACTTCCGATCCGGCTTGAGTAAAACGGAAAATATTATCTATAAAAAACAATACGTCCCGACCTTTTCCGGCTCCTAATCCGTCTCTATAATATTCAGCTAAGGTTAAACCGGATAGAGCCACTCTGGCACGAGCACCGGGAGGTTCATTCATTTGGCCAAAAACAAAGGCAACTTTCGATGATTTTAAAGCTTCAAAATCAACTTTTGAAAGGTCCCATCCGCCTTCTTCCATGGATTTCATAAATTCATCTCCATACGAGATAATTTTAGATTCCAACATTTCCCGTAATAGGTCATTACCTTCACGAGTTCGTTCTCCAACACCGGCAAATACAGATAACCCACCGTGTCCTTTAGCAATATTGTTAATCAATTCTTGAATCAATACGGTTTTACCAACTCCCGCACCTCCGAAAAGTCCAATTTTACCTCCTTTGGAATAAGGCTCAATTAGATCGATAACTTTAATACCGGTATATAAAACTTCTGCAGAAGTAGAAATATCTTCAAAATTCGGAGAAGGCCTGTGTATAGGTAATTCATGGGTTTTGGGTACATCACCGATACCATCAATAGCTTTTCCGATAACGTTGAATAAACGTCCGTTAATTTCTTCACCGATAGGAACCGTTATAGGTTTATTGGTTGCTATAACTTCCTGACCTCGATATAAGCCATCAGTAGCATCCATAGCGATACATCTAACTGTATCTTGACCTATATGTTGCTCAACTTCCAGTACTAAATTGGGTTCGTCGTTGTCTTTAATAACTTCTAAAGCATCATATATATTGGGAAGTTGTTCTACATCATCAAAAACAACGTCTATAACCGGACCTATTACCTGAGATATTTTACCTTTATTTTCCGTTACCATATAATTTAAAATTCAAATAATTACATTTCCTTTGTGGAATTACAAATATACTATTTTAAAGCTTATAGGCGTTGAAAAAAAACCAAAAAAATATCATATTTTTGCAGACAATTTGTTTTCATTATCGGTGAATATTCATACTAAAAATTTCAGAGTAGCTAAAGAAAATAAAATTATACTAACTTTAGGTATGTTCGATGGAGTGCATTTGGGCCATCAGTTTGTTTTAAACTATTTGCATGATATTGCAAATAAAGAGGGAGCTGAAACAGCAGTTATGACATTCAATCCACACCCCCGATTCGTTTTACAACCCACGACTGAACTTAAACTTTTAACTACTTTAAATGAAAAAATACAACTTTTGGAAAAATTTAATGTGCAGCATTTATTTGTACAAGAATTTACGAAAGAGTTTAGCCGGTTAAGTGCCTTAGAATTTGTTAGAGATCTATTAGTATCCCAATTACACATACATTCATTAGTTATTGGTTATGATCATCAATTTGGAAATAATCGGGATGGAAATTACGAACGCTTGCAAGCATATTCCGAACAATTTGGATTTACTCTTTACAAACTTCCTTCAGTAAGTGGATATACTTCTGTAATCAGTTCCACTAAAATTAGAAATAAAATTAGCGAAGGTAAAATAGGTAAAGCAAACGAGTATTTAGGATATAATTTTTTCATGAAGGGCAAAGTGGTTACCGGTGATAAGATAGGAAGAACCATCGGTTTTCCTACTGCAAATATTGAATTTGATCCACACAAGATATGTCCAAAAAATGGGGTATATTATGTGAAAGTTAAGATTAAAGATGAATTTTTTTACGGGATGATGAACATAGGAATGCGTCCTACCATACAAGGTTTACAAAAACAAATTGAAGTTCATATACTTGAATTTGATAGGGATTTATATGGAAAAGAAATTGAAATTTATTTCTATGATAGAGCTCGTGATGAGATCAAATTTTCTTCATTAGATGAACTTAAGGCTAGATTAACTTTGGATAAAAAAAATACACAAAACTATTTTAAAGATTTATATAATTAATTTTTAAAATAAGTGTAACCGCCCAAATTTTATAAGATAATCATTTCGATAATTTCGATAAAGGTTTAATGTCGATTAAAGTCAGGGTTACTAAGAGGGGAACATTCGATCCAATTTTATTTTCATCACCATATAAACCATAGGCAGTGAAGGAAGGGAGGACTATTTCAGCTATATCTCCTTTTTCCATCATGAACAATGCTGACTCAATTCCTCTTATCTCTTTAAATTTTCCTAAAACTCCCTGCTTTTCACCAAACTCATCAAAAGAATAAATTACATCTCCTGAAAGTGTTTTTATTTCAGCAGAATATTTAATCCAACTATTATTTTTAGGTTGTGGAGATTTTTTATGTGAAATAAATCGAATCCAAATACCCGAAGAAGTAGGCACAAATTTTACATGTAAAGAATCCTCTCGTTTACTAATCCAGTTTTGCAAGAAATCCCTTTCCTTATCTTCTCTAGCTTTAGAGTTTTCTAATAATTTTTTGCCGTATGCAGATTTTGAATTAGTAACCGGAAGGAAAATTTCTTTTTTCTGACACGAGAATAAAATGCCTATACAAAATGAATATATAATTGCAATGTTAAGAAATTTCATGGATTTCGTTTTCAATTATATTTTTAAATCTTGAAATAGAATCTTTTAAAGAAAGATCACTTCTGCCACCGGCAGCATTAATATGTCCACCGCCATTAAAATAGCTTCGAGAAAACGCGTTAACGTCAAAATTACCTTTGGAACGGAAAGAAATCTTAACAAAATCATTTTGCAGATCTTCCATAAAAAATGCAACAAACTTAATGCCTACAATGGAAAGCCCGTAATTAACAAATCCTTCCGTATCTCCTTTTTGATAACCCAATTCTAACAATTGGTTTCTGGTTACATACAATATTGCAGTATTTTTATTAGGAATAAGTTCAATGGATTCTAAAACACAGCCTAAAAGTTTTAGTCGTTCCGGTGTATTACAATCAAAAATATTGGAAGCTATAAGATCCGGTTTAGCTCCTTTTTCCAAAAATACGGATATAATTTTATGAGTTTCAGCGGTGGTATTTCTAAACCGAAAACTTCCGGTATCAGTTAAAATTCCGGTATATAGACAAGTTGCTATTTTTTCATCGATTTTTGATACTTCACCTAAGGCATCAATAAATTTATAAATCATTTGGCAAGTAGCCGGTTGAGAAGTATCTGAATATATGTAATCAAAATTATCCGGGTTTTGATGATGATCAATCAACACTTTAACGGCTCTTGATTCATTTAATTTTGTTTCCAATTGATTAATCCTTGAAGAAGTATTGAAATCAAGACAGAAAATTAAATCTGCATTTCTAAAAGCTATTTCAACGAATTTTACCCGATATTCACCTATAATTATATTTTTGGCTTCCGGCAACCATTTTAAAAATTTAGGAAATTCATTCGGTACAATTATCGTGGATTGAACTCCAAGGGTACGTAAAAAATGATATAACCCTAAAGAAGAACCAATGGCATCACCATCTGGATTCTGATGAGCCAAAATGAGTATATTTTTTTTTGTTTTTATTAATTGTTTTAATTCATTGAGTTTTTCAGGTGTAAACATCGTACTATATAATTTTGGTAAATGTAAAAAAAATCACTCTTTTATACAGAGTGATTCTTACTATAGGTTAGATATTTTAGTTGAAATTTTAATAATTGTCGTAAGCATTGGTTGCATCACCACCAAAATCCCACGTCAATCCAAATCGTAATGTATTGTCTAAAGCATTATTAACACTTGAAGTTGTAATCAGATAAGAAAAATCAATACCGAACGATTGATATTTAAGACCTGCTCCCAGTGTTACATATTGTCTTCCTCCTTTGTCAGGATTTTCGTAGAAATAACCGGTACGAAAAGCAAATGCGTTATTGAAAGTATATTCACCAGCAATACTGTACGTAATTTCTTTGCCCACATCTTTATTACTAAATGATTTAAACATTCCGGAAATAAAACTTTTATCGGGAACTTGATATGTTATGCTACCGTCGGGATTTTTAACTTCTTCGGGTGCAGGAACAAGTAATTTTGTAGCTTCAAAAGTCAATCCCAATTTATTATCGTCATCGAAATATAGGTCATAACCCACACCTAATCTTAAATTAGTAGGCAAATAGCTGGAATTTTCTTTGCTGTCAGAGTAATCTAATTTAGGTCCCATATTAAATAATCCCCAACCAGCTCTCCATCTTCCTTCATAATTGCCGAAAGAACTGCTTTTTTCAGATTGGAAATATCCGGTTACATCAACTGCAAATGTATTGGCAGCCTTTGTTTGGGCAGATGAATTATCAACATTGTTAAATAAATCGGAACGAACGTACCTTGCGGTAACCGCCATGGAATATACATCCGCTAATTTAAGTCCATAAGACACATCTAATGCAAATTCATTGGGTTTAGAAATACCTTTTTCAACAATGTTATTTCCCAATAATTCGTTAAGTTGGATTTCACCCATGTTGAAATAATAAATACTTGCGGCTAATGTGCTTCTTTCTTCTTCACCGAGGAATGTATAAAAAGTTCCGTTTAATAAAAATACATCGCTAGTTAGTTTATTCATATAGGGAGTATATGAAAGACCTACTCCGGAATAACTAGTTCCAAAAACATATTTTGAAGGGTTCCAAAATTGGGAGAACCCATCGGGTGAAGTTGCCACCCCTTGATCACCTAAACCGCCAGAACGAGCATCCGGTGATATTCTTAAAAAGGGTGCTCCGGTGACTATGGCGTAATTTCTATTCTGAGCCTTAAAGGCGCTAAATAATAACAACGTCAGAATTAAAATTCTTTTTTTCATGAACTATTTGAGTTAAAATGATATAAATTTTTTTATTATAGCGTTTTTCTAATGCAAAAATAAATTTTATTTTAATATTACCAATTTTTCCACTTGAGAAACTGAACCCTTACAAAATTCAGATGTTCCTTTTATTTTTACACGATAAATATACACACCTTTTCCGATTTTATCTCCAAAATCATCCAATCCGTCCCATTCAATTCCGAATTTGTCGGTTCTGTATCCTTCGTTAAATGGCTGAGAAGTAACTGTTTTGTTAATAGTTTTAACTAATTTTCCGGATACGGTAAAAATTTGGACTTGAACATCAAGAATATCGGGACAATTATGTTCAAAATGAAAAAATGTTTTAGTTGTAAATGGATTAGGCCAGTTTAATAATTTTTTTATTATTAATCCCTGATCACCGTTATCAACAACTAAAAAATCTAAGGTAGCAGAAGATGAATTATTATTAATATCCCAAACTTTGAATTTAATTGAATGATTTCCTGTTTCAAGATTATCTAATCGATACCAAACTTTTCCTTTTTGATAATCTTTTAAATTCGGATTTAGACAAGGAGAAGATTCTCCTCCGGTATAAAAATCATTTAGAATAATGGTACCATTTACATTATTATTTAACACGCCCGTGATATCATGTCCAATTCCTAAACCGGTTGAATTAATACCGGTACTATCCGTAACACAGACTAAAAGATACGGTGAGCGATCAGTTATTCCTCCATTGGCAAAATTTAGATTATTCATGTATAAACCTATTTTTGGGCCTTCCGAATCATTTATTCCATTGGGATTTATATCTCCAATTTTTAAATCATTTTTAAAATATAGGGCGTCAATTTCAGAATTATCGGCATATAAAAGTAATTTGCCATCACCGATATCAAAATTAATATCTTTAGGAACGTAAAATTCTATTTTAAAATTTCCATCTTTTACTTGTGAACCTCCTTTATATATGGCATTAACCTGTTCTTTATATTCAAGAGGTGGTTTAAGTGAATTATAATTAAAATTATTTAGAGTTTTTTTATCCACAGGTTTATCATATAAAACAGTTTGGATATTTCCCGAAAAAGAGGGATCAACATCTCCATTTTCATTTAGTACTTGGCCTTCAATGGTAATGAAATCAAGGGCTTTTATAACACCCGAGAAATGGTCTGCATCCAATCCGTTTATTTTAGTGACCTTAATTTTACGTTTTGGGTATACCAAAGATTGCGCGGGATCTCCGAACAAATTTATTTTTCGACTTTCTCCACTTAAGATTTCTTTTTTGGAAAGTCGAAGCGCTTCACCTAGAGCTATATATTGATTAATTTCAGTTTTTTTTGTGAATATGTTTTTCATGATTATAGGATTCATATTCAACCCATAATAGATTGATAGCGCCCTATTGGTTGTAATCATGGAATATGCTCCACCATTTTTTTTGAGATATAATAAATCACCTAAAGAATTTAAAGAAGGATTGTCCCATACGGAAACATCGCATGAGATAGTAATAAATAAAGGAAGTCGAGAAAAATCTCTGTTGAAATTAGACAAGCTGTTTACATCTTCTTTTGAAAATAGCCTATATTGAGAAAGAGATAATGTACCGCCATGTCCAAAATAATTTATTACTAAATTACCATTGTTAAAAGCGGCTTTAATAGCTTCATTTACCTGTGGAAATCTGGCTCCACCTGTAGTGTAATCTGCATTATAAGAATCTATATATAACTTTTTAAGTGTATATTCTTTCAATGATTTATCAAAAATATTTTGAGCAATAGTTTCTTCAATTTTTTTATGGAAATTGTTATCACTGTCAATGTCTACAATAACAGAGGCGTTTAATCTCCAATTTCCAAAAGGAGTACCTTGAGGAGCTTTTCCATTATCGTATTTTACACTTTTATCTACACATGCTGTTGCTTCGGATAGATTTTTTGCAATCATTCTTCCCACTGCTATATCTAATTGAGTAGCTGAAAGATTGGCATCTTCTCCTATTAAATTAGCTTCATCATCATCCAATATCGTTATAAAATCATCTGTTGCATAAGAGTAATTAAGACCGGTGCTATTATAACTTTGATAGGTAGGAATTAAGTTATGTCCGGTTCCGGTTTTATTTTTATAATCATACGAGGCAGAGCCCAGTAGAAGCACATATTTTAATTTTCCATTGTCTTTCTTATATAAATAACGTAAAAAATCCCTTATTGCAGTTAAATCTTGTCCCCCGGAGCTAAATTCATTATAAATTTGATTTACAGTAACTACTTCTACTTTTAATCGATTTTTAGATTGATGTAAATTTTTAATGCGATTTGCCTGAGAAACAAATTCAGGAACAGTTATGACAATATAATCTACATCGGATATGGAATGTAAAGCCTGATTTGAAATTTTACCAACAACTTCCGGAATGTAGGCAGCTGAGTGCTTAAAGGCGATCATTTCGTTTTTAAAATTAGTTGATAACAATTGATAGGAATACGTAAAAGCATTTGCTGATCGTTCCAGTTTTTTTGCGTTGACAACATCTGAAACATCCCAAACTTCAAAATCTTCAGAAGGAACAAAAGTAAATCCATATATTTTTCCATCTTCAATGGGATCAAATGTTCTGAAATTCATTTGACTACCATTAAATTTAAGCTTTTGCTTATATAAGACTTCAAAATAATCGGGATAAAATTCAGCCGAGGGATTGGCCGAATTATCAAATCCTAAAGTAAATTTTAATTGATTATTAGTTGGAGTAATAGTTTGTGTTTGGCTTCCAATTGCAAAATCAATTTCATTAGGGGATGGTCTTAAAATCGATGAAAATACTGGATTATCATTATACGACACATTTATTTTTCCATTAATACCGTTTCTTGATACCCAAGCATATTTCCAAGTTATGCTTGAACCCGGAACTAAGTCATGCACCGGAAATAGGATTTCTTTATAATTTTTCAATCCTAAATTTTCATCCACCCATATTTTACCTAATTGATTTAAATTTAGTCTATCTTCTTCAAAGAATTGATGATCATCGTACTCTACATATACTTTAGCGTTCGGTGTCTTGTATGGATTGGATTGAATTCTTTTTCCCGAAGTTTGATTGACGTTAATAAAATAATATGCATAATCTTCATATATATTTTTTTTATGCCTAACCTTTGAATTTCTTATCCAATAGTCCGGTCCTTGCCCATAAAATAATATATAATCATCTGAATCAAAAATTCCATCATTTTCTCCTCGGACAAAAATGGCATTTTCTTTTAGGTTATCGTATCTGAACGATGAGGTTGGTTCCGGAAGCATTTTTCCACCATTGCCAAATATTCGTATGGTTTTGGGGTCTAAAGAATTACAATTTATTCCTAAAGATTGTAATAAATTACGATCAATTTTATAAATTCCTGTTTTAGCTATTTTAATTTTATACCATGATCCGTTTTTTAGAACACTCTCAACATTCAAAAAAGAATCTGTAGATGAAAAATTTTTACTATACGAATTTTTTTTCTCAATAGTAAAACGCACGAGTTTAAAAATGGTATTACCTGTTTTCTTTAATGTTTTAATGGTTACGGATATAAATTTTTGATCTCGTGACTTAGTAATTGACGCGCTGAAAATATCATCATCGGGAATGAAGTCCAAAGGCGTATCGCCAAGTTGCGATTTTTCAATAGGTTGCCATTGTAAATTGGTTAGATATACATCTCCATTAAATTCAGTTTTCTCGGCATAATATAAAGTAGGTATTCCTTCATCAATGGAATAGTTATCATTGGTAAAGAAAGGATATTTTTTTACTTGCTCAGTGGAATAATAAAAATTCTTTATACCGTCCCAATTAATCGTAATAGTTTGTGCCACAGGGATAAATGTGGACACTTGAATGAAAAACGCTATAAAAATGTATAAAAATCTTTTCATTTACCTCTAAATAACGAATAAGTAGAAATAATATTTTACTAAATATACAATATCTACAAATAAGTTAACGTTATTTGAGGTTATGTAATATAAAGTAGAAAAAATTTTTCTTTCAGTAATATTATATTATTTTTGCATGATCTTAATTATGAAAATAAATACAATGAGAATCGGGAAATTCATATTATTATTATCCGTTGTTTCTTCAATTTCCTTAGCATTAGTTAGTTGCGGTGGTGGGAGAACTAAACCTGGCGGTGGAACTAAAAATACAAAAAGTTTGACCGGATGGAAGGCCAATGATAGAAACGGCTGGTTTTATAGTAAAAAGAAAAAGACTGAAAAAGGTTGGGTTGGAATGGTATTCGTGGAAGGAGGAGCTTTTACTATGGGATTAGTTAAAGACGATGTAATGCATGATTGGAACAATACCCCTAACCGAATGCAAGTAAGATCTTTTTTTATCGGTGAAACTGAAGTAACAAATTATGAATATCGTGAATATGTAACTTGGTTAAAGTATGTATATTCACCAACGGATGAGAATTATAAAGATATTTATTATGGAGCCCTTCCTGATACTCTTGTTTGGAAAAATAAATTGTCCAGAAACGATGTTTATTCAGAAGATTATTTCAGAGCCCCTCAATTTGATAACTACCCGGTAGTTGGAGTAAGTTGGTTACAAGCACAAAGATATTGTGATTGGTTGACCGATAGGGCCAATGAAAGAGAATTAATGAATAAAGGTATTATCCCAAAAGATTTTTATAGTAATCCGGCCAATAATGTGGGTTCAAATTCATTTAATGTTGAAAAATATAAATACAATGATCCTGAATTAGAAGGTATTGTTAATCAAGATAAAATCGCTAAACAAAGCGGTATTACCAGCAAAAATGAAAGAATTATAGCAGTTAATAAAAGTGCTCAAGGAAATTTAGTACAAAAATTCAGATTACCTACAGAAGCTGAATGGGAATATGCTGCACTGGCTGAAGCAGATAACAGACAGTATAACATCATTGAAGGTAAAGACGTAATGATCAATAGAATGCGTGCTAAAAAAGGAAGAAATAGAGGTCAATTCCTGGATAATTTTAAATCCGGTGGACAAGGAGATTATTCCGGTAGTGGAGGTTGGGCTAATGATGGGAATGCAATTACTTCCGATGTTAGAGCATATCCATCCAACCCTTTTGGATTGTATGGTATGTATGGAAATGTTGCTGAATGGACACAAGACGTTTATAGACCGTTAATAGATACTGATTTTAATGATTTCAACTATTATAGAGGAAACGTTTATCAACAATTTATTAGTGAAGAAGGAAATCCCGGAAGATTTAAAAAAGTTGATGACGGTACTATTCAATATGATACTTTGGCAGATGGAAGAAAATTATATAGAAATTTATCCGGAAAATTTGAAACAGAGATTGTAGATGATGCAAGAAACTTTAGAGACGGAGATTTACAATCATCTTTAGAATCAGGAGATGGTCGCGTTGATTCAACCGGTACTTTTAATTACTACAATTCACCTATTAGAAACTGGACCGTAGATAAAAGTGGAAGAGTAGTTTTAGATAAGGATTCCAAACAAAGAACTTCTCAAATCAGTAATGATTTAAGGGTTATTAAAGGAGGATCTTGGAATGATACCGCTTATTGGTTAGATCCGGGACAAAGAAGATATATGCTTGAAAATGAGTCTGCCGTATGGGTTGGATTTAGGGTAGCTCAAGATCATAAAGGTAAAGAATCTTCTTCTAAAAGAACCAAAAGAGGAGCCAGCAATAGAGTTCCCAGAAAATGATGTAAAATAAATTAAATAATATAAACAATACAAAGAAGGCTATCCTCAAGATAGCCTTCTTTATTAATTCAATCTGTATGAAGATCGGGGATAAAGTTAAACTACTGGATGAAGAAGGATTTTTTACTATAAAAAATTTTATAGGAAATAAAGCAGTATTATTAGATTCTTATGGATTTGAAGTTACACATTTACTAAATAACTTAATTGCCTATGATAAATATGCAAACATGTATACTGAAGTTACCGATTTTAATGCTAAAAAAGAAGATGTAACTTCTAAAAATATCAACAATGTAAAAAAAGAAACTATACAAGAAAGAATTATTGATTTGCATATAGGAAATATTGTTGATTCTTTTAAAAACATGATGCCTCATCAAATGCTTGAAAAGCAAATTAATAAAGCTATGGAGGAAATAAAATCAGCCAAGAAAGATAAGGTTAAGAAGTTGATACTAATACATGGCAAAGGAAAAGGAGTATTAAAAAAAGAAATTTATAAAATATTAAATAGTATGGATGATATTGAATATTTTGAAGCAGACATTATTAAATATCGTTTTGGAGCCGTTGAAATAAGGTTTAAATAGTAATCATCTCCTATGACTTCTTGCTGTTAACTATGAAAATTCTAAGAATCTTAACGAATATAATTTTAGTAATTTTACCTGTATTGTGCTTTTCACAAAGTGACAAAATACTTATATCAGCAACCTTAGACAGCCTAACTAAAAATATATCCGTAAAACAAAAGATCGTTTTTTATAATAATACGGGTATAACTTTAGATAAAATATATTTACACGCAGCCGCTAATTCCTATTCTAATACTAGTACGGTATTAGGAAAACGAAAATTAGAGGATAGAAATAAAACTTTATATTTTTCAAAATATATGGATAGAGGTCGAATTAATGATTTGACCATCTTTATAAATAAACGACAACCCGTTTTTTTACTTAGAGATTTTGAATTTTACGAAGTAAATCTTTTTTCTCCTTTATTACCCAATGATAGTATATCTTTGGATTTAAATTATAATATAAAAATACCTTCCAATAAAATTACCGGATATGGATTTTCCTCAAAAGGTACTTATGTATTAAAAAACTTTTTTATACAGCCTCTAGATTTTATCAATTCAAAACCCAAGTTGGAGCCATTTACCGATACTGAGTTTAATCCCTATAGAAAAACCAATTATACTATTAACTTTTACCATCCTATGGGTTTATATATGGATGGAGACCTTACAAAAGTAGGAGAAAATCAATTACAGGGAACATGCGGTGATGCTGTAACTATAATCCTTACTAAAAGTAAACCAATTTCTTTTATTTATACTATAAACGGATCGAAAACCGAAGTAGTTATTGGATATTCCATTAATGAAAAATTTAAAGAAATTTATTATAAAAATATTAAACGCGAATTACTATTTTTAAATGAAAAATTAGGCAAACTACCCTCAAAATTATTAATTAGCTCTAAAATTAAAAAAGATCGCAATTTTATAGGAGTTGATGATATTAAATTATTGGGTTTAAAAGAATGGAAACTTTTTCCTGATGACGTAAAAATTGATCTTAAAATGTTTCAGCAAATAGCCTATTCAGTTATCAATCAGGTAATACAAGTGGATAAAAATAAATATCATTGGATACCTAACGGTTTGCTAACTTATTATCAATTAAATTATTTAAAGAAGTATTATCCTGACACTAAATTATTAGGTAATCTTCCTAAAGAACTTAGTATAATAAAAATTAAACCGTTACAATATTTTTTCATATCTAAAGTTCCTATAACCGATCGATATAAATTAGGTTACAGATATATAGCAACTCAAAATTATGATCAGCCGATAAGTGAAGATTTTTTAGAATTGAGCAATATCAACCAGTATATAATTAGTGGATTTAAATCGGGATTAAGTTTTAATTTTCTATCCGCCTATTTGGGAGCGGATCTTTTCGAAAATTCAGTTAAAAAGCTTATAGAAGAAGGAAAAGATCGTGAAATTACTTCATCAGACTTTCAAAGGATTTTAGAAACAAACTCTCAAAAAAATTTAGCATGGTTTTTTCAAAATTATATAGTTACCAATGATCGTATTAATTTTAAGATTAAAAAATTTTATGAGGATAAGTATGAAAAAGATACTATAAAAGTACGTATCACTAATAAAACTGCTTTACCGATTCCAATATTAATCACGGGAGAAAAAAACAAGAAGATAATCAATCAGAAATGGGTGTTTTCAACCAATAAAGATTCTTTATATTCATTTAAAAATGGAGAATATGATCGTTTACTTATAAATAAAAATTACCTATTTCCGGAAATTAACGATAATGATAATTTATTGAATACAGAGGGTATCTATAAGAACAGAAAGAAATTGCAAATGAAATTCTATGCAGACGTTGATAATCATAATTATACACAAATTTTTTATGAACCCAATATAAACTGGAACAATTACGATAAATTTATACTAGGATTACGTTTTTATAATAGCTCTCCATTTTCAAGACCTTTCGAATATTCATTTTCTCCAACTTATTCCACTGGAACCAAAAGTTTAACGGGATCAGGTGCCTTAAATTACAATTACGATATGGAAGAAGGCTTATTTAGAAGAATGTCTATGGGAACAGGATATACTTATTATCATTATGATAAGAATTTGAGTTATAAAAAATATTCAGGAAATGTAAATCTTATATTTAAAAAGAGACCCAGATCAGATATTAACAGAACCATAGGAATTTCATTTAATAGTGTTGAAAGAGAAAAAGATCCTTTTAAAATACTAGAAAAAAATGATTATTCCCATTATAATCTGCTGGATCTGTCATATTCTCATTCAGATAAAAGAATAATCAATGAATGGTATAGTAAAACTAACTTTCAACATTCTAATATTTTCAATAAAATAAGTACAGAAATATATTTTAGACATGAATATGCGCCGAATAAAAAAATAAGTTTACGCTATTTTGGAGGATATTTTATTAACAATCATTCCAATTCTACTTACTTCGATTTCGGAGTAGATCATATCACAGATTATAGTTTTAATTACATGGATTATTTAGGAAGATCTGCAACCGGTGGATTGTTTTATCAACAATATATAATGGCTGAAGGAGGGTTTAAATCCATGTTGGATAAATCAGCCAATAAATGGATTACTTCATTAAATGGAGAAATACATTTATGGAAGCCTTTTGACTTATATGCAGATATGGGATTGTATTCGAATAAAAAGAAATCTACGCATTTTATCTACGATTCAGGAGTTAAATTGAACATAATACCTGAATTTTTAGAATTGTATTTACCCATTCAATCAACGTTGGGATTTGAACCGGCAAAAAATAATTATTTATCCCATATTCGATTTACCTTTAATTTTAACTTAAGTGCGGTGGTTACCCATTTCCGGCGGGGATGGTATTAGTTAAATTCTTTTGTATCTCAGAAAGAAAATTGATCAAAACATCTATTTCTTCTTTTGTATTATAATGGCTGTATGAAATGCGTAACGTCGTTGTATTTTTTAATTCTTCTTCGGTATAAAGCTGCAACATGGTTTTTGACGGTTTGGAAGCACCGGAAGCACAGGCGCTTCCTTGAGAAACGGCGATACCCTTCATATCGAGTTGAAAACCAACCAAAGTATTGGGAAAAGGAAGCAAAATACTTAAAAGAGTATAGTTACTTTTAGTAAAATCTGTTCCATGTCCATTAAACAAAACCCCTTGTATATTTTTAGACAATTGATCTATTGTATATTGTTTTAAATCTTCAATTATTCTTCTTCTTTCTTTTAATTCTTGCATAGCAAAATCAAAAGATTTACCTAAGCCAACAATCCCGTAAACATTTTCAGTTCCTGCTCGTAAATTACGCTCCTGAGTTCCTCCGGTAATAATACCTTTTAAACCGCTTGATTTTCTTATAAAAGCCATTCCTATTCCTTTAGGACCATGAAATTTATGGGCACTGCAAGAAGCAAAATCAATGGGTGTTTTAGAGAAATCTAAAGGATAATGAGCCATAGTTTGAACGGTATCAGAATGAAATAAAGCTCCATATTTTTTACATAATTGAGCAATACAATCAATATCCGTTAAATTTCCAATTTCATTATTGGAATGCATTAAAGAAACTAATGTTGGAATTTTTTCTTCTAGTAAATCTTCTAAAAAAGCAATATCCAAATCCCCTTTTTTATTCTTCAAAGGAAGAAAAACAACTTCAATTTCAGGATGTTTTTCTTTTAGATCTCTGATGGTTTCCAAAACAGATTTATGTTCTAAGGGAGAAGAAATGATTCGTTTAATGGATAAGTTTTCTATACAAGAACGTAAAATTAAATTATTAGATTCAGTACCGCAGCTTGTGAAAATGATTTCATTAGGATTTACATGCAACCATTGAGCTATATTTTTTCTGACCATTTCTATTTTTGACTTACTTTCTTGCCCAAAGCTGTGTATAGCAGAAGGGTTACCAAAATCTTCTTTCATAGATTGAATCATTGCTTCAATAACTCTTTCATCTATAATGGTTGAAGCGGCACTGTCTAAATATATTTTTTTCATTGGTTAATTGCTTAATTATAATTCAAAAGTTGCTCGTATTCTATTTTAAATGCTTGAAGATAATTTATTTATCGAAATAAATTACTTCATAAGATTAACATTTAAAATATAAATAAAAACTAACATAGTAAAACTTTTATATTTTCAATATTTTCTAATAATAAATTTTATTAATCTAAAATTTCAAATTTCTTTTAAAAAATTTAATATTATGCTAATCCATAGTATTACAAAAATAAAAAATATATGTTCATAAATTTACGTAAGCCTGCGTTAAAAAGAATATTTATAAATAAGTCGAAGTAAAAAATAGAAAATTTACTAAGAAAGCCCTAGTAAATTATCTACCAGGACTTTCAAAACTAGTATATTTTATACAAATCTATTTTTAATTTATAATTTTACCAAAAAAATGATAATATTTATTTAACAAATTATATTTTTTAAAAATAAATTAAAAATCACACTTAAGACTTATTGGATATTAATATGCTTTCAGCTTTATCGTAATTAAATTCATTTTCCCTTCTGGCAACAACAATAGTAGCTGCTGCATTACCTATTAAATTAGTTAAAGCTCTTGCTTCACTCATGAATTTATCAATACCGAATATTAACGCCACAGCTTCAACCGGTACATGTCCTACTACCGGTAGGGTAGCGGCAAGAGTAATAAAACCACTTCCTGTTACCCCGGCTGCTCCTTTTGAGGTTAAAAGCAATACTAAAAGAAGCGTAATTTCTTGTTGTAAATTCAAATGCATGTCTAAAGCTTGAGAAATAAAAACAGCAGCCATGGTAAGATAAATGGAAGTACCGTCGAGATTAAAAGAATAGCCGGTTGGTATTACCAAACCAACGACAGACTTAGAACATCCTATCTTCTCCATCTTGCTCATAATTCCCGGTAATGCTGATTCTGAAGATGAGGTGCCGAGCACTATTAAAAGTTCTTCTTTAATGTATTTAATAAATTTGAATATGTTGACCTTATTGTAATAAAGAACTGCTCCGATAACTCCAAAAATGAAAACAATACACGTTAGATAAAAGCATAAGATTAACATTCCTAAATTACTCAATGCTTTCAATCCGTAAACTCCAATAGTATATCCCATAGCACCCATGGCTCCTAAAGGTGCCAGATACATAATTATTTTTATAATAGCAAAAAGTCCATCCAGGAAAGATTGCATTACGGATAGAACCGGTTTTGAAGATTTAGGTCCAATTTTCGTCATGGCAAAACCAAAAAGAATGGCAAAGACTAATACTTGAAGTAAATTATTAGAAGCAATTGAAGCAATAACATTTTCAGGAATCATATCCAAAATAAATGTAATAATTCCGTGATCTTCTTTGCTTTTTTCTATATAATGGGACATAGATGAAGAATCCAATGCATAAGGATCTACATGCATGCCGTTTCCGGGTTTTAGCACATTAACGAAAACCAAGCCGATGATTAAAGCTATTGTTGTCATAATTTCAAAATAAACAATAGCTGTTAAACCAACCTTACCAACCTTTTTAGTATCTTCCATTCCTGCAATACCTAGCACAATGGTACAGAAAATCAAAGGTCCTACGATCATTTTAATTAGCTTGATAAATCCGTCTCCTAATGGTTTTAGCATTTCACCAAGTCCCGTACTGTGTTGTTTAACCCCATTAACTATAATATCTTCACTTGGGAAAAAATATCCAATAAGAATACCTATAATTATGGCAATTATTACTTGTACGTAAAGACTTTTAAGTATTTTCATAATGTTTTTATTTTATTAAGGACAGTAATATATGAATAATATATTTGAATTGTTATAAATTGTAATTTTTTTCTTTAAAAAACATTTTTTGAAAATGTAATTGTTTGAAATTTAGTATTTTGCACTAATTTAATTAAGAAAAAATTCATTAAAAAATCACTTATTTTTCTTAAAAAATGCGTTAAAAATGAAAAAAAAGCGTAAAAAAAAGTGGCTTAAAAATTAATTTTTTATTTATCAAATGAAAAAAATCATGTATTTTTATGAAAAATATTAGTAAGGTAATAGTTTGTAAAAACTCAAAAATACAACTTAAAATTTATGAAACTTACTATTTTAGGATATAACTCAGCGGTTCCGACTGTTCGTACCAATCCTACATCACAGTTATTAGAATGTAATAACCAATATTTTCTAATAGATTGTGGAGAAGGGACTCAAGTACAACTTAGAAAAGCAAGAGTAAAATTTACCCATATAAATACTATATTTATTTCTCATCTGCATGGCGATCATGTTTTTGGTTTGATCGGGCTTATATCTTCCTTTCATTTATTGGGAAGAACTGAACCTTTAACCATTTATGGGCCTAAAGGAATTAAAAAATTAATTGAAATTCAATTACTATTAACTGAGAGTAGTAATCATTTTGATATTAACTTTATTGAACTGACTTCTTTAAAAAGTGAATTAATTTATGAAGATAATAAATTGTGTGTTTGGACGATTCCATTAAACCATCGTATTTACACTAATGGGTTTTTATTTAAAGAAAAAGTAAAGCCGAGAAGGCTTAATATGGATGTAATTAAATACAATCCCGAAATTGAAGTATGCGATTATCATAATTTGAAATTAGGTAAAGATTTTATAACTCAATCCGGAGATATCATAAAAAATGAGTATCTTACCCTTCCTCCTAAACATTCTTACAGCTATGCCTTTTGTTCAGATACTAAATTCAGTCCCAATATAGTCCCGTTAATTAAAGGGGTAGATGTTTTATACCATGAAGCTACTTTTTTAGATGAATTAAGAGAATTAGCCTCTAAAACAGGACATACCACAGCATATCAAGCCGCAGAAATAGCAAAAATGGCAAAAGTTAAAGTGTTAATATTAGGGCATTTTTCCAATCGTTATACCGATATATCCATACTAAAAGAAGAAGCCGGTCAAGTCTTTTTCAATACGATTTTACCCGAAGAGCTTTTAACTTTAGATTTTAATAAACTGATAATTAATTAAATAAAAAATGCAATTGATTAAATGAGTGGTAAGGCAGCCTTTACACACAAAAATACTAACCAATATTACTTATTTGTTAGTACTTTTGCTTTTTACTAAACTAAACTAAACTGATAACATGAAAACTTTTCTAGACGGATATTTTAAGCTATCCGAAAATGGTACAACTATTAAAAAAGAATTAGTAGCCGGGATCATCACTTTTTTAACCATGTCCTATGCTTTGATAGTCAATCCTAGTATTTTATCGGAAACGGGAATGGATAGAGAAGCTCTTTTTACAGGAACTACGTTAGCTATTATTTTTGCGACGTTGTTAATGGGAATATTGGCAAAATTGCCCATAGCACAAGGACCCGGAATGGGACTGAACAGCTTTTTTGCTTTTTCTGTAGTTTTAGGACTTGGATATTCTTGGCAATTTGCTCTAACAGCTGTTTTTATAGAGGGGCTTATATTTATAATACTTACTTTTTTGAATGTCAGGGAAATGATAGTTAAAAGCATTCCCAGAGTACTGAAAGAGGCAATTCCTGTCGGAATTGGATTATTTATTACTTTAATAGGACTAAAAGGAGCGAATATCATTGTTTCTGATCCCAATACTTTTCTTGCTTTAGGTGATTTTAAACAACATTCGGTATGGATTGCTTTTGCGGGATTGTTGGTTACGGCTGTACTTCATTCGCGGAATATAAATGGATCTATCTTAGCGGGAATTGTAGTTTCCACTTTATTCAGCTATTTGTTGGGCGACATACAATTACCTGGTTCATTGGTAAGCATGCCTCCTTCCATTGAACCTATATTTGGTAAAGCTGTCGAACCGATGTTTTCTTCTGAAGGATGGGACAAAATATTTTCAGTGGATATGTTGATTGTAGTTTTCACTTTTCTATTTGTTAATTTGTTTGATACGATTGGGACATTAATAGGAGTTGTATCTAAACTGGGATTCACGGATGAAGAAGGAAATTTTCCTCAAATGAAAAAAGCATTATTGTCTGATGCATTGGGAACGACGGTTGGAGCGATCTTGGGTACCAGCACGATTACTTCATATGTAGAAAGTGCTTCCGGAGTAGCCTCCGGAGGGCGAACCGGTCTTACAGCGGTTAGTACAGCTTTGATGTTCTTTTTATCTTTATTTCTAGCACCTATATTTTTATTAGTTCCGGCGGCTGCCACAGCTCCGGCATTAATTATTGTCGGTCTCTTTATGATTTCTTCTGTTGTAAAAATTAATTTTAATGATATTACGGAAGGTTTACCCGCATTTTTAACCATAATTTTTATGCCTTTTACATTTAGTATAGCCGAAGGTATTGTATTTGGTATGCTAAGCTTTACTTTATTGAAAGTATTAGGTGGCAGAAGAAAAGAGGTTACTCCAACGGTTTATATTGTTTCGTTACTGTTTTTAGTTAAAATAGTTTTGGATGCTTCGAAGATTTTAGGATGAGATTGAAAAACGGTGATGGAAAATAAATAATTTACAGAAAGATATATTTGATTAAGAATTTATTCTACTAAATATATATTTTGTAATGGATGATTTAAATTTTACAAACTGATTAAAATTTAGTTCATCCATTGCCTTTTATTATTTTCAAAATTTATATTTAATGAAATTTTTTACATATTAAAGATAAATCATTTATCTTTTTTTAATTCCAATTTTTATACTGAATTTAAAAACCGAAAAGATTATTAATTTAAGAAATAAAAATAGTATAGCTACTATCTAAATTATCTAAGGTCTTATTTGACCGTTACCTTCTACAATCCATTTATAAGAACATAATTCATCCAAAGCCATAGGACCTCTTGCATGCATTTTCTGCGTGCTGATCCCTATTTCTGCACCCATTCCGAATTGTGCGCCATCTGTGAAGGCAGTAGAAGTATTAACATAAATACAAGCGGCATCTACCAGCTTTTCAAAAATTTTTATACATGATTTATTATCGCTTATTATTGCTTCGCTATGTTTGGATCCGTAGTTCGCTATATGTTCAATTGCTTCCTTAATAGAATTTACCGTTTTTATAGACATTTTATAATCCAAGAATTCCATTCCGTAATTTGCGGAAGTTGCTTTATGCAGTAAATTGGATGGATAAGAGTTTTCTAATTGAGCGTATGCAGGTTCATCCGCATAAATAACTACTTTTTTCTCAATTAATTTTTTACACAATTCGGGAAGGTCCTGTATTCTTTCTTTATCAATAAGTAAGCAATCCAACGAATTGCAAACGCTAACTTTTCGGGTTTTAGCATTAAAGATGATCTCTTTTCCTATTTCTAAATTACCTTCCCGGTGGAAATAAGTATGACATACTCCTGCACCGGTTTCGATTACTGGGATTTTCGAATTTTCACGAACAAAATTAATAAGCTCTTTACTTCCTCTCGGAATAAGAAGATCAACATAATTACTTGCGTTCAATAATTGTAAAGTCGAAGAACGATCAGCGGGCAATAAATTACAAATATCGGGACTCAATCCTTCCTGTAGTAAAACTCTCTTAATAATCGAAACAATCGCTATATTAGAAAAAAAAGCATCAGAGCCTCCTTTCAAAATACAAACATTACCCGATTTTAAACATAAAGAAAATACATCGAAACTTACATTGGGTCTGGCTTCATAAATAATTCCTATAACTCCGAAAGGAACTGTAATTTTAGATAACTTAAGACCATTGGATAGAATTTTTTCTGAAATTATTTTTCCAACAGGAGAGGGAAGAGAGGCAACTTTGCGAATATCTTTTGCTATATCTTGTATGCGTTCTTCAGTTAAAAGCAACCGATCAAATTTCGGATCGGAAGTAGACATCCTTTCTATATCTTTCTTATTTTCAGAAAGAATATAGGGAATTGAATTTTCAGTTTCTTTGGCAAGAACTTCTAAAACTTGGTTGATTTTATCAATATCAACTAAATTTAGTTCATTTACTGCTTTAACGGATGAGGTAAAAATATTTTGTTGAATTGAAGACATCATTTATTTTTCAATATATAAATAGTCGTAATGTATGATCGGCTTGTTGTTGGCCTGTCCTAAAATTTCTTTCGCTTTTTCGCTGGAATAGGAAGATCGTCCTATTCCAATTTGTTTACCGGTGTGATCAATAATGCGAACAATATCATCACTTTCAAAATTTCCGACTATCCGAGTTACGCCTACAGGCAATATGCTGACGGCTTTAAAATTTAATAAAGCTTTTCTTACTCCTTCATTAATATGTATTTCTCCTTTAGCGAAACCTTCAGAATGGGCGATCCATTTTTTTACGCCCGAAATTTCTTTAGACGCGGGAATAAATCGTGTGGAAGGTGTGTCAACGCCATTTACAAGTCTGGAAATGATGTTTTTTATTCTTCCATTGGCGATAATAACTTCTATACCTTCTTCTGCTACTTTTCTAGCTATATTATATTTGGTTTTCATTCCTCCCCTTCCGGTAGTCGACCGCTTAGATTGTATATAATCCTCAACTGAATCTCTTGAACTGTCTATTTCTTTTATAAGCTTAGATTCAGGGTCTGAAGGATCGCCGGTGTAAATTCCATCGATATTACTTAAAATGATCAATTTTTTGCAATCCATCATAGCAGCTATCAAGCCTGATAATTCGTCGTTATCCGTAAACATTAGTTCATTAACGGAAATCGCATCGTTTTCATTTACAATTGGAATCACATGATTTTCAAGCATAATATTCATGCAATTTCTTTGATTTAGATAATGCCTGCGTGTTGAAAAATCTTCTTTAGTTGCTAAGATTTGTCCGCATAGAATTCCGTGTTGATTAAATAGGTCGTAATATCTATGAATTAATTTTACCTGTCCAACAGAAGAATATAACTGGCGAGCTGAAATACTGTCAAGTTTTGAATGGATTTTAAATTCATTTTTACCGGACGCTACCGCTCCGGATGATACCAGAATGATTTCCGTATTATTTTTATGTAGTTCGGCAATCTGATCGACGATATCAGACATTTGGGTAATGTCAAGAGTTTCATCCTTACGGGTTAACAGCTGACTTCCAATTTTTACAACAATTCTATCTTTCATGGTAAATGAATTTGTCGAAATAAAACAAAGGTAAACTTTTTTATTTTGACTAAAAGAATCTTATAAATTAAAGAATAATTTATATAGTTATAAAGAAACCTATATACAAATGTTTTTAAAAATATGAAAAAATACTTTGTAAATAATTAGAGAAAAGAATAATATAAATGTAATAGTAAATTGAATATTTGTTCTCTGCGTTTAAATAAGTTATATTTGCAACCCAATTAAATTTAGTAATCTTTAAATAGAAAAAATAATGACAGATGTTTTAAAGTGCCCAAAATGTTCAATGGAAAATGTTTATTTTGATGGTACTTCCTACGTATGCCCGGATTGTTTTTATGAATGGTCGGGAGAAGAATCGGCGGGAAATTCAATAGTTAAAGATAGCAACGGAGCTGAACTTCAAGATGGAGATGCGGTTACAGTCATTAAAGATCTTAAAGTAAAAGGTTCTTCTATGGTAATTAAAAGAGGAACTAAAGTAAAAAGCATCCGATTAACTGATAATCCGGAAGAAGTAGATTGTAAAATTGACGGTTCAAGTATTGTTTTAAAGACCTGTTTTCTTAAGAAATAGAATTTACTAATATATTTATACTTATGAAAGAGCTATTTTAATAGCTCTTTTTTTGTTGTATCTTATTACTGTAACATTTCTTTGAATCCCTTTTTTAATGTCTGTTATTATAAGCTCTGTATAACTAGTAAATAAAAGTTATATATCGGAAACTAATTCATTTTGAAATAGAGACAATACAAAATAATTAGAATAATAGTTTACTAATTTATTTTAATAAATATTAAATAACTTAATAAATATGTAAATATTTTATAAAAAAAGCTTATATTTGAACTGTAATTAAAAATATTACAGTAATGAATGATCGCCATTTTACAGTTTCCATGCATATACTTACTCTTTTGGCAAAAAATTTGGATCAATGGCTACCGTCAGCTTATATAGCAGGAAGTTTAAATCTTAATCCTGTTATAGTCAGGAATGAATTAACCAACCTTCAAAAACATGGTTTTATAGAAACAAAAGAAGGAAAGAACGGGGGAAGTAGATTATTAAAATCTCCTGAAAAAATTGCATTGTCTGAAATTTATTTAAGTGTTTACAATCAATCGCTAGTAGGAAAACTTTTACCATCTCCCAATCCTTTATGTTGTGTCGGAAAAAAAATTAATGAAAACATTAGCGAATTGAATGAAACTATTGAAGAGGTAGTATTTAAAAAACTGGAAGGAGTAACCCTTCTAGATTTCAGCATGAAATTTTAGGGAAAACAAATATGGAAATCTCTTTTATTATATGAAAATAAGTTATCAAAGAATTAATTATTAATATTAGTATACAAATTATGAAAAAAGTAGCATTAATAGGTGCCTCAGGATTTATAGGGTCACAATTAGTAAAGGAATTACTGAGCAGAGGGTACCAAGTAACAGCAATCGTTCGTTCGGCTGATAAAATTAAGAATGACGATAAAAATTTAAAAGTGGTAAGTGCAGATGTATTTGACACAGATAAATTAGCAGAAGTTTTAAAAAATAATGATGCAGTAATAAGTGCATATAATCCGGGCTGGACTAATCCCAATATTTACGATGATACAATAAAAGGATATCAATCAATAATTGAGGCTGTTAAAAAAGCGGGTATTAAGAGATTACAAGCGGTTGGTGGAGCAGGAAGCTTATTGGTAGCTCCGGGTAAAACCGTTGTAGATTCAGGAGCCATTCCGGACGAAATTTTACCGGGAGTTAAGGCCTTAGCATTAGTCTTAAAAGATCAATTTTTACCGGAAAAAGAACTGGATTGGGTTTTCTTTTCACCTGCCGGAACTATAGAGCCGGGAGAAAGAACAGGAAAATATCGTTTAGGATTAGACAATCTTATTACAGATGATCAAGGGAACAGTAAAATATCTGTTCAGGATTATGCGAAAGCTATGGTCGACGAACTTGAAAATCCAAAACATCATCAACAAAGATTTACCATAGGATATTAAAAAAGGGAGTGTTTAAACTCCCTTTTTCTTTTTATATAGTAATGTATATTTTAAATTTTTAAAATGAAATGGTCTAACTTCTTAATTAATTTATAAATTTAGGATATAAAGTAAAGGCATACAATGATTTAAGGTTTTTCACTTTTAAGTTTAGGGATTTGCAAATCCCATCTAACTGCTATATATCTTAATAAAACTACAATTCCGATAGTTACAGCACTAATAAAAGGTAAATTAAAGTTGAAGAATTGAAGCGTTACAAAAAAGATACCTCCAACTATACAGGGAGAAGCATATATTTCACGCTTAAAGATTCGAGGGACTTTATTTAAAAGAATATCGCGAATTACTCCACCTAAAACAGCTGTAATAGTTCCCATAATCACTATGACCCATGAATCATATCCTAACAACATAGCCTTTTCAGCGCCTACAACAACAAATAATCCAAGACCGATACTATCACTCCAAAAAAAGAAACTATTCAAATGATTAAGATGTTCACGTAGAAATATATAAAATAACAAAGAGAAAAGAGTACACCATACATAGATACTATTAAGCATCCAAAAAGGAGTTATACCCAAAAGAAGGTCTCGAAAGGTTCCCCCTCCAACGGCAGTAACAAAACCTAAAACAAAAGCACCAAACCAATCGCATTTTTTTGTTGCAGCACCCCGAACACCACTGATTGCAAAGGCAAATGTTCCTATAAATTCAATAATGTCAACGAAGCGGATTTGTCGAACTAATTCAAAAACGTATTCTTTCATGGTTATCAATTCAATTAAAACTTGCAAAATTACAATAATTTAGCATTAGCCGGTTTGAACGTTACTAATTTAATTAACTAAATTTTGATTGGTTAAAATTATAAAATATCAAAAACTAAAACTTTTAATTAGAGGGATATATAAGAATTATTTCCTCTATAAAATACCGGATTTAATTATCTCATTACTACTTGCTTGTAATGTATATTTTATAAAATTGGAATAACCCATGATAATTAATTATAGGTTCAAATTTACCTAATTTTTCAGAACATAAATTAGTCAAAGATTTGGTATGATTATTTGTGTTATTTATACATAATATGTTAACTACAGATTTAAATAAAAAGAAGCAAATTTTCATATCTTTGCGCACTACTTTAATTTAAGTCAGTTAATTAATTAACTTGAGATAACCTATAATGAATCAGGATTATATAAATATTTATGGAGCAAGAGAACATAACCTCAAAGATATTTCTCTTAAAATTCCCAGAAATCAATTAGTAGTAATTACCGGTTTAAGCGGAAGTGGAAAATCTTCCTTGGCTTTTGATACAATATATGCAGAAGGTCAAAGACGATATATTGAAACATTTTCAGCCTATGCACGTCAATTTTTGGGAACTTTAGATCGTCCGGATGTAGATAAAATAGATGGATTATCTCCCGTTATAGCTATTGAACAAAAAACCACATCGAAAAACCCACGTTCAACTGTAGGAACCGTAACAGAATTGTATGACTTTTTTCGATTGTTATATGCCCGAGCTTCGGACGCATATTCATACAAGACGGGGGAAAAAATGGTTACTTATTCGGAAGATCAAATTACTGATTTAATTTATAAGGATTTTTCAGGAGAAAAGGTGTTGGTTTTAGCGCCTTTAATTAGATCAAGAAAAGGACATTATAGAGAGTTGTTTGCAAATCTTGCTAAAAAGGGCTTTTTACAAGTTAGAGTTGATGGAGAATTATTGGATATTGTTCCGGATATGAAGTTAGACCGTTACAAAATTCACGATATTGAGGTTGTAATAGATAAGCTGATTATAGATACAAAAGAGAATACTCAACGGATCATACAGTCGATACGTTTAGCCATGCAATATGGAGAGGGTACCATAATGCTTTTGAAGCAAGGAGAGGAGCAGGGAAAATATTTTAGTCGTAATTTAATGTGTCCCAGTACCGGGATTTCTTACCAAATGCCGGAGCCAAATACTTTTTCTTTTAATTCTCCTAAAGGAGCGTGTGAGCACTGTAACGGATTAGGAAGAGTTAAGGAAATCAATATAAATAAGTTGGTGCCCAATCCCAAATTATCTTTTGACAAAAATGTTTTTCCAATTTTTGAAGAACTTAGTCATACCGGATGGATCTTATCTCAAATAGATGTTATCCTAAAAAAGAATGGTTTTACAATGTCTACTCCGTGGGAAAAACTTTCTGATCAAGCAAAAGATGAAATCCTCTATGGAATAAATGATAAGGTTACCTTAGATTTAGATTATGCTCAAATTAAGAAAACCTATAAAGTAAATTTTGAAGGAATCATTGATTATATAACTCGTTTGTCCACCGGAAAAGATGAAGAAGAATCTCAAAAATTTAAAACTCAGGTATTTGAAGACAGAATTTGTCCGGTTTGTGAGGGAGCACGCTTAAAAAAAGAAAGTTTATTTTTTAAGATTGATAACAAAAACATTTCGGAAATAGCCCGTTTTTCTTTACAAAAATTAAGTGAATGGATTCATGAACTGCCTTCAAAATTATCTGAAAATAACCAAATAATTGCTAAAGATTTAATTCAAGAAATTTCCAAGAGACTCAGTTTTTTAGTTGACGTTGGTTTAGATTATCTTAGTTTGGATCGGCCCTCGCAGACTTTATCCGGTGGAGAATCTCAAAGAATACGTTTGGCTACACAAATTGGTTCTCAATTGGTCAATGTTTTATACATTTTGGATGAGCCCAGCATTGGTCTACATCAACGCGATAATATTAAATTAATAGACTCTTTAAAAAAACTTAGAGATTTAGGAAACTCTGTTTTAGTAGTGGAACATGATAAAGATATGATCCTAAATGCAGACTATGTAATAGATATGGGACCGTTGGCCGGAAAGGGAGGAGGTGAGGTAGTTTGGGAAGGAAAACCACAAAATATATCAAAAGCAAATACATTAACTGCAAAATATATTAATGGAGAATTACAAATTCCCATACCCGAAGAACGAAGAAAAGGAAATGGAAATCATTTAAAATTAACAGGATGTACAGGAAATAACTTAAAAAATGTAACCCTCGATATACCTTTAGGGTCATTGGTTTGCATAACCGGAGTTTCCGGTAGTGGAAAATCTTCGTTAATAACTAATACATTATATCCTATATTAAACAAACATTTCTATCGTGCTGAAAAAGAACCTCTTCCTTATAAGAAAATAGAAGGCATAGAATTTTTAGACAAGATTGTGGATGTAGACCAATCGCCAATTGGTCGAACTCCAAGATCCAATCCTGCAACCTATACAGGAGTTTTTACAGATATACGAAACTTGTTTGCTCAATTGCCTGAATCAAAGATAAGAGGATATCAATTGCGCAGGTTTTCTTTTAATGTGAAAGGAGGAAGATGTGAAGTTTGTCAAGGTTCCGGATTGAAATTGATTGAAATGAATTTTTTACCGGATATATATGTTCATTGTGAAGCCTGTCATGGAAAACGATTTAACAGAGAAACATTAGAGGTAAGATACAAAGGTAAATCTATCTCAGATGTATTGGATATGACCATAGATGAAGCTGTAGATTTTTTCCAGCCAATCCCTAAAATTCATCGCATCATTAAAACCTTACAAGAAGTAGGTTTAGGTTATATTACTTTAGGACAGCAATCAACAACCCTATCGGGAGGGGAAGCTCAACGAGTTAAATTAGCTAAAGAATTAAGTAAAAAACAAACAGGAAATACCATTTATATATTGGATGAGCCAACTACAGGCTTACATTTTGAAGATATCAGAATTTTAATGGAAGTAATCAATCGTTTGGTAAATTTAGGTAATTCAATTATTATTATCGAGCATAACCTCGATGTTATTAAGGCAGCAGATTATATTATTGACATCGGATTAGAAGGGGGAGATAAAGGAGGTAAAATAATTGCACAAGGTACCCCGGAAGAAGTAGTTAAAAATAAAAGCAGTTATACTGCAAAATTTTTAAAGGATGAATTATAATTATTGCTAAATTATTTATAAACAAATTGTGAATTAATTGATCCGGCTACCCTGTTCATAATTTACCTATTTATCTTAATTTCTATCAAGATTTTTAAAATTTGCTTCCGTGAAATAAAGAAATTTTACTTTTCAATAGTATTAATTTTATTAACATTTATTTTTTTTCTTAAGATAATTTTAAGAAATCAATAAAAAATTTTCATCAGATTTTTACTTGATTTTTTTAATGTATTTAATTGTATTGTAATTTTTTACAAAATATTTTTTTGCTAACTTAAAGGTAAAATTATTTATAATTGTGAATAAAAATTAAAATTTCTGTTGGTAAACTGCTAAATAGTACTTATATTTGTTAAAGAAATCTTAATAAAGATTTAACTAAAACACACAAACAATATTATGAGTAAGAAAAAAATAGCAATAGGCTGCGATGAGGCAGCGTATGCTTTAAAAATTGTCTTAAAAGATCATTTAGAAAAATTAGGATATGAAGTCAAAGACTTTGGTGCTGAAAAAGGAGAGGTGGTTTTATATCCGGATGTTGCAGCTAAAGTAGCAAAGGCTGTAGCAGCAGGAGAATTTGAAAGAGCTGTGTTAACGTGTGGAACGGGTATAGGAATGGCAATAACAGCCAATAAAATACCGGGAGTTAGAGCAGCGGTTTGTCATGATCCCTTTTCTGCTGAAAGAGCAAGAAAAAGTAATAATGCACAAATTATTTGTTTTGGTGAACGAGTAATTGGTCATGAACTTGCGAAAAGTTTGTTGAATACTTGGTTAGAGTCAGAATTTAGCGGTGGCGGTTCTGCTCCAAAAGTTCAACGAATCTGTGATTACGAAGAAGAATATTTCAAAAAATAAATTTTGAAATTTTAAAAAAGATATTTTTATTTATTTTTAAATAGTTATTAATAATTATTCAATCAAAAAAAGAGTAAGTTAAATTAAACGTTACTCTTTTTTTTATTTTATTATTTTAGCTAAAAAAAACAATCCGCTTTATCTATTTGGATAATTTTTTTCCAAAAGCCAAATCACCGGCATCTCCTAATCCAGGTACGATGTATTTGTTTTCATCTAATTCATCATCAACAGACGCAATCCATAATTCTGAATTTTCAGGTAATTTAGTTTTAATGTAATCAATTCCCGGTTTGGAGCCTATGGCTGCAACAATATGTACTTTCTTGGGCTTTCCTTGACTTAATAAAACTTCATAAACATTTGCCAAAGATTCACCGGTAGCCAGCATAGGATCTGAAATTATTAATGTTTTATCTTGCAAAGAAGGAGTTGCCAAATATTCAACCACTATTTCAAATTCTTTATTACTGTTCGGATGATGTCTAAATGCGGATACAAATGTGGTTTCTGCTTGATCAAAAAAATTCATCATTCCTTGATGTAAAGGTAATCCCGCTCTCAAAATAGTACATAGTACAGGTTGCTGGATAATCAATTCTGTAGGCTTACTACCTAAAGGAGTAGTAATGTTAACAGTCTGGTATTCTAGCGTCTTACTTAGTTCGTAACCTAAAATTTCACCTATTCTTTCCAAATTTTTTCTAAATCTCATTCTGTCTTTCTGAATAGTAACATCTCTTAATTCTCCTACAAAATGATTTAAAATGGATTTAGATTTACTGAAATCGTGGACTATCATAAATATTATTTTTGTAAATATAAGTTATTTGCACTAAAAGTTTATAAACTAAGTGGTGATCCACAAAGAAGATTCAGTTATTCTATTTAACAGAAGGTTCTGTAAAAACCTCTATATAAATTTTATTTCTTTTATCTTTTTGATATTTCTGCTCTTTAGTCCAAATATCTAAGATAGTAGTTGAATTTAGCTTTTCAAAATTTCTACTATACATTTCAAGATTAATTCCTAAATAATTTAAAAGTGCAAATTCATCACTTAATGAAATAACTTTAAAAGCGGTTTCCTTATTCTTTCCATCTCCATAATCAGCAATAGCTCTCATTAATATTTCAGCTTGATTTTTTAATAGTTTTAATCTTTCTTCATTTTCATTATTTTCATTATAACATATAATTAGATTTAAAATCACCGTAAGATTAACCGGATCATTTTTTAGTAATTCTTCTCCTAAAATAACTGCTTTAGTATATTTTTTAGCTGCTATTTGTTTCATGAATTTTAAGTAATTGTTTTTTCCTTCTAAAAACTTAGTATAATATGAAGAATATAGTTTACCATAATAAAGATAATACGATTTAACTTTCTCATTATGGAAGGCAGACGTATTATTTAAGAATTCAGATATTAATTGATCATAATAATAGGACGAATTCTTATCCGTTACATTATCTTTTATCGTTTCAAAATTTATCGGTTGTGTAAATGACAAATTAAATACCAATAGGATTAAAATAGAATAGAAAGGTTTCATATAATTTGAGTATTAGTTAGTATAAAAATGAAATATAAATATAATTAGATTGTTACAAATTTATTTTTTAAGGATATAATGTTTTTATTTAAAATGAACGGAAACTTAAAATTCATAGTAGTTAAATTATTTTTTATTAATAAAAGAGCATATAAAATGGTAGCTTGTCGGCACTAACTGTTGTTTGGTATTTAAAATAATAAATAATTTATATGGTAATATCTTTCACATGTTTTAAATAGGTTTCTAATGAAATCATGGTTAAAATCTTTAAAATGCTTTTATAATAGTTAGTTCAAATTTTATTTTTTCAATTTACTAAATAAAATTTAAATTTCAATTATATGAATTAAGATGTTGGCTTATGATATATGCTTCGCTCCAACATGCTTGAAAATTAAATCCCCCCGTTAATGCATCAATATTTAAAACTTCACCCGCAAAATATAAATTAGGTATTAACTTAGATTGCATAGTGCGAAAATCAATTTCTTTCAAATCTACTCCTCCGGCTGTAACAAATTCATCTTTATGCGTATTTTTTCCATTAATGGATAATTGCGTATTGGTAAGTGATTCTGCTATTTTATTAATATCTTTTTTACTTAAATCGGCTAGATTTTTATCGTTAATTTGCAGATGTCCTAAAAGATTATTCCAAAATCGATGAGTTAAATGGTATAGTTTTACACTATAAATCGATTTTTTGGGATGATTTTCTTTTTCTTGAATTAATGCCTCTTTTACCTTATCAAAAGTTTCAGAAATCCAATTTACCCGTACAACAAATTTATAATTAAGATTATATAATTCTCGGGCACTCCATGCAGATAATTTTAATATGGCAGGTCCACTTATACCCCAATGAGTGATAAGTAATGGCCCGAATTCTTTGTATTTTAATAAAGGAATATGTATTTCTGCTTCAGGAAAAGAAATTCCTTGTAAATTGTGAATCAGTGGATCATCACATAAAAAGGTAAATAAGCTAGGGACAGGAGGAATGATGGTATGACCTATTTGATTTAGGATTTTCCACATTTTTAAGGAACTTCCCGTTGCAACTACTAAGGCATCAGCATAATATGTGGAATGAGTAGTAATTATTTCAAATTTATCATTTATTTTTTTAATGTTAATTACAGTTGAATTGTAATTAATTTCAATATTTTTTTTGGTTGCTTGCTCAATAAATGTATCTATAATGGTTTGAGAAGAATTAGTTTCGGGAAATACTCTATTATCATTTTCAATTTTTAAATTAACGCCTTTTTGAGCAAACCATTCAAATGTATCAGATGGTTGAAAATGATTAAATACACTTAAAAGTTCTTTGGACCCTCTAGGATAGAATTTTACCAGTTTTTTAGGTATAAAACAAGCGTTAGTAACATTACATCTTCCTCCGCCCGATATCTTTAATTTCTGAAGGGGGCTTTTAGCTTGTTCTAATATAATTGTTTCCCATTTATTGGAATTAATGTTGGATGCTAAAAAAAATCCGGAAGCTCCGCCTCCTATAATGATAAGCTTTTTCACTTAGGATTAATTATGTTATATACGAAAATTTTGAGGTATATATATTTATAATAAAGGTTGGAATATATTCCAACCTTTTTGATTATTATTTTTTAAATAAACGTTTTATTCGAGTAAATAATGAATTGTCATAGTTTTCATCTTCTTCAAAATACCCGTAGCCATAACCATAACCATATCCGTATCCGTAGCCATATCCATAACCATATCCTCCCGGATTAACGTAATCATTGAAAATAATTCCAATGTGGTTTACTTCATCATTATTATATTTCTCGTTAATTCCCTTTAAAAGCTGTTTATACGTATAATTGCAACGGGCAACATAAATTCTGGCATCAGAAAGAGATATTAGATCGTATGCATCAATAACTAAACCAACCGGTGGAGAATCTATAATGATATAATCATACATAGTTCTTAATTTTTTAATCAATTCTTCATTTTCCATACTAATCAATAATTCACCCGGATTTGGAGGTATAGGTCCTGCCGGAATAATATCTAAATTTTCATATTCTGTTTTTTTAATAATGTCTTCTAGTGAATTTGATCCGGAAAGATATCCTGATAATCCGACTTTATTACTAATTTTAAAGTCATCAAAAATTCTAGGTTTTCGCAAGTCCATTCCAACTAAAACCGTTTTTTTACCGCTTAAGGCTAAAACCGAAGCTAAGTTAATTGCTATAAAGGTTTTTCCTTCACTACCTATAGAAGAGGTTATTAAAAAAACTTTTCCCCCCTTCACATCCTTTTCATTATATAAAAACCTCAAATTGGATCTAATAGCTCGAAAACTTTCAGAAATACTCGATTTAGGGCGTGCCAATACAGCTAAATTATTTTCGGTATTTTTAGGTCCGATAGTACCAATAATTGGGATTTTAGTAACCGATTTTAAATCCGAAATTAATTTTATTTTATTATCTAATAGTTCAATTAAGAACAACAATATAAAAGGAATAACCAATGATATCCCTATATATTTATATTTATTTTTTTGAATGTTTGGAGTTATAGGAGCTTGTCCCGTATTTTTTGCTTTATCTAATACAGTTATATCAGAAATTGTAGTAGCTTTCCTCATTTCTGCCTCAGATAATTTATCCAAAAGAGTATTGTATATTCCGTCATTTAGTAAATAACCTCTTTGCGCATTGACAAATAATCGTTCTTTTTCCGGAAGAGATTCAATATCGAGTTCTAAATTACTTATTTGATTATTTACACTTTTTAAATTGGTAGCGAGATCTTTAGATGAATTATCTAGTATGGATATAACCTTATTTTTAGCATTATTAATTTTGTAATTTATTTCATTAATAGGTTCTGAATGGTCTCTATATATTAATAATAAATCTCTTTTTTCTTGTTCTAACGTTTGAACATTTTGCATCAAACCATCTATATTATTATCCGATATCCCTAAAATATCTCTATTCAAATAAGTGTTATTATTGAAAGATGATTTTTTAAAATTATTTAAAGCCTCAATTTTAGATTTTAATTCTTCTCTTTTAAGATCTAAACCTTGTATTTTAGATAAGATAACATTGGTACTAACATCAGATTTTGAAAAAATCTTATTATCCATTTGTACTTTCTGAAAGATAACCGTAGCACTATCTAATTTTCTTTTTGTTATTATGATTTGTTTTTTTATAAAATCAATGGTATTTAAATTAACTTTATTTTTATCTTCAAGTCTTCTTTTTATTAATTCATCTACCGATTTATTTAAGAAATTAATAGTTCCATTTAAACTTAATCCTTTCTTTGTCATAATCATGATGGATGGAAGGTCTTGATCAAAGTCTATAGAAACTAAAGATTTAATTTTGGATACAGAATAATTTATGGTCGATAAGTAAAAATAAAAACTGAGATCTGTGATGTTATCGCCAAATCTGCTACCGTATTCATTATTTTTAACAAACTTAAATTTTAAATTATTTGTTTGTACCCATGTATTTAAAGGAACAATGAGCTCTTTTACATATTTGTCTTTACGTATATAATAGTTTTCGTTCGCGTAAAGAAAACACGTTTCATTTAAATTATCAGGAAAAGTAAGTTTAAATTTATGATCAGGGAGTATATCTACTTTAATATCCGTATACAAAGATTGGGGATAATTTGTATCAACTACTATTTTGAAAGGAACATCCACATAGTCAATTTCCGTTGTTTTAAAATTACCTTTTAAATAATAATTTATGTATAAATTAAGCGATTTGACTAAATTTTCGTTATGAGTTCTGGAAGTCAGTAATTTTTTATAATATATACCTTGCGTAGCCCCTGAATTTCCTCCCCAAATAAAGTTTATGGATTGATTGGGAGCCAGAACGCTTGATGTACCGGAAGATATACTGACTGTAGTAGAAGATTGGTAAAATCGATCAGAAAATCGATTGACAAGAAAAGCTATGGTCCATCCAAATATAAAAGCGATTAAAAACCAATACCAATTTTTTATAAGCCTTCGAATAAATCTTTCAAGACTAAAAAAATTATTTTCGAGAAAATCGGAATTTTTATTTTTTTGTGTTTTATTTTGGTTAGTATTTTGCTGGTCAGTGGTATTCATGTTTCGATACTAAAATTTATTATAATGTTTTGAAAAATAAATACGTTGTAATTGCCTGAATACCTACAGATAGGAATTGGGTAACATCTCCAATAGTAGTACCTCCTCCTAAACCAGATATTTTCTCTTTTAATGGGTCTATAATAATTTGATCTCCAGATTGTAAATAAAAATAGGGAGAGTTTAGAATATCATCGCGGGTTATATCAAGCACAATGTTTTTTTTACCTTCCGGGTATTCTCTGATGATTCTAATATGGCGCCTGTCAGCGTATCTTGTTAAATCTCCCGATTTAGCTATCGCTTGTAATAAATCGACACGGTTAGACAACTCTGTTTTTTCTCCGGGTGATGCAATTTCGCCTACCATATAATATTTGATGGCTCCAATATTCATTCGAACTTCAGCTTTTCCATCATTATATAATACTTCATTTAGTTTAGACTGAACTAAATCTGTTATTTCATTTAAAGTTAACCCATATACATAAAATTCACCTAATCCATATATGGTTATATATCCATTGGCATCAACGATTAATCCACTAGTTCTTAATCTTCCATCTCCACTGTTAGCACCTCCTTTAAATGCCGTTGTATTTTCTTCACTTAAAAATCGGGAAGCGTTTTTATCCGAAGTGATAAGGGTCATTGCTAAAATATCATCTTTTTTTACCCTGTAGTTTTCATAGATTACTGGAACTAATCCATATTCATTATAATGTAGGTTTTCGCTCGGTTGAAGATATTTTAAATCTTTAACACCGATGCAAGAACATAAAAATAAAGCAAAAGAAATAATAAAAATAGCTTGATTAAATTTCATATAATAACTTAAACTGCAAAAATAGTTAATTTTTTAATATTTGCATAAGATTTGTAATTTCTGTTTCAATATTACTTATATCATAATTATTTAAAATTATTTTTTTATAAATAGATATATTATTTTCAATTCCTTCAAAAGGAAAATATAATTGTTCTTCAAATTTTTCAAAATTTGAAATTCTATTTAAATAAATAATTTTCGGCTTATAGTCGAGATTTAATTTTTGTAAAAATATGTTTAACAAGTCATCAATATTATAAGAATTCCCCATATCTAGAGTATATATACCGGAACGGTTAATAGGAGAGGCTATTTCAATTAATCCTCTGGAGGCTTGATATTTGGAAATAAAATATCGGTTCATGTTTTTATTTGTAATAGTAATAGGCAACTGATTTTCAATTTGATATTTAAAGATAGTGAAAACCGAGCCGCTACTATTGAAAACGTTTCCAAATCGAATAATTTTAATTTCTAAAGTGGTAGGAATTTCTTTTTTTATAATTTTTTTTAGAAGATTTAGTTCCGCAATTCTTTTAGATATTCCCATAATATTTATGGGTTGAACAGCTTTATCGGTTGAAATAAAAATAAACTGTTCGACATCATGATTAGTCAACGCAATATCCAATAAATTCAATGTAGCATCTATATTTACAGATTGAGACTCTTCTATGTTATTCTCTAAAATATCAATATGTTTATAAGCTGCGGCATGATAAATTATTTGAATAGAAAATAAAGAAAATAATTTTTTTAATAATTCTTTATTTCTAATATCTCCTAAAAATAACTGTAAACGATTATTGTCAATTTCATCTTTAAATTTTAACTTGATTTTAAAAATTGCATATTCAGAATGATCCAAGATTATAATTTTTTTACACGAACTTTCCAATAATCTTTGTATTAGTACGCTTCCTATAGAACCTCCTCCACCGGTAACTAAAATTACTTTTTGATTTAAATAATCATATTCTTTATTTGAATAATCTATTTTTTTATTAAATAATTCTTCAAAAGAAATTTTTTGATTTTGAATTTTGATTACATCTTCTTTGTTTGGCATTATTTTTTAAATATTTTTATCGATAATAGTAATAATCTTATTTAAATCTTCATCGTTCAAATTATCTCCGGAGGGTAGACACAGTCCGTTTTTGAAAAGCCTATTCTCAAAAAAAGAATCACCATAATATGAAAAATTTTTAAAAACTTTATGATTATTTAGTGGATTCCAAAGAAATCTTGATTCAATATTGTTTTTATCAAGCAAACTTTTAATTTTTTTATTTAATGAGGTTGGAAATATAAAAGAGCTTAACCAACGATTAGAAAAGCTGTGATTTAATTCTTTTTGATAGTCTATGGTGAATCGTTTTTCCAGATTTGAAAGATAATAATCGAAAATAAGTCTTCTTCTTTTTACTTTTTTTTCCAATTTATCAAATTGTGCACAACCTAAAGCGGCTAGAATATTACTTGTAGAGTAGTTATATCCTAATTCATTATGTTTATAATAATCGACTTTTTCTTTTGCTTGAAAAGCTAATTTTTCAGCATAGATGTAACTTTTTTTATTGGGTAATATTAGAGCTCCCCCTTGAGAGGTAGTTATAATTTTATTTCCATTAAATGAAATAATTCCATAGTTACCCATCGAGCCTAAAGGCTTATTATGGTAAAAGGAACCTAACGCCTCTGCTGCATCTTCAATGATTATGATGTTATTATCCTTGCATATATCAATTATTTTATCCATTTGTGCAGGCATTCCGTAAATATGTGCAATGATTAAAACTTTGGGTTTTATACCTTTTCTATTTAAATCTTCAATTGCGGAGTGAAGAAATTCAGGAGACATATTCCATGTTTCTTTTTCAGAACCTATAAATACAGGAATAGCTTTTTCATATAATATAGGAAAAGCAGTAGCAGCAAAAGTAAAATTAGAACATAAAACATAATCACCTTCTTTAATTTCGGTTACTTTTAGAGCAAGGTGAATGGAAGACGTTCCACTATTGGTTAATAAAATATTTTTTTTAAAATATTTAGATAATTTATTAGTAAAATCAATTGTGTAAGATCCAAAAGGTGAAATCCATCCACTTTTTAGAGCTTGAACTACATTTTCTATTTCTGAATGATCAATGTTGGGAGGAGATAAATATATTTTGGTGTTTTTATTCACGTTTTTTGTGTATAATTTTAGTTAATAATAAGGGGAGAAAAGAAAATATGATTCCCAATAATAAAATTATGATAAGTAGTAGATGAACATTAATATGTCTTAAAAAGTAAGCAACTAATATAACTATAGCATTTTCTGCAACTATAACTAACGTAACTTGTTTGTGAGATAAACCTAAACGTAAATATCTATGATGCATATGATTTTTATCTGCATTAAAAGGAGAGCGTTTTTTGTATATACGTATCATAAAAACACCTAACGTATCAATGATAGGAATAATTAAAATGGCAATAACAATTATTGGAGCTGTTTGAATCCAATATACCGGAGTACCGAATGGGTATTGCAATAAAAATAAATTTAGGAATTTAATACCCATAAATGAAAGTAAAAATCCTATAATCATAGATCCGGTATCACCCATAAATATTTTATACCTTTTGGAAAAATTATAATGGAGAAAGGCTAAAAGACTTCCTATAATGGTTAATGCTAAGACAATCATAGGATAATTAATTGATCCCAATCTCCAAAAAGTAATTATGAATGCACAACAAACTAAGATTGCGACACCTGAAGCTAAACCATCTATTCCGTCTATTAAATTGAAAGCATTTATTAAAAAAATAAAAATTAAAACGGTAAATAAAATACTAAACCAATAGGGTAGTAGATTAATACCGAATATGCCAAAGAAATGACCTATTCGAACGTTGGATCCCACAGAAATCATTAGAGCGGTAACAATTTGTGCATAAAATTTTTTATTAGGTGCAACAACTAAGATGTCATCCATTAATCCAATGAAGAATAGAACAATAATTCCGGAAAATAAAAAAATATAGGAAGAAAATAACTCATAAGCACATATGGAAGACATAATCGTAACAGAATAAAAAATTGAAATTCCACCTAAATTAGGAGTTTCCGTGTGATGAGAACTTCTTTCCTTAGGTCTTGCCATTAAATTTTTTTTATAAGAAACTCTAATAATTTTAGGAATAGTCAAATAGGTTAATAAGAATGAGCCTATAAAACCCAATATACATTTTAGATAGAAACTATCAATTCCCAAAAAATACTTAATATTTCTTATATCAACTTCTTCCATATTTACATTAAGTCGAATTAATAACTAACGTTATTGTACAATTATTATGAATCTAACAAAGATATATTTAAAAAGTTAATATTTATAAAGTTTTTTTGTTGAATTAAATAAATTTTTATTTATTATTTTCAAATAAAATGAATTAACTCAAATTCTTCTAAAAAAAATGAGTTGAAAGTTTTATATGGGATAATATTAAGTTTATCGTGAGATAAATTATTGTTTAAAAATAATTTAAATTTATAATACGGTATAAATTAAATATAATAATTGTTTTTAAATTTATAATATTTAATATTCTTTAAGTATACAAAATAAAATATTTCAAAATTAAATATATATTTGTATTCTAAATTTATTAAATAAATACTATGAGAAAAATTTACTGGCTTTTTATTTTTTTATTTTCAGTATTAAAAGCCCAGGTTAAAGTAATTGACCTAAGTACGGGACGTTTCGATGACGGCTCCGTTATGCCAATCGAGATTGAAGACCCGGATTGGAAATGTATTCGTCCGGATGGTTCAGAACACACCGCTCGGACAAGGCATACCTATTCGGGTTGGTATCTTCCACAATTTAAAGATAATACTTATAATGATAGATGGATTACAGGTGCGCCAGGTGATCCGGGGGAAGGATATTTTATTTATAAAAGTAAATCCTTTGTGGTACCTAAAGGTTCAAAAGCGAACTTAGAAATAAGGACATTAGCTTTTATGAGGCAATGGACCTATGTTGTTAAAGAAAATCCCAATGGAATAGATCAAGAATTTCAAATAACTCAAACTACCTGGATGAATGATGGAGCTAAAGGATGGTTCAATTCTAGGAACCCATTGGCTGAAGAAGTATTAAAATCGGGAACTTATCACATAAAAGTGAAGGTGTATGTGAATAGTAGTAGAGCTAGGCAATCTATAAACGTAGCATCAAAAGTTTATATTTCTCCACCTAACGAAAAAAATTATACTTTAGCACCCAATAGTTATATTTTTGATATAGATAAAGCTAAAAAAGAAAATTTGGGAGGTATTTTTATACCGGTAAAGAAAGCTTATACTATGTGGGAGACTAATGAAAATTTAAAAGAGCCTATCCCATTAGGTAAATTATCTGCTTCTGTATATTGGGAAGATAAACCAGGATTAGTTCGTTCCGCTAAAATAGAAGGAGAAGGAGAAGACTCCAATATAAAAGTAATGATAGATAAGGCGCGAGGAAAAGGAAATGCGTTAATAGCTTTTCATGTAGGACCTAATGGAAATCATTTGGATCCAATATTTTGGAGTTGGCATATATGGGTAACCGATGATCCCTCAAATGGAGCTCAATTTGGTCATAAAATTCCTTTAAGTAACGGAAAATTTGGTGATTATCAAGAAAAAAATTTGGAAGGAAAAACTTTTGAGATGAAATTTATGGATCGTAATCTCGGAGCATTGAGTGCTAATTTAGTAGGTCATGGTTGGACTAAAACAGGAGGCTTAATGTATCAATGGGGACGAAAAGATCCTATCCCCCCGTTAACATACAAAGATGGTAGTAAATATGAAGTATCAGGAAGTGTATCTTCAAATCCTGTAACATACTTAGATTATGATAATAGTAATAAAAAATTTGTTGTTTTTAGAGAGAATTTAAGCAATTATACTTTCCCGGAAGATATGAAATTCAATATTGGATATTCAATTAAAAATCCGCTAACATATATTAATCGTGTATATAAAGGTAATAGTAATAATAATTATACTCATTGGTTTACCAGTGTAAGGAAATTTGATGAATTTACAAAAGAAAGTTTTAATCTATGGGGAGATAATACATCTGGTAAGTTTAAAAATTCTTTCACCTATCAATTAAAATCACCATTTGATCCTTGTCCACATGGATGGCGAGTTCCATCATATACAGCTCAATCAGGTTCAGTTTCAGATAATTCTCCTTGGGGGCGTCAAAGAATTGATCTTCCGGGTGTAACAGGGAATCATCAATATGGTACAGATTTTTTTAAAAGAAATGGGAATGATTTGTATAAAGGTGTGAAAATTTATCCTGGATTTGGTATGGATTTTACTGATGAAACACGCAGAAGTATAGGAAAAATTCCAATGACGGGTAAATTTTTTAAATATACAGAGGATGGAAGAGCTCTGTTTCAAGATGAATATAATCAAGGGTATTTGTTAAGTGCTACCATGGGGGAAGACGCTAATATTAGAAGTCTAATTGCTACGGCAGATCCAGTTGAATTATTGGATGGGGAAAATAAAATAAGAGGTAGATCAAGATTTGATTCTCATACAGAACATGGAGAAGCAGGAGCTATACGTTGTATTCAGGATCCTAATTTATTTAAAATTAGTGATTTTTCCACTCAATATATAGAATCTGATTATATTGATTATTATACAGGAATAAATAATCCCAATACTTATATTATTAAAGAGGGAGAAGATAAAGAAATACCTGTTAATAAAGCTTATGCTATGTATAATCAATATTTGACAGACCATGAGTGGCCACAAGGTAAACAATCAGTTAATGTTTATTGGACAACTAATAAGCAGTTAATTGATAAAATATATTTAGTGGGAAAAGGTGAAAATGCTAAAATTTATGTAAAAATAAACTCCGGGCAATTTGGAAATGCTGTAGTTTCTCTACATATAGGCTCAAGAGGTAATTCATTAGATCCTGTAATTTGGAGTTGGCAAGTTTGGGTACCTAATGGCGATCCAGAACAAAATACCTATACTTATGTAACTGAAAAAGTGTTAACGGAAATTTCTCCACAAATAGTCAATCCAACTAATTCAGGTTTACCTCCACTTACAACGGAATTTATGGATAGAAATTTGGGAGCTATAGAAGCTTTTCCAACTAATTTAGATCAATCTCCCAATGATAATAGTTTAATAGCTAAGGCAAAGTTATCGGGAGGAATGCATTACCAATGGGGGCGAAAAGATCCAATACCTACCTTCGAAGCTGATCAAACAAAAATTTATTTAGGATCAACTGTTAATGGAAGTTTGAATTATTCAGAAACATTAACTGAATCTGCGTATAATAATAATTATATTCAAAAATATTCAGAATATAGCAACAAGGCCGATTTAAAATCTAATGATAGTCAACATCAGAAAATAAGCAAAATTTTGAAGTATTCGGTAAATAATCCTATCGATTACTTATATAATGATGATAAAAATTTAATAGATTGGATATCTGATAAAAATGGCGTTGCAGCTGATCGTTGGGGACATGGAGAAGAAAAGTCTCCATTTGATCCATGTCCGGATGGATGGAGAGTACCGGATTTCACTTTTATTAGACACATGCGTGGTAAAAAAGATTATAATCAAGGTTTTTCTCCTTGGTATAATGGCCACTACACTTATAAAACAGTTGAAGGAATAGAGCAGTCTTTACAATCTTTAAATAATTATGGAGGAAAACCATATAATCTTAATGGAAAATGGGGAATAATTTTTGATGATCCTGATTATAAAATTGGGGGATATTTAACTACAGGAATACGAGGTGCAGATAATTCTCCAAGTATTTATAAGTCAAATGAAGCACTTGGATTATGGTCTTCAACTATGTATATAGAGGTTAATCAGATAAAGGCATTTAATGCTAGAGCAGAATATAAAAAAGGAAACGATAATTATTTTGTATTTTCTTCAGCAGATAGATTAAATGCTTATGCTGCTATGAATGTACGTTGTGCTCGCGATATTCCAAGATATGATGGAACTGTAGGAAAAGGTAGTTTTCCGATTTCCCAAAAACAATCAAATTTTGAAAATGAAAATAAAGACCAGTTAATAAAATCTCTAATACAAATATATCCCAATCCTACTTCTGGTTTATTTACCATCTATTTAGAAGATAAAATAAATGGTGTATTACAGATAATGAATTTAAATGGAAATATAGTATATACTAAAGAAATAAAAGAAAAAGAAATCCATGTGGATATTCAGGGACAACCTGCCGGTATTTATATAGTTAAAATTCAAGCGAATCAAAATATAATTACTAAAAAAATAATTAAAAATTAAATTTAGATATTTTAATAAAATGACATCTCCCTACTATTTTTAGTAGGGAGATTTTATTATTTAAAATTTTAATAGTTAAAATTATTCATTTACTAATCAAATAATTGTGTGTATTTTAGGTATATAAAAGTATATTACATATTGTGATCATTAAGTGCAATACTAAATTTATTATATTTTTTTAACCCATTAAAAGCCCAATGTCCGGTATAAAATAAAGATTTATATAATGGTAGATTTAAAAAATTATGATAAACTAAAAATTGGAGTTTTAACATTAACCACTTATTTCTTGAATAAGAGTTATGTCTTATTCTATAAATCACCATAGGCAAAGTTAATGCTCGTATGTTTTTTATTTTTTTAGATAAGTTTAGGATCATTGCATAATCCTCTCTTCTATAAACATTTGGAAAAAAAATTTTTCCTATTCTTTTAGAATCATATATTAAAGTTGAAATAAATACAGGGCAATTATATAACAGACGATTATAGTTAATAGAATCTTCAGCAATAAAATCAGTAAGTCTGGGATTTAAATTTTCATCAACCCTTTTATAAGAGGTGTATACAGCTTCCTCATTATTTCTTTTTAAGTAATTGATTCTTTCCTCTAAAGCATTAGGTAGCCATATATCGTCACTATCAATATAAGCTATATATCTTCCTTGAGCATTATTTAAACCATGATTTCGAGCAAGAGCTGCTCCGGAGTTTTCTTTTAATGCAATAAGTTTAATTCTTTTATCGTCATATTTTTTTATTATTTCAATAGATTGATCAGTACTAGCGTCATCAACAATCAACCATTCCCAATCGTTATAGGTTTGATTTAAAACGGACTCGATGGTATCAACAATATAATCGGCAGAGTTGTAATTTGCTGTAATAATTGAAACGGATGGCATATTATCCATTAGATAATTATTTATTAATTAATAATTTTATAAGTAGCCGATGGCTCTAATATAATTTAAACTTAAAAGATCAAATATTTTGATAAAAAATTTATCGCCTAAATTAATTTTCGTTAATGAATTCATATGGAATAAAATATTTTATATCAACATTTTCACTAAATATAGTAGACATTTTATCGAATCCTAAAGCAACAGAATTAGTCCAAAATCTCCAACTCATCAAATAAATATATACAACTAAAAAATAATATATCATAATTCGATAGCTATTTTTAGAATATTTTATGATCATCGCTATAAGTATAGTCCAAAAATCACCGTATACAGTAGGAAGTCTTATTGAAAATATTGAATTTTCTCGTAAAGAATAGTATAAGAAATAATAGGTTACTACTAAATTTCTAATCATTTTATAATTAGGATTAGTAGTTGTATTACATATATATTTATCGTTTACTAATAAAATAGTTATAAAAATTAGTTTTACAATATCATTTAATCCCCATCCTGTTCCTTCCAAACTTCGATAAGAATAAAATCCTCCTGTAGCTTCAGATATAAGATCAGATGAAATATTGGAAAATAAATTTTCAAAAATTAAATAAGGTTTAAAAGGAGATATAATTATAGCAAAAATTATGATTAAAAAACAGGAAAAAGTTGAAAGATTTAATCTAGTTATCCAATAGGCCGGTATAAATATTAAAGATGTTTTATGAAAATAATATCCAATAAAAACACAAATTAAAAATTTTAATAATTTTCTTTGTTCAATATATTGATAGGAATATAAACAAAATGCTATCGACACTGCTTGTCTAATATGCCCGGAATCACTAAAAAAATAACTGGGCATAAAAAAATACATTAGCGATAACATAGGGTAAGGAGAATATTTATAATAGGTATATGTTTTTAAAGAAACTGAAATAAGTCCAAAAATGAATAATAATGCAAAGAAGGGCATTTTAAAATACCCCAAAATTTTTGATATTATCACATAAGTTACTTCAATATCTGCATTAAAAACTTTGTCCCATTTTACATATTTATTGATACCCATATATAGCTTAAAATAGGGCCAATAATCGGCACCTTGGGCAACACGTATTCCACACAGAAATATTAAAAGTGAGGAAATAACAATATAAGGTACTTTTATTTTAGCCTTAGTACCATTATTGAATATTTCAATATATGAGAAAAAAGTTATTACAAATAAAATAATATAATAGACAGGATGAAGCATTAAATTATAATTTAATTAATTGTAATACATAAAATACTATTTTTTTTAAACTTAATGAACATAGATAATTTTTTTTAAATCTGTTATAAGTAAAAATTTGCTTTTTGGTTATATGTTCACTTGTTATTATTTTTCTGAGTTTAGCAAACATTTGGTTTCTACTAGTTGAATTTTTTACATACGCATAATAGGCTAAAAAACAATAAAATCCTTGAAAGATAATAAACTTATGCCAATCTTGAAGGTTTTTAACGTATACACTTTTAATAAAATCACGCTTGACCATATCTATTGCATCAAATATATTTATACCTTTAATTGTATAGTTTCTGGTTATTGAACCTTTCCTGACTAGATATTGATAAAAATATTTATTAGATTTAGCAATAGTTCGGGCTTTTAAAAATAATCGAGGAATCGTAGCTACATCTTCAAAATGCATATTTTTAGGAAAAGAGATGTCGTTAAAAAGTTCCCTTTTAAAAATTTTATTACATGCAAAACAAGACATTTCCCCAAATATTGTGAAATCTTGTGTAAGATCAATCCTTTCAGGAAGTTGGTGTAATTCAGGTAATTTTTTTAATATTTTGCCTTGATCATTTATATTTTGAAGACTACATAAAACTATGTCTGCTGAATGTTTTTTGGCTAGATTGATCATTTCATGTAGCATATCTTTTTCAATCCAATCGTCACTGTCAACAAATGCCAAAAACTCTCCGGATGAATGTTTTATCCCGGTATTTCTAGCTTCGCTTAACCCTTTATTATTTTGAACAATAGTTTTTATATTATCATATTTTAACGCATATTCGTCAATGATTAATTGTGAATTATCTGTAGATCCATCGTTAATAATAATTATTTCTATTTCTTTACATGTTTGATTTATAAGCGAATCTAAACATTTACGAAGATAGGGTTCAACATTATATACAGGTACAATTACAGAAACTTTATAAATCATAGATATATAAAAAAACCAAAGGTACTATTTTAATTTTATATTAAATATTTTATATAAAAGCATTCAAATATTGAAATGTATTAATTATTTAGATTGTATGTGATTTTTTATTCCATAAAATTTCATATCATTCCAGAATTCCACATAGGATTTTACAACTACATCCGGATTTTTGATTTCTAAAGGAAACAGTAATTTTAAAGGAGCAAAACTCATTGCCATTCGATGATCATTATAAGTTTCAATTTTTTGATTAGCATTAAAAGAATTGACATTAAGAAGAGTAAAAGAATTATCAGTAATTTCTACCTTACCTCCGCATTTTTCTATTTCATTTTTTAGTGCAACTAAACGATCGGTTTCTTTGATCTTCAAAGTTTCAAGTCCCGTAATTTTTATAGGAATACGTAGACCAAAGGCAGTTAAAGCTACCGTTTGCGCAATATCAGGACAATCATTCATGTCCAATTCTATAAAATTAGGATATTCAAAATTGGGTTGCTTACATAAGGTTATTTCGTTTGTATTAAAGGTAGTATTAATGCCAAAAAATTTTTGATAAATATCCACTGCTCTTCTATCTGCCTGTAATGAATCTTCAAATAAATATTTTAACTTAATAGTTAAATTTTCGCTTAAAGCACATATAGAATAATGATAAGACGCAGAGGACCAATCACTTTCAATTATAAATGGTTGATTTTTTATCTCACTGACCGGGTATATTGTAATTTTATTTTGGTTAAACAAGGTTTTAATTCCTATTTTATTCAAAATCTGGAGAGTCATAGTAATGTAAGGTTTTGAAGTAATTTTACCTTCTAACTCTATAACTAAACCTTTTTCTAATTTAGTTCCTATCAAGCATAAAGCAGTTATATATTGACTACTTATATTAGACGGTAAATTAATAATATTACTTTTAATTCCTTTCCCCTTTATCTCTAACGGAGGATATCCTTCATTTTCAACATATGAAATATTTGCTCCTAACTGATTTAACGCATCCACTAAAATTTTTATAGGGCGTTCTTTCATTCGATGAGAACCGGTAAGGATAGTTTCCCTATTTTCTTGAATTGAAAAAAATGCAGTTAAAAACCTCATAGCTGTACCGGCATGATGTATATCAATGCAATGCTCTTTAGAAGAAAGAGCTTCTTTCATCATTTGGCTATCTTGGCTTTTCGACAGGTTTTGTAGTTGTAGAGAATTATTGAACAATGAATTAAGTAGTAATACACGATTTGTTATACTTTTTGAACCGGAAAGATTGATTGAAATTTCCCTCATTGTAATTTTTTATTGTTATGATGTCTTTCACTGTCGCGTTGAGTAGTCGACTTTAATTTTTTTTGAAAAGCTTTTTCCAAATCAATTCCAGTTTGATTGGCTAAACAAGCTACAACGAAAATAACATCAGCTAATTCTTCACCTAGATCTTTGTTTTTATCGGACTCTTTTTCAGATTGTTCTCCGTATCTTCTGGATATAATTCTGGCAACTTCTCCCACTTCTTCAGTGAGTTGAGCCATGTTGGTTAATTCGTTAAAATACCTTACGCCATATGATTGAATCCATTGGTCAACTTGTAATTGTAAATCTTTTAAACTCATTTTATATATATAGAAACTATAGAAATTATAAAATTTTTTACTTTATCTTTATTATGAACATTATTTTTTATTTATCAATTATTCTTAACTAATAGAGCTCGGATGATAAGATAAAAATGTACTATTATAAATTATTTAATATCATTATTAATAAAATGTATATCTATATTGTACTTTCAATTAATTTTATTATTTCTAGAAAATCACAAAAAAATTAATTTCTTAAATTATTTTCGAAAGCTAATTTAATTATATTTTGTTAATGTTTATTGAGAACCTTACTCAAAATAGGATCTAAATCGTTTGCTAATTTTTTAGAGAATAGTTCAGCGCCATTGGCATTTAGATGTAACGAATTAAAAAAATAGCTTTTATTAAATGACATAGAGTCTTCTGAATAGTTGAAAAAAGGAATGTTATATTTACTTGAAATATCTTTATATATTTTAATTACTTGATTCCTGTTTTTAACAAATTTTTGTCCTTCAATGTATTCAGGAGTATATACTAAAATAATATATATATTTTTACTTTTCAATTCATTAATAATTTTTTCAAATAATAAAATACCCTTTTTATTTATTGAAACTTCGATATTTTTTTCAGAAAATAAGGCTTTTTCTAAGTCATTATTCCAATGTGAATCGATAGGGAGGAAACCTTTAATTCTTCCAACAGGAATTTTAACAACATCATCATTAATTGATAGTAATTTTTCAGTATCCTTTGTATTTTTTTCGTTTATTTTTAAATAAAATTTATTAAAAAATGAGTTGCAAAAATTGTTTCCTATTTCAAATATTTTTTTAGCATAAAATGAATCTATATATCTTATTAATGGAAAGTTATAATCATAAAAAGTAAAATGAGGGAATTTAAAGACAGACATTTGCTCTTTAATTTCTTTATGTTCGGGCCAAAATAAATAGGGTGAAAATTGATCCGGTTGATAAATTCCTTCAGGATTACTAAAAAACAAATCATCTAAAGAATAGATTACAACTTTTGGAATTTTATTGAATTTTAAAAATTCTAAATGTCTTAAATTTTGCAACCAAACATGTTGTCCGGCCATTCCTAAATTATAAGAAGTAGTATTAAATTTATTTTCTAAAATAATAGGATCGATATGATTCAGAGCTCTCGAAGAACCATAAATTACGATATCTGAATTTATTTTGCCTTTATAAATATCTTCCCAAACGGAAAAATCACCTATTCCTGATTCTCTGATTTTTTTTGATACGATATAATCTATAATATAAGAAAAAAATATTATAGGTATAAAAAAAACAATAAATTTATAGATGAATTTTATCATTAGCAATTAAAACTGAAAATATATGAATTCTTGAGAATTTTTTTGCCCAAAAATAATTAATAAGATTATTATAAAATAATAAAAGCTCCATCGAAAAATAGTTTTAGATTTATAAAACAATTTTTCAATAGCATAATTATTCTCCCTACCTAACCATTCCACCCCCATAAAAAATATTAAAAGTGGAAAAATAAATATATTCAATGAATTTAAATTCGGTAAACTAAGGAAGACAATCATTCTATTTATATAACTAAATGCTTGATTCAAAGACTCTGCCCTAAAAAAAATCCAAGCAAATGAAGATAGTAAAAATGTAAATAGTATTTTAAAAGTTTCATTAAAACTGGGTAAAATTTTACCTTTTGCAACAATATCTAAATTTTTTCTGTTAGTTTTAAGAACAATAGATGGCATAATAAATAGAGCATTTAATCCTCCCCATACTAGAAAAGTCCAATTTGCTCCATGCCAAAAACCGCTAACTAAAAAGATTATAAAAGTGTTTCTAATTCTCTTAATTACTCCACCTTTACTTCCACCTAGAGGAATATACAGATAATCTTTAAACCATGATGATAAAGAAATGTGCCACCTTCTCCAAAATTCAGCTATACTTCTTGAGAAATAGGGATAATTAAAATTCTTAATCAACTTAATACCAAGAAGCTTTCCTGAACCCAAAGCTATGTCAGAATACCCTGAAAAATCACCATAAATTTGAAATGAAAACAAAATAGCACCTAAAAAAAGAGTTCCACCCGATTGACTCTCATAGGAATTAAAAATTAAATTGACTGCTTTAGCACAATTGTCAGCAATTACTATCTTTTTAAATAACCCCCATAAAATTTGTTTTAAACCGCTTACAGCAAGTTCATAATTGAATTTTCTTTGTCTTTCAATTTGAGGGAGTAAGTGAGTGGCTCTTTCTATTGGTCCGGCAACCAGGAGTGGAAAAAAGCTTACGAATAAGGCATATTCAATCCAATTATGCGTAGGTTTGATTTTTTTGTTGTAAATATCAAATACATAAGATAAGCCATGAAAAGTATAGAATGAAATGCCGACCGGTAAAACTATATTTAAAGTTGAATAATGAGCAGTAAAACCCAATTTTTGAATTAAATCAGCAAAAGATTCAATAAAAAAATTATAATATTTGAAAAAACCTAAAAAACCTAAATTAATAGATACACTAACTATTAACCATATTTTTTTTTTTGTTTGTGTATTTGACTCGTAAATTTTGAGTCCACTAGTAAAATCAAGTATCGTTGAAAAAGCAAGTAAAAATAAAAATTTCCAATCCCAACAAGAATAAAAATAATAGCTTGCAAGTAAAACAAATAAATTTTGAACCTTTAAATTTTTATTTAAAATAGACCAATAAATAATAAAAATAGTTGGGAGGAAAATTGCGTATTCAAAAGAGTTGAAAAACATTTTTCTATATTTATACATCAAAATTACAAAAATGTATTAAAATAAGGATAATTAAATTGATTATTTAGGTTGATTATTTATTAAACATATTTTTATAAAATTTTAATTTTGTTACCATGGAGTGGAACTTAGCAATAAATAATTTTCAAGAATATTTATTATTAGAAAAAGGCCTTTCTCAAAATACACAATTAGCTTATATAAGAGATATTAAAAAACTAATAAAATTTACCGAACATGATACGTCCATTACCCCATATACTATAGATAGATTTTTAATTCAAGATTTTATTTATGATTTTGCAAAAAAATCTTCCTCAGCCAAGTCTCAAGCACGAGTAATATCATCATTAAAATCTTTTTTTAAATTTTTGCAAATAGAAGAAAAAAGGCAAGATAATCCGGCAGAATTGCTCGAAAGTCCTAAAATTGGACTGTATCTTCCCGACGTGCTAAGCCATGAAGAAGTATTAACTATAATACAGTCAATAGACTTATCCCAATCAGAAGGAGAGAGAAACCGTACCATTATTGAAACATTATATGGATGTGGCCTTCGTGTTTCAGAATTAATTAATTTACGACTTTCCGATTTATATTTAGATGAAAATTTTATTAGAGTTATCGGAAAAGGGAATAAACAAAGATTAGTACCTGTATCGGATTGGACGATTAAATATATAAATCTTTATAAAGACTCAATTCGTATTCATTTAACTCCAAAACCTAAATGTGAAGATATACTTTTTCTAAATAGAAGAGGAGGGCAGCTAACACGTGAAATGATTTTTATAATAATAAAAAATATTGCAGAAAAGGCCGGAATCAAAAAGAAAGTTTCCCCCCATACATTCAGGCATTCTTTTGCAACGGTGTTACTGAAAAATGGTGCCGATTTACGTTCAATTCAGCAAATGCTGGGACATGAAAGTATTACCACAACAGAAATATATACCCATTTAGATAATCAACAACTAAGAGATACGATAGAAAAATATCATCCTTTTTCAATTAAAAAGGGCTAATATTTTAAATTAAATAATATACATAAAAGTTTAATGAATTTAGATAAATATAAAAACGAAGCATTAAAAAAAGCTTCAGAACACAAAAAATATTTAGAAAAACTCAAAAATAAGAAGCCCAAAAAATTGGATCAAGAATTAATCGAAATTCATGATAAAGTTTTCTCACATATAGAATGCCTACAATGTGCTAATTGTTGCAAAACTACCGGACCTTTGTTTTTGGAAAAAGACATTGAAAGAATATCTAAATATTTACGAATGAAACCGATTGATTTTATAGATCAATATTTGTATAAAGATGAAGATAATGACTGGATATTTAAACAATTGCCTTGTCCCTTTTTAGACAGTTCCAATTATTGTTCCATCTATGAAGTACGTCCAAAAGCATGTAAAGAATATCCCCATACGGATCGTAAAAAATTCTATCAGATAAATAAATTAACGTTAAAAAATACAGTCATATGTCCGGCTGCTTATGAAGTAGTGGAGCTGTTGATGAAAACTATACGAATGTAGAATTACTTGTTTTTTTGTGAATCTATTATTTTTTTATTTTGTAACCATTCCACTATTTTAGCCCCCAGCCAAGAGAATGGAAAAAATATAAAAAACATACTTATTATATACCAGGTGGGATGTCCTTTAAATGTAAAAACAGAAATAATAGCAGTTAATAAAAGTATAAATCCGATCAACATAGCATAAGCAGTTTTTGCTGTTTTTACTAATAAAGCGCAAACTATTCCACCTAATAGAGAACCAATCCCGGAAGAAATTAATAAAGCTATAAAGAATTCGCCTTTAGCAGTACGAACAATGGATCTCCAATATTCTATAGGAAGACCTTTATAATTATAAGGTATCCAATAAGAATTTATCATAACAGAAAGAGTAATTATTGTAATGGCTACTATAAGCCCGGATATAACTGCAAGAGTATTTCTTATCATTTCGTTTTATAATTCTGTAGCAATAACTGAAATTTCAATTAAAACATTTTTGGGTAAGGCTGAGACTTGTACACATTCACGGGCCGGATATGCATCAGAAAAATAAGAAGCATATATTTCATTAACCGTGGCAAAATCAGATAAATTTTGAAGAAAGATGGTAGTTTTAACCAAATTATTCCAATTTAAATTAGCTTCACTTAAAATTGCTTCAATATTTTTCATAACTTGATGAGTTTGATCATCAATGGAAGCAGGAATTTCTCCGGTTTGCGGATTTACCGGTATTTGTCCCGAAACAAATAAAAAGTTGTTAACCTTAATCGCTTGAGAATAAGGTCCAATAGCTGCAGGAGCTTTTTCAGTATTTATTATTTTTTTAATCATGAATTAAATATACAAATTTTTTAAAAACTTGCATTGTCATTGAAATTTTTAGCCTCGTATTTTACCGCATCTTTTAATATGGCTGCTTTTACTCCTATATAAAAACTCCATGTCTTGTTATAACTTGAAGAAATGGGAACCCAATTAAAATTAATATTAAAACTTCTCAAATCTCTCATAAATCCTAGTCGAGTGTATCCGAATTCTTTACTTTCCAAATCGTAATTAGTAGATGCAGTAATTTTCCAATATGGAGAAGGGGAGATTTCTCCCGAAAGATTTACCGTAGCAGTAACATTAGTATTTCTATTATACTCTTTCGTAGAAGCATAATTCAATCCTACGTCCAATTTCCAAGGCATATCGAAATGGGCGTAATTTTCATCATCAAAGTAGTATTTTTCATATCTAACCGTTCCTTGCTTCTTATATTTAATTACTTTTTTTTCACCGAATAATGATTCATCCAAAGAAAAGTTCAATCCCATCGTATAACTGGCAATAGTGAAATATCCAAACTTATCAATAGCATGACCTACTGTTGATTCGGGAGTATCAAATACTATTTTATAAGGATTTACCCTCATGGCATAATTAACACGTAATTTAGAATTAAATAAAGAAGATGAACCCGAAGCATTAATAGGACTCCATTTCAAAGAATCTGCAGCAAAATTATAAGATGTATTGATATTTAAAGATTCGAATATTTTTATCTTTTTAAAACCGCTGGATTCTTTTTTATTTCTAACCTTCATTTCAAGATTGTTAGCAAGGGAAATATTTATGGCACTGTTTTCATAATTGGAAGGATTACCCATGACATTTCCTTCAAAATAAGAATATTTTACTTTTTTTCCATCTTTATCCGTATACGTACCGTAATATCCCCAAGAATCTTTAGAGAAGTCAGGCATAAAACCATAGCTGATCGTAGGAGATATCATATGACGAATTGCCTGAATCATACTTCCTTTTTTAAAGTTGGCGATACCATACAAAGTCGTTGTTAAATTAAGGGACCCGTCAAAAGTTCGGAAAGTTTTAAATCCATCTTTATTAAATGTTTCAACCTTATCCGAAGAAGCATTATAGTCCCTTCTTATAGTCTTTGTAGTCCAGATTTCTCGATAATTACCATTGATACCTAATTGAAAATAATTAAAAAGCGTGGAAGTAGTACCAAAACTGGTGGAATTTTTCATTCCGTTGTTAGAGTTTTTAAACATTTTTGACGTAAACATATCGTCAGTAGTCGTATTCAATGAATTTTGAAGATTCATTTTATAATCCATATAGATATTGTGCCAAATGGTTTTCTTAGGTCCTGATTTAGGTTTAAAAGGATAAATTTGAGGCATCGTAACCGTTACATTAGGAAGTACCATGGTTACATCACCGGTTGAAATATTTTGCGAAGCAGAGGTATTAAGTGAAATAGTTAAGGGATTATTATTAAATCTTTTAACCAAAGAAATTGATGATGAAGTCTGATTATTATTTACATTACCATGTAAAGCATTTTGATTATATATGCTGTTGTTATAGTAATTCTGACTCATAAAATTTACCGATGCGTTAAAGGACAAATTTGGATTAGCTTTGGCATCTTGTAAATGAGACCAGGTAATACGATAATTTTCAATTTCTGAATAATCATCCAGTCCTTTGGTACTGTTTATATTTTTTTCATAAATAAAATTTAAATTACCGGAATATTTGTAACGATTCAAATATCTTAATCGATTATCGATCATCCAGCTTCCTTTAGTATAAAATCCAAAACGGCTTTCTAAGTCCAAATATTCACCAATGGGAACATAAATTCCCCATCTTTCCAAATAAAATCCTTTATTTTGCCGTTCACCGAACGTTCCGATTAAAATTCCCGCTTGTCTGTTGCTGCCCGTTGAAGGCAAATATAAAAAGGGTAAAATGAATGGAGTCGGGACTTGCTCAATATACATCGTGGTAGGTCCTGCAATGATGGTTTTTTGATTTTTACCGGTAATAACTTTCATTTTATTGGTCGATAAACCATAATCAGGAATAGAATCTTTTTTTGCTTTAAAATATTCATCCGTAGTCATAAATCCCCCCCTCATATAATATTCTTCATCATTCATTCTTTTGGCTTTTTTAGCAATAATTGCCATTTCATCTTCTTCCGTTCGAATATTAAAAGCCGTACCCTGTTTGGTATTCATATTAAATTGGGCTTCTGTATATTCATACTCTTTTCCTCCTTGAATAAATTTTATATTATCAATAATTCTTCCTAAACTGTCAACTTTTCCACGAGCTAAAATGTCTCCGGTATTCCAATCCATAACAATATAATCTGCCTTAATGGTCATATCCTGATAGCTGACTTGTGCATTATGGATCAGATAGGTTAATTTTTTTGAAAAAACATTACGAATTTCATCCCCTTTAGTATCCACAATATTTTCAAGCTTTTCTTTATTGACTGGTATAGAATCAGTAGGGATTTTTACAGTGTCAGAAAGGGTTTTAACTCTTTTTTCCTGTGCTAAGAGAATGTTAAAAATTAGAAAAAATAAATAAAGTATATTATATTTGAAACTTGAATTGATCAAAGCATATAAATTCAGAAAAAATTTTGCTGTCAAAATTAATCAAAAAAAAGAATTAATGAGAGTTTTAACAATATTTAACTTAAAAAATATACTACTAATAACTTTAATTTTTTTCACCGGCTCTTTATCTTCACAAAAAAAAGATTTTACCTTAGTTTTGGATGCCGGACATGGCGGGCATGATAATGGTGCTAGAGGAGCCTATGCCAATGAAAAAGATGTAAATCTTTCATTGGTTTTAAAAGTTGGAGCCATGATTGAAAATAATAATAAAGATGTAGAAGTTATTTATACTCGAAAGACAGATGAATTTATTCCATTAATGACCCGCGCAGATATTGCCAATAAAGGAAAAGCCAACTTATTTATTTCCATACACTGCAATTCAAGCCCTAAAAGTGCCCCGTACGGTACGGAAACCTTTGTTCTGGGAGCTCATCGAAATAGAGATAATTTTGATGTTGCAAAAAGGGAAAATGAAGTTATTTATATGGAAAAAGATTATCAAACGACTTATGAAGGATTCAACCCCTCATCCCCCGAATCGGTAATAGGCCTCACATTGATGCAAAACATATACTTAGAAAACAGTTTAAAAATGGCCAGCTATGTGGAAAATAATTTTAAAAAAGAAAATCGATTTTCCAGAGGAGTAAAACAAGCCGGTTTTTTGGTGTTAGTTCAAACAGCCATGCCTTCAGTATTAATTGAAACCGGTTTCATCTCTAATCCTCAAGAAGGACAATATTTAGCTTCAGAAGATGGACAAAATACTATAGCTAAAGATATTTACGAAGCTTTTTTAAGCTATAAAAAAGAATACGATAAAAAATCAGAGAAAAAAGCGGAGGAAGAAATTCAACAAGTTGTTGAAAATCCGGTGGACAGTAACTTATCACTAAAGGTACAATTCTTAGCATCATTCAACAGATACAGTCCTAATTCCTTGCAACTTAGAGGTATGAAAAATGTTGAAATTGTAAAATCAAACGGTAAGTATATATATTATGCAGGAAGTACCAATTTACGATCTGAAAGTGAAGCGACATTAAAAATTGCCAAAGAAGCCGGGTTTACAGATGCTTCTATAGTTGAATTTAATGAAAAAGAAGTGGTAACCGGTCTATACTATACCATTGAATTATTTGTATCACCTAAAAAATACAGAGAAAGAGATGCTATTTTCAGGGGATTAAATAATGTAATAAGACAAAAAACGGATAACAATTTATACATATATACCAGCGGGAAAGTAAGTAGTTACGATTCAGCCAAAAAATTATTGGAAATCTATAAAAAAATAGGATTTTCAGATGCTATCATTTCGAAAACTTTATCGTAATTTAAATCAGTATATTAAATAAGATATAAATTTTTTCTACTCATAAATTCATGACATGAGTTAAAAAATATCCATTATAAAAGATTTCTAAAGTTTCCCAATAGATCCCGTTTATTGAGCTAATTGATAACTATTTAAATTTATAACGTTGATCAGATTTCTTAAAAACCAAGCCTTGTCAAATGGTTCATTCAACCCATTATTTAAATAAAGCTCGGTTCCAATTATCCTTATTTTACCAATTGCACAATCTAAAAGATAGTATAAAGTATATGAATCAATTGTAAAAATATTCATACTTATATTGTGTTTAAAACTAATAAAATTAAGGGTCACTAAAACAGATAATTTATCGTCATGCTAATGATCTTAATTTTATTTTGTTGGAATATAAAATTCAATCCCATAAAAAAATTACTTTTGTAATATGAAAGAAAATCCTATTTTATCTATAATTGTTCCGGTTTTTAATTCAGGAATTTATTTGAAGGAAACTATTAAAAGTATTGAAGAGGTAAATTTTTCATATCCTTATGAAGTCATATTAGTAAATGACGGATCAACAGATTCGGAGACTTTAAAAATATTGGAAGATTACAAAGAAAAATATACAATTATAAATCAAGAAAATGGAGGAGTAGCCAGGGCAAGAAATACGGGTATTGAAAATGCAAAAGGTCAATATATATTACCTTTCGATTCGGACGATATAATGAATGGAAATTATTATGATCAAGCTTTACATAAGATTATTTATGATCCAACTATTGACATTCTCTATGGAGATTATATAATTTTCGGAAGTGAGAACAGGTACAATAAATCAGGAAAATATAATCGTTTACGCTTAATAAATAGCGGATGTTTTTTACCCAATTCAAGTATCTATAAAAAAAAGGTATGGGAGGATAATGGAGGCTATGATGTAACTTTATCGTATGCAGAAGATTGGGATTTCTGGTCAAGATCTGCAGTAAAAAATTATAGCTTTTATTATTTCAATCAACCCTTATACAAATATAGAAGAATCCATGACGGAAAATCATTAAGTCAAAGCAAAGTAACTAATTATAATGAAGCCATTAAAACTTTAAAAAGTAAAATTCCGGCTTCTGTATTTAATCAAGAAACCATAAGTGATTATGTTGTGCAATCCGTTAGAGAAAATAGAAAATTAAAGATAAAACTCTTTTTACGCATTTTTTTTCCAAAAATATTTAATTATCTAAAAAAGAAAAACTTATTTCCAAATGGGATAGTAGTAGAATAGAATGGCTTTTATTATGAATAATAAAAGCCATGAAAGAGAAATTTTGACCTAAATAGCATCAGTATGCACCGTTTTTACGGCTCTACCTGATGGATCAGGGTTATTTTTAAATGCTTCATCCCATTCTAAAGCCACGGCAGAACTACAGGCTACAGAAGGTACAGAAGGAACCGTTTGTGCTGCTGCCTGAGAAGGGAAATGATCTTCAAATATGCTTCTGAACCAATATTCTTCTTTTGACATTGGTGGATTAATTGGAAAGCGTTCGGATGCTCTTTCCATTTGTTTATCAGAAACTTTTTTATCAGCCGTTTCTTTCAATGTATCAATCCAGGAATAACCCACTCCGTCTGAAAATTGTTCTTTTTGTCTCCAAGCAACTTCTTCAGGTAAATAATCTTCAAATGCCTCTCTTAAAATATGCTTTTCAATTTTTCCGTTTCCGCACATTTTATCTTTAGGATTTAAAGTCATGGCAATATCCATAAACTCTCTGTCCAAGAAAGGAACCCGCCCTTCAACGCCCCAAGCCATTAAGGATTTATTGGCACGAAGACAGTCGTAAAGGTGGAGTTTATCTAATTTTCTGACGGTTTCTTCATGAAATGCTTGAGCATCAGGTGCTTTGTGGAAATATAAATATCCGCCGAAAAGTTCATCGGATCCTTCTCCCGATAATACCATTTTTACTCCCATAGATTTTATATATCTGGCTAATAAGTACATGGGGGTAGAAGCCCGAACCGTTGTAACATCGTAGGTTTCAATATGATAAATGACATCACTGATCGCATCTAAAGCTTCTTCAATGGTAAAATGAATTTCATGATGTACGGTCCCGATATGGTCTGCCACTTTTCTGGCAGCCAACAAATCCGGAGCACCTTTTAGTCCGACAGCAAAAGAATGCAGTTGAGGCCACCAAGCATCCGAATTATTGTTATCTTCCACTCTTTTACTTGCATATTTTTTTGCAATAGCTGAAATAATGGATGAGTCTAATCCACCGGATAGAAGAACCCCGTAAGGAACATCAGACATCAACTGTCTGTGTACAGAATCTTCTAATCCTTTTCTTAATTTTTGAATGTCAGAAATGTTGTCTTTCACAGAATCAAAATTCATCCAATCTCTATGATACCAAGTTTTTATTTCACCGTCCGGACTATATAAGTATTTTCCGGGTTCAAATTCTTTGATATCCGGACAAACTCCTTCCAACGATTTGAGTTCACTGGCTACATAAAATTGCCCTTTTTCATCATATCCCATATATAAAGGAATGATTCCCATATGATCCCTGCCAACTAAATAAGCATCTTTTTCTTGATCATATAAAACGAAGGCATAAATTCCTGTAATATCTTCAAATAATTTAACCCCTTTTTCTTTATATAAAGCTAAAATAACTTCACAGTCAGATAAAGTTTGGAAATCGTATTTTCCTTCAAATTTCTTTCTAATTTCTTTATGATTGTAAATTTCACCGTTTACGGCTAATATCAATTTTTTATCGCTGCTATATAAGGGTTGACCACCGGAAGCAATATCAACGATGGATAATCTTTCATGAGCAAGGATTGCATTTTTATCGCAATGGATTCCTGACCAATCCGGACCTCTATGACGAATTTTTTTTGCCATTTTTAAAGCCTGAGGCCTTAATGTTTCACCGGCTTCTTTTAAATCGAAAATTCCTACAAATCCACACATTTTTTTTGTTTATTAATTTTTGTAAAATTAAAGTAAATTAGCTTAAATGTAAATATAATTTGTAATTTTTATTTTTAAAATAAATTTATTTATTGTTTTTAATTTATTTTATAAACTTTTTGAAGGTAAAACACAAAAATAAGTTTAGATTGAGAATGTGAAATGTTTGAAATAATAAAATGTAAAAATTTTTTTCAGAAAGATGTAAAAGGTTCTTATTTTTATCAACTATTTCAAAATGATACGCTCTCCTTGTTTAGGAAATATATAATTGATAGAATATGGATTATTGTTTACTAATTGTTCCTTAATTATTTGTTCATGATTTCCTTTAGGTTTGATATGGGTAACAATAATTGTTAGCTTTTTCATATTTTTTTTTCCTACTAATTGAGCTAATTTTTTCATTTCTTCATTTAGTAAGTTGGGCGTTAAATGACCAAACAATAATTCATCAGGTTGAGAATTAGGAAAAGAAACTTCAATCAGAAAGGTTTTTAATTTTCCTGATTTAATTTTAGGAGCCATAAGGTTCCAGATCTTATTGAGATTATCGGATTTTTCAATTCTGTCTGCTCCGGTATCGCCAAAATATAAAACTGCTTTGGTATTATTTTCCACTAATATGGCGGAGCTTTTAAGAGGTTTTACATGACTTAATTCATAAACCGTACCCGTTAAATGGGTATTAAGAATAGGGAATGCATTTCCTATTTCTGTGTATACATATTGATATTTATTTAGAATCGGACTTTCGCCTTCATTGGCAAAATTGATCCAAGCAGCATTGGTAAAATATTTATTTTTTAAAACTTCAATGGTTTCTTTACTTGCATAAATTGGCTTGGAGGAATCTTCGGGAGAGTTAATCAACATTCCTGATAAATGGTCTAAATGGCCATGAGATATAAAATATCCTTTGATGTTATCTTTTAATACATTTTCAATTGTAGTATTGGTAAAGGTTCCTTTTTCAATTGCCTTATCAATACCACTATAAATAGTTCCGGCATCCAGAGCTAAATAATTGGATGTTTTTTCTTCAGCAATTAGATAAGAAGAAAGATTACTTTCGTCACTTCCTCCGTAAACTCCTAATGGAACGATCTCTAAATTCTGAGCCGAGGTAATTATAGAAATCGTTAGAAATATTATTAAAAAAAATTTTTTCATGATCCTACTTTTTTAAATCAAATTATAATTGATATATTTTTTCAGAAGTATCGCTCATTTTTCATGAATTGAAATATTAACGTATGCTAAGAAAATGAAATTCAGTAATTGCTTAAATTAAAGTAAAAAAAATAACGGATCATTTATAGTATAAATATAAAGTTAACTAATATAACTTTAAAAAATTGGTAAATCTTCGTAAAGCAATAGCTCTGTGACTTATCATATTTTTTTCTTTAGGTGAAAATTCTGCGAAACTTTTCAAATATCCGTCAGGAATGAATATCGGATCATATCCGAACCCACCATCACCCTTGATTAAAGTAGTAATAGTTCCAAAAATTTTACCTTCAAAATATTTAACTTCCTCATTATTTACCCAACAGATTACGCTTATAAAATATGCTTTTCTATTGGTACTATTTTGCATACTTTTTAGCACTTTAGAAATATTATCTTTAAAAGATCCGGTGCCTGCATAACGCGCAGAATAGATTCCGGGTTCTCCATTTAATGCTTCAACTACTAATCCGCTGTCATCAGCAAAACAAGGTATATGAGTTAAATCATATCCGAATTTAGCTTTAATAAAAGCATTTTCACGGAAAGTGGTCCCTGTTTCTTCAATTTCGCCTTCAAAATTATAATCAGCAAAGGTTTTAAGTTGAAAATTTTCGGGTAAAATTTCAATTATTTCAGCTTTTTTATGTTCGTTTTGTGTAGCTAATAGGATTTCCATGATTGATTTTTTGTTAATTTCATATAAATGCATCCAAATATAGCTATTATAATAATACCAACAATAAACAGAGTAAAATTACTAAAACCTAATTCGGGTGATTCCAATGATTTATATCGTATAAAAAATATAAAACCTATCGTATTATTAATGCAATGAAGCAGTGTGCAGGTAAGCAGGGATCCTGTTTTATAGAATGTAATTCCCAAGACAATTCCGGCTAAAATTCCACCAACTGCTTGCCAAGGAAATATATGGATTCCACCAAAAATTAAGGCTGATATTAATATAGCTTTTTGCGGTTTAATTTGATTATTGAGCATTCCCTTTAAAATAAATCCCCTAAAAAATAATTCTTCAAAAATTGGAGCAACGATACATACCGATATAAAGGTAATTATGGGATAATTACCCGCATTACCCAATAAGGCATACGACATGGTTTTATACATTTTTTCGAATATTCCGCCTTGAGTAGGTATTAATCCGGTTAAAAATTCTGAAACTAGATATTGTCCAAAAAATAACAAAAGGGCAATTGGGAAGAGTTTACTATTCTTTAGAGAGTAACTGATTGTAAAACGTTCTTTTCTGGGTTTCAATCCCACCAAATAATAGACTAAATAAACAATTAGATAATTTCCAATGGTTAGAATCGGGGTAAAAACGTAGGGATTGGTATGTAGTTTTTTAGCTAGAATTGAAAATAGAGGACTTAGTATCAAAGCTCCCAAAAAAAATAAAATAAGAGCTAAAACTATGTCATACCATTTTAATTTAAGATAATTATTCATTGTGATAAGGTTTTCCTTGTAAAATACTAAAGCCTCGATATAATTGTTCAACGAAAAACAAACGCACCATCTGATGCGTAAACGTCATTTTGGATAAAGCTAGTTTTTGAGGATTTAGATTATAAATTTTGTCAGAAAATCCATAAGCTCCTCCGATACAAAAAACTAAATGTTTAACAGAATTATTCATTTGCTTTTCCAGAAATGAAGAAAATTCAGTCGAAGTAAACTCTTTGCCTTTTTCATCTAAAATTATGAGTGTATCTCCCGAATCCAAAAAAGAAAGAATGGACTCTGCTTCCGCATTTTTTAATTCATTTTCTGATAGATTTTTGGAATTTTTTACATCCGGCAATTCTTTACGTTCAAATTTTATGAAAGCGGGTAAGCGTTTTTCTAAATTTTCCATTAGAGATACTAATTCTTTAGAATTGGTTTTGCCAATCGATAATAATGTAATTTTCATGCCACATTAATAACTGCAAAAATAGAAGATTATTTATAAATAAAGTCTTCATTTTGTTAAGCCTGTATTTAATAAAAAAATTTAGTAATAATATACTTACTCACTTCCATATAATATAAGTTTTAAACGTTTAAAAAATTAAATTCAGTTAATGAATACTCGTTTGTAATATATTTTTCTTGATTGAGATAATAACTTTCATTTTTAAAATAGCTTTCGTCCTAAATTTAGAAGAGTATACCGGTTTTTACCCGTTTAGAAAATTTAGATATAAATCCCAATTGTAGTGGTAAATAGTTTTATGGAAGGTTCTTATATCAGTTTTATTAAAAAGTAATATTCTTTAAAGGTTAATATATAACGTATTGAGTATTATTTTTTTAATTATAAACTTATCCCATTCATTTTATAATAAATTTGAGAACTATACTCTCCTTATCATATAGTTTTTTATCTTTGTTAACATAATTAACATATAAACATTATAAAGATGAAAATTAATATTGTTGCGGGTATTCTTGCTGCCTCAATAATTTTGGGGTCTTGTGAATCAAAACATTCAGAGCAAACCGAAAAAATTAGTGAAGAAGATTTTAATTATAAAGTCGATCGTTTTGCCGATATTGAAGTTTTAAGATATCGAATACCTGAATGGGATAAGTTGTCTTTAAATGAAAAAAAATTGGTCTATTATCTTTCTCAAGCCGGATTAGCAGGTAGAGATATCCTTTGGGACCAAAACTATAAATATAATTTGAAAATAAGAAAAGCATTAGAATCCATCTATCAAAATTATAAAGGAGATAAAACCTCTAAAGATTGGAACCATTTTGAAGTATATTTAAAAAGGGTTTGGTTTTCAAATGGGATTCATCATCATTATTCTAACGATAAAATTATGCCTGAATTTACCCAAGCATATTTTGAGGAGCTAATGAAAGAAACTCAAACCTCATTGGATTCTCAGATCGTTTCCATTTTATTCAATGAAAAAGATTCTAAAAAAGTAAATCTTGATGAATCCAAAGGGTTAATTTCAGGATCTGCAGTAAATTTTTATGGAGAAGGAATTACCGAAAAGGAAGTGGAGAAATATTATTCAGCTAAAAAAAGTCCGGATGCTTCTCGTCCCTTATCTTTTGGTTTAAACTCCCAATTAGTTAAAGACAGTAAAGGTACTTTAGAAGAAAAGATTTGGAAAAGCGGGGGAATGTACGGTTCAGCTATTGATCAAATAATCTATTGGTTGGATAAGGCTGTTACCGTAGCTGAAAATAAAGAACAGGGAGATGCCTTGAAACTTTTAATTGAATATTACAGAACAGGAGATTTAAAAACTTGGGATGATTATAACATAGCATGGCTTAAAGCAACTAAAGGAAATATAGATTATATAAACGGATTTGTAGAGGTGTATAATGATCCGCTTGGTCACAAAGGATCCTATGAGAATATTGTTCAAATCAAAGATTTTGACATGTCGGCAAAAATGGAAGTTATATCCAAAAATGCACAATGGTTTGAAGATCATTCTCCTTTAATGCCGGAACATAAAAAGAAAAATGTAGTAGGGATATCGTATAAAACAGTTAATGTAGCATCAGAAGCGGGAGATTCTTCACCCAGTACTCCGATTGGAGTAAATTTACCTAATGCGGATTGGATCCGTGCGGAATATGGCTCAAAGTCGGTTTCTTTAGGAAATATTATAGACGCTTATAATTTAGCCGGAGGAAGTGAAAAGTTAAAGGAATTTGCATACAGCCAAGAAGAAATAGAATTATCAGAAAAATACGGAGAATTAGCAGATAAACTGCATACAGCTTTACATGAAGTTGTGGGTCATGCTTCTGGACAAATTAATCAAGGAGTCGGAACCCCTAAAGAAACTTTAAAAAGTTATGCATCTACAATGGAAGAGGGAAGAGCAGATTTAGTAGGATTGTATTATTTATATGATCCGGAATTACAAAAGCTTGGATTAGTAGATGACTGGAAAAAAGTAGGAATGACAGCCTATAATGATTATATACGAAACGGATTAATGACTCAATTAGTTAGAATTGAACCGGGAAGAGATATAGAAGAAGCACATATGAGAAATCGTCAATGGGTTAGTGCGTGGGCGTATGAAAAAGGTAAAAAAGATAATGTAATTGAAAAAGTGGTTAAAGATGGTAAAACCTATTTTAAAATTAATGATTACGAAAAGCTTCATAATTTATTTGGAGAATTATTGAAAGAAACTCAAAGAATTAAATCTGAAGGAGATTATAATGCTGCAAAAAATTTAGTGGAAACGTATGGAGTTAAAGTGGATAAAGAATTGCATGCAGAAGTTTTAAAAAGAAATTCTAAATTTAATACTGCAGCATATAAAGGTTTCATCAATCCTATTTTAGTTCCTAAAACTAATGATCAAGGAGAAATAACTGATATTGAAGTTACTTATCCGGAATCATTTGCAGTTGAAATGTTGTTCTACTCTAAAAATTATGGATTCCTTCCTCTTGAAAACTAAAAATTAAAATACTTACCATACAAAACGACTTTACTTACAGACTGTAAGTAAAGTCGTTTTATTTTATGATAAGCTTTATTACATACACTTATTTATAAAATGGAAATCCTATTTAATTTTCAGACAAATTATTTATAAAGTTTTCCTTTTTATTAGTATAATATTCGGATTAGAGATAAAATATTTTTAAAATAATTTATCCTAAAATAAAATTCATTCTTAGATTTGCTAAATATATCTTATTCCGGTTTTTTTTTATATAAATTACCTAAATGAAAATTTGATTACTATTTATACAAGTTAACAAGTGTAATGATTATTATTTATAAATCATGCCTAAATATGCTACTCTAAATACTCCCAGTAATTTATTAATATTCAGTTTAATTTGCACTTTATTTATTCTTTATCCTGAAATTACATGGATACCTTATGAAATGAAAATTTTATCTCAAGATAAACGTTTAAGATTTACGATATTCTTTTTTTTTCGTTATGGTTATTATGTTTCCATTTTGTGTTATTTAATTTGTTGGAATTTAAATAATTGTCTAAAAAAAACAATTAAATTCAGATTAGTATATACTTTATGTATATCGGGAATCGCTTTTAGTTTTTATGGACTAATTACATTTATTATATATTGTAAGGTTAAGCATTTTGGAAGTTTAGTATTATTCCAGTTTTTCTTTATTTCAATGTTGGCTATATGTATTGGTTATATTTCACGGTTATACCAAGAGCGTAGGAAAAAAGAACATGAAATTGAATTACTTAAATTAGAAAATCTGCAAAGCAGATACGATGCATTAATGAATCAAATAAATCCGCATTTTTTTTTCAACTCCTTAAACGGGTTAACATCATTAATTAGAAAAAAAGAAGAAAAGGCAACACTAACCTATATAAATAAATTATCGGATGTTTTTAGATATATTCTACAAAATAATAAAAAAGGATTAGTAAGTATACAAGAAGAATTAAAATTTTTGGAAGCCTTTCGTTATTTAACGGAAATACGTTTTGCCAATAAATTAGAATATACAATACAAGTACGTAAACAATCATTACATAAAAAATTACCCTATTTATCTTTAATGCCTCTTCTTGACAACATTATTGTACATAATCGGATCGATAGTGACCATAAAATGCTAATATCCATATATATAAATCAAACAAATGAATTAGTAATTTCAAATCCCATATATCCAAAATTAACCGTTCAGGTAACCAACGGTACAGGTTTAAATAACTTGGATAAAAGGTTTTATTTATTATGCAATCAACATATAAGAACAAAAATACATGAATCCCGATTTTATGTCTATTTGCCACTTAAATAAGCTGTGATGAACGTATTAATAGTTGAAGATGAAACAGCTGCATATGAAACACTTGAAGCATTATTGAAAGAGATTGATTCAACTATAAAAATAGTTGGTGTCACAGAAAGTGTTGATCAGACTATACATTGGCTTACCAATAATCCTGAACCTGATTTAATCTTTCTGGATATTCAGCTTTCAGACGGAATTTCATTTTTAATTTTTGAACGATTAACTATAGAAATACCCATTATTTTTACGACAGCCTATAATGAATTTGCCATTCAAGCTTTTAAGCAAAATAGTATTGATTATTTACTAAAACCCATTAAACAAGAAGAACTAGAAAATGCTTTACATAAATATAAAAGAAATACTCAGAATACTGTTTTTAAGTATTTATCAAGACTTTCCCGGTTAGCTCCTAATCCCAATTATATAAATAAATTGTTACTTCCTTACAAAGATCAATTAGTGCCCGTCAAAATTTCAGATATTTCCTATTTCTACAACACAGATAAAAACACAAAGGTAACCTTGAAAAATGGTAGAACATATCCTATTTCCAAAACTTTAGAGCAGATTTATCTTAAATTAAATCCTAAAGATTTTTACAGAGCCAATAAACAATATATTATATCCCGAAGCAGTATTGAAAATATAACGATTTGGTTTGATAACCGGTTGTATATTACACTTGATGTAAAAATTCCTGAACGAATGTATATCAGTAAAAATAAAGCTGCTGAATTTAAAGAATGGTTGGTAAAAGACTAACAATTTCCTTTTCTAGACAATAAATTGATTTCCGCCGATTGGATATACATTTTAATTTTATTCGTTTTTATGCCCAATATTTCGCTTTAAGTCCAATAAAAAACTCAGATAAATTGGTATTTATGAAACTTTGTGGAACACGATAATATTAACAATTATTATATGACATAATGAAAACAGTTTTTTTAATGACAAGTGTACTTTTGCTAGTATTGGTTTATGGTCAAAAAAAAGATGATAAGTTTGAAGAAAAGCCTATACTAATTAAAGAACAGGGGGCATTTTCGGCAGGAGGTAAAATTAGTAAGAGCGAAGGAGTATTTGATCCTAATAAGCCCTGGTTCGAGCCACAAGGAGGACAAACAAGACATTGTGATCATGCCGATGTATGGTATCAAATTCCTGTTCATCCTAAGCATACGTCCATGGTTTTTCTACATGGGTATGGGCAATCCAGACGAAGCTGGCAAACGACAGCAGACGGGCGAGAGGGATTTTCCAATATATTTTTAAGAAAGGGGTATAGTATATACCTGGTAGATCAACCCGGAAGGGGAGAAGCAGGACAAACATGTAAGCCCCTAGCTATTTCAACAGCACCTGATGATCAAACCTGGTTTACACAATTTCGGATAGGAAAATATCCAAATTATTATGAGGGAGTACAATTTCCAAAAGATAGTATATCAATCGATCAATTTTTTAGAATGATGACACCCAATACAGGCAGTATAGATGAGGAAACTCTTGTAAACTCATTATCAGAAGTATTGAATAAATCGGGAGATGCTATTCTTTTTACACATTCAGCCGGAGGATTGCCCGGATGGAAAACAGCTATACAGAATGAAAAGGTAAAAGCAATTATTGCCATTGAACCGGGTGCGTTTAGTTTTCCCGAAGGGAAAGTTCCTGTAGGAAATAGGGGAGGGAGTATACCCATGAATCAATTTATGAAATTAACCCGTATACCTATACTCATATATTATGGAGATTTTATTCCCAAAGAAAAAACTACTGCTTATTCGCAAAATTTTTGGAGAGAAGTACTGATTTCTGCTAAAGAATGGGCGAAATTAGTAAATGAAAGCGGTGGAGATGTCACTGTTATTCATTTGCCGGACATTGGAATAAATGGAAATACGCATTTTATTATGTCAGACCTTAATAATCTTGAAATTGCGGATCATATACAAAAGTGGTTAAAAGAAAAAAAATTAAATTAATGCTTTACTATAGTAATTAGTATAATAGGGTAGATATCCATGCAAAAAACTCTTATAATAATTAAATTCTAAACAAAAATAAGATATTTAGAGATCTGTATTAAGAGTCTTCATAGTTAAATACTAATAAATAAAAAAGGAGATTAATAGGAATTAATATGAAAATGAAGTTTAAATTTTAGCGATCCGGACGGGACTCGAACCCGCGACCACCTGCGTGACAGGCAGGTATTCTAACCAACTGAACTACCGGATCAGGGTAGATTGCATAGTGTGCAATAAAAAAATAAAGAAATTTATGTTTCTTAGCGATCCGGACGGGACTCGAACCCGCGACCACCTGCGTGACAGGCAGGTATTCTAACCAACTGAACTACCGGATCTTTTCTGAAGACTTATTTTTAATAATTTCAGTGGTGCAAAGATAAACTCATTTTTCAATTTCACAAACTTTTTTGATTGAAAAATTCATATTTTTTGCTACAAATAACGATTTTTAAAGTAATTAATCTCATTTAATACTATTAAATCTATGAATTTCAATAAAATAATAAATGAAATAAACACTAATTTTTTTAAATTTAATTCTTTATCGATTAATAGGTACTGAATCAATCATATAATGTATCTAAAAATTAATTACGTATTGATTGTTTAATTGTGATTGATACTATTATAGGTTTAACTTGTCGCAAACAAACTTAATTGTAAATAACAAGTATTATTTAGAAATAAAAATCATTAAATCAACTTCTGTCCAAGTTTTACCTTCATGCAGATCAAAACAAGCTCTATGCAAGCTGGTATATGCTTTTTCAGAATTAAAATCTTTTAATATGTCGATTGAACCTTGAATCATCATCGTTTTTTTGTCCAGTTTATATGAAAATTCTTTGGTTATTGTTTTTCCATTTAAAGTTAAGGAGATCTTCACCTTATTGTTTTCAAATTTCCCAAATGATCCATAAATTTCAGGAGAGGATAATCTTTTAAAAAAAAATAAAGTTAAGTTTCCATCTCTGGAAGTGTCACCGGTAGAAACCGTTGTTCCATCAATATAAAATTTTGCTCCTTCCAATGATTCATCCAACGGTTTATCTTCTTTCGTGTTGATTAAAGAAATATTATTAAAACTACCACTTACAGGTACTTTTTTGGGAGTTTTATAAGCCGTCCATACTAATTCTTTTTTGAAACCGGATTCTTTTCCTTGAGGTTTAATTTGTTGTGTTGTAGTTTCAACGCTTTTTACTTCAGAAGTCAAGGTAGATTTATTACTCTTATTATCTCCGCAAGAAAACAAAATAAGTTGAACGGATAAAATTAAACTAATATATTTATTATATAACATCATAAAAGCTTTAATTGTTAGTATAAAATTATTTAAAAAATCAAATAATTAATTACCTTTTTTTATAACAGTTTTCGTAGGATGCAATGAATCTTGGGTAAGATTTTTTTTCGATAGGGAATCTTTTGTAGATTCAATTTTTAAAGAATCAATAACAATAGAAGATTTTTTTAAGGTATCATTTGATTGTGATTGTGAATTTACATTTTGTTCAATATCGGCAGGAATAATATTTTTATTACCGCTAGAATATTTATCACATGAAATCAATCCACAAGTAAGGATTGCTATAACATAAAAATTTTTTTTCATAAACATTTAATTTTATCAAATATAAAAAAAATAGCAATTACGGTCTATTTTATTTATAAAAATAAAGAGTAGTATTCTGCGATATAATTTATAAACAATACGTGTAAAAACACTTTAAAAAAATATGTTTCTTTTTACGTAAACTATATGATTGATTTTATAAAATAAAAATTTGAACTTTTAAATGATTACTTTTGTAAATAAAATAGTTAAATGAAAAAAATATATGTAGTACTATTCAGCCTTGCTTTACTAGTTTCCTGTAAAGAAAAAAATACTGGTAAAGAGCAGAGTTCAAAACAAACTCATGAAACTACTGTAGATCATTCCGAAATTGAAGTAAGTAATCAAGAAACTAAAATAATCAAATCCGATTTTTCAAAAATTCAAAGTTTATTAAATACAAAGAGTGATACTATATATATTACCAATTACTGGGCAACTTGGTGTCCTCCTTGTGTTAAAGAAATACCTGATTTTGTGGCTCTTCAAGAGAAATACACCCATGAAAAAGTAAAGTTTATCTTTGTAAGCATCGATCAAATAGATACCGAAAGTACATTACAATCATTTGTGCAAAAAAATAAAATGAAAAACGTATACAATATATCCTCTAAAGAAATGAGAGACCATATTGGTACGATTAGTCCTGATCTAGAAGGGGGTATACCGGTAACAGTTATACAAAAAGGAAATAAAAAAGAAGGATTTTTAGGAAATCTTTCCAAAGAGTTCATTTTAAGTAAAATTGAAGAATATTCAAAATAATTATAAGAATAAAAGAAAATATCTATGCCGTTAATTAAAAGTATATCCGGAATTCGAGGGACAATAGGGGGTAAAATAGGAGAAAATCTTACACCGATTGATACCGTAAAATTTGCTTCGGCTTATGGAACTTGGTTAAAAAGAAAATTAAATAAAGAAAAAATTAAAGTAGTACTTGGGAGAGATGCACGGATTTCCGGTCAAATGATCTCCGAGTTAGTTTCATCCACTTTACAGGGAGTAGGAATAGATGTTGTTGATTTAGGACTTTCGACAACTCCAACGGTGGAAATTATGGTTCCATATTTACAAGCAGACGGAGGAATTATTTTAACGGCAAGTCATAATCCTAAACAATGGAATGCGTTAAAACTATTGAATGCTAAAGGTGAATTTATATCCGATAAAGAAGGTAAAGAATTATTAAACATAGCTGATACGGAAGATTTTGATTTTGTTGAAGTGGATTATTTAGGATCGTATGTAAAAGAAGAAAAAGCAATAGAGCATCATATAAACAAAATATTGGAACTGCCTTTAGTGAACGTTGACTTAATTAAAAAAGCAGGATTTAAAGTGGTGGTTGATGCCGTAAATTCTACAGGAGGTATATCGGTTCTTCCCTTATTAGAAAAATTAGGAGTTGAAGTAGTCGAAATGTATTGTACACCCAACGGCCATTTTCCACATAATCCCGAACCGTTGGAAGTTAATTTAGGCGAAATAATGAAAAGAGTTCCTAAAGAACAAGCGGATTTAGGAATAGTTGTGGATCCGGATGTAGATCGCTTAGCATTTATATGCGAAGATGGAACCATGTTTGGAGAAGAATATACATTAGTTGCTGTTGCAGATTACGTTTTAAGTAAAACTCCTTCAGCTACGGTTTCTAATTTATCATCTTCACGGGCATTACGAGATATTTCAGAAAAATACAATCAAGAATATCATGCTTCGGCAGTTGGAGAAGTTAATGTAGTAACAAAGATGAAGGATATCAACGCGCGTATCGGAGGCGAAGGTAATGGAGGTATTATATATCCGGAATTACACTATGGTCGTGATTCTTTAGTTGGAATTGCCCTTTTTCTATCCTATCTTGCTGAAAGAAAGATTACAATAAAACAACTTAGAAATACGTATCCTTCCTATTTTATGGGAAAGAAAAAAATTGATTTAAGTCCGGAAATTAATACAGATGTTATTTTACAAAAACTAACCGAAAAATATAAAAATGAAGATATAAAAACTTATGATGGATTGAAAATCGATTTTTCCGATAATTGGGTACACTTAAGAAAATCAAATACAGAACCTATCATCCGTATATATACTGAAGCTCCTACACAACAAGAAGCCGATCAATTGGCAAATAGGTTTATAGAAGAAATAAAGCAGGTATCTGACTAAGATAATGATTATCCAGGTGATTAAAAAATTAAAGTAGAAATCCATTTTTAAATAAAATAGACTAAACAAAACGTCTAATTTATACTGATTTATATAATTTTTTAATCTATTAAAATCATTTAATCTGCATTAGTTAAGTATAGTAAAATAGGTTTGATCTATAAAAATTAAATTTGATTGAAATGGAAGTTAGCTATCTTTATAAAAATTAGAAAAAAAAGATTCTATGAAAAAAATTTTTTTATTTTCGTTTACCATATTTTTATACTTTTTAGCTAACTTTTATATTTTTTATCATATATATTCCTTATTATCTGAACAATCAATTATACTAAAAAGCATTTTTTTCTTACTGGTATTTTTTCTTCCCTCATCTTTTATATTATTTTTACTTTTCTCAAAAAAATTATCTTTAGCATCTGCAACGATTTTATATAAAATTTCTACAAGTTGGCCGGTTGTTCTTTTATACTCTTTTTTACTTTTTCTTGTTTATGATGGATTGCTTTTATTAAATAAGTTTGGTGAATTTATACCTGAAAGTTTCTTTAATAACAATTATGGTATTATCTTGATTTTATGCTTAGTGGTTTGTATAGGTTTCTATGGATATAGAAATTATTTTAATAAAAGGAGAATTTATTTAAAATTAACAACCAATAAAAAGTTAATTAAACCTTTAAAAATTGTAATGATCAGCGACCTTCATTTGGGTTATGCCATTCAAGGAAATGAACTGAAAAGCTGGATTAATAAAATTAATAAGGAACAACCTGACTTAGTTCTTATAGTAGGAGATATCATTGACACTAATGTTAAGCCTTTACAGCATTTTTTATTGGAAAAGCATTTTAAAAAAATAAAATCCCGTTTAGGTATTTACAGTTGTTTAGGAAATCATGAATATATAAGTGGAATTACTGAAAGTATAGATTTTATTAAAAATGCCGGTATTCATTTACTTAGAGACTCTTCAATTTTAATTGAAAATAGTTTTTATATTGTGGGAAGAGATGATCGTACCAATAGCTCTAGAAAGCTTCTTAATGAATTAATTAAAGATCTTGATTCCTCTAAACCTATAATCGTTTTAGATCACCAGCCCTATCATCTGGAAGAATCCGAGCTTAATCAAATAGACGTACAATTTTCAGGACATACCCATCAAGGACAAGTTTGGCCGATTTCTTTAATTACTAAATCCATATTCGAAAAATCTCACGGTTATCTAAAAAAGGGAAAAACTCATATCTATGTAAGTTCAGGAATCGGAATTTGGGGAGGAAGATTCAGAATAGGAACCAATTCTGAATATGTGGTAGTAGATTTTTTACAAGATTCAACCCAAAATTAATTTTAAATTTAAGTGTTATTTTTAAAGTTTTAAACAATAGAACGTCCTTTTCCCGTTCATTATATAATTATTTATATAATGCTTTAAAATAACACACTTTTGTAAATCTCATTTGAAATAGTTAATTTTTAAAATATTTATTATGAATAAAAAAATAGCTGTTATTTGTTATGACCATCCCACAAGGAAAACACAAGAAGTATTGTTGCGATTAAAAGGGAAAGGATATCATAAAGTTGATGTATATGCAATACCATTTGTTCCTAGAAAACCTATACAAGCACTTATTACACATCGTCCCACCGAATTACTTCTTACCCTGGAAAATGAACAGTTAGCTAAAAATTTAGACTATACCTATATAAAAAAAGAAATAGGAGAGTTGGATAACTGTTTTACAGAAAATTCCTATCATTCTATCTTAATAGCGGGAGCAGGTTTATTGCCCGAACAATTAGTTACCAATCATAAAATTATAAATTCTCATCCGGGATATCTTCCCTTTGTTCGGGGTTTAGATGCTCTGAAATGGGCGGTATATGAAGATTTACCGATAGGAGTAACAGTTCATTATGTAAACAAAGAAGCAGATGCGGGGCTTTTAATTATTCAAGAAAAAATAGAAATAGCTACAGAAGATACGTTTCAAACTATATGCTTTAAACTTTGGAATTTAGAAATGCAGCTGTTGGTAGATTCTATTGAAAAGGTCGATACCATTAAAGATTTTATTTCCTTACCAACGGATGTGACAGAGCCTCATCGAAGAATGCCTCGAGTTAAAGAAGAAAAATTATATTTAAAATTTGAAGAATATAAAAATAAAAATATAAAATAAGCAGGCTTAAAAAAGCCTGCATCACTAAATAGAATTTAACATGTTATTGAATTTAAATTAAATGAGTTTACAAATTTAATTGGTGAATTTATACATATACTTATAATTAGTCTTTAAATTTTCTGATTCTATTCTTTTTTATCTTATAATTCATTCATAATTAAAATTCTAAACCATTCAAAATATTCAATAATATTTTAATTAATTTTTATAGCAACAATCGCAGTAAATTACTGATTGTGATCTTGAAAAATATATATTTGGATTTATAAAAAATATAAATCCGAATTCTTTTAAAAAATATCTTAGAAAGTTAGATAGATATACTAAGCTAGTTAATTTTACTATTGAAAATGGAATTATAAATGTGCTGAAAGTTACAATTGGCAATAAGTTAGAATGACTAATACTACTTTTTTCAGTTGAGAACAATATACTTTTAAAAAAATAAGCCAAATTATTTTTCATAATAGATTTATTTATGCTTTTATTAAACACTAATTTCGTGCCAAAATTTATATAATAATAAAGTAAATACTTAAAATATATTCCGAATACTGTATAAATACATATTAAATTTAAGTGGTAATGTGCGTTTTTGTTATACTATATAAAAGAAAAAAACCTTCTGAATTTATAATTCAGAAGGTTTTTTATATCTAAAGTTTCGTTTAAAAACTTATACTTTAATCTCTACTTCAACACCGCTAGGAAGCTCTAATTTCATTAATGCATCAACAGTTTTAGAAGAAGAACTGTAGATATCCATTAATCTTTTATGAGAGTTTAATTGGAATTGTTCACGAGATTTTTTGTTAACGTGTGGAGAACGCAATACGGTAAAAATTCTCTTATGAGTAGGTAATGGAATAGGACCATTAACTACAGCACCGGTTGCTTTCACGGTTTTTACGATTTTTTCAGCTGATTTATCAACTAAATTATAATCGTAAGATTTAAGTTTTATTCTTATTTTTTGACTCATTGTTTTAAAAATTAAACGTTTGTACCCTTAGCTTTAGCAATTACTTCATCAGCTATATTCTGAGGAGCTGCTTCATAGTGGTCAAATTCCATAGTTGAAGTAGCACGTCCTGAAGATAAAGTTCTTAAGGAAGTTACGTATCCGAACATTTCAGATAATGGAACAAATGCTTTAATAACTTTGGCATTATTTCTGTCATCCATTCCGCTTACTGTTGCTCTACGACGGTTTAAGTCTCCTACAATGTCCCCCATATATTCTTCCGGAGTTAAAACTTCCAATTTCATAATAGGTTCCATAATAACCGGTTTTGCTTTCTTAGCTGCTTCTTTGAATCCAAGTTTAGCTGCCAATTCGAAAGATAACTGGTCAGAGTCAACCGCATGGTAAGATCCGTCTTTCAATGTGATCTTCATACCGTCAATCTCATATCCTGCTAAAGGACCATTTTTCATAGCTTCTTTGAAACCTTTTTCAACAGATGGTATAAATTCTCTAGGAATGTTACCACCTTTGATTTCGTTTACGAATTCTAATCCGGTTTTTCCTTCATCAGCAGGTCCGATTTGGAATACAATATCAGCAAACTTACCACGACCACCGGTTTGTTTTTTGTAAACTTCTCTGTGATCAGCAGATCCCATTAAAGCTTCTTTATACTCAACCTGAGGTTGTCCTTGATTTACTTCAACTTTAAATTCTCTTCTTAAACGGTCTACAATGATGTCAAGGTGAAGCTCACCCATTCCTGAAATTACAGTTTGTCCTGAAGCTTCATCTGTTTTTACTTGGAAAGTTGGATCTTCTTCCGCTAATTTTGATAAAGCCATACCCAATTTATCAACATCCGCTTTAGTTTTAGGTTCTACAGCGATACCGATAACCGGATCAGGGAATACCATGCTTTCCAAAATAATCGGAGATTTTTCATCACAAAGTGTATCTCCTGTTTTAATATCTTTAAATCCAACTGCTGCACCAATATCTCCGGCTTCGATATATTCGATAGGATTTTGTTTATTGGCATGCATTTGATAGATTCTGGAAATTCTTTCTTTATCTCCGGATCGAGTGTTTAATACATAAGATCCGGCATCTAAATGACCGGAATAAGCTCTAAAGAAAGCTAAACGACCAACATAAGGATCGGTAGCAATTTTAAACGCTAAAGCTGCAAACGGTTCTTTTGCATCCGGTTTTCTTGCGATCGGTTCATCAGTTTTAGGATCTGTACCTTCAATAGCTTCTTTGTCCAGTGGAGAAGGAAGATAACGGCAAACAGCATCTAACATAAACTGAACTCCTTTATTTTTGAATGATGATCCGCAAACCATAGGTATAATGCTGATATCTATAGTTGCTTTACGAAGCGCTTCGTGGATTTCTTCTTCCGAAATTGAATCCGGATCTTCAAAGAATTTTTCCATTAAAGTTTCATCGTACTCAGCAACTGCTTCGATAAGGTTTTGGCGATATTCCATTACCTCCTCTTTCATATCTTCAGGGATATCTACAATATCAAAAGTAGAACCGAAGTTATCATTATGCCATACAATAGCACGGTTTTTAACTAAGTCAACTACCCCTTTGAAATCTTCTTCAGATCCGATAGGTAATACGATAGGAACCGCATTAGATCCTAACATTTCTTTAACCTGACGGCATACATTAAGGAAGTCAGAACCTTGTCTGTCCATTTTGTTTACAAATCCCATTCTTGGAACTTTGTAATTATCCGCAAGTCTCCAGTTAGTTTCAGATTGAGGCTCAACACCGTCAACCGCACTAAATAAGAAAACTAATCCGTCTAATACCCTTAATGAACGGTTCACCTCAACAGTAAAGTCAACGTGTCCCGGAGTGTCGATAATATTAAAGTGGTAAGACTGTGTATCCGGTAGTTTTTTACCGTCATCAGTTAATGGGAAATTCCAATTACATGTAGTAGCTGCAGAAGTAATAGTGATTCCTCTTTCAGCTTCTTGAACCATCCAGTCCATCGTTGAAGCTCCATCATGAACTTCTCCGATTTTATGGTTTACTCCGGTATAAAATAAAATTCTTTCCGTTGTAGTTGTCTTTCCTGCATCAATGTGAGCAGCAATACCTATATTACGTGTATATTTTAAATCTCTAGACATATTTTCTTTAGAATTTGAAATGTGAGAATGCTTTATTAGCTTCAGCCATACGATGCGTATCGGTTTTCTTTTTAACTGCAGCACCTTCCTCTTTAGCAGCGGCAATAATTTCAGCAGCTAACTTTTGAGACATGGACTTTTCATTTCTATCTCTTGAATATTTTATTAACCATTTCATCGCCATAGAAATTTTTCTATCCGGACGAATAGGCATTGGAATCTGGAAGTTAGCTCCCCCAACTCTTCTGCTACGTACTTCAACGTGTGGCATTACGTTTTCTAAAGCATCTTTCCAAATTTCCAGAGATGTTTTTTCCTGATTTTCTTTTTTAGTTTCTACGATTTCCAACGCATCGTAAAAAATTTTAAAAGCTATGCTTTTTTTACCGTCTTTCATTAAGTTATTAACGAAACGAGTTACTAACTGATCGTTAAACTTAGGATCCGGTAAAAGCGGACGTTTTTTTGCTTTCGTTTTTCTCATTTTACCTGAATAATTTCGTTATTACTTATTTTTTCTCTTTAGGTCGTTTAGCTCCGTATTTACTTCTTCTTTGTAAACGTCCTTGAACACCAGCTGTGTCTAAAGCACCTCTGACAATGTGATAACGAACACCAGGTAAATCTTTTACCCTTCCGCCTCTCACCAATACTATCGAGTGCTCTTGCAGATTATGTCCTTCTCCCGGGATGTACGCATTGACCTCTTTACCATTAGTTAAACGAACTCTGGCTACTTTTCTAAGCGCTGAATTCGGTTTCTTAGGTGTAGTGGTATATACACGAGTACATACTCCACGTCTTTGTGGACAAGAATCTAAAGCAGCCGATTTACTCTTCTTGGTAAGTGTGGCTCTTCCTTTTCTTACTAATTGTTGAATAGTTGGCATTTATGCTCTTTTAATTTTTAAGTTTGCAAATGTAGTGCTTTTTATTTATAAATGCAAAAAATAATACGCCCATAATCCACTGATTCATATGATTATTTATTTAAAATTTTATCTTTCTAAATGATAATAGTTTAATCTAAATTTAAAAAAAATCATGAATTGAATGAATTTTTCGTCAAGTATCTGAATTTAAGTTTTTAACTTTGAACCTGCTTAAAATTATATAAATACAAATAAATGAACGTGAACTACTTAAAATCGCTATTTTTTGTGGCGTTTGCAGCAGCTTCTTATGGAGTATTGGCAACTTTTGTTCGTCTGTCTTATAACGACGGTTATACTACTGCGGAGGTTACCTTTTCTCAAGCGGTCCTCGGCTTGCTAGGTCTTATCATACTTCATGGTTTTACTAAAAATAAACAGGTAAGTAAAGAAAAAAAATACACATTAAAAGATAAAGTATATTTAGTTTTGTGTGGAACATCTTTTGGTCTTACCAGCACCTTTTATTATTTAGCTGTTCATTACGGAATCCCAGTATCCATATGCATAGTTTTACTTATGCAAGCGGTATGGATGGGTGCATTAGTGGATTTTATTGTAAATCGTAAGAAACCTACACTTGTTGAAATTGTAGCCATTATAACCATTCTTTTGGGTACTTTATTAGCAACCAATCTTATCAATGAATCTCACGTTCATTTGAATGCAACAGGTGTAATTTTTGGAATTTTAGCAGCACTATCCTATACTTTTTCAATGTTTACGTCCAATAAAGTAGCCTTATCTATGCCCTCTACTTTGCGGTCTGTTTATCTGCTAGTAGGAGCCACCCTTATGGTTTCATTAATATGGGCTCATGCGCTGATAACTGAACCGTTCCATTTTTCAATATTTTATAAATGGGGTATTATATTAGCTGTTTTCGGCACTATTCTTCCTCCATTTTTATTTACCAAAGGTATGCCGGTGGTGGGAATCGGAATAGGAAGTATAATCGCTTCCTTGGAACTTCCGGTTTCTGTTATGATGGCTAAATTTGTGCTTAGCGAAAAAGTAACTTCCCTGCAATGGGTGGGCATTGTACTTATCCTTATCGCTATTGTTTTACTTAATTTAACTTTTATCCTTCCTAAAAGATTAAAAAAATAAAAAATTCAAAAAAAATACTAATAAGATAAAAATAAGGAACTTTTTAAATTACAATAATTTTCATGTAAAAAATATTTTTTATCGCTTGCTTTTCGCCTTTATGCGTCCCGGTAAATATTGTTTCTCATTGATATTTTAAATAACTTGCAAGACAATGAAACAGGATACATTAAAACATAAAGGAAAGAGAAATAAACTAATTAATTTACTTAAGCAAAAAGGAATAAATGATGAAATTGTATTAAACGCCCTAAATAAAATTCCTCGTCATCTCTTTATAGATTCAATATTTGAAGATCTGGCTTATGAAGACAGAGCTTTTCCAATATTATCCAATCAAACGATTTCCCATCCATTTACAGTAGCTTTTCAAACTCAATTATTACACGTTCAGAAAGGAGAAAAAGTTTTAGAAATCGGAACGGGTTCCGGATATCAAACTTCTGTTTTAGTAGCTTTAGGAGCACAAGTCTTTACCATTGAAAGACAAAAAGAATTATTTGAATTCTCCAAAAGAATCCTTAAAAAAATTAATTTCGTTCCTAAACATCAAATTTTTGGCGATGGATATTTAGGTCTTCCTTCTTTTGCTCCTTTTGATAAAATTATAGTGACAGCGGGGGTTCCCACCATGCCTAAAAAGTTATTGGAGCAATTAGCAGTTGGAGGGGTCATGGTTATTCCTATAGGAGAAAAAGAGCAAAAAATGTATACCGTTCTAAAATTAGATGAAAATACATTTGAGACTATGGAGTTTGGAGATTATCAATTTGTTCCTATGTTAGAAAATAGAGTGATTGAATAAAAAATCGATTGGTTTCAATTAATAATTTTAAACCGTATCTATTTTACTAAAAAGCATTATGTTTTAATAATTTGAAAAAATATAATCTAATCTAATTTTCTAACTAATAATTGATCTAAAAAAAATCATTTTCAAGATACTCACCAAGAAGCATAAATTTCAAAAGAAACGTATAGATAACGTTAGATAGCTTGATTCTCTAAAATGTATTATACAAAAAAGAGTATCTTTGTTTTACTAAAATTCTAAATATGGTCCATTATTTATTAAGAGAACCTAAGTCAGCTACCGAGACGCCTTCATTAATACTTTTACTGCATGGATATGGAAGTAATGAGCAAGATTTGTTCAGTTTTGCAGAAGAATTACCCGATGATGCCTACGTGATTAGTTTACGAGCCATACGAGAAATTAGCATGGGTGGATATGCCTGGTACGATTTAGATTTTACTTCAGGAGCCAAAATGATTAATTCCGACCAGGCCATTGAATCGCAAAAAATTATTATGAAATTTTTGGATCAAATCCAAACTAAATATCCTTTCGATACTAATTCCATAACCTTGTTAGGTTTTAGTCAAGGAGCAATCCTTTCCTTTTCATTAGCATTACACCATCCTAAAAGGTTTAAAAAAATAGCCTGTTTAAGTGGATATCCGGATCCGGAATTATTGAAAGACGTAAACATGGGGGATGATTTTTCACAATTGGAATTTTTCTTTTCACATGGAAAAGAAGATCCTATTATTCCCATTCAATGGTCTCGTCAATTCAAATCAATATGTGAAGAATTAGATTTAGATTATGAATATCATGAATACAATGAAGGTCATGGCATAAATTCTGAAAACTATTATGATCTTTTAAATTTTTTGCAATAAGATGAAAATTGGAATTGTTTGTTATCCTACGTTCGGTGGGAGCGGGATAGTTGCCACCCAATTAGGAATGGAGATGGCCGCATTAGGTAATGAAGCTCATTTTATAAGTTATAGCATTCCGGCAAAGCTGGATGTCACCTTGCCTAATGTATATTTTCATCAAGTTTGCGTTAAACAATATCCTTTATTTGAATATCAACCCTTTTCCTTAGCATTGTCTACAATCATTGTAAATGTTGCAGAAACTTACGGATTAGATTTGCTGCATGTGCATTATGCAATACCTCATGCTTATGCAGCCTATTTTGCCAAGCAAATTTTAAAAGAGAAGGGTGTTGACTTACCGGTAATCACTACCTTACACGGTACAGATATTACTTTGGTAGGAAGTCATCCCATTTATAAATCCGGTGTCGAATTTTCGATCAATAAATCCGATTATATAACCTCTGTTTCCCAAAGTTTAAAACAAGATACTTTTGAGGCATTTACTATTAAAAAAGACATTGAAGTAATTCCGAATTTTATTGATAATTCTGTTAAAATATCAAGCCCGTGTATCCGAAAGAATTTTGCTGCTGAAGATGAAAAATTACTTATTCATGTATCTAACTTGAGAAAAATTAAACGCATTGATGATGTAATGTCGATTTTCAATCTGGTACAAAAAGAAGTTAAATCAAAACTTTTGATTGTTGGAGAAGGACCGGAGACAGAAACCATTGAGCATTTAACTAAAGTGTATCATTTGGAGGATAAAATTAAAACGTTGGGAAAAATGGTTGATGTATCTTCAATTTTAAGTATTGCAGATCTATTTTTATTACCTTCTGAACAAGAAAGTTTCGGATTGGCAGCCTTAGAAGCAATGGCCTGTGGCATACCTGTTATTTCAAGTAATGCCGGGGGAATTACGGAAGTTAATAAAGACGGTTTTTCAGGATTTGTATCTCCTGTTGGTGACATCCCTTCCATGGCAAAGAATGCCATTAGGCTGCTGAAAGATGAAAAAATGCTTTCACTTTTCAAAAAACAAGCGAAAGATCAAGCTTTACTTTTTGATAATTCTAAGATAATTCCTATATATAAAGAATTGTATGACCGAGCATTGGGCAATCATAACTAAATAGTTGAATTTACATACTTATCAACCCAATCAGCTGAAAAAAATAACATTTATATTCGGGTCTTTAATCCATGAAGAATGCGCTAATTTATGTAAACAGATGAAGCCTATAAAATAATTACCTGAAAGGCTGCTGTATTGTTCTTCGATGGACTCAAAATCATCAAAACCGGAAAATTGATCGTGATATCTTACATAAACCTTATAAATTTTAGTATCGACTAATTGTAATTGTTTATTTAGATGAATATATTTCTTGTTTTCATATCTGTAATCATACGTTAAAGCTGAAATATCAGAAAGCACGGCAGATCCGGTGGGTTTATCTCCCGCACCTTTACCGATCATCAGTTGCTTTTCTGAAAAAGCACTTTCTAAAACCACTCCATTATATTCATAATTTACATGAGCTAACGTATTTTCTTTTTCTATAAAAGTAGGAGCACAAAAACCCGTAATTTCATTATTATTTTTATTGCATCTTGCTATTAACTTGATTGTTAAATTTCTTTGACGAGCAAATTCCAAGTCGAAATCACTTATTCTTGATATTCCAAAATTAAATATAGATTCCGGTTTAGTAATAAGTCCAAAAGCATGAAAAAGAATAATACACAATTTATATTTAGGATCAATTCCCTCAACATCTAAGGTAGGATCTGATTCTGCGAATCCTTTTTCTTGTGCTTCTTTTAAAACCACAGGATAAGAAAGTTTTTCATGGATCATTTTGGTTAAAATGAAATTGGTAGAACCATTAAAAATTCCCGATACCGATGTTAATAAATCATTATCATAATATTCTTCTAAATTTCTGATAATGGGAATACTGGCACAAACAGAGGCTTCATAGAGTAGGGGAACTTGGTATTTTTTTTCCAACTTTAGTAGTTCAGGTAAATGTTCGGCAATCATCTTTTTATTTGCCGAAACTACAGCTTTTCCGTTTTTCATGGCCTCTGAAACAATATCAAAAGCAGCATCAGCGTCATCTATTAATTCGACAATAACTTCAATTTCAGGATCCGATAATAACTCGTATTTATCAGTAGTAAAATACTTTTTATCGATTGATCTCGGTTTATCGGGATGTTTAATACATATTTTTTTAATATTTGCATCTACACTTTCGGCTTCTTCTAACACTTTATACAATCCCGTTCCCACACATCCAAATCCAAAAATTCCTAATTTAAGTTTATTTCTTATCATTCAATTATTCAATTTATAAAATTAACCGTTAATCTAAAGCTTGTTTGATATCATTAATCAGGTCATCCACATTTTCAATTCCTACCGATAAACGAATTAAAGAATCTTGAATTCCTGTTTCTTTACGAACTTCAAGAGGGGTTGATTTATGGGTCATTGTTGCAGGATGGCTACCCAAACTCCTAACATCGCCTAAATTTTCAGCTAAAAGGAAAATTTTGGTACGGGTTAAAAAATCTTTTGCCGCTTCCAAAGTATCGTCTTTTAAACTAAAAGATACCATTCCGCCAAACCCTTTTTGTTGTTTGGCCGCAATATGATGGTTGGGATGATTTTTTAATCCTGGATAATATACTTTATCTACTTTGGGATGTGTAGTTAAAAATTCAGCAATTTTTTGAGCATTTTGTGAATGTTTTTCCATACGCAGAGATAGAGTTTGAATTCCGCGTAAAGTTAACCAACTATCAAAAGGAGAGAGTACGCCCCCTGAGGTATTTTGTAAGTATTTTAATTCTTCGGCTATTTTAGGATCTTTCACAACTATAAATCCGGATAAAACGTCTCCATGTCCTGAAAGATATTTAGTTCCACTGTGTACAACAATATCAGCACCTAAACGTATCGGTTGTTGTAAAGCAGGAGATAAAAAAGTATTATCTACAATTAATAGTGCTCCCACTTGCTTGGAAATTTTAGAGATTTCTTCAATGTCGGATATTTTTAAAGTTGGATTTGTAGGGGTTTCCAACCAAATGAAGCGAGTTTTATTTGAAACTGCATGTAAGACATTTTGAATATCAGTCGTATCAATAAATTTAGAGGTTACACCAAATTTATTATAAACCGTAGTAACTATTCGATAAGTACCTCCGTAAACATCATTTACAGCAATAATTTCATCCCCTTGTTTTAATAACTTTAAAACACAATCCGTTGCTGCCAATCCCGATGAAAAAGCAAATCCGGCAATACCGCCCTCTAATTCAGCAATGGCCTGCTCTACAACTTTACGGGTAGGATTAGCCGTTCTTGTATAAGCAAATCCTTTATTCAAATCCGGTTCTTCCTGAACATAAGAAGAGGTTTGGTAAATAGGAGTAGATATAGCTCCGGTAAGTACATCAGGAGTAGAAATATGTACTAATTTTGTTTCTAATTTCATGACTAGGTTGTTTTTTCTAATTAATAAATGCCTTAAAATTCATTAATCATCATAAAACAACTTATACAAGATTCCCATTTAAATGCTAAATTATGAATTAGCTTCTTTATGTAGGTCGAAAGAAGCTCGTATTATATGTATTTGTATGTAAGCTGTTTCGACTTATCTTTCCTTTACGGTTGGATGCAGCACCTACTCATATAAGAGGGTTGCTAAGGTATCATAGGGCCAATTCCCTCCACCTTTCTTGATAAGTAATTTTATTAATGATCGCTAAATATATTACAAAGATACGTTTTATTTTTTAATTTCCAATAAAAAACGATTTTATTATAATATTTATAAAGGTAATGTATTTTTAATAATCATTATAATATAAGACATAAAGCATACTAAATATAAATGAATTTACCAAAAGAAGTATTTTAATAATCATCGAAATTAATTTTAAGTTGAAAAAATAAAATTTTTTGTGATGGTAACTAATTTATATTAAGATCAATAATAATATTATGCAATGTAAATGATATTTTAACAACCCATTTATTTAATACTGATTTTATTTGTTGTTAAGCTTTTTTAATACATTTTCAATCAATTGCATTCGGCTGTCTAATTTTTGTGAAGCAGCATCTAATGTAAACCCTTCTTCCAATAATTCTTTTATTAGAATCATTTTTTTTATATTTTCATAATTGTATCTTCTGTTTTTTCCTTCCTGTTCTGTAAGACTTTTGATAATTCCTTTATCTTCCCAATACCTAATTTGTCGTGTAGGAATTCCCGTTATTTGAGAAACTTCGCCAATGCCCACAATTAATTGCTCTAAAAACTTAAAATCGAAAGATAAATGATTGGTTTCGTTCATTTTGTAAATTATTTACATTATTTGAAGTAAATATACAAAATAAAAGTTAAATTTGTAATTGTAAATAATTTACATAAAATGTAAATATTTAACAATAAACTATAATTAAAATTTAAGTATTATGTTAATAGACAAAAATGTTATTATAACCGGCGCTACTGAAGGAATAGGCTTGGGAATTGCTCGTGCTTTCGCCCAACAAAGAGCAAATCTTGTTCTAATTGCCAGAGATTCTCAAAAATTAAATAACATCAAAGAAGAATTTTCGTCGTATCATGTAACTGTTTCTCTGATTTCTGCGGATTTGACGGAAATTGAAAAATTATCTTCAGTTGGTAAACTAATTTTAGAAAAAGTAAAGACAGTTGATGTGTTAATTAATAATGCAGGAATCGGTCGTTTTAATCCTTTTGAAGAAACATCTGAAGATTTATTAGATAAACACATTAATCTTAATATGAAAGCGCCTTATATACTGACTCAAAATTTGTATCAATCTTTGAAAAAATCCAAAGGAAATATAATTAATATTTCATCTTATTTTTCACACAGAATGTTACCGGGAAGAGAATCTACTGCTTACTCCATGACAAAGGGCGGTATAGATTCATTTACTAAATCATTGGCTTTTGAGGCAGGAAAAGATGGAATTCGGGTTAATGCTATTGCTCCTGGAAGTATCGATACGCCGCTTCTACGATATAATTTAGAACAACTTAGCGAAGAAGGGAAAACAAATTTTCATACAATGATTAAATCTATATATCCGATGGGAAGTATTGGAACGGTAGAAGATATTGGGGCGGCAGCTGTTTTCCTGGCTTCCGATCAAGCCCGATGGATTACCGGAACGATTTTATCAGTTGATGGTGGGTTAACAACTAATTAGTTAATAAAAGATAGCATAAAAGAATATAAAAAAACCAATCCCAAAACGGATTGGTTTTTCAATTCTATTTATAGTACAATATTGACAATTCGTTTAGGCACAACAATAATCTTTTTAGGTTGTTTGCCGTCAAGATAATTCGGTGTTTTTTCATGGGCCATTACTGCTTCTTCAATTTCTTTAGGAGTAGCGGAAATAGGCATTTCAATTTTAAAACGTACTTTTCCATTAAAACTAACCGGATATTCATGTATTTCGGAAACAAGATATTCAGCGTTAAATTCAGGGAATGCTTGAAATTCAATGCTGTTTTCATGTCCTAATTTTTCCCATAGCTCTTCTGAAATATGTGGAGCATAAGGAGAGATTAAAATGCACAAAGATTCTAAAATTTCTCTTTTATAACATTTTATTTTTACCAAATCATTGGTAGCAATCATAAAAGAACTTATGGATGTATTGAAAGAAAAGTTATCCAAATCCTCTTTAACTTTTTTTATTAATTGATGAATTATTTTTTGTTCTTCTTTAGTAGGTTTTTCATCTGATACAAAGAAAGTTTCTCCTTCACCGGAATGATACAGTTTCCAGAATTTTTTTAAGAATCCATGAACTCCGCTAAGTCCTTGAGTATTCCAAGGTTTAGCCTGTTCAATAGGTCCTAAAAACATTTCATACATACGTAAGCTGTCGGCTCCGTATTCATCACAAACATCATCCGGATTAATAACATTGTAGTAAGATTTTGACATCTTTTCTACTTCTCTCCCGCATATAAATTTACCTTCTTCAAGAATAAACTCTGCATTTTTGAATTCATCTCTCCAATTTCTTAATTTTTCTAAATCAACTTCATCTGTAGTTCCTTTAAGAAGTTTTACATCAATATGCAGTGGAGTGGTATCTTGTGCTTCATGTAATAAATTGTAAGAGATGAAGTTATTAGTTCCGTTAATTCGGTAGATATAAGCACTTTGACCTAAAATCATCCCTTGATTAATTAATTTTTGGAACGGTTCTTCTTGGGCACAGTATCCATAATCTTTTAAAAATTTATTCCAAAAACGTGAATACAATAAATGTCCCGTAGCATGTTCACTTCCTCCAATATATAAATCTACGTTTTCCCAATAATTTATTTTTTTAGTATCGGCAAAGCAAGAATGGTTAGTTGGATCTGTGTATCTGAGAAAATACCAGGAACTTCCGGCCCAACCGGGCATTGTATTCAAATCTAAAGGAAAAATCGTGGTATGATTAATACGGTCGTTACTTACAACTTGTTCATTTTCAGTGTCCCAAGCCCATTGTGTAGCACGTCCCAACGGAGGATCTCCGTCTTCAGTGGGCAAATATTTTTCAACCTCCGGAAGAAGTAAAGGTAATGCAGATTCCGGTAAAGCATAGGGAATATCATTCTTATAATATATAGGAATAGGTTCCCCCCAATATCTTTGACGAGAAAAAACGGCATCTCGTAATCGATAGTTGGTAGTTCCGTGCCCGATTTTAATTTTTTCTATTTCCTCAATAATTTTAGCTTGAGCATCTTTAACAGTCAATCCGTCTAAAATTTGGGAATTGATACAGACCCCTTCTTTGGAAGAAAAAGCCTCTTCTTGAACATCGGTTCCTCCTTTAATTACTTCAACAATCGGAAGTCCAAAATGTTTAGCAAATCGATGATCACGCTCATCGTGAGCAGGAACAGCCATTATGGCACCTGTTCCGTATCCATATAATACGTAATCTGCAATATAAATAGGAATTTTTTTATGAGTAAAAGGATTTATAGCATAAGCACCGGTAAATTGTCCTGAAACAGTTTTAGCATCTGCGATTCGCTCTCTTTCCGATCGTTTGGTGCTTTGATCTTTATATTGGTTTACGGCTTCGTAATAGGCGCCGGTAGTAATTTGATCCACAAGAGGATGTTCAGGAGCCATAACCATATAAGTAGCACCATAAATTGTATCCGGACGAGTGGTGAAAATTGTAACGGTTGCTTCGGAATCAGCAACAGCAAAATTGATTTCTGCCCCTAAAGATTTACCAATCCAATTACGTTGACTTTCTTTGATTGATTCGCTCCAATCGATAGTTTCCAATCCGGAAAGAAGTCTTTCAGCATAAGCCGTAATCCGCATAGACCATTGCATCATGCTTTTTTGATAGACAGGAAATCCTCCTCGTTCAGAAACTCCATTTACCACTTCATCATTTGCCAGAACCGTTCCTAAAGCCGGACACCAGTTAACGGTTGTTTCTGCACGATAAGCCAATCGATAATTTAAAAGAATATGTTGTTTTTTTTCATCTGAAAAACGGTTCCAATCTTCAGCCGAAAATATTTCAATTGGTGAGGTACAGGCATTTATTTTAGCATTACCTTCCTTTGAAAAAATATCTATTAATTCAGTAATAGGACGAGCCTCTTGCGAAGAAGTATTGTAATATGAGTTAAAAAGTTGGATGAATATCCATTGGGTCCATTTGTAATAGTCGGGATCAGATGTTCTCACTTCACGATTCCAGTCAAAAGAAAATCCCAATTTTTTCAACTGATTATTATATCCTGCAATAACATTGTCTTTATTATCTATACCCCCGTTAATATTAACTTCTGTGGTTATCGCCGGATGTTGGCCTGTTTGAATAGCATATTGTTCAGCAGGTAGCCCGAAACTGTCATAACCAATGGGATGAAGTACATTAAAACCTTGATGGCGTTTAAACCTTGCATAAATATCAGAGGCAATATAACCCAGTGGATGACCTACATGTAAACCTGCTCCCGAAGGATACGGAAACATATCCAACACATAAAACTTGGGTTTATCTGTATGGTTTGAAGCAGCAAATGTTTGTTGCTCTTTCCATTTTTTTTGCCATTTTTTTTCGATTTCCTGAAAATTATATTGCATGGGTAAAATTGAATTAATTTTTTGCAAAGGTAATGATTTATTCAATTTTTAAATTGTATTTCAGCTTAAAGCATACGTATTAATTACAATAGTAAAAAAAAAGATATATGATATGAAATATATATAATAATTCTTACAAACTTACTTACGCTTCAATATAATAAAATTTCTTAGACTGTAAAATTTATCGGAACTTTCCCATGCAACTGTTTTCAATTTATTTTCCATTTCCGGCCATACTTCATTATTTTTTAAAGTTTCAATCATAATCTCCCGGCTGTTAACATTAGCATAATAGATGCGAAGCCAATATAAATCTTCCTCTAGATTTTCCTCTTGAATTTGTTCCTCTATGATTTTAAATAAATTCTCGGGAATATTGAAATCGCCTTTGCACCCAAAATTACCGATATATACCTTCCATTTGTTGCCTTTAATCTCCCATTCTTCAATTCCGATTTGATCATCATTAGTAATTTGCCAAAAAGCAGATAAAAACACATGAAATGAATTAGTTACAAAATTTTGAAAAGCATTTTGTATGGCACTAATTTTATTTTTACCAATACCTAAGTAGCTTTCCGAGATAGTTTTTTTACTGGCTAAAAGTAAGGTTATATCTAAACGTATACTGGCTCCGTTTTCATATTCTTTAAAATCAAATGTTTCAGCACGCATGGCAGGAAGTTGTTCATCAACCAAAAGCCAGTCTTTATATTCAATGCTGGGTAGGTCATGAGCAAGAAGCATATTAGCGAGAATTTCTTGAGGTGACATAGATTATTTTTCTTCAAAATTACATAATATCTTTTTTAATACTACAACTAGTACAAGTACGTAACTCACGAATACTGCTTCATATATTTATCATAAATCGCATTGATTCTATAAAAATATTTTGATACAAAATTTTAATAGACAATTATAAGTAATTTATATTATGTTTATTATGTATATTAAATTTAAAATTATCAATTCTACAATATAATTAATTCAAAATATTAATTTTTTTAATTGTAAAACCTTTATGTGTATATTTAATAAAAATAAAATAATATATTTGTTGCTTTAATTCAAAATAATCATTTAACTATGAGAAAATTATACTTAATACTTCTTATAGGGGCTAATTCTATATTTACTTCTGCACAAACAAGTAGAATTGTAGGGCCGGGAGGTGTTCCCGGTGCTGTTTTATGGATGAAAACAGTCCCTGAAACAAAGAATCTTAACGGTAGATATCTTTGGAAAGATTTTTCTGGAGATTCTTTACGGCTGAATTACTATGATAGTAGTGGAGAGTATATAGTTGAATGGAATCCATTCGGAAGATCCATTAATTTTAATCCTTCAATACTTTTAACCAATCCCTATTCGAGTAAGGAAATTCAAATAAAAAGTGGGAATTTATCTACGGCTACTATTTTAGGTACTTATGCCGAGGCCAATTTATTAGGAAATAAATTTGAATATCCGGACTATATTTTCACACTTAACGGGGTGGAGGGAAAAGGATTTGTCTTAAATAAAGATAAAATCATTCACAGTGATGAAAGCAACAAAGGAGTTTTAGACTATGGTTCTGAAGAAGGCTATGATTTAATGTATCACCCGAACGGGAATTCAAATTCAGATTTAACGGCTTATCAAGAAAAGACCATGCGTTTGTTCACTTATTTTCGTGCAAATAAACGAGCAACTAACGTATGGGGTGAAAGAATGAGTTCTACCTTATCCATAGGAGAAAAATTTTATTCATTCAATAAATATAACAATTCGACTTATAATACAGATCTTTTTGATCCTAATTCGATATACAGAGCGTATATGCCGGAATTAATCATGTACGATCGTATATTAAATCCGCTTGAAAAAATTAAAGTAGAATCGTATTTAGCCTTAAAATACGGTTTTATGTTAGAAAATTCCTTGATAAATAGTTATAATAAATTACTATGGGACAAAGATGAGAATGTAAAGTATAATCATCGAGTTACAGGTATTTACAGAGATGATATAAGTGGATTATATCAACGAAGAAGTACCACATCCTACGAAGAAAGCCCTTATTTTAGTTATTCAGCACAAGGAGACTCCTATGATGAAGCTAATAATTACAATTTACCCAATAAAAATAAATTATTGGTTATTGAAAAATTCCCGGCTAATTCCTTGTCTGATTCTGAATATATGATTTGGGGTGATAATAATAATGATATCAAAACATCTCAGATTGAAAGCATTGCCGGAATGAATATCATGAATCGTCGATGGTTAGTAAATACCGGTAATATCAGTAATGCAGATGAACAAGACGTAATTTGGAAATTGCCTGAAAATTTAGAAGCAGTAAAAGAAAAATATAAGTTTTCTCAAGTAAAAATGGTTAATGATCGCAGCAAAGATTCTGAGACAGCGATCATGTATACTCAAGATCCCTTGAAAGGATATGAAGGACATGCCTCTTTAACTTTAGGCAATCCTTTTGGAGGAGTTATGTTAAAGTTCGGTACAAAAGAGGTTACAAATCAACAAAAACCAAGTGCTGATTATGGAGTATTCATAGACCATCAAGGAAAAGTATTTACCATTATTAGAGGTATAGTAACACACTATATCAATCACAAAGTAAATGTAGGAGATCGGGTACAAATCGATAAAACTAAAGATGATTTTATCATACGATTTAACGGATATGCCCCCCCAATTCCCGGGTTAGACTCTCCCAATATACCTTTGGATAAGGAAGATATAGATCAACCTTTCCATGTCAGTCTGGTCATGTACAAGTGGAATTTAGAATCAATTGTCAAAGATGTGAGGACCGGAGGATTTGTAAATAGCGGTAACAAAGTTGAATTAGGATATATTCAACATCGCGCGGAAGAATTCTCGGAATATAAAGACGGAAGAACATATCTTTTAATTGACCGATCAGGAAAAGGAGATTTTAAATTAGAAAATACCGATTTTTATTTATCGGATGAATACGATCCATACAGACAAAAAATAATATTTAATAATGTATTCTTTGATACGGATTACAACGGAAAAGATGTATTTACTTTCGGATACCGTCCAACCAATATAATTGCTAAAATAAATAAAAGCAATCCAACCTGTGATGCTTCTTCTCATAGTAATAATGACGGATCCGTACAAGTGAAAATTCTTAGAGGAGATGAAGGATTTGAATATGAACTAGTCGATAAAAATGATATGGAAGTAAAAAAATCCGGAGTGTTTTATGGTAAAGATTTAAATTTAAGCGGACTTTCAACCGGTGAATACACCTTGAGATTAAAAGAATTGGGCGGTTTCAATATTTTATCCGATTCTACCGGTGTGGAAGCAAAAGCACATAGTATACAAAGTATCGATTGGGATAGAGGAGGATTTTTTGAAACAACTATTAAAGGTACCAATCAAAATTTCCAGATGGGATTAACTCTTAATCCAAGATCGAATTCAGTAGCCGACATTGCAATCCATGCAGGATTTGAAATCAATCAAGGACGCATATATATAATAAAAGACTATGTAAAAAGCAACACGCCTTTAGCAAATGTTGTGCTTAAGGAAGGTGATCGAGTTCAAATATATAAAGACTTTAATGAAAGACAATCGCCGTATAAAGTATACTATAAAATAAACGGTGAAACCTTTTATACGGAATATATCACCCTTTACCATTTCTTTGCAATTAAATTAAACAATAATGTGGGAGGTGTTTATAATATAAGAAACACAGACGGATTTAATGAATCTCAACCTAATTATTGGAAGTATCAAGGAGCTCATTCTTATCCAAAATACGAAAATCTATCTAAGAGTATTTTGGAACAAACAATCATTTTGAAAGATGATTGTACGAAAAAAGAGGAAGAAACAGAAAATCAAGACTTACTGGATAAAACCAATAAGAATGTTCAATTTTATTATAAAGATTTTAAAAATAAATCTGAAATAACCGGTACTATTAAGTTAAAACAGCCATCGGGAATTATGATTTCAGTTTTCGACTTTTCAGGAAATATGGTTTTGAATAAACATATGAACAAAATCGATACTGAACATACCTTCGATCTTACCGGACTTTCCAAAGGTGTGTATATAGTGAAAATATTTTCCGAAGAAGGTGAATTTACAAAGAAGATTTCAATAAACTAAATTACTAAAATAAGTACATCATTATGAAATTAAATTCAAAGCAAGCCCGTTTTGTTTCACTCGTGTTACTATCCACGATGGCATTACAGAGCTTTTCCCCATATATTCCTTTAATTGAACATAAGAAGTATGAATTAAGGGAGAAACGTTTAGTACTTACTAAGCATTCTGAAACCGTTGATGAGAATTCTGAATCTGGAAACCCTCAAAAATCGGTGATGAGTAAAGGTGAGGAAACCCAAAAAAATAGTAAATCAGAAAAATTAATTACTTCAAAGTCTATTCTTTACAGTGCTAATATTTCAGAAGGAGTAATCGGTATTTTAGAGAATAAAATTTTTGATAATCCGGAAGATAATATTTTCACGGTATATCTGGATCAAAAACCGCAGCAGGATCAAAAAGTATATTTGACTTATGAATTATATGGAGTTTCCGATAAAAACGGAATTTCCAAAAGTATCAACGACCGAATGAGCAGAGGAGGATATTTAGTGAAAAAATATTCCGGATGGACTCATCAAAAAGAAGAAATTAATTCAGATTGGCTGAAAACCGGTGATAACACAATTCAATTTGCTATTCCGCAGGATGCCGGATACGGATATAAAATAAAGAACTTAAAAATTGAAGTAGAAAAACAAGAATCACCCGTAGGTACTATTACCTGGGAGGCATTTGCTTTTGAAGGAGGAGATACCTATGTAAAAGGATATTTTGCAGACGGAAAAGATCGCAAATTAGTTATTAATAATACCGAAACTTCGACCTGTCAAGGTGAATTTGAAGTTGTACTTTCCGGTAAAGTTTCTACCGTTGAATTGGTTACCGAAGGAATTAAAAATGTCAGAGATTCCAAAATTGTATCCGGAAAACAAGATTACTCGTATTCCTTGCAATCAAACACAGCACAAGAGCAAATATGGTTTAAAAAAGATAAGACAAATAATAAAATACATCTTTTAGGAGCTGAATTGAGTGTAAATGGTAAGAATTTGTTAAGTGACAAGCAAATACTGATTCGAGGATTAAGAAGTATTGACATTCCCGCACTGGATATGGGTATGAAAAATGTGACGGGAAAAGCAGACGGGTATAAATTTTTACCTCATGGAGAGCATTTCAATGAAGGGGCAATACTCAAGTTGGCTTACGACCGCTCCAAAATTCCGAACGGCTATACCGAAAAAGATATTCGTACCTTCTATTTTGATTTGGAAAGCCATCATTGGGTACCTTTGGAACGAGACAGTATAGATACCAAAAATCAAGTAATCATATCCCGAACTACTCATTTCACGGATATGATTAACGGGGTGATACAAGTACCGGAATCACCGGAAACTAATGGTTTTACACCAACAACCATGAGCGATATCAAAGTTGCCGATCCTTTGTCAAAGGTGAATTTAATTAGCGCACCGACTGCCAATAATCGTGGATCCGCAGCGTTAAGTTATACCTTTGAAATGCCTCCTGCACGTAATGGAATGAGTCCATCTCTAGGTATTCAATATAACAGTGATGGAGGTAGTGGATGGTTAGGCGAAGGCTGGGATATGAATATTCCGAGTATAACAGTAGATACTCGTTGGGGAGTACCGAGATACGATACCTCAAAAGAAACCGAAACCTATACGATGGATGGAACCCAGTTGGTAACCCTGGGAGCCGATGGAAAAACGTCAATAGCCCACAGAGGAGAAAAAATAGCCAGAAAATCAGATCGATTATTTTATTCCAGAAAAGAAGGGAGCTTTGCTACCATTCAAAGGAAAGGAACTAATCCGGGAAATTATACCTGGGAAGTTACCAATAGAAAAGGGGTTAAATATACTTACGGAGGAAATGGAGGAATACTTAAAGGAACTGTTACCGATATATCCGGAAAGAGCAAAGACGTAATTACGGAATGGAAAGTTTCCAGAGTAGAAGAACTTCACGGAGATTGGATTGAATATATTTATGAACAAGTGGAAGAACCGGTAAAAGGAGGTTTGAAATCCAAAGCTTTATATCTTAAAGAAGTACATGCCGGTAACAAAGGACAAAATGGTCATACAGTAGTTAAATTTACTTCTGCTAAAACTAAGCAAAAAGAAACAAATTCAGCTCGATATGGATTTTTTACCTCTTCTAATCGCTTACTTACCCATGTTGAGATAGATTTTGAAGGAAGTAAATTAAGAGAATATGAATTAAAATATAAATCCGGAGCGTTTTATACAGATCTTTTAGATCAGATAACGCACAAAGACGATCAAGGAAAAGAATTTACTTCCAATCGTTTTGAATATTATGATGATGTTAAATCTCAAGAGGGATATATAGCCTTTAGTCAAAATGAAGAAACTTGGGCAAAAAAAGGAGAAAAGATAAACGAAAGTTCCACAACATCGTATGGAGGATCTTTTTATGCCGGGATAGGTCTTAATAAAGGCGATGTCATCTTTAATAGTGGTACCATAGGAGGAAGCTATAGTTATAGTAATAGTGTAACCGAGGGTAAATCAATTTTTATAGACATCAACGGTGATGGTTTAACGGATAAAGTATACCAAAAAAATGGAGTATTATATTATGAACCTCATTTGCTAACACCTCTAAAAGGAGAAAAATTTGGTAAACCTTTAGCCATAAAAGGTGTAAACAAATTCTCTAAAACCAAATCAACCAGCACTAATACCGGTGGATCAGCCAAAGTAGGGAAGTGGATGGCTGCGGTGACAGTAGGAGTAAGCGGAGGTACAACAAATACAACAACAACGGTTTACTTTTCTGACGTAAACAGTGATGGATTGATCGATATAGTTTCCAATGGAAAAGTGTATTTTAATCGAATTATTCGAGATAAAGACGGAAATCTTATACCCAACTTTTCTTTAGAAAGCGCTACAACTCCCAGTCCGATTATGGGGGGAGGAACTATTGACAGTTCTGATACTGCGGTAGATCCTCAGGAACAAAAAGATCTTATTTATAATTCTCCACTTTATGATGTTGTAAAAGTATGGGAAGCACCTTTTGACGGGAAAATAAGAATAGAAGGAAATGTACAATTACAAGCACCAACGGGAGATTACGACACTGAAGAGTATGAAAAAGCCGACGGGGTGAGGGTTGCTATCCAATATAAAGGAAAAGAAAAATGGAATAAGAGTATAAACAAAGGTGATTTTACTAATTATCCAGCCAATATAAAATTATCCGAGACTATAAAAAAAGGAGATAAAATTTATTTCCGAGTACAATCCGGAAACCAAGAAATGTCTAATGGAAGCTTTGATCAAGTACAATGGAATCCTATTATAACCTACGAACAAACCGCCCTTGCTGAAGCAGACTTAAACAGTATAAATCCAGACGGGCAAAAAATGTATCGTTTTCCATCCTCAGAATCCCATATAGCTTCACAGGATGTAGCAACCAGTGTCGGTGATTTTAAAAAAGCCGTAATATTTGGAACTTTTGAAAAACCGATCACATCTGATGACGTTACGGTAAAAGTTATTCAAACCAATGACAGTCGTTCCGAAGAAGTTATAGTTTATGAAAAAACATTCAGTTGGAACGAATCTCATCAAGGAAATTTGGAAATACCTGTACCTGAAGGCAAAAATTGGACAAACTTTTATTTTACTTTAAGTTCACCCAGCCAAGTGAATTGGAAAAAAATTAGTTGGAAACCACAGATAAAATTAGATGACAGCCAAGAGGCAGAACCGGGAAGTGTTAATTACAGCATTTACCATCAGAAATGGGAAGGAAATTATTATCCATTAACTTTTGAAAATGCAAGCCAAACTAAAAATATATCGCTTACATTTCAAGCGCTGGCAAATGATCCTATGAATTCTTCCGTTTTAAATGGAGATATTGCGATTACCATTAAGAAAAAAACCGGATTATTGGGAAGATATAAAATCAGAGTTGAGAATGGAATTGTTGTTACTCCACCTTTAACGGATTTGAAAGTTGAGGCAAATGGTGCTTTAACTGAAAATATTTGGGTAGAAGCATTTACCAAGGATGCAACAATCATCAAAAATTTGAAAGCTTTAACTTTTACTTTGCAAACCGAAAACGGATTGTCGTCTAATGGATATGCAAATATTTTTGTAAAAGATTCAGACAAAGGTTTTGGACCTATGTATCGCGGTTGGGGTCAATTTATCTACAATGCCAATGCCGGACGTTATGCACGTCCTATAGATGAAAAGGAATTAAAATTGCCGCAGAATGAAAATGCTGATATGGATCCTCGTACCATGATTTTTATTCCGATGGGATTAGATAATGAAACCAAAAGTTATTGGACGGGAGCAGACCGCTATGTATATACTAAAGATTCAAGCATGAGTGCATCCCGATTAGGTGAAAAAGAGGTTAAACTTACCAACCCATTGGAAGGTTTAAGTAATAAATTTACCTCTTCAGGAAATTGTCTTCAAGGATCTTCGGCAGTAGGAGTAAAGTTACTAAGTAAATCCAAAAGCACAACCAAACAATCGGGAGCTAATAAAGATGAAGGAACTTTAAAAGGGTTTGGAATAACATATAATAGTTCCGAAGGCAGTGACGAAACTCGTTTGTCATTTACCGATATGAATGGAGACGGATATCCGGATATTATAACCAAAAATAAGATACAATTCACCAATACCCGTGGAGGTTTCGACGGAGAAATTATCGATTCACGTAACGGATTTCCGGGCAATCATCGCAGCAATACCACCAGTAAAGCTTATGGCTTAGGAGCTAATCCTATATCTGCAGCTGCCCTTTTTACCAAAAAACAGAGTTCGGAACAACAAAATTCTCAAGATTCTAAAGCCTCAGAATTGGGAATAAGCTCTGTAGACTTGTCTATCAGCGCTCCGAAAATGAGTGAAAATGTGGAACATACCTTGATAGACCTCAACGGAGACGGTTTGCCGGATAAAGTGTATAAAAATGGAAAAGTACGTTTGAATTTGGGTTACAGCTTTACTCCTGAAGTAGATTGGGATATAACCGAAATACAATCAGCAAAATCCGAAGCAATTTCCGGAGGCGTAGATATTCCGATAGTTGCCAAAGCTACCGATAAAGCTTCTTCAAGTTTTGCCGGAGGTGTTAATGTGACCACCGTAACCAACAATCCTACCTTTAATTTGATGGATGTCAACAGCGATGGTTTAATTGACAAAGTACGTATTAGTGACGGAAAAGCGTGGGTGTCTTTAAATAGAGGAACTAACTTTGCTCCCGAAATAGAGTGGAAACAATTAAGTCGAATTGCAAAATCAAACTCGGTAAGTGTCTCTACCCATGTAGCGTATACTTTAAACGTTATTATTCCTCCACCTTTTAATTTGAAATTTTCAATCAATCCGGGTATAAACTCTTCAACCTCTACCGGTCATACAACTTTTGAGCTTAAAGATGTTGACGGTGACGGATATCCTGATATGGTATGGACGGATAATTCGGGAAGTATAAAAGTGAAGCGTTCTACCATTGGAAGAACCAATAAATTGAGCAAAGTATCCAATTCCATAGGGGGAAAATTCATGCTTGATTATAATCGTTCCAAAGCTACTTATGAACATCCGGGAGGAAAATGGGTGTTATCATCCGTAGAAATTGATGACGGAATTCATGATGATGGGGCTAATATGCGTACTGAATATAACTACCTGGAAGGAAAACAAGACAGACATGAAAGAGAGTTTTTAGGTTTTGGAAAAGTTGAAAAAATTAATATAAATACCGAAAATAACAATCAAGTATATAGAAAAACAATTGAGGAATATGATGTTACGAATTACTATACTTCAGGTAATTTATTAAAAACAACCATCACCGATGCTCAAGGGAAAAAATATGCCCAAACGGAAAATAAATATTATCAATACGAAGTAAAACAAAAGGATAGAAACAATTATAGCATTTCTTCCAACATAGTATGTTCTGATGACCAAGCGTCCTTTGCTCCACTACAATATACCCGCAATATGGTGTTTGAAGGTAAAGATCAAGGGATAATAACCAATGAAACCTGGTATTCGTATGACTTGGTAGATCAATACGGAGAACTATCCAACTACCGATACAGTGATAGCGGAAACTTAGGCGAAAACGGAGCAGGAAGCTATAACTATCAAACAACCATTTCCTATACCTCTAATCCTAATAAGAACATTTTCGGATTACCGGTAAAAGTTCAAGTCAAAGGATCTGGTGGAAATGTTCAAAGAGAAGTAACGGCAGAATATGATTTAAACTATGCTAATCATATTACACGAGTTCGTCAAAAACTCAATGATAAAGAAGAATCGGTAACCGATATAACTTACGACAAGTACGGAAATATTACCCAAAAAACTTTACCGGCCAATACTAAAGGCCAAAGAATGTGGTATAAATATCGATACGATAAAGATTACCATATGTATGTAGAGCGTATTGATGATGCTTATGGATATACCGGTTTATTAGAAAATTATGATTATCGTTATGGAATACCGTTAACTAGTAAAGATATCAACGGATATTTCACAGAAACCACAATAGATAATCTGGGAAGAATTGAGACCATAACCGGACCAAATGAATTGGAATTGGATTTACCTTATACCATAAAATATAAGTATAATCCGTCAGTAGTTTTAAATTCAGATGGAGACATTGAAAACCCTGCTTATGCAATAACTTATCATTACAATCCGCAACACCCAACAGAGGATATAAAAACATTTAGTTTTGTTGACGGAGCAGGAAGAACCTTGCAGGTAAAAAAAGACGGAGTGATAACCAAGACCGATGCAAACGGAAGTAATCCTCAGGACGAAAAGGTACTTATTGTAAGCGGAATAACTATGCTGGATCCGTTCGGACGAGTAGTAAAAAGCTACTATCCAATTACCGAATCGCCGGAACATGCCATAGAATTTAATCGAAACTTCGATAAAGTAAACCCAAGTGTAAGCAACTATGACCTGTTAGACCGTATCGTAGCAACTATCCTTCCGGATTCCAGTACTCAAACCACCGAGTATACAATAAATCCGACTGAAAGACAACAAGTAACCATCGTTACGGATGCTATGGGAGGAAAACAGAAAACCTATGCCAACGGATCTGGGCTTACTGTTAAGACCGAACAACTATCCGGCCCGTCAGGAATAATTACTACCCGTTATGCTTACGATGGTATTAATCAATTATTAGAAGTCATCGATACCGAGGGACAAATCACTCAATCGAAGTATGACTTAGCCGGAAGAAGAATTCAATTATCACATCCAAGTGCAGGAATTACCCGATTAAGTTACGACGCCTTAGGAAATGTAATAAGTCGTCAGACTTCCAACTTAGAAAAAACAAACCAAAAAATAGAATACGAATATGATTATACCCGATTAAAATCAATATATTATCCGGAACATCCGCAAAATAACGTTACCTACCATTACGGAAATAAAAATTCCAAATATAACCGAAAAGGAAGAGTATCTTTAGTTGAAGATGCAACCGGAGCTCAAGAGTATAAATACGGTACGTTAGGAGAAATCACCGAAGTACGCAGAACTGTGATAATTCCTAATCAAGCAATCGCTACCTACGTAACCCAAACCAAGTACGACAGCTGGAATAAACTAGAGCAGATCATCTATCCGGATCAAGAAAAAGTAGATTATATCTATAATACAGCAGGATTACTAACCGGAATAAAAGGAAGCAAAGCTTATAGCTATGACTATGTAAATAAAATAGGCTATGATAAATTCGAACAAAGAAATTATCTTAAATATTGCAACGGCTCGGAAACCACTTATACGTATGATCCAGAAAGAAGAAGACTTAGCGATTTACAAGTTTGGGTAACACCAAAAACGCAAGGAACAGGAGTAATAACTCAGATCATTAATAACAAATATACCTATGACGCTGTTAGCAATGTATTAAGCGTATCCAACCAAGCCCCGCTACCGCAGGACAACAAAAAGACTATGGGGGGACAAATGCAGCATGAATATGCCTATGATGGACTTTACCGCTTAGTACAGGCACAAGGAAGTTACACAGGTGCGGATAACAAAACGGCCGCATACAGCTTGCAAATGGGCTACGATAACTTACATAATATAGTAAGCAAAAACCAACAAGTAAGTCAACAAGGCATAATGATTGAAGGCGGATTAAAAGCAGGTTATGACTTATCGTATACCTACGATTCAACGAAAAAGAATCAAATAAAAACCGTTCAAGACATAAATTACAGAGAAGAAGAAAGTAAAGAAGAAGAAAAACGCCAAGAGCACAAGAATTATCACTATGATTTAAACGGAAATCTAACCTATGTAAATGTAGAATTAGAGAAGAAAGATTTAAGAAAAACAAATCAAACCCATGAAAGGAAATTACGCTGGGATGAAGAAAACCGATTAATGTCAATAGATGATAATGGGTATGTAAGTAACTATGTATACGATGCTACAGGAGAACGGGTAATCAAAACAAGCGGCGAGAGCGAACAAGTGTATATCAATTCCTTATTCTCAGGCGGGAATACCGAAACACAAGGATTCACGGCCTATATTAACCCCTACTTAGTAGTAAGTCCTAATGGAAAATATACCAAACATTACTACGCAGGAAGCCAACGAATAGTAAGTAAGTTGGGAGATATAGAAAGCTTTGGCGCAGATCCGAGAAGAATAGAATATGCAGGATCAACCGTACCCGGAGTAACGATCAACTGGAAAGCGAAATACCAAAGAAGCATTGAAGACTTAAAAGGGAACTATGCGTACTTTGAAGTACCGTATAACGGAAAGGACAATGATGATTACGTAAACGGGGAAGGCTTCTGTTGTTCTCAGAATACAGCCTTAAGAGCAGGAATAGGAATCGGAAATGTGAACTATGAGAAAATGCAGTATTATTATCACCCGGATCATTTGGGCAGCTCAAGTTATATCACTAACTTAGACGGCGAAATAGTACAACATGTAGAATATGTACCGTTTGGAGAAGTGTTTATAGAGGAGAGAAACAACAGTTGGAATACCCCTTATTTGTTCAATGGAAAAGAGTTAGATGAAGAAACAGGGCTGTATTATTATGGAGCAAGGTATTATAACCCTAGGGAATCTGTTTGGTTATCTGTGGATCCATTGGCGGAGAAATATCCGAGTATTTCACCGTATGCATATGTAGCGAATAATCCAGTAAATGCGATAGATCCTGATGGAAGGGTAATAATATTTATTAATGGACAGCATGCAGGAGATGGGGGTAATAGGAAGTATTGGAATGGCTTAGATCAAAGAATTGCAAATAGATTCAATGATTATCGTGCTCGCTATTATGATGGAGCAATGGGAGGTTGGAAAAATACGCTTACTAGATGGACAATAGATGGGGGAAAGAATAATTTATGGTGGAGCCATCGAAGAAATGCAGGATATAGAGAAGGATACTCTCAAGCAGCAGAAATTTATGCAAATCTTAAAGATGGAGAAACTATTAAAATAGTAACTCATAGTATGGGAGGAGCCTATGGTAAGGGCTTTATAAATGGTTTAAAAGCATATGCGAAAGAGAATAAATTGGATGCTCGAATAGAAAGAGTTTTAGATTTAGCAACATTTCAAGGATCTTCACTACAAGCAAGCGAAGGTGTTTTAAATGAACAAATAGCTCATACAAATGATGGAATTGCCGGAGTGTCAAGAATAAATGGAATTAATAATGAAAACTTTCATGAAACTCGAAAAGATAATAAAACTGGATGGTTGAGTGAACATTCTGTAGATAGTTTTACACAAAAAGAAATAAATGAGAATGTGGTAGCTGGTAATCCTTCGACATCTCAACCGAGTCAAGACAAAAAGATAAAAGTAGATTATCAACAGAAACCCTAATAATATATGAAAATGCCTTTTTTATTTTTTGTAGAAAGCATACTTACCTTTATAATTTTTTATTTATGGGTATTTAACAGTGAATATTCAGGGGGTAATATTGGCATGGCTCCATTTTTAATGTTTATTACCCTTATTATTCAAATAATTATTTCTGTTATAATTTATTTTACAATGAGGAATATAATTAAGGGATCACATATATTCTTTATAATCAACATTATAATATATGCTATTGTGTTGTATTTTTTTGATACAAATGGTTTTCAACACATTTTCAAAAATGATTTGAGTGGCTTTTTAACAAGGAGTTCTTTGCTATCTCATACTTTTGTATCAATCATTATGATGATACTTTTTTCAACAGTGTTTTTATCTTGGATGGAAAAATAAATTAAATCAAAACCCCTCGCCGAACGAGGGGTTTTATATTACCTTTTATTCAATAGGTCAAGCAGTTCCAGTTCGTTGATAGAAATGGGAGATTTAATAATAGAAAAAATATTATAAAAGTCGAGCGGTTGGTGGCAACAAGTTTCTTTTTTATATTCCTGTTCCTCCATTAGGGCTGTTTGTAAAATTTTGCAGGAGAGGCGATAGTGTGCCCAGGTTTTGTTAATAAGGATTAGATGTAATCTTTACTAAGGAGGTTAGAAACTCTTTGGGGTTTTTGTTTTCGACTTTAAATTTGTTGTCATAAAATTTAGATTAAGTATGAATAAAAGAGGTATGTCGCTGACAACAAATTTAAACGAGTAGAAAAAGCTTTGTGACTTTTACCCATACGCCTTCCAATGTATTTTTCACAACATTGTTACTCATTTATCACTAACTTAGATGGCGAAATAGTGCAGCATGTAGAATATGTACCGTTTGGAGAAGTGTTTATAGAGGAGAGAAACAACAGTTTGAATACCCCTTACTTGTTTAATGGAAAAGAGTTAGATGAAGAAACAGGACTGTATTATTACGGAGCGAGATATTATAATCCAAGAGAGAGTGTATGGTTAAGTGCGGATCCATTAAGCGGATATAATCCGATGATGGAAGTAGAACACTACATAGACGGTCAACACAACAGAGGAGTCTTCAACTCATTTAACTTAAATACGTATGGATACACCTATCAAAACCCTATAACAATGGTAGATCCTAATGGTAAGCAAGCGCATTTTATGCATGGAACAGGTGATTGGGATGCAAATACCTACTTTAAAGGAAGTTTTGAAGATAAGTTTAAAGCAAGGTTTGGTACATTTGATTCATGGGGATGGTCAGGAAGTTTATTCAGTAGAGATAATGCATTTTGGAACGGAAAAGAAGGAAGAATTAGTGCAGGACATAGAATAGCAAAAGATGTTATAAAATCTATTAAGAATAATATTTCAGGAGGAAAATACAGAGGAAAAGGCATTGCTATTGGAGGTCATAGTCATGGAGCTAACGTGGCCAGAGTAGTAGCAAAAGATGTATATAAAGCCTTATCTTTAATGGTAAGTAAAGGAGAGTTAGATGAAATACCTGCTATAAACTTAGTGATGGTTAACGTTCCTACCATAGTTAATGAGTCGGCATATAGTTTAACACCTGTTGAACAGCTTCATATTAATTCCATTCAAGTAGATTCGAAAGTCGATCTTGTAGCTGGAGCAGGTCAGGGAATTACAGGTTCAGGCGCTTTGACAAATGAATTTTATCAAGATGCAAATTCACGTATAGAATATAAAGATCAGTTAAAAATAGATATGTTTGGTTGTGGAATGTCTAATCATTGTGGACATGCAGATGCAAATGTAAACGTTTGGTATCCCAAGGTAGAGAAAGACTTGAAATAATAAAGAATTATATTATGAAAGTAAAGAAATCAGTAATAATACTTTTGTTAGTTTTTATATTCTGCACATCATTTATTATATGGTTCTGGCCGGTTAGAAATGATGATTATACAGAAATAACTTATCAGGAATTGCCCTCAGATGTAAGAAATAAGTTTAAGGAAGTATATAACTATAAAGAACCCCCTAAAATATCATCTAAAGGAGATACTTTATGGTATTCTCCGCCTTTTGTAGAATGCTATAATATGAATATAGATTGTCCTTGTAAAATATCATCTAAAGGAGGAATTATAAGAGATATATTTTTTGTATTTACTTCTTGTGCTAAGACAAAAAAGATGTCTTGGGGAATATTGCAAAGAGTGTTTATTATAAAAAATGATTCTATTTATTATCCATGGAGTACTAGTGCTGGCACTAGAACGGGAGAGGCTAGAGCATTTCATGTAAAAATAGATACATTAAAATTTAGAGTAGAAAAGATGTAAATATATCTTCTATCTAAATTAATAAATAAAAACCCCGTATTAATCGGGGTTTTTCTTTTAAAGTTCTTTGTTAAGTAAATCTAACAACTCTAACTCATACTTAGGAATAAGGGAGCGAATGAAAGCAAAAAAATTATAAATATCCCATTGATTGTGTTCTGTGTAATTAGGGAAAGAGATTTCTGCCAGTAAAACCGTTTGGGTAATTTTAAAATTAGATTTAAGAGTAAAGCCTAAGTTTTCGTAGTCAGGAATAGTTTTAAGCTTTTCTAAAGTAACTAAGAAATCCTTAGGTTTAAAGACTTTTTTGGGGATGTCATGATGAAAAAGGGTTAATTTAACGAAAAAATCAGGTCACTAACAATGAATTCTACTAGGTGTAAAATTACAAGTTTGGGTATCACCAAAAACGCAAGGATCAGGAGTAAGAACTCAGATCATTAGTAACAAATATACGTATGACGCTGTTAGCAATGTATTAAGCGTATCCAACCAAGCCCCGCTACCTCAAGACAACCAAAAGACTATGGGTGACAAATGCAACATGACTATGCCTATGATGGACTTTACCGCTTATTACAAACACAAGGAAGTTACACAGGAGCGGATAACAAAACGGCCGCATACCGCTTACAAATGGGCTACGATAACTTACATAATATAGTAAGCAAAAACCAACAGGTAAGTCAACAAGGCATAATGATTGAAGGCGGATTAAAAGCAGGTTATGACTTATCGTATACCTACGATTCAACGAAAAAGAATCAAATAAAAACCGTTCAAGACATAAATTACAGAGAAGAAGAAAGTAAAGAAGAAGAAAAACGCCAAGAGCACAAGAATTATCACTATGATTTAAACGGAAATCTAACCTATGTAAATGTAGAATTAGAGAAGAAGGATTTAAGAAAAACCAGCCAAACGCAAGAAAGGAAATTACGCTGGGATGAAGAAAACCGATTAATGTCAATAGATGATAATGGCTATGTAAGTAACTATGTATACGATGCTTCAGGAGAACGAGTAATCAAAACAAGCGGCGAGAGCGAACAAGTGTATATCAATTCCTTATTCTCAGGCGGGAATACCGAAACACAAGGATTCACGGCCTATATTAACCCATACTTAGTAGTAAGTCCTAATGGAAAATATACCAAACATTACTACGCAGGAAGTCAACGAATAGTAAGTAAATTGGGAGATATAGAAAGCTTTGGCGCAGATCCGAGAAGAATAGAATATGCAGGATCAACCGTACCCGGAGTAACGATCAACTGGAAAGCGAAATACCAAAGAAGCATTGAAGACTTAAAAGGGAACTATGCGTACTTTGAAGTACCGTATAACGGAAAAGACAATGATGATTACGTAAACGGGGAAGGCTTCTGTTGTTCTCAGAATACAGCCTTAAGAGCAGGGATAGGAATCGGCAATGTGAACTATGAGAAAATGCAGTATTATTATCATCCTAATATTAGTAGGAGATAAAGTTGATAATAAATTAAAAATGTATAAAAAAAGATATAGAAAAAGAATGTGAGTTTGTTATAAAATTAGATAATAATTCTAATTCGGAAATAGTGTGTAAAAAAGATCAATATAATGTAAATTTAGTTGAAAATTTAGGAGCAGAAGAACCTATATATTAATTTTTAAGTATAATTTTCAAATAAATACTTCTATGTCCGCTAAGTAATTTGCTTGATTTTTTTTATTACTCTCTAAATCTATAATTTAAGTAACGAAAATTAAGTATAAATCTAAGTTATGATCGTAACAGTGGACTGCTAATTAAAGGATTGAACATTACTTTTATAAATATTTTAATTGAATAATTTTAATCAATATAAAATTTATCTATAAAAATTATATATTTGTCGGCTATTTTAAAAATTTATTGAATTGTGAATTGATCTTTATATGGAGTTAAACTATATAAATTAAAATCTTAAAAAAATATCGCTACTATAAAACATTTTCAAGATATCTACTAAAATTTATTTAATCTAAAATTTATATAAACAAACAATAACATTATGAAAAAAATTTTATTATTATTAATGATAACATTTAGTATGTTTTCATATGGACAATTTAACAAATTAGCTCTTCCGGCAAAAGTTTATTTAAAAAATGGAGAATTAAAAGAAGGTAAAGCTTATATTAATGATCAGCGGTCTAGATTAGGTATAAATGGAGTAGGCTTCGGTAAAAAAAATAAAAAATACATGAAGGAGATATCTTTTACACCTACAAAAGCTAAAGGTGGAAAAAGTGAAGAAATAAATGTAGAAAATATAGATAAAATAGAATTTGAAACCAGATCAAAAATGTTTGGTAGAGAAACTAAAATCGCTACATATAGACCTATTTTAATTGAAAATGAAGTTCAATTAAGCAAAGAAATTGTTCCGAATAAATTATATGCTTTAGTAAAAGTTCAAACGATTGATATGACTGATAAATTACCCGGAGACGATCATGCTCAAAAAAAAGTGTATTATATTAAAAATGGTGATTCTTATGAGAAAACAACATTAGCTTCTATAAAGATGAAATATAAGTGTTCAATGGATGAGGATGGAAATCGAGAAGAAAAGATAGCTAAATGTCTAGAGGGGAAATAACTATTAACTAATATTAATTTTTAAAATATGAAAACCCCGCTTTATAACGGGGTTTTATGATATTTATATAAAAATCCGGAATTATGAATTCTAAATGAAATCATAATATTTCGTAACAAATAAAATAGAAAAAGTTCAATAATTTCAAATTAGAAAAGTTTCAAAATAAAAGATATTCAATCATCCATCACATATTAAAAAAACTTTTTCAGTTTATAGCCATAGTATGTATTGTTAATGTTAACTCTATCCCTAATTTTTATCATAGGAAAAAAAATATTCAATGAAGATTTTTAATTAATCCAATAATCAATCTAATCCCGTTTAATAATTATATATATTTTTTTAAGCTGCTATTTTCTAATAAAATAGATGTATTACTAAAAAATACTATTTAATTAGATAAATTCATTTTATCCTTTAAAGCCTGTATTTCGTCTCTATATTGAGCAGCCGTTAAGAAATCTAAATTTTTAGCAGCTTTTTCCATTTCTTTTTGTTTTTTAGAAATAATTTTTTCTAAATCTTCTAATTTATATTGAGGTTCATCTTCTGCCACTTTTTTAATTTCATGTCTTGGAGCATATGATTTCACTTCATTGTCCAAATTATTAATGGAAATATTGGTTATTTTTTTATTTAATGGTTGAGGAGTAATATGATGTTCTAAATTATATTGATTTTGAATTTCCCTTCTTCTGGCAGTTTCATCGATCGTTTTTTTCATGCTATCCGTCATTTTATCCGCATACATAATAACCTTACCGTGAATATTACGAGCGGCTCTACCCGCGGTTTGCGTTAGAGAACGATGCGAACGTAAAAAACCTTCTTTATCGGCGTCAAGTACAGCAACTAAAGAAACTTCTGGAAGATCTAATCCTTCACGTAATAAATTTACACCAACTAAAACATCGAATTTACCAATACGTAAATCCTGCATAATTTCAACACGTTCCAACGTATCAATATCTGAATGAATAAATCGAGTTCTAATTCCAAATTTCGTAAGATATTTAGTTAATTCCTCCGCCATACGTTTAGTTAGCGTAGTAACTAATACCCTTTCATCCTCTTCAATTCTTTTTTGAATTTCAGCCATCAGATCATCAATTTGATTTAAAGAAGGTCTCACTTCAATTATAGGGTCCAGTAATCCGGTCGGACGAATAATTTGTTCAATGTATATACCTTCACTTTTCTGCAATTCATAATCAGCAGGAGTAGCGCTAACATAAATGACCTGATTCTGCATCATTTCAAATTCCTCAAATTTTAAAGGACGGTTGTCAAGTGCAGCAGGAAGTCTGAAACCATGTTCTACCAACGTTTCTTTTCTGCTTCGGTCTCCTCCGTACATGGCATGAACCTGAGGTAAAGTAACGTGACTTTCATCAATTACCATTAAATAATCTTCAGGAAAATAGTCTAATAAACAGAAAGGTCGGGTTCCGGGTAGACGACCATCGAGGTATCGAGAATAATTTTCTATTCCCGAACAATATCCTAACTCTTTAATCATTTCCAGATCAAATTCAGTTCGTTCTTTTAAACGGTGAGCTTCCAGATTTTTACCTACTTCATTATAATAGTCGACCTGCTTACCTAAATCAATTTGTATGTTTCGTATAGCATTATTTAATGTTTCCGGAGAAGTCACAAATAGGTTAGCCGGATATATATTGATACTTTCAATAGAATCAATTACATTATTAGAAACATAATCAACATTTTCAATACGTTCAATCTCATTTCCGAAAAATTGAATTCGTATTCCTGTATCTGAATAAGCAGGAAAAACATCGATTACATCCCCTTTGACTCTAAAATTTCCTCTTCCAAAATTGATTTCAGAGCGAGAATATAAAGCATTTACCAAAGATTGCAGTAATTTAGTTTTTGAAATAGCCTGACCCACTTTTAATGAAACCATGCTACTTTTAAATTCTACCGGATTTCCAATACCATATAAACAAGAAACAGATGAAACCACCAATACATCTCGTCTGCCGGAAAGCAGGGCAGAAGTAGCGCTTAAACGTAATTTTTCAAGATTTTCATTAATGGACAAATCTTTCTCTATATACGTATTGGTAGTAGGCATAAATGCTTCAGGCTGATAATAATCGTAATATGAAACAAAATATTCTACTGCATTATTTGGAAAGAATTCTTTAAATTCCATATAAAGTTGGGCAGCCAACGTTTTATTATGCGCCAGGATGATAGTCGGACGTTGAATTTTTTCAACCACATTGGCAATAGTGAAGGTTTTACCCGAACCAGTTACTCCTAATAGAGTTTGATACTTTTCATTTTTTAATATTCCTTTGGAAAGTGATTCAATAGCCTGAGGCTGGTCGCCTGTAGGCTTAAATTGAGAAACTACTTGAAATTTCATATATTAAAAATATAAATGTAATAAAATATATATTGATAGTACTCTTTTTACTAAAAAAGGTTTTTTTTCTGTATAAAAACAAATATATTAAGGCATTAATTATCATTTGAAACCTAGGTTTCAAAAAAAATATTACATTAAATTAAGTAATGTTTTATTTACTTAAATAAGGAAGATAATAAATTTAAAGTTTGAAACTTAAATTTATAAATAATAATCAATTAAAAGATGTTAAAATATTATAAAATAATAATAAATTTAAACAAGTTGTGAGATAGTTTATTTTCGTTTAACGAGTTCATCTCTTAATTTCGCTGCAGTCTCATAATCTTCATTTTCTATAGCTTTAGAAATTAAATCATTAATCTCGAAATCGGTTAAATGGGCGAATGAATCTTCAATATCATTGATATTCAATTGATTTTCAATGGTATCTAACGCCTTTTCAAAAGTTGATTCATTGGATAATTCTTCTTCATTCATTTCCATATATACCCCTGCTTTTTCCAAAATTTCTTTAGTGGCATACACGGGAGCTTCAAAACGCACGGCTAATGCAATGGCATCAGAAGTGCGAGAATCTATTTCAATTTCCTCATCGGTATCTATGTTTTGAAATAAAATATTGGAATAAAATACTCCGTCTTTCAATTTATATATAAAAACAGCTTTTACAACAAAATGTAAAGTTTTTACAAAGTTAGTAAATAAATCATGAGTAATTGGTCGGGGAGGAGTAACAGTTTTTTCTAATGCAAAAGCAATGGATAGTGCTTCAAATTTTCCTATAATTACAGGAATTTTCCTTTTACCAAAATCTTCTTCTAAAATAAGAGCATAAGCTTCGGATTGAGTTAAGCTTTCTGAAATACCTCTAATATGTAGTCGAATTAGATCCATAAATTATATATTACTCAATGAAAACATAGTAAATACTGAAATAACAATGCAATTTACGAATTTTTTTTAGAATTTTTTAATAGATATTTATTTTAGGGGTATAAAGGAACTTTTCTTTATATAAATTAATAAAATCCTTTTTTATTGATAAATTAATTTCTAATAATATTAAAAATATCAACAATTTTAAGATGTATGCAGCTTCCAAAAAATTTCTTTGCCAATTTAGAAAAAGTAGGCGTTAAATCGGAAACATAAAATTCATACAAAGGATTTTTAGATTGTGAAGTCAATTTTTTATTTTCAAGGTCTTGTTTAATGTAATTGGCAACGATCAGTGGAGAATCAATAACTTGTATTTTATTTAAATAGAAATTTTTAACTTCATTAATAATGATAGGATAATGAGTACACCCTAAAATTAAAGAATCTATATTTTGTAGCTTTTTATTAGTTAAATACGTTTTAAGAACTATAGAAGATATTTCATGATTATTAAAACCTTCTTCAATTACCGGAACCAGCAGGGGAGCAGCTAGTTCATGAACATTAATATGTGGATTTAGTTTTTGAATGCTTTTTTTATAAATATGAGAAGAAATGGTAGATTTGGTGGCTAACACACCTACATTTTGATTAAAAGTGAAGGCTACTTTTTCAGCTACGGGTGAAATAACATCATATACCGGCACATTTTTTTCATTTGCCAAAGCAATTACTTCTTTCAAAGCGTTGGCAGTGGCAGTATTACAAGCAATAACAATAGCTTTGCAATTATTTTCGAGTAAAAATTTAGTTATTTTTATCGAATATTCGGTTATAACTTCTTTAGATTTATCTCCATAAGGCAAATGTTTTGAGTCTCCGTAATAAATTAGACTTTCATGAGGTAACAATCGTTTTATTTCCTTCGCAATAGTAAGTCCTCCCATTCCGGAGTCAAAAATACCAATAGGTCGATCTTCTTCTTTCATTGGTGCAAAAATAAGTGTTTATAAGTTATTAATCAATGAAAAAAAATTGGGCAATAATTCCATCCGTAAAAAATAAAGATTCCGGATGAATAGTTACTATTTGATTGGATATTCTTACTTTTTTAGTTGCTTCCAGTTTCTTTAATTCTTTATAAAAGTGTTTCATCAAAGAAGATGAAAATTCTTTCTCCAATTCATCGATATTGATCCCCCAAAGGGTACGTAGTCCCAACATGATTTTTTCATTAAAACGATCTTTTTCACTAATTACCTCTTCCTCATAATTGAGTATATTATTTTCGATTGCTTTAAGGTATTTTATATTATGGGAAACATTCCAGCATCTTTTATCTATTCCATTATAAGAGTGGGCGGAAGGTCCTATTCCCAAATAAGGTTTATTTTTCCAATAGGAAGTATTATGTTGAGAAAAAAACGTTTCTTTACCAAAATTTGAAAATTCATATTGGATATACTTATGCTCAATTAATTTATTTCTAAGCGTTTCAAATTGAATCGCTTGTTTTTCCTCATCAATTGGTGGAAGTTTATTTTTTCTGATTTGAGCTTCAAAAGCGGTTTTTGGTTCAACTGTAAGCGCATAGGATGAAATATGAGGAATTCCTAGAGAGATAGCTTTTTCAAGAGTATACATCCATCTTTCATGGGTAGTAGTTTGTGCCCCATAAATCAAATCTATCGTAATATTGTTAAAACCAATATCTTGAGCGGATCGAATAGATTGAATTGCTTCGTCTGCATTGTGGTTTCGATTCATAAATTTGATATCCTCATCAATAAAAGATTGAATGCCTATACTTAGTCGATTTACAGGAGTTTGATTTTTGAGGAAGTGAAGATATTCTACAGATAAATCATCCGGATTTGCTTCAAAAGTAATTTCCTTAGTTTCAGACATATCGTAATGTTCCTTAATAATAGTAAATAAGTATTCAAGTTCTTTATAATTAAGGATTGAAGGAGTTCCACCACCAAAATATATGGTCTCAATGGGGCTAATCAATTCATTTTTTCTTATAATCAATTCTTTACCTATAGCTTGTATCAATTGTGATTTATAGTTGAATTGAGTTGAAAAATGAAAATTACAATAATTACATTTTTTTACACAAAAAGGAATATGAATATAAAGTCCTGACATAGTAAAATCTTTGCAAAGATATTATAACTCAAGGAAATGTTGAATCACTTTAATTAAATTAACTTGGATTTATAAATGATTTTTAAGCGAATCATTACGTCCTAATACCTAATAAATAGTTTAATCTAGATTAAATTCAGTTATAAAAAGTAGAAAGTTAAAAAAAGTGTATTTTAATGAATGAGTTTTATTGATATCGGAAGCTAAAGAGGTAAATTGTCTTAAAAGTATTATAATAGGAAATAAGTAACGTAAAGTCAATATGCAAGTAAGAACTAAAATAAAGTAAAAAAAGCTCAAATTTAATTTTAAACTTGAGCTTTATATATTTTATAAATTTATTGTAAAAAATCATCCAAAGCTTTTGCCATTGATGGACTTTCTTTGGTTGGTGCAAAGAAGTTAACAGTTAATCCTGCTTCTTCAGCAGCTTGTTTGGTGGAATGGCCAAATATACCGATACTTATGGAATCTTGTTTAAAATCTTTATAATTATCAAATAAGGATTTGATACCGGAAGGACTAAAAAATACCAAAGCATCGTATTCTTTAATATCTTTAATTTGTGAAGCCACATCGCTACTTACTGTACGGAAAAGTATAGCTCGGGTATAATCTACTCCCGATTTGTCTAATGCATCAGGGATATCCTGGTTAAGCACGTCAGAAGTTGGTAAAAGATATTTTTCATTAGGGTTCTTCTTCAAAAGAGGAATCATATCTTCCGCCTCTTTCTCTCCAAAATAGATTTTTCTTTTTCGGTATACAATATATCTTTGAAGATATAAAGCAATAGCCTCAGATTGACAAACATATTTCATGGAATCGGGTACCGTAAATCGCATTTCATCGGCCAGTCTAAAAAAATGATCGATCGCATTGCGGCTGGTAAATATGATTGCGGTAAAATTAGAAAAATCGATTTTTTGTAATCTAACATCTTTTGCATCAGCGCCCTGCACATGGATAAAAGGACAAAAATCAATTTTTATTTTATGCTTTTTTTCAATGTCAAAATATGGTGAACTATCGCCAGCGGGCTTTGATAGAGAGATTAAAACGGATTTTATTTTCATAATAAATTAAAATTTATCTCCTAAAAACACTAATTTTAAAACATATAGTGCCGGTAAGATTTCGAAAGCGCAAAGGTACAAAAATTCATAATAACCAGGAAGTTTTATTTGATTTTTAATGAAGAACATCAGCCAAATCCATTCAGTAACCAGTAAAAATGATAGCGTTCCTACCACAAGATAAGGAGCATATTGAACCGAAATATCTGTATAATATATTGTAAAACAAAGTAGTATTGTAATAAACAATTTGATAAACAAAAAGATAAATCGATTATTATAATTAATCTGATATTCTTTGTTTTTTCCTAATATCAAAAGAAAGCCGTTTCCTAATGTATAAGAAGATACTTGATATATAGTTAAAATTACAAATAATGAGATTAATTTTAAAGCTTCCGTATTATAAAAAGGAATTACTACCGTAAAAAAAGGAAGAAGAGTTAAAGCCAAAATAACCGTATAAACAAAACTACATATAGCAACATACAAAGTAAAATTCTCATTTTCGGTAGGTATGGACCTAAAACGGAAAATGGGTTCATCTTTAGGAATTAATAAAAATCTCGAAATAATCAATAATAGTAAAGATCCTAAGAGAATAAAATTTACCAGATTGTCCCCTAAAGGTATTTTTGTTATTTCCAAAATTTAGATGATTTATTCTATAAATTAATCTTCATCAATAAAACGTTTGGTAATAGGAGAATAAGAGTCAATACGGCGATCTCTTAAAAAAGGCCAATGCACTCGGTAACTGTCAGATTGTTCGGTTTCAATTTCCACAACCATAACCTCTTCGTTTTCATGAGAAGCTTGTTGTAAAATAGTGCCGAACGGATTAGAAACAAAAGAACCACCCCAAAATTTCATCGCGCCGTCTTGTTCATATCCCACACGATTAACACTTACTGTATGCACTCCGTTGGCAATTGCATGACTTCTCTGAATGGTTTGCCATGCATTATATTGTTCGATGTTGGTATCTTCATCTTGAGTAGAAGCCCAACCAATAGCTGTAGGATAAAATAGAATTTCAGCACCCAATAAAGCCGTAATACGAGAAGCTTCGGGATACCATTGATCCCAACAAATTAATACTCCAATTTTAGCATATTTGGTTTGAAAAACCTTGTATCCTAAATCACCCGGAGTAAAATAAAATTTTTCATAATATGCAGGATCATCAGGAATATGCATTTTGCGATATTTTCCCAAATATTGACCATCGGCATCAATAATTGCAGTAGTATTATGGTATAATCCTTTCGCTCTTTTCTCAAAAAGAGAAGCAACAATAACTACATTTAATTCAGCTGCTACTTTTCCCAATCGGTCCGTAGTTGGGCCGGGAATAGTTTCAGCTATTTTAAAATTATCGTAATTTTCAACATCACAAAAATATAGGGATGTAAATAACTCTTGAAGACAAACTATTTGAGCACCTTGTGAAGCTGCTTTTTTAATTCCTTCAATTGCTTTCTCTATGTTATTCTCAATATTATTGGAACAGCTGGATTGTACCAATCCGATTTTTACTTTTGCCATTACTTAAAAATATATTTTCAAGGTTTTTTCACTTACAAAAATAAGTTATATTTTATAAATTATAGTGTTCAAATGGCATCAATTTGAGAATTAAACTCGTTGGCAAAATTTTTAACCTGTTTCCAATCTGTATATTCTATTACGGTTGAAGAATCTGTAGGACCTTTAGTCATTGTCATAATAAGCTGAATCATGAGCCTGTCAAAAGTTGAATAGGCAGGATAATTTAATAAGCCACCAAATAAACCTATAAGGTTTGGTTTCCATTTAATTTTATTTAAAAATTTTTTAGCGTATGGATTATTTTCAACCAATCTTCTTTCTTTATTTCTCGATATTAAACTTATTGAGAAAAAAGCATTCGGCATCGAATTGAGTTCTTGAGAATGAGTATTGATATATTTTTTTACTTTATTTCTGTGGAATCCATACCGAATACTAGCCCCGATAATTACACCATCAAAGTTAGAAAGAGAGGGAATTGGATCATTAATTGATACTATAGTTACCGTCGCCTTTAAATTAGCAGCAATGAACTTGGAAATTTTAATGGTATGACCATCGGTAGAAGAATATATAATCAAAACTTTTTTTTCTTTTGATGACATATGACAATAAAGTTTTTAGTGACTGCAAAATTACTTATAATAAATGTAATAGCCGGTATGTATGAATAAAGCTTTTATGAATAAGAAGTGTTAAAAATTACAAAATTAAATTTCAGATAAATATATTTAGTAACTTTGTTAAAAGTTAAAGGTAATGACTCAAATAGCCAGAGATAAACAAGAAATTTTAAATACTATTTCGCATGGAATGGGAATTGTATTGGGTATTGTCGGACTAATATTTCTATTAGTAAAAAATAATAATAGTAGTATATACAGTACCTTAAGCATTTGGACGTTTGGTCTTTCGCTCATCATCTTATATACCTCTTCAACCATCTATCATTTTTTTGTGAATGAAAATTGGAAGAAAAAAGCTCGCGTTTTAGATCACATGAGCATATTTTTACTTATTGCAGGAACGTATACGCCGATTTGTCTGATCACATTGGAAAAAAGTTCGGGATGGACGCTTTTTACTATCGTTTGGACCATAGCAGCTTTAGGTATTATCATGAAAATTTTTTTGACCGGCAAGGTTGATAAGTTATCTTTACTTCTTTATTTGGTTATGGGTTGGCTTTTGGTATTCGACATAAAGAATATCGCAAATTCTATGACTTCTCAGGCTTTGATTTTTTTAGTTCTGGGAGGAATTTTGTACACTCTGGGAACTATATTTTATGCAAGGGATAAGATGCCTTATGCTCATTTTATATGGCATTTATTTGTTTTAGGAGGAAGCGCATCCCATTACGCCATGGTATACTATATTATATAAATTTTTAATGAAAATAGTTGGATTAACAGGAGGAATGGGGGTAGGAAAATCGACGGTAGCCAATTTATTTGAAGATTTTGGTTTTCCGGTGTTTAATTCCGATACAAGAGCAAAGGAACTAATGGTTGAAAATGATGAGCTCAAAAGGAATATAATTTCACTTTTAGGGCAAGAGGCTTATGAAGGAGACACATTGAACCGAAAATATATAGCAAAAAAAATCTTTACCGATAAAGAACTTCTTAAAAAGCAGAATCTTTTAGTTCATACTGCTTTGCAACACGACTTTCAGTTATGGAAAAGTAAACAGAATGCCCTATTTGGAATCAAAGAAGCAGCCATTTTATTTGAAAGTGGTTCTTACAAGGATTGCGATTTTACGATAGCTGTTACTTCTCCCGATCCTCTACGGATGCAAAGAATACTATCCAGAGATCATTTATCCGAAACTGAAGTTAAAGAACGTATTCAACATCAATGGCCTCAGAGTAAAATTGTAAAATTATCCACCTTTCATATAAATAATGATTCGGATTATGAAAATTTAAAGAATCAGGTAATTCAAACCGTCAATATCTTAAAAATCAAATGCAAACAGACTAGCTAGTTCGCACGATTTTAGCCATATAAAACCCATCAAAACCACAAACGGAGGGCATCAATTTTTTCTCTTCAATCAACTGATAATTGGAGTTTTCTTTCAAAAAGTTTTCTACTTGTAAAGAATTTTCAGATGGTAAAATGGAACAAGTTGCATAAACTAAGATTCCGTCTTTTCTAACAAGTTTGGAATGGTTTTGCAAGATTTGTCTTTGTTCTTCCCTAACACGGCTAATAAATTCTTCATTTAATTTCCATTTTGCATCCGGATTACGTCTTAACACACCCAAACCGGAACACGGAGCGTCAATGAGTACTCTATCTGCGCTATTTTCTAGTCTTTTTAATGTTTTAGAATCTTCAATAACTTTAGTTTGTATATTGTGAGCACCATTTCTGCGAGCTCTTTGTTTTAACGTTTGCAATTTCCATTCATGAATATCCATGGCAATAATTTGGCCTTTGTTTTCCATTAAAGCAGCAAGTTGTAATGTTTTACCACCGGCTCCTGCACATGAATCGATAACTCTCATCCCGGGTTTTACGTCAACAAATTCTCCCACTCTTTGTGAAGACGCATCTTGAATTTCAAATAAACCGTCTTTAAAAGCTTGTGTTTTGAAAATATTTTTCTTCTCTTCCATTATAAGAGCATTTTTGTATCCCCTGATAAAATCAACATTTATATTTTCTTCACTCAAAACGTCTTTAAGTTCTTCTGCTGTGATTTTAAGAGTATTAGCTCTTAAGATAGTTTGTGCCGGAACATTTAATGCTTTTATTTCTTGGCTCCATGAATCGCCCAATTCTGATTCCAACACTCTTTGCATCCATTCAGGAATAGAATATTTTATGGCTAGAGTGGGAAAGGGAAGTTTAAAACGATCCTTAATCTTTTTTATATAAACTTTTTCGAATTCAGGAAAAGGTTGAAGCTCAATTTTATTACGGAGTAAATACGTGGCGATTATATTATCTATTGATTCGGGAGATAGCTTCTTATTTGCAAAAAATTCCAATTGGTTTTTCCAGCGTATAATCTCATAAAATGATTCAGAAACAAAGCCACGGTCTTTGCTGCCCCATTTTTTATTGAATTTCAGAGTTCTTTCCAGCACCTTGTCCGCGTATTTATTGGGCTCGAAAAAACTTTCTTCTAAGGCTTTATGTAAACCTATTATTAAATTTCTGTGTAACTTTATCTTTGGAATCATTTCGTATGAAAAATATTTGCAAATATATAGGTTAATTATAACATGTATCAATATTTAAGCTAATGCTTTGCACAATAAAAAATACAATTGTATTATAACAGTAATTACTTAACTACAAAATAAATAAAACTATGAAAGTATATTTCATTCCGGGATTAGGGGCAAAATGTCAATGTTTCAAATTCATTAGGCTACCTGAAGGATTTGAAAAAATATATATTGAATGGCATCTTCCTGAAAAAAATGATAGTTTATCTACTTATGTCCGAAAGATGTCAGAAAAAATAGATCAATCCGAACCTTTTATATTAGTCGGTTATTCTTTTGGAGGCGTCATTGTTCAAGAAATGAATAAGTTTATGAAACCGGAAAAAACCATACTGATAGCAAGTATGAAAGATAAAATCCAAATTCCTGAATTATTTAAAATCTTAAAGAAAATTAAATTCGCAAAATGGTTTCCCATGAAATTTTTTACCGGAAAGAAAATGCTTTCTTATGCATTTATGAGATCCGTCTATTTTAATACGATACCATCCAAAAAACAAAAAAGAAATCAAATTAAGTTAGACGAATTTATGGTAGATTTTAATTCAGAGTACTTTAAATGGTCCATTGATCAAATTGTAAATTGGTTACCCGAAAAAGAATGTGAAAAAATATATCAAATTCACGGAACAAATGATCTTATTTTTCCATTTAAAAAGATACATACCAGTTATGCTACCACCCAACAACCCCATCTTGAAATAGTAGAAAAAGGATCCCATCTTTTAGTATTGGAATTACCAAAAAAAGTGAATAAAGCATTAGAAAATATAATATTAAATGAATAAATAATAAAAATTGATGAAAAAAAAATTAAAACATTAGTAATACTTAAAATATTTCTTTTTTTAGTAAGTTTGTACAATATATAAACGTTTATTTAGATTCTAATTTAATAATTGCTAATGAGATCATTTCGACTTTTTTTATTTTTAATGCTATCATTTTTTCTAACTAAAGTAAAATTATATGGACAACAAAGTATTCCTTTTGATCAACAATATCTTTTGTCGGATAAAGTGTTGATTAATCCGTCATATACTGGATCTACTGATGATATTGTATTAAAAGCTACGTATCATCAACAATTTAGCAATTTTAATGAAAGTCCGAATACTCAAACCATCAGTACCCATTTCAATGCTTTTGACAGGGTAGGATTGGGAGCTTACTTTTTTAGGGACGAAAACGGTCCGATTACACTAACAGGAGCTAATATTTCTGGAGCCTATCATATTCCTTTAACGGATGAAGAGAACAGATCGGAAAGTCAGTTTTCATTCGGTACTTCGTTCAGTTTTTTTTCACAATCATTTGAATATTCCAAATTGAGACCGGAAGATGCGAATGATCCTCTATTATATGGTGATAAATCTGTATTTTTGCCTTACCTGAATTTAGGGATGTCTGTAGCCTACGAAGGTTTTTTTGCAGGAGTTTCTGTACAAGACATACCTTTAGGGAAAAACAAACCGGTGGTAAACTCCATTGAACCTTCACCTTCTTGGTATTATTTGAATTTAGGCTATAATTGGGAATTGGTGGAATCCTTTTTTTTAGAACCCTCATTTATGATGAGCTTAAATACAAATTCCGAAAGAATGATGGATTTAAATTTGAAAGCCAAATATAAAGATGATTTCAATGCTTTTGCTTTAGGAGTTAGTTATAGGACAGCCAAAGATTCTCAAGTTAGCGGCGGTCTTTCCGTAACACCATTTTTACAAGCAGAATTAGGCAGATTAAATTTTACTTTTGGCTATAATTTTGGAATTACAGACGTATTCAAAAAAGGAGGTGATGGATTATTGGTAGGTTTAGGATATAATATAGAAAACTTTATAAATCCGCAAGGATTTCGTTACAGATAGAAGAATTTTTGAAAAGATGACAGAATACGTAGTTTTAGTGAATGAGAAAGATGAGATAGTAGGTGAAATGGAAAAGCAAGAAGCCCATATAAAAGGTGAATTGCATCGAGCATTTTCAATATTTATTTTCAATAAAAAAAAGGAACTTTTAATTCAACAAAGAGCAAAAATAAAATATCATTCCTCTTTGAAATGGACCAATACTTGTTGCAGCCATCCTAGAATTGGTGAAAGTTATATGGATGGAGCGCATCGGAGACTTAAAGAAGAATTAGGATTTGATTGTGAATTGCACAAAAAGTTCGATTTTATTTATAAAGCAGAGGTAGGAGACGGGCTTATTGAACATGAATATGATTATGTTTTCATAGGCCAATACGATGGAGAAATAGTTATCAATCCCTTGGAAGTAGAGTCTATAAAGTGGATAAACTTAACAGATTTAAAAAAAGATATTGATTTGCATCCCTCTAATTATACTGAATGGTTTAAGATTATATTCGACAAATATGAAAAATATATTGAACATTACACCGATTAATTTTTAATCAATAAATCTGATGGTATCTCAAATAGAAATTGTTTTAAAAGAACGAGCCAGAGGTTTTCATTTGATCACGGATGAAATAATCAATAAATTACCGCACCTTCCTCCGGTCGGAATACTCCATCTTTTTATTAAGCATACATCTGCAGGTTTAGCTATCAATGAAAATGCCGATCCCGATGTCAGATTCGATTTAGAAAATATTTTTAATCATCTAGTTAAAGAAGGAGAACCTTACTATACCCATATTTATGAAGGGGAAGATGATATGCCTTCCCATGCTAAATCTATACTTTCAGGAACGAGTGTATCGATACCAATAACCAATGGAAAACTTAATCTAGGAACTTGGCAGGGTTTATATTTATGTGAATTTAGAAATAGAGGAGGAAATAGAAAACTAGTTGCTACTATACTAAGTTAGTTCTGCTTTTTTAACCCCTTTTTTAATTTTTAATTATTCAATACTTTACTGGATTTGGCTATTGCTTTTTAAAGAAAGATTAGCTTGATATAAATACATCAAATATAATCCAAAACTTAAAGGAAATAACAAGCTGATCCAAGACAAAACACAAGAATAATAAGGAGTTGAACCTTTATCTAAATAAATGTAAAATCCTTGTATAAATAATAAACTTTCCGAAATAAAGAAGAAAAGTAAGAAGAAGAAAGTACCGATCTGTATAAGATTATTTCTGCAGTTAATCCATTGACATTGTATCAAGAGTAAAACAACAGCTAAAGTTGTATACATTCCAAGAACTTCCAAATGTATAAATCCTATACGTAAATTTTTAATTTCATGAGATAATTGAGCCATTTCCGGTACTAAAAGAAACAGTTGGAGAACGTTTTTTGCAACAAAGGAAATAACAAAACAACCATATAAAAGAGATAGGATATAATCATTTGTCTTACTAATTTTTACAATAAAAGGATGAATATACTTTAAATACAATACTAAAGCGGCAATGTTACAAAGAATCCCTAAAGAGTATACAAAATAAATATAAATCGAATGAAAATACCAGCTAAGAGGTAAGCCAAATGTTAAAAGTATACCTCCTAAAATCAAAATATAAAAATACCTGGCAATTTTAGGCGGAACACCTAAAGATTTTATTGAAACCAAACGTAATAATAAAGCCAAAGAGCCCAATAAAAACCAACCGTTGATTTGGAAATGTAGATAAAATTGTATGCAAATAGAATACAATACAGAGTTCTTACCTAATGTTCCCATTGTAATCCCCAGTCCCCAAATACCAAAAGAAGATATGAGCATACAAGTTAATGCAGATCTAAGAAAAATAGAACTTAAGTCATTCTCTTGAGTAATACTCTTAAAAGTTATAAAGCAGAAATAATAAGAACATAAAATATGTATAACGGAAAACAATATAGAAAACAAGCCATAGCCTTGAATAGGAAAGCTCAATAACATTCCCAAAATAGTTAATTGAGTAATCCAAAATAAGGCAGAATAGGAAGATAAATTTTTTTTATTTTGAGGGATAAAATACAGATAGATTAATACATAATATATTTGATACAATCCTCCCAACATAGCAATATGAGAATGAGTATGTAAAAAATTACCATATGGAAAACGTACCTCATAGTATTGAAATATCCTAAGTAAAAATCCCAGAACTCCGGCAACAAATACATTTAAAAAGCTTACAAAAATCCACTTTTTAATCATCGTTTGTATTCTCAGTTCAAAGAAGATTCCAATTGTATAGCTTTTGGAAATAAAATATTATTTTCCAAATGAATATGTTTGTGTAAATTTTGCTCAAATTCATCCAGCATAGCAAAAGATACACGATACGTATTGCAAGCCTCCATGGGTGGAGTATAATTTTGAGTTAATTCGCAAATTCTTTTAAATCGTTCACCTTCAATGTCATGATCGTGCTTCATCATCTCAATAGGATTTTGTACAGTACCAAAATGAGGAGTTACAAAGGGTAAATTTTTATTTTTAGCTTCATTCAATTGACGAATAAAAGGAAATAAAATTCTTTCCTCCTTTTGTATATGTGCTTCTAAATCGTTTACAGAGGCTTCAAATAAATGATAAACTTCTACTAATTCGGGATGCCTAAAACCATGAACTTTTTGTACTTTATTTAAAAACTTTAACAATGAGGGACTTTTTTCACGAATATATTGATGATGGATTTTTTCAATATAATCTGCCAATAAATCCGGCGGCCAAGATTTAAAATCAATGTTTTCCTCACGAACAGCTATTGCTTCATTGAGTTGATCGGTCAATTCTTTGATATCAATTGATTTTTTATCACAAGCTTGTTCGATGGTTCTGTCTCCTTTACAACAAAAATCGATGCCGTATTTTGAGAAAACGGAAGCTGTTTGATAATTTTCTGCTACAATTTCTCCAATAGTTGCGTTCCAATTGTGTTCCATATTATAATTAATTTGTTATTTTTAAAAAAGTTAAACCGGAAATTACATCCCTAATCATATCTTCAATACTGATTGATTGGAGAGTATCTTGTAATTGATTCCGAATAGCCTTAAATTTATGGTGAGCAGGGCAAGGGTGATTCTCCGAGCATTTGGGTAATCCCAATGCACATCCCGTAAAAATTGAATCTCCATCAATAGCCGATACAATGTCGTATACTTTAATTTCCGATAAAGAATCAATAGGAATACTAAACCCACCCGAAGGTCCTTTATGGGAAGTAATTATATGATGCCTAACTAAAGTTTGTAAGATTTTAGCGGTAAACGCCTCCGGAGAATTAATTTCTGCGGAAATATCTTTCAAACCCGGTTTATTTCCTATGAAAGATTGCGCACCAACAAATATCGTCGCTCTAATAGCATATTCACAGCTCTTCGAAAACAATTTCAAGATATTTAAATTGTGTCAAAGGTATAAAAAAAATAATAAAGGACAAAAATATCTTTTATTATATAGAAAATTATCAATATTTATATGAGATAAAAACGCTTGATTTACAGAATAATAAATTAAATTAAGGTAAATATTAATATATAAATTGTAAAATAAATATAAAATAATTATACATATATCTTAAAAAAACATAATAATACTAAATGGTATATTAAGTTAAGAAATTGAAAATGAATCAGTTATTTATAATCTTTTTAAATATTGAAGATAATAGGATATAAAAGTCTTATTATAATTTTTTAATTTGTATATTTGTAGAAATAAAACTATGTTTAATTTCTGCATTAGAAAATAATGTTTTCAAAAACAAGTGAATACGCAATTAAAATTATGATATATCTAAGTGCTAACAGTACAGTAGATAATTTGCGTCAAGTCAAAGAGGTAAGTGAAGCATTAGGCACTCCCGGGCCATTTACTGCTAAAATTTTGCAGCAATTGGTTAAAGCAGGTTTATTGTTTTCAATGAAAGGTAAAAACGGCGGGTTCACTTTAAGCAGAGAACTGGGGGAAATCAAGATTTCTGATATAGTTATAGCAGTTGATGGAGAAAAATCTATAAATCGATGCCTTTTAGGTTTAAAAGATTGTTCTTCAGAAAACCCTTGTCCTTTACATCATAAATTTTATAAAATCAAAGACGATTTTAAAAAATATGTTTTGGATTCAACCTTAGAAGTCTAACAATTAACTATTATACAACTATTAACTATTATTAAACTACTTTATTAAATGAGCACTAAATTACTTCAATCTCACAAAATACTTTTTTTAAATACATTAGCCTTTACGGTTTGCTTTGCCTGTTGGACACTCAATGGTGTTTTAGTAACTTACTTAGTAGATAAAGGCATATTTGATTTTTCTGTGGTAGAAACGGGATGGCTGTTGGGGATTCCTGTTTTAACAGGGTCACTTTTACGACTACCTATCGGAATTTTAACGGATAAATTCGGCGGTAAATATGTATTTGCAGGTTTACTTTTGTTTTGTTCCATTCCTTTATTTTTACTGCCTATGGCCAAATCATTTTGGGTATTTGCTTTATTAAGCTTTTTATTTGGATTTGTAGGAACAAGCTTTGCTATAGGAGTAGGGTATACCTCTGTTTGGTATCCTAAAGAATGGCAAGGAAGAGCTTTGGGAATTTTTGGAATGGGGAATGCAGGAGCAGCTTTAACCACTTTTTTTGCACCGACTCTTTTAAACTATTTTTCAAAAAATGATCCCGATAACGGATGGAAAATGCTTCCGATAACTTATGCAACAGTGTTGTTGGTTATAGGAATTTTATTTTTACTATTTGCAAAAAATAAAAAACCGGCTGGAAATGCCAGAAATTTGAATCAGATGTTATCTCCATTAAAAAAAGGGAGAGTATGGCGTTTCGGTTTATATTATTTATTAGTATTCGGTTTTTTTGTAGCTTATTCTCAATGGTTGGTTCCCAACTTCATGAACGTTTATGGAACGTCTCTAGTAGTAGCAGGAATGTTTGCTTCTTACTTTAGTCTTCCTTCAGGAGTAATTAGAGCCTTTGGGGGATATCTTTCAGATAAATTTGGAGCAAGGAAAGTTATGTATTGGGTATTAGGCTCTTCTGTCGCATTAAGTTTCTTATTAATGTTCCCTAAAATGGATATTTATACGGATGGACAAGGAGTTTCTGCAGCCAAAAAAGGAATAGTAACTAAAGTTACGGCAAATAGCGTAACTGTTGATACTAAAGAATATGTAATTAAAGAAAAAGAAGATAGAGCAGACAAGAAAAAAGATATATTTCCAACTAAAGAATCTTGGCAAGAAATTGTTGTAAAAGAAAACCAGCAGGTTAACAAAAAAGATTTATTAGCCAAAGGAATTACTGAAATCAGTTTTGATGCAAATATGTGGGTTTATTTAGTATTGGTAATATGTATAGGAATTTCTTGGGGAATAGGAAAAGCAGCTGTTTACAAACATATACCTGAATATTTTCCTAATGAAGTTGGAGTGGTAGGAGGCATGGTAGGCCTTATCGGTGGATTGGGAGGATTCATCGGACCAATTATTTTTGGATATTTTCTTAATTATACAGGATTGTGGACCAGTTCTTGGATATTAATATTTATTATTTCATTAACCTGTCTAATTTGTATGCACAGAGTAATATTAAAAATGACTCGTGAGAAAATGCCTGAAATTTATAATGATATAGAAAAAAAATAAAAGAATCAAATTATAACTTAAAATAAATTCAAATATGGGTACATGGCTAAAAGAATGGAAGCCTGAAGACAATAATTTTTGGGAATCTACAGGTAAGAAAATAGCTTGGAGAACATTGACAATAACTACAATATCCCTAACACTATCATTTATCGTATGGTATTTAATGAGTGGTATTGTAACTAAACTTCCGGGTATAGGTTTTAACTTTACGGAAAAAGAGCTATTCTGGTTAGCTTCACTTCCTGGATTAGCAGCAGGAACTTTACGTATTGTCCATACTTTCTTAATCCCAATTTACGGGACAAGACATACCGTTACATTTTCTACCTTAATAAAATTAATACCGGTAATCGGTATAGCTTTAGCAGTAATGAATCCCGAAACTCCATTTTGGGTGTTTGCTGTATTGGCTTTTACAATGGGATTCGGAGGTGGAGACTTTTCATCTTTTATGCCTTCAACCAATATGTTTTTCCCGGCTCGTTTAAAAGGAACAGCTTTAGGAGTACAAGCAGGTATTGGTAATTTTGGAGTAAGTATAGTACAATTTTTAACTCCGGCTTTACTGGGAGTAGCCATTGTAGGAGCTCCGGAAATTTTAAAAACTACCGATCCAATTACTCATGAAGTAACGACTAAACCGATTTATCTACAAAGCCCGGCTTTAATATATGCACCGATACTAATAATAATGACTTTAGTTTGTTGGTTTGGCTTACGAAGCATCCCTTTAAAATCATCATTTAAAGAACAATTAGGGATTTTCAAAATCAAACATACTTGGTTTTGTACAATTACCTATTTTATGACATTCGGAACTTTCTCCGGACTTGCAGCAGCATTTCCGTTAATGATAAAATCATTATATGGAGACTTTCCGGGAGCTCCGGATCCGTTAAAATATGCATTTTATGGTCCATTAATCGGTTCTGCCAGTAGAGTAGCTTTTGGATTCGTTGCAGATAGAGTAGGAGGAGCCGTATTAACAACAATTACAGGTCTAGGATTTGCCGGTTGTATTGCAGTTATGATTACTATGGGATTGGTAGCACCGACTTCCATAGATCAATTTCCTTTATTCTTAGCTATGATGTTAACCATATTCTTTTTCTCAGGAATGGGAAATGCGGGAACTTTCAGACAATTTCCTATCATTTTCAAAGATAACCCGGTACATTCTGCAGGAGTAATTGGATGGACAGCAGCTATCGCAGCCTACGGACCGTTTATATTTTCAATGATTATAGGAGCTGAATTACAATCATCTAAAGCTTCAGGATTGAAAAGTGTAAATTCTTTTTTCTGGGGAATACTTATATTTTCACTTTTAGCAACTGCTATAAATTGGTATTACTATCAAAGAAAAGGAGCTGAAAGACCAAGCTAAATAAATCATAAAAATTATGTTTAAATCATTTAGTACACTTAATAAACCGGCATTGTTAAAAGCAACTATTGCTACACTCTTAATTATTGCCTTAGTTTTTATAGGTTCGCGCAATCTTCAAAATTTTGACGCCGCATTAATAGCCTATTTATTTGGAGCTGTCTTTTGTGTATTTGGAGTAACCTATCGGTATTCCATTTGGCTGCAACGTCCGCCAACTAAAATGTATTGGAGACGTTCTTGGCAGTTTTTTTTCAGTAAGCATTTTATCGCTTATGCAATAAGAGGGCTTAAATTATTTTGTCAAAATATACTTTTTCAAAAATTTATATACCCGAGAGGTCGAACCCGATGGATAGGACATTTTATGTTAGCTACCGGTTGTTTGATCGCATTTTGTATAACTTTTCCGCTAACTTTCGGTTGGATACATTTTACCTTAGAATCAGGTTCAATGTCCACCTATGAAGCTCATATGTTTGGTTTTAAAGTAATGGATTTTCAATTAGGATCTTTCTTTGCTTTTTTAGTATTTCATGCTTTGGTTTGGTGTTCTATATTAGTTATCATCGGTTCAATTATGATGATGAAAAGAAGGCTTACCAACGGAGGCTTAATAGCTACGCAAACATTTGACGGAGATTGGTTACCGCTACTTTTGTTGATAGCCATATCATTAACAGGAATAGGAATTGTTTTCGACTATACCTATTTGGACGGAAAAACTAATCAATTCATGTCAGTTTCTCACGCGGTTACTGTGATATTATTTTTAGTATGGATGCCGTTTGGAAAATTTTTCCACATATTCCAACGTCCGGCGCAACTAGGTGCCAATATATATAAAACAGAAGGTATAAGACAAGGTATGGCGGTGTGTCCTCACACCAAAGAGGAATTTGCTACCAAAATGCACGTTAATGACCTTAAAACTGTTACCAAAGAATTGGGATTTGACTTTACCTTAGAAGACGGTAGCAGTCATTTAGACTATAGCCCGGAAGGAAAACGATCTGCCCTTGCAATCGCTCACCTCAAAGCTAGAAAAGAATCCGGTAGTTTCTTCGGATAAAAAATAGAAACTATAGTAATTATAATGATAAAATAAAATTAATTATATGGCTAAATTACCTGTAGATGGAGATAAAATTATAGAGCAATTTGGACCTCATAAAAATTATACACCAAAAGAAGGTTTCAAAGGAATTTCAGATCCGGATAAACTTGTAAAAACACATTGTTGTTTTTGCGGAATGCAATGTGGTATTCAGCTAAAAGTAAAAGATAATAAAGTAATCGGATTCGAACCTTGGAAAGAATTTCCTTTTAATGAAGGAAGACTTTGTCCAAAAGGAGTTCAGCGTTATCTACAAGATAATCATCCGGATCGATTACTTCATCCGATGCAAAGGGTTGAAAACGAAGGTTTTAAGCCTATTTCTTGGGATGATTCATTTGACAAGATAATTTCAGAAATTCATAGAATTCAAGGACAATATGGAAACAATGCCTTTGCTATGCTTTCAGGAGTTTCACTAACCAATGAAAAGAGTTACATGATCGGTAAATTTGCTCGTGTAGCTTTAAAAACAGCTAATTTGGACTACAACGGAAGACTTTGTATGGTTAGTGCCGGTGCAGGAAATAAAAAAGCATTTGGAATGGACCGATCTTCCAACAGTTGGGCAGATTTAAAACATGCGGAAGTTATCATGGTAGCCGGAGCAAATGTGAGTGAAACGTTTCCTACTTTAACTTATCGACTTTGGGAAGCCAGAGATAACGGTGCAAAGTTAGTGGTAGTCGATCCAAGAGTCACCCCGTTTGCCAGAACTGCAGACTTACATTTAGATTTACGTCCGGGTACAGACTCTGCTTTATACGGAGCTATACTTAAAATCTTATTTGACAATGATTGGGTAGACCATGAATTTATAGAAAAACACACCTCAGGTTTAGAAGAAACCTTACAGTCAATTCAAGATCATACGGTAGAATGGGCTGAAGAGGTAACCGGTGTTTCAGCAGATAAAATACGCAAAGCAGCCGAAATATGGGGTAAAGCCAAAACCAGCTTCTTATTACATGCCAGAGGAATCGAGCAACATTCCAAAGGGGTAGATAATGTAGTTGGATGCATTAATTTAGTGTTGGCAACCGGAAGACTTGGAAAACCTTATTGTGGTTATGGTACCATAACAGGTCAAGGAAACGGACAAGGAGGTAGAGAGCACGGACACAAATGTGATCAACTTCCCGGAAACAGAGATATAGAAAATCCTGAAGACAGAAAAGTAGTATCCGAAATATGGGGAATCGATGAAAAAGATTTACCGCACAAAGGATACAGTGCTTGGGAGATTATTGAGGCAATCCATAGAGGAGAAATCAAAGGACTTATATCCATTTGCTTTAATCCTTTAGTTTCTTTACCTAATAATAATTACGTACGTTCTGCCTTAGAAAAATTAGAATTCTATGTAGCCATAGACTTCTTTTTAAGTGAAACCGCACGTTATGCCGATTTAGTTTTAGCAGGATCCCTGCAGGAAGAAGAAGAAGGTACGGTTACCACAGCAGAAGGAAGGGTAGTTCGTGTGCGTCAATGTGTAACCCCTCCGGGAGATGCCAGAACCGATACAAGTATTATTTTGGAATTAGCCAGAAGGTTAGGAGTAGAATCTTATTTCCCGTATAAAAACAGCGAAGAAATTTTCAATGAATTGAGAATTGCTTCCAGAAACAGTAGAGCTGATTATTATGGAATAACTTACGATCGAATTGAAAAAGAAATGGGAGTTTTTTGGCCTTGTCCCGAAATAGGACATCCGGGTACTCCAAGGCTTTGGGAAGATTATAAATTTAAAACACCTGATGGAAAAGCACATTTCAATCCGGCTCCTTATCGATTATCTTCAGAAATGACCGATGAAGAATATCCGATTATTTTAACTACAGGACGGGTTGTTTCTCAATATCTAAGCGGTACGCAAACCAGAAGGATCGGAAAATTGGTGGACCAATATCCTGAACCTTTATTAGAAATACATCCTAATCTGGCACAAAAATACGGTATACAAGATAGTGATTTAATTCGAGTAGTAACTCGAAGAGGAGAAATGATAGTTCCTGCCAATGTTGTAGAAACCATCAGAGAAGATACCGTATTTATACCGTATCACTGGGGAGGAAAACATTCGGTGAATCAATTAACAATATCAACTTTAGATGCTGTTTCCAAAATGCCCGAATTTAAAGTATGTGCATGTAAATTAATTAATACAGGTAAAAAATTATCAAAAGAAGAAGAATCCAAAGCATTCCAAAGTTCAATTGGATAAATTAGAAAATATGGTAAGTACAGAATATAATAAAAATGTAGGCTTTTTCGTGGACATGCAAAGGTGCATTGGATGTCATGCATGTGAAATGGCGTGTGCTGAGTGTGAAACTAACGGACAGGACAGTATGATCAATATCCATTATGTTGATCGTAAACATACCATACAAACCACTGTACAGGTTTGTATGCATTGCGATGACCCCGTTTGTGCTAATGTTTGTCCGGCTGATGCCATAACTAAAGATACTTTCGGTGTGGTACATTCAGCGAATACTTCTCGTTGTATCGGATGTTCTAACTGCGTAATGGCTTGTCCATTCGGAGTACCTAAAAAAATGGAAGAAGCAGAACTAATGATGAAATGTAATATGTGTTACGACCGTACCAGTGCAGGACTAAAACCTATGTGCGCTACGGTTTGTCCAAGTGGAGCACTATTCTATGGAACTTTAGAAGAAATAGAAGCAAAACGTCCGAACAGTACACCGGTGAATAAGTTTATTTTTGGTAAACAAGAAGTAGTTACCAAAGTAAATATTATGATGCCAAAAGGAAGTACCGAGTTAAAAGTTCACTAATAATATTGAAGAAAATGTCAAAAAAAGATAAAGAGAAACCCATTTGGAAAACAGATTTTCCTATAAAGCAGGATGAAGCAACGCATGTTTCAAGAAGAGAATTTGCAAAGTTTTTATGCCTACTATCCGGTGGATTGGCTATAGGAAACGGTGCAATAGCTGCTAAATCTTTATTATTTCCTAAAAAAAGGCTGGATGAAGAATATTTTGTTTGTAATTCAACAGAAGTTCCTATTGGAAAGATGAAAGCCTTTGTAATTAATGAAAACCATAAAGTACCCTATATACTTATACATTTAGGTGAAGATAAATGGAGATGTTTTGAACAAAAATGCACTCATTTATCTTGTGCGGTATTATATGACCACGATCAAAATAAAATCGTTTGTCCTTGTCATAAAGGGTTTTTTAATCCTGAAACAGGAGAAGTACTGCAAGGTCCGCCGCCAAGACCCTTACCGCAACTGTCTGTTGTAATAAGAGATGGAAAAGTATACGTAACAGATAAAGATAAAGCCTAAGAATATGAATAATTTCAAAGAAGTTCAAAATTCAGCAAATTCAAATAAAATTAATACATTAATGTCTGCAATTATTGTTATATTAATATTAATTTTAACCTTGCAGGTATGGATGATGTATGGAGCATTGAACAATGCGTTAGATGATAACCAGGCGTTTGCATGGGCAACATTTGGAGGTTCGGTTTTTCTTTTCTTCTCGGCTGTCTTTTTACTAAGATATTTACCGGAACCACCTAAAAATCTAAAAAAAGATCCGAATAATAAATATGAATAAACTAGTTGATAGTTATAATCGAATTCATAATTATTTGAGAATTTCTCTTACAGACAGTTGTAATTTCCGTTGTATTTACTGCATGCCCAATGAAAAAATGCAGTGTTTGCCTTACGGAAAATTAATGAGTCCGGATGAAATTTTCAGCATAGCTAAAACGTTTACTAAATATCAAATAAATAAAATACGTCTTACCGGAGGAGAACCTTTGGTAAGACGTGATTTTGAAGAAATAGTTAAAAGGTTGTCTACTTTACCGGTAGAATTGAATTTAACAACCAACGGGGTGCTTTTACATAAGTATGCAGATTTGTTAAAAGAGGTAGGATTGCATACAGTAAATATCAGTATTGACAGTTTACAAGAAGAAAAATTTAAATTCCTTACAAAGCGTAATGCATTCTCTCAAGTTTGGAATAATATTTTACTTTTCGTAAACCGAGGTTTTCAGGTTAAACTCAACACAGTACTAATGAAAAATGTTAATGATGACGAAATAAAAGACTTCATCTCATTAACCAAAAATTTTCCAATACAAGTTCGTTTCATAGAATTTATGCCTTTTAATGGAAATCAATGGGAAAAAAATAAAGTTATTACTATGGACGAAATGTTGGATGAAATAGATTCTCATTTTATTTATGAGAAAATTCAGGATCACAACCACGATACAACCAAAAAATTCAAAGTTAAAGGTTATGAAGGAACTTTTGCCTTTATAACAACCATGAGTCAACCTTTTTGTCAAGGATGTAATAGAATGAGAATTACTGCTGACGGAAAGATGAAAAATTGTCTTTTTGGAAAAGATGAATTTGATATTTTAGGAACCTTACGAAAAGGTGAAGATATTGAACCGCTCATACAATCTTTTCTAAAAAACAAACATAAAAAGATGGGAGGTCAATTTGAAAATTTTATAAAATTAAATCCCGAATATCTTAAAAACAGGAGTATGATTAAAATTGGCGGTTAACTTTTCTTTTCGATATGCTAAAAAAAACCTATTGAAACATGAATGAATTTATAACAGTATCTGAAGCGAGAACCCTTATTTCCAATGAAATACGTATTAAATGTCCCATTCGTGAGAAGAATTTGAGCGATTCTTTGCATTCGTATATAGCTAAACCAATATATGCACCCATAGACGTACCGAATTTTACCAATTCAGCGATGGACGGATACGCTTTTTGCTATCAAGATTGGGTGGATAAAAACGAAATAACGGTTAAATACGTCATACAAGCGGGACAAACTGAATTGCCAACTCTAAAGAGAGGAGAAGCAGCTCGAATATTTACCGGAGCAATGATTCCGATCGGCGCAGATATAGTAGTCATGCAAGAAAAAGCAACCGTTGAAAATAATAAATTACTAGTTCAAAAAGGAGAATTTCAAAAAGGAGATAACATACGCCCCCTAGGTTCTCAAACAAAAAAGGGTGAATTAGTGGCAGCAGAAAACACATTGATTACACCGGGTGTTATAGGTATGTTAGCAGGTTTTGGAATTGAAAAGGTACACGTTTTTTCTTCACCAAAAATTGGTATTATTGTTACAGGGAATGAATTAGTTACGGCAGGAACACCTTTAAAAAAAGGACAAATATATGAGAGTAACTCAATTACGCTGCAATCTGCTTTAAAAGAAATGGATATTTCAGTTGAATTTATAGTAAAAGTTTCTGATGATAAAGAAAAAACATTTCATGAAATCCAAACAAGAATACCGGAAGTTGATGTATTATTGCTTACAGGAGGTATTTCTGTAGGAGATTATGATTATGTAAAAGAAAGCTTAGAAAGAGCAGAGATACATCAACTTTTTTATAAAATTCAGCAAAAACCGGGTAAACCTTTGTATTTTGGTAAAAAAGAACAACATTATGTATTTGCCTTACCCGGTAATCCTGCATCCGTTTTAACGTGTTTTTATCAATACGTTCGTCCCTTTATAAAAGGATTGAAAGGGGAAAAACATATTTTCAATTCTTATGAAGATGCTAAGTTGATAAACGACTTTAACAAAAAAAATAAACTCACTAATTTTTTAAAAGGGCATTTAGAAAATGGAGAGGTAAGTATAACATCCTCTCAAGAATCCTATAAAATGAACTCATTCAGTAGCGCGAATTGTATAGTAGAAATATCGGGAGAGGAAAGAATGATCCGTCAAGGGGAAAAAGTTAGAGTATGGAGAATTTAAAAATAGAAGGATTTATTTGGTTAGAAACCACCCACGGCTTAAAAATAGGCAGGGGACGGGCCGAACTATTGAACAGTATTGAGGAAACCGGATCTATAGCCGCAGCGGCCAGAGAAATCGGCATACCTTATAGAAAAGCTTGGGGAATGGTAAGAGAAATGAACGAATATTCCAATACACCGCTGGTTTTTAAAAATCTGGGAGGTAAAAATGGAGGAGGTGCTTTCTTGACTAAAGAAGGGAAAAAAATTGTGGAAGAATATAAAAAAATAAACGGACAGTTTAATTTGTTTAAAACCAAAACTTTATAACAATGGAAGCTTATATCCTTGCAGGAGGAAAAAGTACTCGCATGGGAGAAGATAAAGGTTTGAAAAAACTAAACGGAATTCCTATAATACAATTCAGCATTGAAGTTTTATCCCAATGTTTTCCATCGGTTAAAATTAATACGGATAAAGAAGATTATAAACAATTCGGTTTAGAATTGGTTTCTGACAAGATTAAAAATAAAGGTCCATTGGGAGGAATCCATGCAGCATTAGATCACTCAAAGAAAGATGTATTTGTTGTAAGTTGTGATATGCCTTTTATTACCTTCGAAGCAATTAATTATCTAGTTAATAACCTCAGTACTAATTTAGCCACCATAGCAAGTTATAACGGAAGAATTCAACCTTTGTTTGGAATATATACCTATGATGCACTACAATTTATAGAAGATAAACTAGCCGATAACCAATTAAAATTGACGGAATTTATTATAGAATCCGAATCTAAAGTAATCGACCTAACTGAGATAATTGAAAAAGATATCTTTTCAAATATAAATACTCAAGAAGAATTTAAGAAAATCGAAAAAAATTTTAAAACAATATGAATATTAAAATTTTCGGGAAATTAACCGATATTTTTCAGAATGAAAAATATCAACTTAATGATAAAGTTAATACTGTTTCAGAACTTAAAGAAATATTGGAAACTTATTTTCCTGAATTAAAATCATTAAATTATTTGATTATTGTTAATAACCAAAATACAAAAGAAACAGACCCGATTCCGGAAGGTGCAGAAATAGCTTTACTTCCGCCATATTCCGGAGGATAAAAATTTAATTTAATCAATCGATGGATTTTAAAAGATATAACAGACAAATAATTTTGTCCGGATTTGGTATGGAAGCCCAGAATAAACTTTGTAAGTCTCGTGTATTGGTGGTGGGAGCAGGAGGATTGGGTTGCCCCGTGCTTCAATATTTAGCTTCAGCCGGAGTTGGACTATTGGGAATTGTTGATTATGATACTGTTGAATTAACAAATTTACATAGACAAATTTTATTCAAAGAAGGCGATATAGGAAAGTTTAAATCGGAAGCAGCAAAAGAAAGGTTGGAAGAAATGAACTCAACTATTAAAATTATCTCTTTCACGGAAAAGGTTACTTCAAAAAACGTATGTAAACTTATAGATTCCTATGAAATCGTTGTAGATTGTACAGATAATTTTCAGGTACGGTACCTTCTTAATGATATTTGTACTTTAAAAAATATTCCCTTAGTATATGGAGCCATTTACCAATATGAAGGTCAAGTTTCTGTATTCAATGTGGAAAAAGATAAAATGAAAACCAATTACAGAGATTTGTTTCCTTATCCACCCAAGCCTTCAGAAGTTCCAACCTGCAATGAGACAGGAGTTTTGGGTACTCTGACGGGTATAATTGGCACTATACAAGCCCAAGAAGTTATAAAATTAATTACAGGTATCGGAGAACCTTTAGTACATAAATTAATGATATTTAACATCTTGTATTATAGTACTCGAATTATTAATTTTGCCGAGTCGGAAAAAAATTCAACTCCAAAAAATGAAGATGAATTTAAAGCAATCGATTATGAATGTAGTTGTGGAATTTTTTCATCCGAAAATGAAATTGAAAATCTTTCCCGGTTGGAAGAAGTACTTTCCAACGAAAAATCGATACTGGTTGATGTAAGAAACGAAAATGAACTACCCAAAATTTCTGGTTTCGACTATATACAAATTCCGTTGTCTGTGATTGAAGAAAATATACCTATTCTTGAAAAATTTGACACAATTGTATTTGTTTGTAAAACGGGAATACGCAGCAGCCGAGCTGTCGAGATAGCCAAAGAATTGTTTCCCAATAAAGCTGTATGGCATATTCGAAACGGAATTGACACGATTTTTTAAATAGAAAATTATATGAAAAAAATATATCCATTTTTAGAGGGAGCTATACCCGCAGAATTTATTTCTGAAAGTATTCAAAGCCATACTCATAAAAAAGATATTGGAGGACATAGTATTTTTTTAGGACAAGTTAGAGCAGATATAGTTGAAGGAAAGGAAGTTGAAGGAATAGAATTTACCGCCTATCAAGAAATGGCCGTTGAAAAACTTTCACAACTACGGGAAGAAATATTTTCTAAATACGATTTGTTGTGCATGCATGTATATCATAGCCTCGGTTTGGTAAAAAAAGGCGGAATTTGTCTTTTTGTTTTTACATCATCTAAACATAGAAAACCTGCTATGCTGGCTTGTGACGAATTAGTTGAGAGAATAAAAAAAGAACTTCCCATTTGGGGTAAAGAAATATTTAGCGATAACAGCTACCAATGGAAAGAAAACAAACAATAAAACCATGAAAAAACCTTTAATTAGCTCTTTACATGCGGGTAAAATACAACGCTTAGCTAACACAGAATATCAAAGCGCCATTAACAAAAAAAAAGTTACCGATTCGCAAAAGGTATCCAAATTGGGATTAATTAATGATGAACAGAGTGATAAGATCAACCATGGAGGAGAAGAAAAAGCAGTACATCAATATGCCTTTGAAAATTATGAATATTGGAAAACGTCTTTGCCTGAACTTCCTTTATTAGAGAAATCAGGAGCATTCGGCGAAAATATTTCCTCATTAGGAATGACGGAAGAGACGGTTATGATCGGAGATATTTATAAAATAGGCAGCTGCGTGTTAGAAGTAAGTCAAGCCAGACAACCGTGTTGGAAATTAAACTATCATTTTCAATGCAGTGATATGTCGCTTAGAGTACAAGAAAGTTTAAAAACAGGATGGTATTATCGTGTATTGGAAGAAGGAAGTTTAAAAGAAGGAGATACTATTGAGCTAATAGATCGGCCATACCCCGAGTATAGTTTAACCTATTTATTAACTATTTTATATAAAAAAGAAAATTGTTTAGATAAGGAAATTTTAAACAAATTATTAAAGATAAAATCATTAGCACTAAGTTGGAAAAAAATATTTAGCAATCGTTTAGAAAATGGAACCATTGAAAATTGGGAAAAACGATTGTTTAAATAGAGAAAATTAATTATTAACTAAAATTAAATTTATGAAACACAAAAAAATTTGGTATTTGTTGTTTTTTAGTTTAGGGAGTTTAAGTCTCTTAACTGCACAGAAAATTAAAATTGACGGAGAACTGAGAACCAGAGGAGAATTAAGAAGTGGTTTTCGTAAGCCTTTGGCAGATTCTTTAGATGCTGCTTATGTGAATAACTTAAGGGTACGATTGGGTGCTACTTATTCTGAAAAAGATTATAAAGTTAAAATTACTTTACAAGATACGGAAACGTATGGATCAAATGGAATAAATAAAACCGGAAATAATTTAGGAGTATACGAAGCTTGGGCAGAATATTTCTTTACCCCTGAATTTTCAGGAGTTTTAGGACGTCAAATATTGGAATATGACGACAAGCGTCTTTTTTCATCCGGTAATTGGAGCAATACCCCTAATGCACATGACCTTTTAAAATTAAAATACGAAACCTCTAAATTTAAAGCACATGTCGGAGGAGGTTGGAACAATGCAGCAGATGTCCTTTATGAATCTGTGTATGACAAAAGTTATAAATCATTATTCTATACTTGGTTATATAAACCAATTGGAAAATTTACAGCTTCTGCCATATGGGTAAATGAAGGTTTCCAAAAAGGAGAAGTTCCTGAAGAAGTAAAAACTTCTATCTTTAGAAATACAGTAGGAGCTAACTTTGGATTAGATGATCGCAGCATTCCTTTTTCATTTTATGCAACCGGATATTACCAGTTTGGATATGACCGGTCTGACAGTAAATTAGATGCATCTTTATTAGCTTTGAAAACTAAGTATAGATTCTCCGATTTCATTTCAGCTAACGTAGGGGTTGATTATTATTCAGGTTCCAAATCCACGTTATCAAAATCTAAAGATCACACGTTTAATAAACTTTATGGAGCTAACCATTCTTTTAATGGATCTATGGAGTATTGGGCAACCTTACCTAAGCAAGGGTTACTTGATTTATACGGTGGAGTATCTGTAAAAGCTAATTCAAAATTAAGTTTTGATGGTGGATTCCATACTTTTTCAACTGCTGAAAAAATGGATAACCGAAATAACAAAGGCATAGGATCAGAAATTGATTTATTGGCAGATTATACAGTTTCTCAAACATTATCTTTACAAGCAGGTTGGAGTACTTATATGAAAAACAAAGGAACAAGAATTCTAAAAGATCAATTGGGGGTTGATACCAAGTTTCCACAATGGGCTTATATCATGATTACTTTCAAACCGGTATTCTTTTCAACCAAAGCAGAAAAATAATTTTAAAAAATAAAAAAGTGGTAAATATAACGCATAAAAGTAATTCTTTACGAAAAGCCATAGCTCAAGCGGTGGTTAAGGTGGGATCTCAACAAACTATTCAAACTATTAAGGATAACAAAGTTCCCAAAGGAAATATTTTTGAAATGGCAAAAGTTGCCGGTTTATTTGCGGCAAAGAAAACAAGTGACATGATTCCTGATTGTCATCCGCTGCCCATAGAATATACTTCCATAACCTATGAAATGAAAGAGTTAGAGATTTATATTTATGCTGAAATACATACCATTTATAAGACAGGAGTTGAAGTGGAAGCTATGCATGCGGCATCGGTAGTTGCCCTAACGATGTATGATATGCTTAAACCCATTGATAAGAATGTCGAAATCCAACAAATTAAATTATTGGAAAAAAGAGGAGGAAAATCAGATAAAAGTAATTCGTTTGATTTACCATTAACTGCATCCATATTGGTTTGTTCTGACAGCATTTCTAAGGGTGATAAAAAAGACCGTGCTGGTAAAGTAATTATGGAAAAACTTCAAACCATAGGAGTAGATGTTTCCGATTATGAAATTATTCCGGACGAAAAAGAGGATATACAAACCAAAATTAGAGAATATCACCGGAAAGGAGTAAATTTAATTTTGGTAACCGGCGGTACCGGATTGTCCAAGAGGGATGTTACGCCTGAAGCGGTTCAACCTTTACTGGAAAGAGAAATTCCGGGAGTGGCAGAAGCGATAAGAAGCTATGGGCAAAACAGAACGCCTTTAGCCATGTTATCCAGAAGCATAGCCGGATTAATCGGAAATACCTTAGTAATTACTATGCCGGGTTCTACCAAAGGAGCAGAAGAATCTATGGATGCAGTTTTTCCTTCGATACTGCATATTTTCAAAATAATTGAAGGAGCACAACACTAAAAATTTTATATAATCATGAAACGTAAGCTAGTTTTTTTGCCGATATTACTATTTTTATTCGGCTTAATATCTTGTACAAAAGAACGTAAAGCTACTATTGCCGCTGCTGCTAATTTAAGATATGTACTGGAAGAAATTAAAGAACAATATCTTAAAGATTACCCGGGTGCAGATCTCCAAATTACTTATGGATCTTCAGGAACTCTAACCCAACAAATTATTAATGGAGCCCCTTTTGATCTTTTTATGTCTGCAGATACTAAATTTCCCGGCAAATTAGAAGATCGAGGGCTAACTTCTGCATCGGCAGTTAACTATTGTTACGGAAGAGTAGCCATGTGGAGTTCTACATTGAATTTATCGCAAGGATTGTCAGCCGTTTTGTTACCGGAAGTTAAAAAAATAGCCATTGCTAATCCGGACAATGCTCCCTATGGTTTAAATTCTGTTAATGCACTTAAAAAGGAGGATTTATACGATAAAATAAGTAAACGTATTGTATGGGGAGAAAATATTAATCAGACGGCTCAATATGCATTTTCAGGAAATGCAGAAATAGGGTTTATTGCTTTATCGCTGGCCTTAGCACCCGAAATGAAAAATAAGGGGCACTATTATGTATTACCGGAAGATATATGTCCACCGATAGCACAAGCTGCCGTACTTATAAACGGGTGGGAAAAAAACGGTGAAGCTTCTCGTTTCTTGGATTATATCATCAGTTCCAAATGTGACAATATTTGGAAAAAATACGGATACGGTTTAGCAAAAAAAGATTAATTAATTGAGCGAAGATTTTATAAACACTCTTTGGCTTACAGGTAAGTTGGCAACTCTATCAACCCTTTTCTTATTGTTTATAGGGTTGCCGGTTGCCTACCTGTTGGCATATACGCATTTCAAAATAAAACCCCTGGTAGAAGCTTTGATCTGTATGCCTTTAGTTCTTCCTCCCACGGTACTGGGTTATTATTTATTGGTGGCCTTTAGTCCTCAAAACATACCGGGCGCTTTTTTAGAGAAACACTTTAATACCAGATTAGCTTTTACTTTTGAAGGCATAATTATAGCAAGTATTATAGCAGGTTTGCCCTTTATGATACAATCTCTTCAAAATGGATTTTCGTCTCTTCCTGTAAGTTACAGAGAAGCTGCCTATACTTTAGGAAAATCCAAAACAACTACATTTTTCAAAGTTTTATTACCTAATATAAAGCCTTCTCTTATCACCGGTGTAGCATTAACTTTTGCGCATTGTATAGGAGAATTTGGAATTGTGCTAATGGTTGGAGGAAATATCCCCGGAGAAACTCGTATAGCTTCCATTGCCATATACGATCAGGTACAAGCATTAGATTATAAGACCGCAAATCAATATTCATTTATTTTATTTTTAATTTCATTTATATTGCTTACTCTCATTTATAGCATTAATAAAGGTTTTAAAATTAAAACTATATAATTTTCTTAATGATATATATCGATATTGAATATAGAATTTTAACCTCGGAAGGAAGTCGTATTCTATCTGTCCAAACTGAACTTCCCGAAAACCAATTAATATGTATTTCCGGGCCTTCGGGAATAGGAAAAACTACACTTCTTAGAATGATTGCCGGTTTAACAAAACCCGATCGGGGAATAATTCAAGTAGGAGATCGCATTTTCTACGATTCTTTAAATAACATAAATTTAAGTCCGCAAAAAAGAAACATAGGTTTCATGTTTCAAGATTATGCTTTATTTCCCAATATGACGGTAGAAGAAAATATATCTTTTGCACAAAATAAAGTAAAAGATAAAGCATGGGTAGATACTCTAATTAAGTCTTATGGATTAGATGCTTTACGAAATCAGAAACCAGATAAACTTTCAGGAGGACAAAAACAAAGAACTGCTCTTGCTAGAACTTTGGCTAAAAAAGCGGATCTATTACTTCTGGATGAACCTTTGTCTTCTATAGATTCGACAATGAGGATAAAACTTCAAAACGAAATTTTAAAGACACATGCTGTTTTTGGTTCTACTACCTTAGTAGTTTCTCACGATCAAGACGAAGTTAACAAAATGGCTCAGTGTGTTTTATATATGGAATACGATCAAATTCGACTAATCAAGAATTCTTAGAATTATACTATATTTTATTTTATCTTTCTTGTATAAAATACATGTATTTTTATTAAAATTCGTATATTTTTTTAGAAATTTGTATCTTTGTGTGCACTAAATAAATTTTTCACAATATAATTGAAAAATTAAAACTAACTTCTAGATAAATGAAACTATTAATTTTTCTTTCTTCTTTGCCGGGATTTTTAACAATTACTTTTATTATTTTAAAACTTTTAAATATTATAGAATGGTCTTGGTTGATAGTTTTTTCGCCTTTATGGTTTACTTTTTTATCTAGTATGATTTTTATTTTATTATTAATTTTTCATGTAAAAATTTATAAAAGATATCTTGAAAATTTTTTTAAAATAAATGATTATTAGGATTATTAGGCAAAATAATATAACGCTAAAAACGTTCTATTAAACGTAAACAATTGTCTGTATTTAACGGGGGTAAAAAATACAGTACATTACCGGTATGGAAATAATAATTGATTGAAAACAAAATTATTAGGTTTGTAGTAAACCTGTTTTATTGTTTTTTCAAATAACTTCTTAAAATTCTTCTTGCATCTTTGTTATCCGATTTAGGCATAATAAACGTTAACGGATCTTTTCGAGATCTTTTCGGGCAGAATCCGAATCCTTTATAAATTCCGTTTTCAATTAAAACTAATCCCTTTTCATCCTTTGTTCTTCCCGGAAGTTTTAATAATACGGTTTCTTGTGGAAAAGAATTTTTTTCTAAATATTGATGCACACGCTTGTTATAATCATCTACGGGTTCTTCATTAACGCAGGCGCCTAAACACTCGTGTAGCGTATATTGGAAACATTGAGCCTTGGATTTATACAATCCGTTTATTTTTTGGCAAAGTTTATAAGTTTCCGTAATGCGGAATAAATCTTCTTTTCCTTGCTTTAAGCTCAAATAAGAATTAATTTCCTGTGATCGGTTATCTATCTTTTTCAATTGTAAGGATATATACCCTTCTTGAGTTATTTCGGGATATAAGCCATAATAAAAAATGCTGTGCCTTTGCGCTCTATTATAAATAGGTTTGTGGTGTTTTATTTCCTCAGATTCCATAAGCAGGGCAATTAATTCGCTTCCTGTAGGTTCATACCTGACTTTGGAAGCAAAGTTTTGTATTTTTACCGATTTACGGTCGGTACAGGTAAAATGTTGGCTTAATCTTTTTTTGATATTATTGCTTTTTCCGATATAAATCAATCGTTCTTCATGGGTATAAATATAATATACTCCCGGAACGGTGGGTAAATCGGAAACCATCTTTTTTAAATCCTCACGCATATTCACTCTGTTTTTTATAAAATTATCATCGGATGATATTTAGCCGGATCTTCCTTATACCTTAACTTGTATAAGTTCCCTCATATCGGTAGAGAAACGTTTAGAAAGTCGGGTCTGCTTCATCTTCCAAGTCCTTTTAATATCTTGACAACCCAATTTCAGTTTATCTTCATGGTATTTATGGTTCAACTTATCCATAATCTTCATAATAGGTTGGTGCTTCAGGTAATAATCCTCGTCAAACAAAGAAATTTGTCTTTCCGATTCAGGGATAAGACCTGAAACAATAACTCCTGCTTTTTTGTATTGATACCCCTTTTTATATATGGTTTCCAATGCTTTTTGAGCACATTTACTTAACTCAATAGCTGAATTGTGGGGATTAGACAGCGTTAAAGTAACAGCAGGGTGATGTTGAATTAAATCGCCCCTATAAAAATTTGTATGCAGGAATACAGTCACATAATTACAACAACTTTGTTGTGCGCGTAATTTTTCTGAACATTTCACGGCAAAGGTAGCTACTCTTTCTTTTAAATCTTCTAGTTTGTCGGTCATGTAATCGAAGGTGCGGGTAGTGGCAATGGACTTTTTACGAGCCGGCAAGTCTATATCCAGCTGAGGAATTCCCTTTAATTCATTAATCATGCGGATTCCTACTATTCCCATTTCTTGACGTATAAATGTTTCCGGAAGATTAACCAATTCATAAGCTTTACGAATACCTTTTGCTTGAAATCGTTTGTTTAATCTTCTTCCAATTCCCCATATATCTCCAATATGTAACCATTTGAGTGCTTTTTCAATTTTTTCGGGAGAATCAATAACATATACATTATGGGTTTTCTCGGGGTATTTTTTGGCTATCCTGTTAGCTACTTTGGCAAGTGTTTTAGTAGGAGCAATTCCTATGCTGGTAGGAATGCCTACACCCTTAAGTATATATTTTCTTAAATCTAAACAATGTTCCCGCAAATTCAATTGCATATAGCCGTTAAAGTTCATAAATGCTTCATCGATAGAATATATTTCAACTTCTTTGCAATAACGCCCGATGATATTCATTACACGGTTACTTAAATCACCATAAAGGGGAAAATTGGCGGAATAGAGGAATATTTGATTTTCTTCAAATACTTTTTCATATTTAAATGCAGGAGCTCCCATAGGGATGCCGAGGGCCTTTGCCTCATTGGAGCGGGCAATTACGCAGCCGTCGTTATTTGAAAGCACACAAACAGGTTTACCTGTTAAAGAGGGATTACTCACTCTTTCGCAAGAAGCATAAAAGTTATTACAATCTAATAAAGCATACATGCTATGAAAATTTTATAATGGTATGGGTAAGTATTCCCCAAATAATAAAATCTTGATCAGGAGTAACCCGGATCGGTTCGTATTCCTTGTTTTCAGGCAGGAGAATAATTTCTTTTACTATTCCTTTTTCCTTTACTACCTTTAGTCTTTTTAATGTAAATTCCCCGTCTATATAACATACGGCAATATTGCCGTTTTTAGGTTCCAATGCTTTATCCACGATAATAAGATCTCCGTTATAAATCCTCATATCTTTCATAGAATCCCCATTTACTCGTGCCAAGAAAGTGGTTTCGGGATCTCTTATTAATTCGTCGTTCAAATTAATTCGTTCCAAATGAAAATCATCTGCTGCCGAAGGAAATCCGGCTTTGATGTCTCCTGCAAACCATAAAGATAAATTATCTTTTCGCTTCATAAATGCAAATTTATTATGAATTATGTTGAAAAAGAAGCGATAAAATAGCAATTTGATTGATATTTAGATAATATCAATGATATATCCTTAATAAAATAAAGGCATATTTATGAGGTGCTAACTGTTTCAACAATCATTTATATACCGAAAGGATATAGGGATCGGATATTTACTGTTTAATTGATGGATTTCATGAATATATGCATTAAACTTTCATATGTAATTGAAAATAAATCAATTAGGTTATAAAATATTTTTTAATAAATTTTACCGTACGATTTATATTAAGTTCCAATCTGAAAATAAAGTAAGTAAATGTAAAGTAGTTGCAGCTCCGGCATGTTGTCGAATCGATACCAATCTTTTATTTAAATAACTTTCACTGTTGGGATATACCTTTTCTGTTTTGAATTTGACTGAAATTTCAGGCACATTCATACCAACCGATAATAGGCGCACTAATTCCAGGTCGTTGTTTGTGAACTCAAATAATCCGCCTTTTTGAGATTTGTTGGAATACAGGTATATTTTATTTTCATATACATCTTCTATAGCTTTCTTTAATTCTTTTGCACTTTCTGCGCCTTTCGTTATAAAAGCATCTATATTATATTTTTCAAAAAAAGAATTAATAATAGGCTGTCTGTCTTCAATGGAAAAAACAATAATTTTAAGATCGGGAAATTCCTCTTTAGCTACTTTAATAAGTTCTTCCCCGCATGTAATGACATGTTCTTGATTAGGGTCAAATGTTAAGTCTGTAATTAATAGCCCATAAGGTAAATTATTAGAAAAAGACTTTCGAATTTTAGAAATGGCATCATCACAATAATTTGCTTGGTCAATATGAGGAATATTTAGTTCTTCAACTATCTTTTTAACAGCAAAATTATCGTTAGAGAAATTCTCTGCAATAAGAATCTTTTCAAACATAATAAAACTTTTTAGTGTTGTGTTGTTGTCTTTGTATTGCCTGCAAAAATAAGATTATTATTTTAAAATTCAGGGATAAAATTTTACACTTTTTTAGTAGAGATTAAAAACGAAATAAGGAAAAGGGTTTTGAGGATATCATAACAGCAATAGAAGTTAAGTCATGTTTTTTAAAGATTAAGTAATTTATATATAAATATCGGTAATTTTTTACTAATTTTATTGAAATGGTATATATAAAAAATGGCAAGGCTATTAAAACTATTTAATAGCCTTGCCATTTATGAAATTTTTTTAAAACTTCTAGTTATTTACTAAGAAACTGCTTATTTGCTTAATCAATTGAGTATGAATATTTGCACGCTCATTCGTGTCAAATTCACAAGTAGGAACTTGATCCGGTCTGTCTTTTTTAAATAGTTCTATTGCATTTTTTCTGCAGATAGCCATAAAGCTATAATGGGTAGCATTATTCAAAACTATGTGTTTGGAAGTTTTTTCCGGTAGATATTTAGTTAAATAACCGGTTTCTAATTCTGCCGGTATTCTTTCTACAAATGGTCCGGCGGAATACACTAAAACCGGAATTTTTATTTCCGATAAGCTGGACGGAATAAACATGCGGCCAAATCCTATATCTAAGATTACTGCTCTTTTGATACGGGGATCTTTCATGTCTTTATCTAATTTCAGAAAATCTGATCTTTCATCCAAACCTTTCATTTGCTCATTGAAAACGTCACAAGCTAACATGATGGGATATTTACGACATTCTTTTTTGAAAACTTTAGCAGAAGATTTACCGCCAATAGCTTCCACTGCAGTCCATCCTCCATAAGAATGCCCGATAATAGAGATATTATTAGCATCTATATGATCTGAAAATTGTTTAGTTTCCAATAAATAACTGATTGTACGACGAATATCTTCCGGACGGGCTAACATATCTCGAGCAAGTTGCGGATCCATATCTTGCAAAGTAGTTCCTGGATGATTAGGCATTGCTACAATAAATCCCCGTTTACTTAAAGCTGCAGCTAACCAAATATGATTATCCCAAGACCCATTCAGTCCATGAGAAAAAATAACCAAAGGAAAGCTTTTATCGGATATTTTCGCATCATAAATTACATTTTCACCGATGATATATTCATTATCTCCAATTCTTGCAATGGGATGTTTTGCCGAGGTTGGATATACCAAAGCAATTTGAAGCGGTCTTAAATAATCATTTATATTTATTTCACGGAATCCTGTTTTGTAGAAACTTTTTTTAGAATTTGATAACGATTGGGCAGATAAATTAATACTATTAAGTAATAAACATAAAAAAGCTAAGATAATTTTATTTTTCATTTTCATTTTTATATATTAAATTATATTTATTCAATAATATTTATCGTAATTATTTTAAACGTATCCCGTTGGTATAAATAATTACTCCTTACTAGGCAGTATATAATGTAAGCTTAATTATAGAAATTGGTTTTTATTAGAAAAAAATCTATAAATAAGGTGATCCAATTTTATCAGGTTAGATAAAATAAGTTTACTGATTAAATACAGACTTAATCCATAGTGATTAATTTATGAACATTCTTTTTTAAAGTCATAATCATTCATATATATCATTTTAAAATTAAATTATTTATACACAATAATACATATAAATTTTAAAATAATTTTTTAAAATTAATAAAAATATATAAGTTAAACTCCTGATAATTGTCATTTTTATGTTTATTTATATATTATTGTTATTGTGTTTTTTGATTGAATCGGTACGAAATATTATACTCATATTCAGTAAATATTTTTTATTATTTAATTATAAAAAAAAATAATTTTATTAAACTAAAAAATAAATTTTTATATTATGAATTCGAGTGAATACGTGTAAATAATCCAATTTTTATATTTAAATATGGTTAATTGATTTATGTGTATTAAAAAATGAAAAATAAATAAAATATTATATATTTATTTTCATATATTTGATTTATGCTAACATAAAATATAATTTTATGAAATTAACATCAAAAAGTAAGTTTTTAACTCTAAAAGGAAGGCATGTAAGCCGGAAAATTAATTTGAATAGTTTAACTAAAAATTTAATCTAAAGCGTTAACAATTGTTACTTATAAATAAAAAGCATACATCAGGATAATAGAAAGGGTATATGATCAGTCATGAATTAGTATATCCTGCTTGAAATATGAAAAATTAAGTAAAACGATTATAATATTGATTTGCACATATCAGATAGAATATAGGTCATTTCAATCAGAATTATAAAAAAATAGAAATTAAATAGGTGCTATTCTTTTAAAAATAGATAATCCTAAATATAGGGAACGCAGTAGTAAATGAAACTAATTTATTTAAAGAAAATAATTACGGAAAAATTTTCCGGCTATTACCAGGATTAGATTTGTTTTTATAGCAAAAACAGTTTCATTAGTTAATTCATATATAGCTTAAAATGAAAAAAATTAACACAATGATATGAGATAAAATAAATAAGTGAATCTGCTAACCACTCGAAATTCAATAAAACTAAATTTAAACTAAAAAAATAATACTTATGAATAAGACACAAAAAACAGATGAATTTTTGCAAGTATTGCTATACAAAATGGTCATATTTGAATCAGTACTACAAATAATAAAAAAATGGAATTCCTTATTTCCATTAGAAATAGGTGCGTATGTTGAAAAATATGTAATGATATTTTCAAATAAATATTTTTTATTAATAAAGAATGTAAAGAGCATATCGCTAATAGATTCTAATATTTAAATAATAAAAAATGAATCCAATAAAGCCTATTTTAAGACAAATAAAGGGAGTATATAGTTTTTTACAATACACCAAAAAAATAAATGCCATCCATCTCTCAGTACCCGTAGATGCTACTAATCTCGTTGAGTATAGAAATAACAATACAAGAAAAAAAATTTCTTATACTGCTTATATGATATATATTGTATCAGATGTATTAAAAAATTTTCCGGAACTAAATATAGCTGTCAAACGCTCCAAATTTTTTCCGAAAGTGGTACAATACGAAACCATAAATGCAAAATTTATGTTAGACAAAGAAATCAATGGGCAAAAGAAAAATATATCTTGTGTAATTAAAGATTCGGATGAAAAAAAACCTGAAGAAATACAAGAAATTATAGATAAATGCAAATTTTCTGACTATAATACTTCCATCTTTTTTAAAGAAACCAGATTAATAGAAGCTCAACCCCAATATTTGAGACGTTTGATTTCATTTTTAATTTATAAAAATTTAGCTAAAAGACACCGCATTCAGGGAAGCTTTATGATTACTTCGCTAAAGGATAATGATCTAATTACAGAAGTTCCTGTCATAAGTTCAACAATGAGTATAAGTTTAGATGAGTTAAAAAATATTCCGATTGTAAAAAATAATGAAAAGTTTTATAAAGTTATTATGTATTTAACCATGACATTTGAAGAACATGTACTTAATAGTACTTTAGCATCCAATTTTTTAAGTGAAATAAAAAATAAAATTGAAAATTTTAAATAACTTTTAATTAAACATTTGATCTACACGTCAACAAAAAAGAAAAAGTAACAAATTAGAGAAAAATTGTAATCAGGCTTAAAAATTATAGTTGTCTATTGGTAAACTATTTCTACAAATTTACTTGAAACTTTTTTCTTATAAAGAAAGATTCAAATTTAGACCTTACAATAAATCTAATAAGGAGTTGACTTAAACGATTTATTTAGACGCCGATCCATCCCTCATTAATAAATGAAAAACCGGTACTATAGAAGATTACGTAATGTAAACGAATTAATCATATATCCAATATTGAATTTTAATCCGTAATGATGATATCATGAACTATATTTAACGAAAAAGAGTAAACAAGGAATAAATTAATGTTTAACGTTTATAATGAATATAAAATAAATACTTTTTAAGCATATCTTTTACAATAAACCGTTCGTAATTGGAAACTATTTAAATTATTTATGAATGGTATTTTAATAAAAAATAAAATAAAAAATATTTTATTTGGTTTAAAAATATCTTTATATTTATCCTGTATATATATTTATATATCTATAAACAAACTAACTAAAACATTCCTGTCATGAATCCAATTATGCCGGATGAAGGAGAATCCTTCAAACTATTAACTCAAAAAGAAATAGAAGAAGCTAAACAACAAAAAGGAGTTATAGCTGCCTATGGAGGAAGTAAACAACAACTCTATGGAAATTCACATCTTGTTCATATAGAAGTACAAATAAACGGAAATCCGTTTTTTTCAAATACCTGTATACATTTGAAGCTAATTCAGAAAATCAATGCAGATCATGAATTTACTCTAACCGCTGATCCCGGAGAATTCGATGAATCCAATGCCTATTTGCTTCAGAATTCAAAAAAATATCTGGGAAGTCGCATAACTTTTAGTTTCATACAATTTGGAAAAATTGTCTCCGTATGGACAGGACTTATATCAAGCATATCCTCCAATAAAAAAGACGGGATAAAGAAGATTATCATTCGAGGAAAAACTCCGGCTTTTCTAATGGAAAATGGAATTCATTGCCGAAGTTTTGAAAATCAAACCTTAGAAGAGATTATACGAGAAGTTTCCCAAGACTATCCAAAAGATATAGTTTCGTTTGATTGCAATCCCAACCTTAAAAACAAATTGCCCTATACCGTTCAATACAATCAAAATGATTTTCAATTTATAAAAAATCTCGCCGTAAGATATGGAGAATACTTTTATTATAACGGAGAAAAATTTCAATTTTCCTCGTGGGGCAGCCGCATAGTTGAATTGACCGAGGGCGAAGATATATATGACTATGAACTTAAACTTGAAACCAAACCTCAAAAATTCTCTTATGCCGTTTACGATCCCATACAAGGAAAAGATTACACGGTAAACTCTGAAAGAGAAAACCTCCAAAAGTCCACAAATCCCTTTCAACAATCAGCCTTTAATTCCAGTCAAAATTTGTTTACCAAAGCACCTACCGCACATTTCCATCATAGTCTTTTACACAAAGGACAGGTTGAAATAGAAGAGGCGATTATCAAACAAAAGTTAAAACAACAAAATTTGGTTTATATAGAAGCTACCTCTAATAACCCTGAACTACGGATAGGAGATATTGCGAAAATAAATATTTGGATGCCCGGGCATGAGATTTTCAAAACGGGTAAAACTCCCATTGAATCCTACCGAATAACAGAAATAACTCACGAATTTTCAGATGGAGAAGGATATACCAATACCTTTATCGGGTTACCCAAAGAGGTAACCGTTCCTGCGTATTGTGATGAATACGAATATCCGAAAGCCCCCCTGCAACATGCCATCGTTACAGATAATAAAGATCCCTTGCGAATGGGAAGAGTGCGCGTACAATTTGTTTGGCAGAAACCCGACAATCAGCAAACCCCTTGGATTCAAGTAATCCAACCCCATGCCGGATCAGGAAAAGGTTGTTTTATGAATCCCGAAATAGGAGAAACCGTATTGATAGCCTTTCAAGGCGGCAATGCCGAAGCGCCTATCGTAGTAGGAACAGCATACAACGGAGGAGAAATTGCGACCTATTACACAGCCGAAAATGACATTAAAGTCATACAAACAAGAAGCGGAACCCAAATACTGTTTAATGATGCAGAGGGTAGCATTTTAATAACCGATCCCGGAAAAAACAGCTGGTTTATGGACGGAAAAGGAAATATTTCCGTAAATGCCCCTAATAATATGAATTTTACCGTAGGAAATGATTTTACGGTTACCATAGGGAATAATTTTCATGTACAAGTAGGAAATGACAATCATTTGGAAGTAGGGAATGAGCACAAACATATTTCTCATTCTTATACACAAAGGGTATTCGAAAATAAAAAAATTACGGTTAACGGAGAATTAACCGAAACAACAGCTACTTCCACCTATAAAATAGTAGGAGGGGATCTTTGGATACAAAGTTCAGGTACAGCAACAATTTTAGGGGCCATTGATGCAAGAGTAAATAAAGGATAAAAACAAGGTGATTCGAATAACAACAATATATAAATTCCTACTCATGCTTTCATTTATATTCAACAGCTGTCAGGATAAAAATAAAAAAACTATGAAAGAAGAATTTAAATGGAAGGAGTCCGTCTCCTGTCCTTTAGGTTATCCGGTAGACGTATTTATGGGAGGGTTAGAATTAACTGATGGTAGCTTTACCAGTTTATTTTCTGGCTTACATCCAGGGTTAGGTGGATGGGGTAGTTTTGGAAGAAGTATGAGTCATGGAAAAAAACCACTGCCTAAAAGACTAAATGTAATTTGGATCTCATTTGTCGAAAAGACCTTTTATCATGTAGATGCCGAGTTGGATTATGAAAAAATAGCCGGGCTTTTCAGAAAGGGATATTACATCCCTTCATACAATGAAGAAATTCCTGAACCATTTAAAGAAGATTATGGAACCATCAATGTAGGTTTTGCCCCGGGAGGAGTAGCTGTAGTTTGGATAGCGGGAATAGGTCGTCAAATAGAAGTGGGCAGGTACCAGGGAGTGAAAACGGAAATACCCAAAGAACAAGTAGAAAAATTAAAAGACGAACCGGAATACAGCATGCTACGGCCGGAATATCAAGAATCCATAATGAAAAATCCGGGGATCATCCCTCAAGAAGTACAAGATGCTAATAAAGACAAACCCATTCCTTACGGGCTATGGGATACATACAGGAAAAAATACAATTGGAAAATAAATTATGAACTACCCAAAGAGGCAGAATTGGATGAGATGACGTATGAATTCTATAACGGAGAAGAAACAAATTTATTTGGAGACTATCAAATAAAAAGATATCAAATACCAAAGGAATTGCACTGGAACTATGAAGAGGAAAAAGCCATACCTAAACAAATAAGCTTTCGTTGGAAGGAAAAAACAAAAGAGAATTGTGGAGGATATATCAAATTTAATGAAGATCAAATATTTAAAGCCTTTGAAGAGCTTACACCAGGTAAGGCGGAAGAACCTCTACAAATAACCATACGAATCACCCATACCGGAGATGATGCCTCGGTATGGTTGGAAGGAAACGGAAAAAGCATCGGGTTGTATAAAAGTGAGGTAAAAATATTTTAAAATGGGAAACCATTTATATATATAAATATTTAACAATGAAACTAAAAATAAAAAATTATTTCCTGGTGGCCATGCTACAACTTCTTTCCGTGGTGGTAAGCTGTCAGGATAAAAATAAAAAAACTATGAAAGAAGAATTTGAATGGAATGAATCCGTCTCCTGTCCTTTAGGCTATCCGGTAGACGTGTTTATGGGAGGGTTAGAATTAACCGATGGTAGCTTTACCAGTTTATTTTCTGGGTTACATACAGGGTTAGGTGGATGGGGTAGCGAAGGAAGAAGTATGAGCAGTGGAGTAAAGCCGTTGCCCAAACGTCTAAATGTAATATGGATTTCATTTGCAGAGAAGACCTTTTATCATGTGGATGCGGAACTAGATTATGAAAAAATAGCCGGTCTTTTTAGAAAGGGATATTTAACTCCTTCATATAATAAAGAGCACCCACAACCCTATAAACGGACCTATGAAACGATCAATGTAGGCTTTGCCCCGGGAGGAGTAGCCGTAGTTTGGGTCGCGGGAATAGTAAGACAAATAGAAATAGGAAGGTATCAGGGAGTGAAAATGGAAATACCTAAAGAACAAGTAGAAAAACTAAAAGACGAACCGGAATACAGTATGCTACGGCCGGAATATCAAGAGTCGGTGATAAAAAATCCGGGGATTATTCCTCAAGAAGTGCAAGATGCTAATAAAGGCAAACCCATTCCTTATGGGCTATGGGATACGTACAGGAAAAAATATAATTGGAAATTTAACTTTGATTTTCCAAATTCAGATGAAATAACCAATAGAGTTACCTGTTTTTATTTTAATGGGGAAATGGAAATTTTATTTGGAGATTATCCGATAAAATTATATCAAATACCGGAAGAGTTGAGATGGAACAAATCAGAAAAAAAAGCTATACCCAAGAAAATGTCATTTACGTGGATAAATAAAGATAAAATCATAAAATCGGGAGAAATAATATTTAACGAAGCCCAGATATTTAAGGCTTTTGAAGAACTAACTCAGGGAAATAAGGAAGAATCAATACAATTAACCATACGAATCATTCGGACAGGAGATGATGCTTCAGTATGGTTGGAAGGAAACGGAAAAAGCATAGGATTGTATGAAAGTGAAGTAGATATATAATGGGAAACCATTAATTATATAAATATTTAACAATGAAACTAAAAATAAAAAATCATTATCTGATAGCACTGCTACAACTGCTTTCCGTAGTGGTAAGCTGTCAGGATAAAAATAAAAAAACTATGAAAGAAGAATTTGATTGGAATGAATCCGTCTCCTGTCCTTTAGGTTATCCGGTAGACGTGTTTATGGGAGGGTTAGAATTAACCGATGGTAGCTTTACCAGTTTATTTTCTGGGTTACATACAGGGTTAGGTGGATGGGGTAGCGAAGGAAGAAGTATGAGCAGTGGAGTAAAGCCGTTGCCCAAACGTCTTAATGTGATATGGATTTCATTTGCAGAGAAGACCTTTTACCATGTGGATGCGGAACTGGATTATGAAAAAATAGCCGGTCTTTTTAGAAAGGGATATTTAACTCCTTCATATAATAAAGAGCATCCACAACCCTATAAACGGACCTATGAAACGATCAATGTAGGCTTTGCCCCGGGAGGAGTAGCCGTGGTTTGGGTCGCGGGAATAGGTCGTCAAATAGAATTGGGCAGATACCAGGGAATTAAAACGGAAATACCCAAAGAGCAAGTAGAAAAATTAAAAGATGAACCGGTCTATAGTATGCTACGTCCGGAATATCAAGAATCGGTAATAAAAAATCCGGGGATCATTCCCCAAGAAGTGCAAGATGCTAATAAAAACAAGCCCATTCCTTACGAGTTATGGGATACGTACAGGAAAAAATATAATTGGGAATTTAACTTTGATTTTCCGAATTCAAATGAAATAACCAATAGAGTAACCTGTTTTTACTTTAATGGAGAAAAAGAAATTTTATTCGGAGACAAACCGATAAAATTATATCAAATACCGGAAGAGTTGAGATGGAACAAATCAGAAAAAAAAGCTATACCTCGAAAAATATCATTTAGTTGGATAACAAAAGAAAACTTACTAAAATCAGGAGCAATAACTTTTAATGAAGCCCAGATATTTAAGACTTTTGAAGAATTAACTCAGGGAAATAAGGAAGAATCAATAAAATTAACTATACGAATTATCCATACCGGAGATGATGCCTCGGTATGGTTGGAAGGAAACGGAAAAAGCATCGGGTTGTATAAAAGTGAGGTAAAAATATTTTAAAATGGGAAACCATTAATTATATAAATATTTAACAATGATATTAAAAATAAAAAATTATTTCCTGGTGGCCATGCTACAACTTCTTTCTGTGGTGGTAAGCTGTCAGGATAAAAATAAAAAAACTATGAAAGAAGAGTTTGATTGGAAGGAATCTGTCTCCTGTCCTTTAGGTTATCCGGTAGACGTATTTATGGGAGGACTTGAATTAACTGATGGAGGATATGCCAGCCTCTTTTCTGGCTTACATACAGGTAGGAAAGGTTGGGGAAGTTTAGGAAGGAGTATGAGTCATGGAAAAAAGCCTTTGCCCAAACGATTAAATGTTATCTGGATCTCATTTGTCGAAAAGACCTTTTATCATGTAGATGCGGAACTGGATTATGAAAAAATAGCCGGTCTTTTTAGAAAGGGGTATTATCTCCCCTCTATAAATAAAGATAAACCCGAACCATTTAAAGAAAATTATTGGACTATCAATGTAGGCTTTGCCCCGGGAGGAGTAGCCGTGGTTTGGGTAGCAGGAGCAGCTCGTCAAATAGAAGTGGGCAGATACCAGGGAGTAAAAACAGAAATACCCAAAGAGCAAGTCGAAAAATTAAAAGACGAACCGATCTACAGCATGCTACGGCCGGAATATCAAGAATCGGTGATAAAAAATCCTGGGATCATCCCTCAAGAAGTGCAAGAGGCCAATAAAAACAAACCCATTCCTTACGGGCTATGGGATACATACAGGAAAAAATATAATTGGAAAGTAAATTATGAACTACCCAAAGAGGCAGAATTGGATGAGATGACATATGATTTTTATAACGGAGAAGAAACAAATTTATTTGGCGACTATCAAATAAAAAGATATCAAATACCAAAGGAATTGCACTGGAACTATGATGAGGAAAAAGCTATACCCAAACAAATAAGCTTTCGTTGGAAGGAAAAAGTAAAAAAAAACTGTGGAGGATATATCAAATTTAATGAAGATCAAATATTTAAAGCATTTGAAGAGCTTACACAAGGTAAGGCGAAAGCAGTACCTCTACAAATAACCATACGAATCACCCATACCGGAGATGATGCTTCAGTATGGTTGGAAGGAAACGGAAAAAGCATCGGGTTGTATAAAAGTGAGGTAAAAATATTTTAAAATGGGAAAAACCTTTGTATTTAACAGTGGAGAGGCCCGATCTGAACCGGGAGAGCTTCAACTTAATTATGGATTGTTTTTCGACGGAACACTTAATAACCGAGAAAATACCCGGATATGGAAAAAAGTGCGAGGGATAGATGGGTATGGAAATCCCACCGAGGAAGAAATTGAAATATTCGAGCAAAATGCACAAGAAAAAAAATTCTTAAGCAGAAAACGAGTAGATAAAGAAAGCGCCAGCTATTTAAATGATTTTACCAATGTCGCTAGAAAATCCATGAGTTGTGATGAAGAATATACCATTTATGTGGAAGGTATCGGTACCCAAGACAAAAAGGAGGATAAACTATGGGGGTATGCCTTAGGAAGAGGAGAAACGGGAATACAGGGAAAAGTAACCAATGGATGTGAATATTTAGCTAAAAAAATTTATGAAGTCTATAAAAAATATGTTAAAGAGAGTGAAAATATTGATACCATTATAATTATCGTAGATGCTTTTGGCTTTAGCCGAGGAGCTGCTGCTGCACGGTATTTTGCTTACAATATTCAAAAATTAGCGTATTCAGCGAAAGTAAAAAACGGTAAATATTTGGATCATGAAGGAAAGGAAGTGCCACAAGCTTGGGTAAAAAATGGAAAACTGCCCCAAATGGGTAATTTAGGAACAGCCTTATTAAAAATGGGATTTAGTCATGAACTGATCGACAATACCTTCATTCATTTGCGTTTTTTAGGAATCTACGATACAGTAGTTTCTTACGATCCGGATACCTTGCTTTTACCGAATTTCAAAAGTAAAATATCTAAATTACATTTAGATGAATTAGGAAGACCACAAAAAATCGTTCATTTTACCTCGTTGGACGAGCATCGGGAATATTTTCCACTTACCCGCATTAAGCCGGGGAACAATCGCATAGAACGCAATTTTCCCGGGGTTCACAGTGATATAGGAGGCAGCTATTCCAACTATACCGAAACCGGCAGCGAAAACCTGTTGATCGAAAAAAGATCAAAATATGAATTGGAAAAGCTGATAGACTATCGAGCAGAACTGATCCAAGGCGGATGGTACACTCCGGAACAATTAAAAATAGAACCCAAAATGGTAACCAAGCACAGCCATTACAGCTTAAAAGGCGAACGGAACCTAAGGAAAGAATACAGCTATATCTTTCTACACCTGATGCGGGAAGAGTCAGAACCCTATATGGGGAAGTATTATATGCCCGGCGAAATGGAGAAATACAGTCTTTCGGGAAACAAGACCCTGCAACAGGCCAAAGAATATTTACAGCTTTATACCATGAAATGGAATGAAGACTGGGTATTGAAAAGTGAAAAAGAAGAAGAAAAAAAACTCAACCAAGCCACTTCAACAAAAGAAATCAAGGAGAATCACTTGAATCAAGCAGACAAGAAGATACCAACAGAAGAAAAAACAGAAACTAACCACCAACCAATCGAAAAAGAATTAGAAGAAATATACGTCACCGATTCCGATCGATTGCTAAAGAAAATAAGAAACTACTACTTGCATTGGTCTTCCCGTTGGGGAGAATTGGGCAATTCGCCCAATAAAAGCAGAAAAAGAGAATATTATAATGCCGATGGAACCGTTGACACCAATTGAAATAAAAATGCAGCCGGGAAAAACGTACTACTACCGACTCACTACAAGTTTTATGGATCAAATGAATCATGGAAAAGGTAAGGAAAAATTTTGGACCAGAAATGTCGGAATCTTATTTACCGGAAAAACCCGTGAACACTTTCACTTTCAAATTCTGTGTTTTCGCACGGAAATAAAGTTGGAAAAAGCCATACCTCAATATAATTTGCTTCGGGAAATCTCCTATCTTTTTAACGATATACGTATTTGTGTTAATGAGAAAGGAGAAGCCGTTAAGCTTAAAAATCTAAAAAAAATTCAGGAACGTTGGAACACAGAGCGGAGAAAATTGGAAGCTTATCACAGTGGCTCTTCTATTGAATTGTACTTTGATTTTTTAAGCCGTTTACTTCAGGATGAATCAAGAATGATCGGCTACTTGTTAAGTTATGAAATGTACGGTATGTTTTTTAACGGAAGCCGTATCGGAAATTTAAAAAATGAAAATGATACGAAGTATCCAAGAAAAGTAAAACATCCACATTGGAATAAAGTTTTTGCGGAAGAATGGAATGAAGTGAAAGAAAGGGAAGGAGACATAAAAAAATGCTTCCACGTAAAAGGAAAACCATGGCAGACAGAAGAGACAAACACGACTTTATATGAAGGCAGCTATCTCTATTCTTCGGGGCTATTGCATGAGGGATCTTTGGATATAATTTATGAAAATCAACTTAAAAAATACAGAATAGTATGGATTGGTTAAAAAAACTCTTTTCGAACAATAAAGCAAACCATTTTCCCACACTACTAGATGCATCTCGAAGTAGTAAAAAAGCTTGGGACAAGGAGTTTGAAAAACTTCCGATTATGGGAAAAACAGCTACTTCCGAGGATAAGCAATGGAATGAAATTAGCCGAATGGAAGAAGAAAATGCCCGGATACTCGAATCAGATAACACAGAAAGAGAAAAAGAAAGGCAGAAAATATGGGATGAATTAATCGTTATTGACGGAGCAGAGCTGGAATGTCCGTTGTGTACCAATCCCAAAGGAATACTTAAAGTAAATTTAGATACCCCCACTACACAAGAAAAGAAAACAGCAACCATAGAAGAGAAAAGTTCCTTAAGTCTTGTTTTTCGGGGAAACTGTAAAAAAAGCCCGAACCGTTCTTTTCCTTGTCACGTATCCATGATAACGGGAGATTGGAAAAACACAGGAAGTATGAAAATCCAAGATCGGCCGCCTTTATTGCTCAAAAGCACGATTCCTTGCCATTATGGCGGAGTAGATATAAAAATTGTTGACAGCGGTCAAATTAATAAACCTGAACTGAATATGGAAGGAGCCCCCATACCGATTCCCAAAAAGAAAATAAAAATAAAAGCCCTTCAAGATCAATATACAGTAGTGTTGAAAAAGGACGGAACTTTATTCGGCCCAAGCTATCCCAATCTGGAATTTGAAATTACCGACGGAGCACCCGGGGAACCAATTGATATTCAGGTGGCAAAGGTTGATCCTTCTTTATTAACAAATACGGTAGGAATAACCGACAGTTGGGATAAAAATAAATTATCTGTGGAAAGGATTTCGATGAAAACGTTCAGCAGCTATTCTCATGAAGAAAACCCTTTGACTTTAGATGCTTCGGGTAAGGCTTATTACACAATGCCGTTAGAGTGGTGGAGAGATTTAGCCAGACAGCCGTTACACGAATTTTCAACCATGAAAATTTATTTTAAAGTTTTATCATTTTCAGACCCCTCAAAGGTAAATGAAGAAAGTATAGTTCATTTTGTGGAGGTTAGTAATAATTTAATTGAATTACGAACTATACAAAATGTTTATACAGAAAACGCTTTGGGTTTGCCTGTAAAAGATTTTTCGGCAGAATTTGTGGTTAAAGAAGCAGGTACCACCGAAATGTATACTTGGGTTCAAAGGAAAAAAGGTGGAATGGGAATATGGGATGTAAACAAACGGATGACCCGACCGATTATTGAAGAGCATGATCAAAAGCAAATATGCCATTATCCGGAATGGACCTTAGACAGAATTAATTTAAATCCGAGATATGCCGATGGGGTATATCCAATTTCAAACGGAGGAAAAACGGCAACTATAAAAAAACAATCATCTTCACAATCGGTAAATTCTAAGTTTCCTTGGGCATATACACATATTGATTTTGATACAAGAATCCATCTAAATTTTGATGTTCCTGATGCGATCAACGTTATTCGTTTGCCGGATAATACTATCAAAGGAGCGATTCCCTCGCCGGAGCCGCTGCCGTTAGCAAATATTTTTTGGAATGCCCGAATCTTACAAAGTTGGAATTCCGCTCAAGCTAAAACCCTTGTTTCTCATCCTGCTGTATTTATAGGTCCTTAAGAGGATTAAATGTTGAAAAAACTAGTCTTTAAAAAGTACTATGCAGCTAATTTGAACGTTATTTTAAGAAACAATTTAACTATTTAACAAAAAAATGAGTCATCGAAATTCTGATAAAATTTACATCACATGAAATTAAAAAGATAATAGATTTACCCAAATAAAAGATATTAAACAATCGGAACAATCAGATTTTAAAGATTTTAATATAACTGAAAAAAAATTATTTAGAAGACAACCGGCTGCAATTCCTGAATTATTTAATTATGATTGAGTTGAATATCAATCTTCTCTAATCGAAAGTTTTAAAAATTCTATGTTCGAACTTTTTGATTATAATATAGAAGACAACATTCTATGGTTTGTTCTTTGAATGAAGCGGCTAACCGATGGATAAGTTGGAATTGTGAAAGAGACAGGCCGTATCGAGCAAAAAATAGATACTATTATTTTTACTAATTAAATATGTGTTTAAGCTAAGGAATGCATTTAATCATTAGATAAAAATTGGTAAAACCAATCAATAATAAATGTCCAGTAACGGATTTAAATAATAAGGATCATTGAATTAAATTAACGCTTCTTCATAAAAAAATTAAAACAGCAAAACAAAAAGGAACAATTTATGGACACAAGATCACAAAATTTTGCAAAATATTGGCGTAATTCTTTAGCTGATGCCACTTTTACAAAGGGAGGATTAAATAAAAAAGATACCGAAACAATGATATTTTGTTCTAAGGAATTTCTAACGTCAGGAAAATTAGATGAAAAAAAAACCAAAGATCTTTTTAAAAATGAATCATCAGATTGTAATGTTATTGAAATTATTCTAAGACCTATAGTTTATCATCAAATTACAGAACATTGTTTTGGTAAATTTAATGAAACTCCGGAATATCTTGTCCCTATATCAACCGCTGCTTTTTTGGCCAGAGACGGAAGATGTTATCCTAAAAGTGGCAGTACATTTATATCTCGAGATATACTGAAACCTTTAGTTAATGGTTCCTATGCAATTGGATCCATGTATGATTTAGATATTTATCTATCCACATATTCTATATCAGGTATTAATTATAATGAATTTGAAGATGGAGATTTAAAGTTAAGAGATGAAAAATATTTTGATGCTTGGAAAAAATATTGCAGCCATATCGATTTATTATTAAATACGGTGGCAAAAAAATGGGTTAAAGATAACAGATCTTATGAGCGTTTAGATCACAGTTTTATAATAAAACAAGATCTTGTGAAAAATGCGGCAATACATATTTTTCCTTTATATGAACAATTACGAAACAGCTCTAAAAGTATTCCTTTATTTGAACGTTATGCTTCAATAACCTCTCCACCCCAACAACCATGTCTTGAAAGTAATAGTTTCTTTTCAAAACGGTTGGCCCATTCAAGTAATAGTTTTCCTTTAGCTCAAGCGCAACGCGATGCATTAAATCATTTATTAAATGCTGAAACTGGAGAAATTCTTGCGGTAAATGGGCCTCCGGGTACGGGTAAAACGACCCTGTTACTTTCCGTAGTTGCTTCTTTGTGGGCAACGCGAGCATTGGAAGGATCTGAACCCCCCATTATTATTGCAGCTTCAACAAATAATCAAGCAGTAACTAACATAATTGATGCATTTGGAAAAGATTTTTCTAAAGGTGAAGGTCCTTTTTCAGGGAGATGGTTACCTAATATAGACAGTTTTGGCGCTTATTTTCCGGCTAAAAGTAAGTCTCTACAAGCTGAAAAGAATTTTCAAACTGAAAAATTTTTTAATCAAATCGAGGACACAGAATATTTTAAAAAAGCGAAATATTTTTATATAGAATGTGCAGCAAAAGCATTTCAAAATCTTGAAAGTAAAAATACTACCATAGAAGATGTCGTTAAACGATTACATAAAGAAATTCTATGGAAAACAAAACAATTAAAATGCTTGGAAGAATCATGGAACGCTTTATATAATATACGTTTGCAAGTTCATCAAGAATTGGGTAATAACCCCTATGAAAAATTAGCACTCTATGAATATCAAGAAAAAATTTTGAACGAAAAGATAAAGTTATGGAGTAATATTCGATCTAAATGGGAACAATTTCAAGCTGAGGAAAATATATGGTATCAAGTTTTTTCGTGGATACCTTTTGTAGCTAAAAAACGTATGCTTAAGGCTAAGATGTACCTTGCGGATGTATGGGATAAAGAAGATCAATTTCAATTTAAAACTCTTATTTCTATTTCAGAATATATTGAAAATAAAGAAGTTTCAGTAAGTAAGTCTATATTTGAAAATGAGCGGATTTTAGAAATTATTAAAAATTTGTTACAAAATTTAGAAACCTGTTTAGCGAAATGGAAAATTGCATTAGCACCATTACATATTACAAAGAATTCTGAGAAGGTAACACTTAATCAAGCGGATATTGAAGCAGACACTAAAATACGATTTGATATTTTTTTGTTAACTACCCATTATTGGGAAGGGCGTTGGCTATTGGAAATGGAAGATTTACTGCCCAATTTAGAAAAATGGAATAAAAAAAACGCAGAATCTGCCATAATTAAACGATGGAATCTAAGGATGAAATTGACTCCTTGTGTAGTATCAACTTTCTATGTGCTTCCTAATCATTTTATTTATGCGGGAACAGGTTACGTGAAAGATTATTTATATAATTTAGCCGATTTATTAATTGTTGATGAAGCAGGTCAGGTATTACCGGAAGTTGCAGGAGCTTCATTTTCTCTCAGTAAAAAAGCTCTGGTAATTGGAGATACTCATCAAATTGAACCAATTTGGGCCGTTTCTCCAAAAGTGGATGTGGGTAATTTTTTGGAAGCTAAACTTCTGAATAGTGATAATGTAGAAGACGAATATGAAAAATTAACTGATTTAGGAAAAACGGCTTCATCAGGCAGTGTGATGAAGATTGCACAAAATGCATCCAGATATCGTTATGATCCTGATTTGGAACCGGGAATGTATTTATATGAGCATAGGCGTTGTTATAATGAAATTATTAGTTATTGTAATGAATTGGTATATAAAGGAAAGTTATTACCAAAACGCGGAATTTCACCTAAAGAATCACTTTTTCCGGCCTTAGGATATTTACATATTGACGGTATATGTCAAGATTCGGGATCAGGCAGTCGTTATAATTTATTGGAAGCTAGAGTTATTGCTAATTGGTTGATTGAAAATAAACAAAAGTTAGAACAAAAATATAATCAGCCCTTGAATGAAATTGTAGGGATTATAACACCATTTGGAGCTCAAGTTAACGAAATAAAACGGGCTATAAGAAATTCTAAAGCAAATGTAAATGTAGATAAAGGCGAAGATCATCTAACAATCGGTACGGTTCATTCTTTTCAAGGAGCCGAAAGAAAATTAATAATTTTCTCTGCCGTTTACTCTAAACATGTCGATGGTACTTTTATAGACAATGCGCCAAGTATGTTAAATGTTGCCGTATCGCGAGCAAAAGATAGCTTTTTGGTTTTTGGAGATATGGATATATACAATCCACAGTTAAAAACGCCGAGAGGAATTTTAGCGCGTTATCTTTTTTCTTGTGAGAAAAATAGTTTATGTTTTAAATATTTAGAAAGAAAAGATTTATTAGAATCGGGAAGTGTTGGTTTTCAAGTTCTTATAAATTTAAATGATCACGACTCGTTTCTTAAAAATGTAATAAATAATGCTGTTAAAGAAATATATATAGTATCTCCTTGGTTTTCAATAAATGCCGTTAATAATAGCAATATATTGCCATTTATGGAATCAGTGATTCAAAAAAAAGGCATTAAAATATCAATTTATACAGATGATGAACTCAATTTATTAGGCGATAATGAAGAAAAAAAACAATTTCTTTTTAAATTAGTAAATATCGGTATAGATGTTTATTTTGTAACTAAGGTACATAGCAAAATTGTGATTAAAGATGAAGATTTGCTATGTATAGGTTCATTTAATTGGCTAAGTGCACAAAGAAAAGGAAATTATGTAAGACATGAAACATCTTTAGTTTATCAGGGAAAAAACAAGAAATTAATTGATGAAATTAACATTTTAAAAAATAGTATAATGGAAAGGAGTTCTTCATTCAATCAAACTTTAAATTAATTTAGTAGTAATATGAAAAAAAATCGGTAGATAAATTATTTTTATTTTTCCAAATGATCGGATTAAAATTTTACTGATGAATATAAAAGTGCTAAAAAAATAAAACTTGGTAATTATTTTTTTTATTTAATCAATTAACTAAAAGTGTTTTTTAATATTAAAAAAATTAATAAGAATTAAAAATATAAAATTTAATATATATCATCTTTCATCTTTGGATGAATTAAAACTCGAATTACATTTTTCGAGTTTTTTTAATTTTACATCTTAGTATTATAGATTCTATACAATTCTTTTTATTTTTTACGAGTCGTAATGATTTAATTTTAATTTTTTTATTTTTAATTTTTTTACAAAACTCTGAAAATGTAATTATTTCATTATTATGAATTACCGGAAATTCATACTTATTACACGTATATTTTCCAAAGTCTTCCATGGTTTTCGTCTGTTTTGAAACATCCAGTAATAATAATTCGAATTGATTTTCAGAAATTGAGGGAGCTGAAGTATTTTCTGTTTTAGTTTTACTCTTTTTAGAAGAACTTTCTATGGGTTGAAAGGGAATGGATTCTAAAAACTCTTCAAATGGATCTTTTTGAATTTTACCCGGAGGTAATGTGTATACAATCTTATTTTTATTTTTAAAATTTTCTTTGTACGTTTTATACATTTCGGCGGTTAATTTTTTAGGTATTACGATAATATCTTTACTTGCAATATGCGTCATATCCCCGTTGATCACCAAGGTCAATCTTTTTTTTCCGGGTAAGCTATAGCTGTATACAGGATATTCCTTTGTAGAGTCCATTTGTCCTGATTCTCCAAAAGACCATTCCCAAGAAAAAGCTTCTCCAATATATTCATAATAGATATCGAGGGGTTCATCTACTCTAACTACACTTGGAACAATAATTTTTGGAATTTTTAAGGAATCTGTAATCCTATCCCCTGGATTAATCTCAATTGTTTTTTGCAATTTACAAGTGCCATTAACGTGTAAGGTCACAATGTAAGTTCCGGGATTCTCATAGGTATGCACGGAATATTGATCCTTTTTTTTCTCAGTATAATCTCCAAAATCCCAAACCCAATTTTTGGCACCGGGGGTAAGATCTTTAAATTTAATAGATTCACCAACTTGATTGTTTTCAGCTATAATTTCAAAATTAATTTGATTACATTCCTTTTGCTTAGAATATTTATAGTATAAAAGTAAGAGACCAATTAAAATAGATGTTGAAAAAACTAAAAATATCCGTAAATCTACTTTATGTACATAATAAGTTACAGTATTCCTTAATTTATAATTCATAGTAGTTAAAAAATAATAATAAGTATTGCAGCGAACTAAGGTAAAATTAAATATATATATAAAATATAAATAAGTGTATTTAATAAATTATAAATATATATAATAAATTATTTTATGTCAAAAATAAAAATAAAAATTTAAAATTATTTTTAACCCATGTTATTTTATAAATTAAAAATTTAACTAATTGGATAAGAAGAAGAGTAACTCGATTTAATCGCGCTAAAATATATAAAGCAAATGTATGGGATGTGAAATATAAATTAAACTTAGTTAAAAGAAAAAAAATTTCAAATCTTCAAAAATTTAGTAAAAAAAATAATTTTATCCGGGATTGTTTTTATAAATTTATACTATATAAAATTTTAACTAATTAAAATTAACTATTTATGGATTTATCTGTTGGAGCAAAATTAATTGGGACTTTTAAAGATCAAATATTAAATTTAGGTAACAATATAAAAGATGAATATCTTTTTATATATAAAAATGGACTTATAGATTATATAAATAATTTTTATGAAAAATATTCATCAATTAAAACATTTATTTATAGAGATGAAAAAGTTAATTTTTATGATATTTATTATCCGATAAAAATTCAAAATAAAAAGAATTCTATTGAGATAAACAATTTTAATGAAATATTTGAAAATTATCAATATTTAACAATAATAGGTAATGCCGGAAGCGGTAAAAGTATGTTAATAAAACATATTTTTCTATCATCTGTAGGAAATTGTAAACGTATACCGATAATTATTGAACTTCGAAATCTAAATAATTGTAATGAAACAATTGAAGAATATATTACTAGAATTATATCACAAAATAAAATATCTCCTAACTATAAAATTACAGGAAGAATTTTAAAAGAAGGTAATTTCATTTTTTTATTAGATGGTTATGATGAAATTTATTCAGAAAATAAAAACAAAATTACAACAGATATTGAAAATTTTGTAGACAGATATAATAAAAATGTATTTATCGTTACCTCAAGACCGGGGGCCAATGCAGAATCTCTAACAAGATTTGATAATTTTGAAGTACAATCTTTAAAAGGGGGAGACATACATGAATTTATAAAAATGCAACTAAGATTACAAGAAAATGATGAGTTAGAAAGAAAAATTATGTATGAAATTAATAAACATGAAAATGATGAGTATAGAGAATATTTATCTAGTCCCCTTTTATTGTCAATGTTTATTTTCACATTTAATAATTATCCGGAACTCCCTAAACAAAAAAGTAAATTTTATTGGAATGTTTTTGATACGTTGTGTAGTAAGCATGATTCTTTTACTAAAGCAGGGGGATGGCAACATGAACGAAAGTCCGGTTTAAAAAATGATGAATTAGAAACAATTTTAAAGTGGTTTTCTTATGTTTCTTTATTTGAAGGAAAATATAATTTTGATGTAGAATATTTAAAAACATCTTTAATCAAAATTGGTAATAAACTGGGTATACATATTGATTTTGACAATGTTCTGTACGATCTAACCACCTCTATTTCAATTTTAATACAAGATGGAATAGAATATACTTTTCCTCATAAATCTTTGCAAGAATATTTTGCAGCATCTTTAATAAAATCTCTAAATAATGATCAAAAAACTAAAATATATACAGAAAAATTCTCAAAATTTTTTGATTTTAGTTATGGAGGTAATGAAAACTTTTATAAATTATGTTATGAATTAGATAAAATAAATTTTTTGAAATTTTTTTTAATACCTCAGTTAAAATTTTCTTTTCCTGAAAATAAAAATGATAAAAATGAAATATTTAATATAATTTGTGAAAATATTGGTATTGAATATATGATTCTTACTGATAAATATAAAAAAATCAAAGCCGGATTTATCTTTTTTTCATCTACAAAATATATTGATCTATCTTTGAGTACAAATGATAGGTTTGAATTATCAAAACCAAAAGAAATAAAAATATTAAATGAAGAGTTCAAAAACTATTTATTCATAAATTCTAAGGACTCAAATATTTATAAGAAAATTGGAATGTATCATATTAGATTTAAAAATATTAACCATATGGATCATCAAATGATTGATTTTATAAAAATAAATGGAATTATAGATGATGTATATAATTATTATAATGAAATTTGGATCTATATTAAAAAATTAGAATTAGAAATAATAAAAGACGAAAAAGGAATTTCAGAATTACTTGACATTTTATAATATTTCATCTAAAACCATTTAAATTTTTTTAGGTGAATAAAAATAGAATAATTGAAACGCCTTAGATAAAAAACAAATCAATAAATAATAATACAAAAAAATCCTTACAATTTTGTAAGGATTTTAATTTTAAAGTGGTCCCACTTGGGCTCGAACCAAGGACCCTCTGATTATGAGTCAGATGCTCTAACCAACTGAGCTATGGGACCGCTGCTGCTTTGCGTTTGCAAATATAGTTATTTAATTTATTACTGCAAATTTTAAATACAAAAAATAAAGGCTATTTATACAATAAATAGCCTTTTTACTTTAGTATCAGGTAAATAAAAAATTATTTTCCTAAATAAGATTTTAAAATTTTACTTCTACTGGTATGTTTTAATCGGCGAATAGCTTTTTCTTTTATTTGTCTAACCCTTTCACGAGTAAGGTCAAAAGTTTCACCAATTTCTTCTAAAGTCATCGGATGTTGACCGCTTAAACCGAAATATAAACGGATTAAATCGGCTTCTCTTTGAGTTAAGGTAGAAAGAGATCTTTCAATTTCAATCTGAAGAGATTCCAACATCAATTCTTTATCAGGACTTGGAGATTCACCCGAACGTAAAACGTCGTATAAATTAGAATCTTCCCCTTCCACTAAAGGAGCATCCATAGATAAGTGGCGACCTGAATTTTTCATGGATTCTTTAATATCGTCCTCACTCATATCCAATACCTCACTTAATTCGGCAGCAGAGGGAGCCCTTTCATGCTCTTGTTCAAGATGGGCATATGCTTTATTAATCTTATTAATAGAACCGATTTTGTTTAAGGGCAGACGTACAATTCTGGATTGCTCTGCTAATGCTTGAAGTATGGATTGACGAATCCACCAAACAGCATAAGAAATGAATTTGAAACCTCGGGTTTCATCAAAGCGTTTAGCCGCTTTAATTAATCCTAAATTTCCTTCATTAATTAAGTCAGGTAAACTAAGTCCTTGATTTTGGTATTGCTTAGCCACAGAAACAACAAACCTCAGGTTTGCTTTAGTTAATTTTTCCAAAGCTACCCTGTCACCCGCTTTAATACGCTGTGCCAAATCAACTTCTTCATCAGCAGTAATTAGATCCACTTTTCCAATTTCTTGTAAATACTTGTCAAGAGAGGCTGTTTCTCTGTTCGTTACCTGCTTAGTAATCTTTAATTGTCTCATTTAATAGTAACTCTTTTTATCTTAAACAAAAGTAGATGAACTGTTTACTCACCTACAAATTATACTTACTTACTTATATATACGAAAATTACTTGTAAAAGGTTACAATACCTGCATTAATTTGTGAATATTTCGAATAATCTTGTTAAATTGCAAAGAATAATTAAACATTATCTTAAATGATAACCTTAATTCAACTACAATATGTATTAACTGTTGCCGAATATAAAAATTTTACGATAGCAGCAGAAAAAGCTTTCGTAAGTCAGCCTACCTTAAGTATGCAGATACAAAAGCTTGAAAAAACGTTACGAGTTGAGCTTTTCGATAGAACAACCAATCCTATAAAAATAACTCCTATAGGAAAGAAAATTGTAGAACAGGCTAAAATAATTTTATCTGAAGCTAATAAATTATCACAAATTGTAGAAGAAGATAAAAAAAGTATGAACGGAACGGTTGTCATTGGTATTATACCAACAATAACCCCCACCTTAGTGCCACTTTTCTATAAAACTTTCAGGAGTAAATACCCGGAATCCGACTTGGTTATTAAAGAAATGAAAACCGAGGACATTTTAAAAGGCATTAAAGAAGGCTATTTGGATTTTGGAATTGCAAGTACACCTTTACATGACAATCAAATTATTGAAAAGCCTATTTACAAAGAGCCATTAGTAGCTTACGTTTCTCCGCAAGATGCTAAAATGTATAAAGAAACAGTTTTAGATGTTGATAAATTAGACTTTAATTATCTCTTAATGTTGGAAGAAGGTCATTGCTTCCGAGATGTAGTGTTGGATCTTTGTAAGCATAGAGAAGCCATTAATTCTAATATAAAATTAGAAGGAGGAAGTTTTACTACACTGATTAACTTAGTTAATGAAGGGTTCGGATTTACCATTTTACCTTTATTAGAATCAGAAAATTTATCGGAAGAAGAAAAGAAAAATATCAGATATTTTTCATCTTCACCCTCCAGGGAAATATCATTAATTTATTCTACCAATCAAATTAGAACGACTTTTGCAGAGAAATTTGTGGATTTAATTAAAAGTATTTTAAGAGGGAAATTGTTTTTAGAAGATAAAATAGAACATAAGCCCCAATTAAAAGTAATTTAATATTTATTTGGAAATAAGTTATCTGTAAGTTTCAGCATTATTTAAAAATATTTTATCATTTAGAAGATAAAAAATATATAGCTTATTTTACTTAGAAGAAATAGATTTTAAATAAACCTTTTATACATTGTTATTATATAAAAATATTTAGAAAAAAATTATGATTGAAACAGATATTTTGATAATAGGAGCAGGTCCTACAGGACTTTTTGCTGTATTTGAAGCGGGATTATTAAAATTAAGATGTCATATTATTGATGCGCTTCCAAACATTGGAGGGCAATTAACAGAACTCTATCCTAAAAAACCGATCTTTGATATTCCGGGATATCCTTCCATTCAGGCAGGAGAATTAGTTAAAAATTTACGCGAGCAAATTAAGCAATTTCAACCCGGGTTTACTCTCAATGAAACAGCTAAAACCATTGATAAACAAGCAGACGGAACTTTTATTGTTACTTCAGATAAAGGTACCCGGCATCATGCTAAAGCTGTGGCGATTGCAGCCGGATTAGGGAGTTTTGAACCTAGAAAACCTTTGATAGATAATATTGCCGATTATGAAGAAAAAGGAGTTGAATACTTTGTAAAAGATCCCGAAAAATATAAGGATAAAAAAATAGTAATTGCAGGAGGAGGAGATTCGGCGTTGGATTGGACCATTGTTTTAGCAGATATCGCTAAAGAAGTAACATTAGTACATCGTAGAAATGAATTTAGAGGCGCTCTGGATTCCGTTGAAAAAGTTCAATCATTAAAAAATCAAGGAAAAGTAAATTTAATCACTCCTGCCGAAATTGTAGGAATCAAGGGGAACGGTAAGGTAGAATCCTTAGTTATTGAAAAAGAAGGGCAAACCTTTGATAAAGAAGTGGATTATTTTATTCCTTTATTTGGACTTATTCCTAAATTAGGACCTATTGCCGATTGGGGATTGGAAATTGAAAAAAATGCTATCAAGGTAAATAATGCGTTGGATTACCAAACCAATATTGAGGGGATTTATGCCATTGGAGATATCAACATATATCCGGGAAAATTAAAATTAATTCTTTGCGGTTTTCATGAGGCCACCTTGATGTGTCAAAGTATTTACAGTAAAATATATCCCGACAGAAAATACGTTTTAAAATATACTACCGTTGGAGGTGTACAAGGATTTGACGGAACAGTAAAAGAAGCAGAAAAACCGGTTGTTAAATCAATTCAATAATTTTAACAAATTATATGTCAGAAGTAACCATCAATATCACCGATAGGGAAGGAAATAAACATGCGGTTTCAGCGCCGACGGATATGTCCATGAATATCATGGAATTAATACGAGCTTATGAATTAGTGCCTGAAGGAACGATTGGAATTTGTGGAGGTATGGCGATGTGTGCATCATGCCAAATCTATATTTTAAGTAACAATATTCCTTTACCGGAAAAAGGAGATGAGGAAGAGGCTATGCTTTCAGAAGCATTTCATGTAAAAGAAAATAGCCGCTTAGGATGTCAAATTCCAATTACTAATGATCTAAATGGGTTAGAAATTCAAATCGCTCCTTTTAGCTGATTTGCATTATTGGGTAAATAATAAACGTGGAAAAAATTCTGAAATTGAAGCCCTTTTTAGATGAAAAGGTAGAACAATATAATACACTCAATTTTATTGAAACAGATCCCATTCAAATTCCTCATCGATTTAGTAAAAAAGAAGATATTGAAATTTCAGGTTTTCTGACAGCAATTATAGCCTGGGGAAACAGGAAGTCTATAATTAAAAATGCAGAAAAAATAATGCATTTTTTAGACCATGCACCCCATGATTTTATCTTAAATCATTCTTTTCAAGATTTAAAAAAGATTGAAGGAAGTATACATAGAACTTTTAATTCACACGATTTAGTGTTTTTTATCAAATCCCTGCAAAATATTTATAAAAATCACGGAGGACTTGAAAAAGTTTTTTCTGCAGAAAAAGAAGAAGAAGACACTTTCTTAGTGATAGAACGATTTAGAAAACGATTTTTCGAAATAGAACATTTACAGCGAACCCAAAAACATATAAGCAGTCCGGCCAAAAATTCATCAGCTAAGAGAATTAATATGTTTCTTCGATGGATGGTACGAAATGATCCCAATAAAGTTGATTTTGGATTATGGAATTCCATTTCTCCATCCCAATTGGTTTGTCCACTGGATGTGCATTCCGGAAATGTAGCAAGATCTTTAAATTTGTTGTCCAGAACTCAAAATGATTGGAAATCGGTTTCCCATCTCATGAAAAACCTAAAAATGCTGGATGCCGACGATCCCGTTAAATATGATTTTGCCTTATTCGGACTGGGAGTTTTCGAAAAATTTTCAAGTTAAGTGGATAAAGAAATTATTGTAATGGCTGCAAGCGCAAGTACCAATCCCAAATAATTGAGTTTATTCATTTTTTCCTTAAAAACTAATATTCCGACTAAGCTGCCCAATACAATTACTCCTAAATTCATCGAAGCAAAAACAAGAGAAGGATTATCTTTAAAAGTTTGATGCGCTTTTAAATAAAAATATACATTTCCGAAATTAAAAATACCTAAAGCAATTCCCCATAAAATTTCTTTAAAAGTAAACCGTATTTTTTGCGCGAAAGTAATAATACAACCAACTATAAAAGAACCAATGAATATAAAAAAGGTGGAAGTCGTAAACGAAAAATTTTGATTTACCGCTATTAACTTATATAAGATGTTAATAATTCCTAATCCGAAAAATATAAGAATAAGGAGATACAATTTAGTATAAGGAAAAGTTTGATCTCCTTTTTTAGCGTAAAATATAAAGAGTATTGAGATAAATCCAATCAATAATCCCAAGATTTTAAGAGAATTGATAGACTCATTAAAAAATAAAAAAGAAGCGCTCACTGTTAATAGTAAAGACATTCTTTGTGCTATGTCCGTTCGTGCAATTCCCGTATATTTAATAGATTCAGCAATCAATAAAAAAACTACAGGCATTAAAATACTCATCAGAAAATAAATGAACCACGGAGCCGATGAATAATTTAAAGAAGGTAGATCGGGTTTGAAAAGTATATAGCAAAAAATTGCTGAAAATAAATAATTGTACGTAATGACTAAAGAAACCCCTTTGGATTTCTTATTATATAGTTTTAATAGGATTGAAACAACTATATTGAAAAAAATACTAATTATAATTTCTTTCATAATTTTTTAAATAGTTAACAAAAATACAATTACAAATTCTAATTTTTTTGAGAAGCAAACTACAATTAATAAAATTTATTAGCAATCATGTAAACTTATCAAACATGAATTATGTACAACTTATATTTCGTATGGTAGAAAAACGAAAAAGCAAATTATTTTATTTCATTCTCTTTTGTAGTTTTTTACAAAAAAACTTCTCATATAAGCATAAAAAATTCTCTTAAAATGCAAAATACTTTATGACATTTAATAAAAAAATTTTAGATTTACATACTTTTAGAAAACATATTTATGAGTTTACAAGATTTAGACCAGAATTGGATTAAACAATTCGAAAAGCCTTTAGTAATAGCAGGGCCGTGCAGTGCAGAAAGCGAAAAGCAAGTTATGGAAATAGCTGAGCGAATGGATCGGAATTATATGCAGGTGTTTCGTGCCGGTATTTGGAAACCTCGTACTAAACCCGGAAGCTTTGAAGGGGTAGGGGCTATAGGTCTTAATTGGCTTAAAAGGGTAAAAGATGAATTTAATATGCCTATAGCTACGGAAGTAGCGAATGCTTCTCATGCTAAATTAGCTTTGGAATTTGATGTGGATTACCTTTGGATCGGAGCTCGTTCAACCGTAAACCCTTTTACCATACAAGAAATAGCAGAATCTTTACGAGATACAGATAAAATCGTTTTAGTTAAAAATCCTGTTAATCCTGATTTAGATTTGTGGATCGGGGCATTGGAAAGATTGGCAGCTCAAGGAATTAAAAATTTAGGGGTTATTCATAGAGGTTTTTCTTCACACAATAAATCAAAATATAGAAATAACCCTCAATGGCAGATAGCCTTAGAACTTAAAGACCGATTTCCCAATATTCCTATTTTAGGAGATCCGTCACATATAACAGGAAGAAGAGATTTAATTGCAGAAGTAGCTCAACAAGCTTTTAACTTAGAATATAACGGATTAATGGTTGAAGTCCATAATAATCCGGATGAAGCTTGGAGTGATGCCAAACAACAAATTACGCCTGAAGCCTTGAAGGATATTTTGGTAGATATTACTTTGCGAAAAAAAAATGATAACTCGGATGATTTTTCAGCCAAATTAAACCGATATAGAGGAGAAATAGATGAGTTGGATAATCAATTGTTAGGTTTATTAGCAGCCAGAATGGATGTAGCCAAAAAAATCGGAAATCTTAAAAAAGAACATAATGTGGCTATATTTCAACCCGATCGATGGAATGTGTTAAAAAACTTAGCCATTCGCAATGGTGAACGAATGGGATTATCAGAAGATTTTTTAGAACATCTTTTAGTTTCCATTCATAAAGAATCCGTTGAATTGCAGAATAAAATTATGGAAGAATAATCATAAGTTTTAGATAGTACTAAAAATGCATCAATTTAGGATGCATTTTTTTTATATTTTTGAGTTATGAATGAAGCAATCGTATTAAAATCTACAGGAAGTTGGTATTTGGTAAAAGACATAACAACGGGAAAAGTTTATGATGCTCGAATTCGCGGGAAATTTAAAAAAGATAAAATTAGAAATACCAATCCGTTAGCTGTAGGAGATCGCATACAATACGAATTAGAAGATCATGATATTGCTTGGATAACGAAAATTTATCCTCGAAAAAATTATATTATTCGCAAATCGGTTAATTTATCTAAAGAAACACACATTATCGCATCCAATATAGATTTGGCTTGTATAGTTTTTACCCTAAAACATCCTCAAACCTCTTTAGGTTTTTTAAATCGATGTTTAATTACTTGTGAAGCCTATCAGATTCCTGTTTTGATTGTGTTTAATAAAATCGATTTGTTATCCGAAACGGAATTAGAAGAATTGCAAGAGATTGAAAAAATATATCAAAATATTGGATATTCAACCTTACGAATTTCTGCTTTAACGAATCTTAATATAGAAGAGTTGAAAAATAAAATAAAAGATAAAACTTCTGTATTTATAGGACATTCAGGAAGTGGAAAATCTTCTACCATCAATGCTTTACAAGAAAATTTAAATTTAAAAGTAGCGACTATATCAAATTATAATGAAAAAGGGAAACACACCACCACATTTGCGCAAATGTATGAGTGGGATTTTGGGGGGGCAATAATTGACATACCCGGAATTAAAGAATTTGAATTAGTAGACATTCATAAAGAAGAATTACAAGATTATTTTCCCGAAATTTTACGCGAAAAAGCTTATTGCAAGTATAATAATTGCTTACATATCAATGAACCGCAATGTGTCGTTATTGAGGCAGTCAAGGAAGGTAGAATATCAGAAAAAAGATACTCACATTATTTAAAGTTAATGCAAGAATTAAAATAATACGTGTGTTTTAACATACCGGTAATTTACAGCATAAAATAAAAAGTCGGATTTTATAAAAATCCGACTTTTTTAGTACATTACATCTTTGGTTTAGTTAACACCTCCACCTAAAGCTTTGTAAAGGTTAATTGAAGCTTGTAATTGTTGAAGTTTATCGTTTACTTGACTTAATCTTGCATTTAATAAGTCTCTTTCAGCATTTAAAACTTCTGTATAATTAGCATCGCTGTATATTAATAATTGTTTAGTATAATCAACAGATTTAACTAAAGAATTTATCTGTAAACTTCTGTCGTAGTCTTTACTTTTAGCTTTTTCATAAGCAAATAAAGCATTAGAAACTTCAACACTTGAATTTAAAACCGAATTTTTGAAATTAAGCAAGGCTTCTTCTTGTTGAGCTTGTCTTATTCTCAGTTGGCTTCTTAATTTTCCTTGATTAAAAATAGGTTGTGTTAAACCTCCTACCACACTTGCAAAAAGACTGGAGTGATCAAAGAAATTATCTAAATTCTTTAAGGTAGAATATCCTGCATTACCGGTAATTGTTAAAGAAGGATATAAAGATGCTTTCGCAACATTGGTATCTTCAAATGCAGCACGATACGCAAGTTCATACATCATTACATCAGGTCTTTTTGACAATAATTGAGCAGGCACTCCATAGTCAAATTGACTAGGAACTGTTTGTTGTGCCATTGAAGATCTTTGTATAGGTCCGGGAGTTCTACCCAATAAATAACAGATGTTGTTTTCCAAAGCTTTGATATTATTTTCCAAATCAGGAACACTCACTTGAGTAGAGTATAATAAAGCTCTGCTTTGTTCAACAGCTGCACCGGTTACTATGTTAGCTTCTTTTAGATCTTCCATAGTTTTCACATTATCTTCTAATAATTTAATGGTGTTTAGCGTTATTTTCAATTGTTCATCTTGAGCAATTAGAGAATAATAATTATTTGCAATATTTGCCACTAAAGAAGTTTGAACTAAACGTCTATACGCATCACTTTGAAGATAAGAAGCCAGAGCAGATCTTTTGGCACTGGAAATTTTTCCCCAAATGTCAAGCTCCCAGCTTGCAGATGCTCCCAATTGGAAAACTTCTGAATGAGTTTTAACACCGTTTCCTTGAACAGTATTTAATTTACTGTTAGAATAAGAAGCGTCTGCAGACAAACTAGGTAAATAACCTAGTTTGGCAGAACGAAGCGCAGCTTCTGTTTGTTTTATTCTCGTAACAGCAATTTTTAAATCATAACTGTTTTGAATACCTTCATTAATCAAGCTTTGCAAATTAGGATCTTTGAAGTAATCACTCCAAGGAATATCTGCAATAGTAGTACTATCTTTAACAGGCATATCCCTGTACAATTGATTATCGGTTATCTGAGGTTTCTCATATTTAGCGGTAATACATGAACTAAGTACTACGGAAACTAATAATAAGGTTGTATATTGAATTGGTCGAATTTTCATTCTTAATTCTTTTATTTTGTTATACTTATTCATCATCATCATCATCGTTATCGTTTTGTTCTCTTAAAACCACGGAAGGTTTATGCGTTGCCTTTTCCTGTAAAGATTGGAATACAGCAAACAGCATAGGAGTAACTACTAATCCAATTACAGTACCAATTAACATACCACCAATAGCAGCTGTACCGATTGAACGGTTACCAACAGCTCCTGCACCGGTTGCTACCATTAACGGGAATAATCCGAAAATAAATGCAAAGGAGGTCATTAATATAGGTCTTAAACGGGCAACGGCACCTTCAACGGCAGCATCGATGATACTCATTCCGTGCTCTCTTCGTTGAACGGCATACTCTACGATCAAAATAGAGTTTTTCGCTAATAAACCGATAAGCATAATTAAACTGATCTGTAAATAAATATTGTTTGTAATTCCGAATAATTTAGCGAATAAGAAAGCTCCTGCTAAACCTATAGGTAAAGAAATGATAATAGCTAAAGGTAAAATGTAGCTTTCATATAAAGCTGATAATAAGAAATATACGAAAATCAAACACAATAAGAATATATAAACAGTTTGTGAACCACTGTTGTTCACTTGCTCTCTGGTCATTCCTGAATATTCGAAAGAATATCCTTGAGGAAGCGTTTGTTTAGCAACTTCTTCAATAGCTCTAACCGCATCACCGGCACTATATCCTGCATTGGGTTGTCCATTTACAGGTATGGATTGGTAAAGGTTAAATCTTTGTAGAGATTGCGGACCGTACACTCTAGTCAAGGTAATAAATCCGGCAATTGGTGCCATTTCACCACTATTGGTCCTTACATACATTCCATTAAGATCTTCCACATTTTTTCTGTATTTAGGATCTGCCTGGATCATAACCTTATATTGTTTACCGAATTCATTGTAATTAGAAGCATATACACCACCAATGTATCCTTGTAAGGCACCTAAAATGTCTGTTACGGCTAAACCGGCTTGTTTAACTTTAGCAACATTTACATTAATTTGGTATTGAGGATAGTTCGGGTTGAATGAAGTAGTTGCATACATGATTTCAGGACGTTGATTTAACGCTCCTAAGAACTTACCGCTGATTTCAGAGAATTTACGGATATCACCTCCGGTTTTATCTTGAATTTGGAATTCAAATCCGTTACTGATACCGAAACCTTGAAGGGTAGGAGTTCCGAAGAAGATAATCTTACCACCTTGTATTCCTGCTGTTCTAATGAACAGTTGTTTTACTACATCGTTTATTTGGATTTTAGGACGCTCTTTCCACGGTTTTAATTTTACTAATATTACGGAGTAGTTTCCTCCCGCACCACTAATAAAGCTCATACCGTTAATTTGAGCAACATTGGATACTCCTTCAATTCCTTTCGCAACTTCAAATACTTGTTTAGCAATAGCTGTTGATTGCTCAAGTGTTGAAGCCGGAGGAAGACTTATATCCCCGATGATAAATCCACTATCTTCTTGAGGTACAAAGTCGGTAGGAGTTGTTTTCATAAGAAAATATAAAATTCCGCAGAAAACAATAATAATTGCAAATGCAGACCATTTAGCTTTAGAGGTCCAAATTAAAACTTTTTTATATCTGTTGGTTAAACTTTCAAAAGCTCCGTTGAATCCGTCTTTTAATTTTTTAACAACAGAATTTTGTTTTTTGTCATCATGAGGTTTTAATAATAATGCACATAATGCAGGACTCAACGTAAGCGCATTAATCGCAGAAAGTACAATAGAAACCGCTAAGGTTAACCCGAATTGTTTATAGAAAACCCCTGAGGTTCCACCAATAAAACTTACCGGAATAAACACTGCAGACATTACCAATGTGATAGCTACAATTGCTCCCGCTATTTCGTCCATCGCATGTAAAGAAGCTTTTTTGGCATCTTTCATTCCGTCTTCCAATTTAGCATGGACGGCCTCGACGACCACAATAGCGTCATCCACCACGATACCAATTGCCAGAATTAATGCAAATAAGGTTAAAATATTAATGGTAAATCCAAATATTAACAAGAAGAAGAATGTACCAACGATAGCAACGATAACTGAAATGGCAGGAATCAAAGTAGATCGTAAATCTTGTAAGAATACTAAAACTACGATAAATACTAATACGAATGCTTCAAATAAGGTATGAATAACTTTTTCAATGGAAGCATTAAGGAAATCGTTCGCATTCATCATATATACAGTTTCTACTCCCGGAGGATAAGAACTTTTTGCATTATCTAAAACTTTTTCAACCTCGTTGATAATTTGTTGTGCATTAGAACCTGCAGTTTGCGCAATACTGATAATTACAGATGGATTTCCGTCGATGGTAGAAGTAATTTGATAGTTTTCAGAACCAACTTCCACTCTTGCTATATCTTTTAATCGTAAAACATCTCCATTTGGAAGAGATTTTAAAACCATATCACCGAATTGTTCAGTACTTACTAAACGACCGGTGTATTTTAACGTATAGGTAAATGTTTGTGCACTATTTTCACCTAATGCACCGGGAGCTGCTTCTAAGTTTTGCTCTGCTAATAAAGCATTTACGTCAGCAGGAGTAATACCGTACGTTGCCATTACGTCAGGTTTCAACCATATACGCATGGAATAGGTATTAGCACCTCTCGCTTGAGCATCACCCACTCCGGAGATTCTTTTTATCTGAGGTAATATGTTAATGTTGGCATAGTTTTGTAAAAATTTTTGATCGTAGTTTTTACTTTTACTAACTAAACCGATAAACAAGATATTACTACTTTGTGTTTTTTGTACAATCACGCCGTTTTTGGTTACTTCCGATGGAAGTAAACTGTTGGCACGAGCTGCCAAGTTTTGAACGTTAACGGCAGCAATATCAGGGTTCGCATCTTGTTTAAAATAAACAGTAATGGTTGCACTACCGTCATTGGTTGCACTCGATGTTATATAAGTCATGTTTTCAACTCCATTGATTTGTTCTTCCAATGGAATGATAACACTTTTCATGACCACGTCGGCATTTGCTCCCGGATAGTTTGTAGTTACCTGTACCGTTGGCGGAGCAATTTCGGGATATTGGGCAACCGGTAGAGAAACTACCCCTAAAATACCCAGAATCACAATTATAATGGATATAACTGTGGAAAGAACGGGTCTTTCTATGAATGTTTTAAGCATTGTTTTATTTCTTTTTTATTATTTAAAGTTATAATACTTTTTTTTACGATAAGAAAATTAAAGTTGAGGTTTGATCTCCATTCCCTCTTTTAAATTCTGGATTCCGTTAACAACTATTTTATCGTTTTCGTTTAATCCTGAATTTACGATAAAGGATTGTCCATCCGGTGTTGGAGTAACTTTGATGGTTACTTGTTTTACTTTATTATCTTTTTGTACCACGAAAACAAAAGTTTGACCTTGAATTTCAAAGGTTGCTTTTTGCGGGATAACCAAAGCATTTTCAACAGTTGTACTGATTCGTATAGATCCGGTTGAACCACTTCTTAAAATACCTTGCGGATTAGGAAAACTAGATCTGAAATTTGCAGAACCTGTAGAAGTGTTTACAATACCGTTGATAGTTTCAATTTTTCCTTTTTCATTGTATTCGGTACCGTCAGCTAAAATTAAAGTCACCGGTTCGGATTTTTTGATTTTTTCTGCTTGAGTTGCACCCGGTGTATTTTTAAGGAAATCCAATAACTGTTTTTCGTTTAAAGAAAAATATACATATACATTGGAAGTATTCGCCACAGTGGTTAAGGTAGTGGTACTATTAACTAAACTACCTAAACGATAAGGTATGGAACCAACAATTCCATTAACCGGACTGGTAAGAACGGTATAAGATAAATTAGTGTTTGCAATAGCTAAAGCAGTTTGTGCTTGATTTAAAGCGGCACGTTTAGTCTGTAAAGCATATTGTGCAGATTCTAATTGATATTTACTTACAATTCCTTTTTCAACCAAAGGGGTGATTTTTGTTACATCCATAACTGCATTGTCAACTTGAGCTTTTGCAGTTTTAATGGCAGCTTCTGCATTCAATACATTTTGTTTGTATTGTGGAGCATCCAATGTAAATAAAACTTGTCCTTTTTTAACTACAGAACCTTCGTCTACATTAATTGTTTTAATGAATCCTTCAACCATTGGTCGAATTTCAATGTCTTCTTCACCTTTTATGGTTGCCGGATAATCTGTTTCCAAAACAGCAGTTTGTGAAGTAACTACTTTTACCGGATAGGGTAGCACTTGATTGGCTTGCCCGCCCATAGCAGCCATACCTGCTGCATTTTTCTTATCACCGCCACAAGACACATACAATGTGGATGTTGCAGCAGTGAATAGCAAAGCTATAATTTGTATTTTTCTGAGTTTCATATTTATGATTTTTCTAAATTATTGTTATTATTAAGTACGTATTCTTTACAACAGGTTTGTTTAATTTCATCAGCATAGATGTCGTCATCTAAAAGAGTTACCAAATTTTGTTGAAATTGGTTTTGTTGATCTTTTAATGAACTAAAAAATGATGTATTGAATTTTTTTATAACCTTAGTTGCATTTTTAATAATTGTTTTTCCATCTTCTGTTAATGAAATTAGTTTAGTTCTTGAATCTTTTTTATTAAATTTTCTTTTGATCAAGCCTTTTTTTTGTAAAGTTCGTAAAACGGTAGAAGTAGTCATGGGATCAATACCCGCTTTATCTGAAAGACTTTTTTGAGTTACTTCGGTTTGGTTAGTTTCTCCCCATAAAATAGATAAAAGCAATACTAATTGGCTATGTGTCAAATCTAAGTGTTCAAAGTTTTTTTTAAATTCTCTTTGCCAAAGATTATTTACTTTCCAAAGCAGAAATCCTGTTTTGTCGCTATCGGTGATATTTAGGAGAAATCCCTTATAATTAGTTTGCATATTTTTTCGTTAACAAAAATTGAAAGTGCAAATATAATATGTATACTTACTAAAATGCAAATTATTGTTTGTTAAATTTATAAGTTTCCATATAATAAGTGTGCTTATTAATCGTGTTTTACAATATCAAATACTGGGCCAAAATGTATTTGACCTAAATATTTGACGGTGCAAATATATAGTTATTTTAACAATATGAATAAATTTTTAACTTAATTTTTTAAAGACATTCGTAAAATTTTTCAAAATAATTAAGTTAGTTTAAAGGGAAACTAGATTTTTAAAAAGCTAGTTTCAGCTATTAATTATCATTGGCCATATGCACGGTAAGCTGAGGGAATGGTATATTAATTTTGGCATGTGTAAATTTCTCATAAATGTTTTCATTAAGAAAGAAATAAACAGGCCAATAGTTGGATGATTCAACCCAAACCCTAATTACAAAGTCAATAGAACTGTCATTTAATTTTAATAATCCAATGAAAGGTTCAGGAGACTTTAATATGGAGGTATTAGATCTGATAATTTCATTAAGAATGTCTTTGACATCTTGAAGTGAAGTTCCATAATCAACCCCTATGGTTATATCTATTCTTCTTTGTGGTTGCGTTGAAAAATTAAGTATGGATCCTGTGGATAATGGTCCGTTAGGGATATATATGGTTTTATTGTCACCGGTGGTTAAAACTGTATATAATATACCAATGGATTGCACCACTCCTTCTTGATTTTGAGCTAAGATGTGATCTCCAATTTTTATAGGTTTGTTAAAAAGAATCATGACTCCTCCGGCAAAATTTCCAAGATTGTCTTTCATTGCCATACCAATAGCCAAACCGGCAGAAGCAATTAATGCTGCAAAGGAGGTGGTTTGAATTCCTAAAATTCCAATTATGGACAAAACCAACAAAATGGTTAATGTAATATTACATAAACTTCCCAGAAATGACTTAACAGAAGGATCAATTTTTCTCCTTTCTAAAAATTTATGAAATAATTTTTCAATCCATTTTATTAAAAATCTTCCCAGGTAATAAACCACTAAGCAGGTAACAATCTTTATTCCCAGATCATAAACCAAATCAAGTAATTTATTTAGCAATTTTTCAATAGCTGTGGGATTGATTATTTCATTGGAAATTGATTGATGATTTACTTGGTACAAATTCATTTTTAATTTATTTATTATCTATTAATTATACATTATTTTATATATAAGCAAAAATAATACTATTTATAATTAAATCTTCGAGTTGTTAAGATATTAGTTAAAAACTGTTTATCCGTCTGAAATTTTTATTTGTTGAATGTTTCAAATTTTTCTGATAAATTATAATTTACCGGTTAATTTAATAGGACTTTATTTATTTTGATAATTAATTACTAAAATCCATATAGTATACTATAAAAATTGATACGTATAAAATAAAAAATAATAATTACAAATTAATATAAATTATAGATATAATGTAGTGATGATAAAATAATATGAAAATTTAAATAAAAATAAGATTATAAAATTAAAATTTTTGCAGTACTTAAAATTATCTAAATTTGTAAAATAGTTATGGAAAGCAATAGACAAAAGAAAATAAATCAATTATTACAAAAAGAGTTAGCTGAAATTTTTAGGAAACAATCAGCGGAGATGAATTCTAAAATACTAATATCTGTTACCGAAGTAAAAGTGTCTTCAGATTTAGGAGTGGCTAAAGTCTATTTAAGTATTTATCCGCAAGAGTACAGAGAGGCCTTAATGAAGGAAATACAAATTCTTAATCCAAAAATTAGAAAAATTTTAGGTAATAGAATTGCTAAACAGGTAAGGCAAGTTCCCGAATTGATATTTTATCTTGATGTAACCTTAGATACAGTTGAAAAGATAGAGAAAGCTTTAAAAGGCAAAGATGAAAATCCTATTTTGTAATTTGTGAAAAATCTATCCTGGTACATAGCCTTCAGGTATTTTATATCCAAAAAGAGCACTCAAGCTGTAAGTATCATTATGTATACTTCTTTAACGGCCATAGCGATTGCTACCTGTGCAATGTTTGTTATCCTTTCGGTGTTTAGTGGATTAGAGAGTTTTAATATTAAACTTTTTAGTGATGTAAATCCGGATCTAAGAATTTTACCTGCAACAGGCAAAACCTTGCCTGATATTGAACGGGTTGAAAAAATTCTTTCTTCTCATTCAGAAGTTAAAGCATTTACGAAAGTCATAGAAGAGAAAGTATATGTCTTGTTTTATGAAAAGGATGAAATAGCATATCTTAAAGGGGTGGATGAAAATTTTTTGAAAGTTGTAAAAATCGATACTTGTTTTCAAGCGGGTAAATTTCCTAACACATCTTCTGATAATGAAGCGGCTTTTGGTAATGCTTTAGCTTATCGTCTGGGTGTTCCTATTGATAAAGAATATTACGCTTCTTTATATATGCCTAAGCCGGGAAAAAAATTGATATCTAATACGGATGATGCATTTAAAAAAGCAACGGTGCATATGACGGGGGTATTTGCTTTAAATGATCAATATGAAAATTATATTTTTGTACCCATACAGTTATCACGCAATCTTTTGAATTTACCCCCTAATAGTGCTTTTTCAATTGAATTAAAAGTTAAGAACAATGTAAAATCGTTGCAAAAGCAATTAAAAGACGAACTGGGAAAGAACTATATCATTCAAAATAGACAAGAGCAAGATGCTTCTTTTTTAAAAATGATGAAAGTAGAGCAATTGTTTATTTATTTAATATTTATTTTAGTAATTATAATTGCTTCATTTAACCTAGCGGGGGCTATTATTATTATAATATTGGATAAGAAATATCAATCCAAATCACTTATTGCTCTGGGATATAGCATTTCAGGATTAAAAAAATTATTTTTTACCATTGGTATTATCATAACCATGTTTGGAGTTGTTATAGGTATAGTACTAGGAACCTTTTTGACCTGGTTACAATCTAATTTCGGACTAGTAATGGCAAATCCTTTTATGCCATTTCCGGTTAAATTCGATCTTACTAACTATCTTATTGTATTGATTACTGTATTATTTATAGGATTTTCTGTATCATTTTTATCGTCGAGAAAATTAAATTTTTAAAATGTTTTTTTATTTAAATAATTAATTTAATATTGTTCATTGAAAGAAATTGAAGTTCATTTTTTCTATATTTGTATAAAATAAAATATGAATTAACAAACATAAATAAATCATTTATATATTTTATTGAACTAGCTATTTTTAACCGTTATTTATAAAATTATGAAAAAAGTAAAAAAGGCCGTTATTCCGGCTGCTGGCTTAGGTACCAGGTTTTTACCAGCTACAAAAGCATTGGCTAAAGAAATGCTTCCTATTGTAGATAAACCTACTATCCAATTCATAGTAGAAGAGGCTATAAACTCCGGTATTGAAGATATCTTAATTGTAACCGGCAAAGGAAAACGACCTATAGAAGATCATTTTGATTCCAATCCTGAATTAGAAGCTAATCTTAGAGAAAAGCATAAAACGGAATTATTAAAACTCGTTGAAGAAACGACTGATATAAATTTACATTTTATTAGACAGTCTCATCCTAGAGGATTAGGACATGCTGTATTACAAGCAAAAGCATTTGTAGGTAATGAGCCTTTTGTGGTAATGTTAGGAGATGATATAATGGAAGATAAAATACCACTAACAAAGCAATTAATTATGGATTTTGAAAAAACCTATGCTTCTACTATTGCTGTAATGAAAGTTCCCCATGAAGAAACTTCAAAATATGGAATTATCGCTCCTGAAAGAGAAATAGAAAAAGGGTTGTATAATGTGCTCAACTTTGTAGAGAAACCTAAGCCCGAAGATGCGCCCAGTGATCTGGCAATTATCGGTAGATATTTATTGACACCTGAGATATTTAGTATTTTGGAAAATCAAGCTCCCGGAGCAGGTGGTGAAATTCAATTAACAGACGCAATTGATACACTTAATAAAATTCAAAGAGTATTTGCTCGTAATTTTTGCGGTACCCGTTATGATGTAGGAGATAAATTCGGTTTTATGAAAACTAGTATTCAATATGGTTTAGTCCATCCACAAATAAAAGATAGTTTGCATGACTACATTATTGAATTGGGCAAAGAACTTGAAAAAAAACAAATTACAGAAAAAGAAAAATTAGCTGTAGTTAGCAAAAAATAATAAAATAAAAAATCTTTCATGAAGTTGAAAGATTTTTTTTATTTAAATTTGCTTCCAAATAATTTATACAATCTAAAGTGAAATTTCTTCATTCCAATAAAATACGAATTATCTATCTTTTATTTTCGATAGTATTCGTATTTAAGATATTTTCTATACAGGAATATATTCACTTAGAACAACATAAAGTAAACAAAATTAGTCATGATCATTGCCAACAATGTCATACTATTTTTCATTTAGGAAAATATCAATTATTTGATGTAGCGGAAGACCCAACATTTATACTTCATCATCACTCTGGAATAATTAATCACCCTGAAGATATTTATACCTTTATATTTTATAAAAATATAAATAAATCTAATTATTTCAACAGGCCACCTCCCATATTTTCATAAAAATAATAATATGATGCGGATTTTTTAATAAAAATTAGAAAAAAAGATCCGTATTTATATCTTTTTTAAAGGATATAACTTTTTTCAATTAAGTCATACCTTATATTATTTATTTTATGAAAAAGACAATATACGTTTTTTTTACATTTCTTATTTTATTGAATATAAAATCGTATGCTCAATGTACCTTGCATATTAAAGGTAAACTTACCGATTTACATTCCACTCGTGGAATAAAAAACGGTTCTATACAGCTCATAGCAACTAATGGAAAAGAATCCATAACAATAACTGATTTATCCGGAGAATATACAATTTCCAATGTTTGTCCAGGAATGTATCGACTTATCATTTCACATCCTAACTATAGTTCTCAAACGTTAGAAATAACAGTAAAGAATAATTTAAATCATGATATTTCATTAGAACGTAAAGAAAAAGAATTACAACAAATAGTAACTGTTGGAAAATCTTTAGGAAAAACTAAAACTTCAACAGAAAATAAATTAACCAAAAATCAAATTAATGAATTTTCGGATACTAACTTAGCTAGTGCATTAGCTTCGATTGCGGGAGTAAGTATATTAAAAACGGGAAATAATATAGCTAAACCAATTATTCATGGATTGCATAGCAGCCGAGTGCCCATATTTAATCATGCCATAAGGCAGGAAGATCAACAATGGGGTGTTGAACATGCTCCGGATATTGACCTTAATGTTGCCAATTCTATTTCAATCATTAAAGGAGCGGGAGCATTACAATATGCGGGCGATGCTACCGGGGGTATCGTATTGGTTGAACCAAAAAAATTATATACAAAAGATACTCTTACGGGAAGTCTTATAACTTCCTATGTTTCCAATGGCAAAGGAGGAAATACTACAGCTCAAATTGAAAAAGGATGGAAAAAAGGATGGGCTATGCGCTTACAAGGTACTTATAAAAGATCCGGAGATCTATCAGCGCCTAATAATATTATGTCTAATACGGGGCTTAAAGAAAATGATTTTTCAATTCAAATAGGTAAAAATCAAAGAAAATATGGCATAGAATTATTCTATAGTTATTTCGGTTCAGACACTGGTATTTTAAAAGCAGCGCATGTAGGTAACCTGGAAAATCTTTTAAATGCCATCAATAATAAACAACCCTTAGTTATTGATGATTTTACGATGAAAATAGATGCGCCCAAACAGAAAATTCAGCATAATTTATTTAAATTCAATACTCATTATAATTTTAATTTTGGTAAATTAAGTTTAGTGTACGGATATCAATTTAATAATCGGAAAGAATATGATATCAGAAGAAGCGAGCTTGCCGACAAGGCATCTCTCAATTTGGATTTAACTACACATACTCTCAATTTAGATTACGAATCGGTTGCTCAAACTAAACTTAAAACAAAATTAGGAAGCGGCTATTCTTATCAAGAAAATTTTCCAAATGCTGGTACCGGCGTAAGTCCATTAATCCCCTTTTATGAAAAAAATAATTATTCCTTCTATTGGATTGAATATTTTAATATTAGTAAAAAATTACTAATCGAAGGAGGAATACGATTTGATCATCAAAAAATAGATGCTTTAAAATTTTATAAAAAAAGCCGATGGGTATCTTTGGGTTACGATAAAAAATATTCAAAAAAAATACTTAAAGATACCGGTCTCAATTATTTGGTAAATCCGATTCTTACCTATAACGGTTTTGCATCTACTTTAGGCTTAAAATTAAAGTTGGGAATGTTTGATGAAATTACATTCAATTATTCATTAAGTAGTCGAGCACCTAATCCAAGTGAATTATTTAGCGACGGATTGCATCATTCAGCCGCAGCTATTGAATTGGGAGACTTAGACTTAAAAAATGAGAAGTCTAATAAGTTCATGACGACCTATAAAGGGTTTGGATTGGATAATAAGCTAACTTTTGAATTAACGGCTTATTATAATTATATAAATGACTTTATAAACTCTATTCCTGTAAGTGCAGAATATACTATTAGAGGAGCATTTCCGGTTTGGCAATATAAACAAACCAATGCTAAAATTTACGGTATCGATGTAATGGCTGATTATCAAATATTGGGACCATTGAAATTTTCCACTAATTTTTCTTATTTGAGAGGAAAAGATATAAAAAATAAAACGTCCTTAATTTCCATGCCTCCTTTGCAATGGATCAATTCAATAGAATATAAAAATAAAAAATGGAGAAATTATTTTGCAAAACTTACTTCCACTTCGGTGTTTAAGCAAACGCACTTTCCTAATTATAATTTTGAAATTGACATAGTGAAAAATGGAGCAGTGGTTTCGGAAACATTAGATATTAGTTCTCCTCCTGCTGCTTATCAGCTATTTGATTTTATTACCGGTTTTTCATTCGATATCACAACTATACACACGATGAATATTTCATTAGGTGTAAAAAATATTTTTGACACCGCATACAGAGATTATATGAATCGGTTGCGTTATTATACGGATGAAAGCGGAAGAAGCTTTTTATTAAAAATACAATTTAACTTTTAAAAATATACAATACATATATGAAAATAAAAAATTTAATCTATTGGTTACCGTTAACCTTACTTTTAGTTACTATTTTTTCTTGTTCTTCCCATGACAGAGATGACATTTTAAATTCCCTACCGGAACACGATCACGATGAAATGTCAAAGGTGATATTGCAATTTAGAAATAGTTCAGATCCAAATTTAATTCGAGAATATGTTTACGAAGTACCGGAAGGAAGCACCGAAATACCGATTACGGATATTAGCTTACCCACAGGAACGTATAATGTTGAAATAAAATTTTATTCACAACATGAAAATCATTTACACGATGTGACCGATGAAATTTTTATTGAAGATGCCGATGATCATTTTGTATTTTATCAGAAGGTTGATTCTAAAGGGTTAAGCATTACATATGCTGATCATGATAATATTGATACATTAGGCAGAAAGTTAGGACATCATACGGTCTGGACCGTAGAGGATCAAGCTTTTTCAACGGTATATATTTATTTACTTCATCAACCGGCAAAAAAAGACCCTGAAGCCACTTCTGCAGCTTTATTAGGTGGAGAAATTGATTTAGAAGCTCACTTCACAGTAAAAAATAAAGATATAAAATAAAAAAATTGTTTATATAACAATAAATAACATACAACTTTTGTTTATAATATAAATTTATTTTGATAAGTAAATCTCAATTACTGATTGAGAAATTTATATTTACCGTTACGTACGCTTAAAAACAGGGAAGCAAAAGTTGTATGAAATTTATTTGTATAGTTTTGGCATTTGCAGGTATATATGTTATTGATGTAAATGCACAAATTAATGCTTGCTGGAAATTAATTTCAGTAAAAAATTATTACAGTTTAGGTATACAAAATAATGGCACCTTATGGGGCTGGGGAAAAAATGATAAACGCCAATTAGGAGACGGCTCCGACCAAAACAAATCCCTTCCTGCCGAAGTGGATCCTTCCAAAAAATGGAAATCAGTGTATTCCGGTTACAATCATTCATTAGGTATAAAATCTGATGGTTCCTTATGGGGTTGGGGATTGAATGAAAACGGTCAGCTGGGTAATGGTACAAATTTTACTAAAATTTATCCGGTTCAAATTGATCATTCCAATTGGAAAAGTGTTTCCGCCGGAGAATATCACTCATTAGCTATAAAAGAAAACGGTACTTTATGGGCATGGGGAAGCAACGAAGAAGGTCAGTTAGGAGATGGCACAACCGACGATAAAAATAAACCAATTAAAATAGGAAATGCAAGATGGAAGTTTATAACGGCCGGTTTTAATTATAGTATGGGAATACAGGAAGACGGGACATTGTGGGGGTGGGGTAATAATGAAGACGGTCAGTTAGGTTCTGACCAATTTAAATACTCGACTATTCCTGTACGAATTGGTTACAGTAAATGGAAATACATTACGTCCGGATTTGACTATACTTTAGGAATTCAAGCAGATGGTAGCCTTTGGGCTTGGGGATATAATGAATTTGGCCAATTAGGTGATAAATCCAATCGGGATAAAGATTTTCCTGTTCGTATCGGTCATTCTAAATGGAAAATGGTTGCTGCAGGAGAATACCATTCCTTAGGCATACAAGAAGACGGTTCACTTTGGGGATGGGGAAAGAATAATAGCGGACAAGTAGGAGACGGAACCCAAGTTAATAAAAATCTCCCCGTATTATTGGATCATTCCCAATGGAAAACAGTTTCCGCCGGTTTTGAGCATAGTATAGGCATCAAAGAAGATGGGAGCTTATGGGGATGGGGGAGGAATGATTACGGAGAACTTGGATTTGGAATTGAATTTAGCAGAAATATTCCTACGCAAATATCCACATGTGCTGTAAAACATTGATTAATAAAAATCTCTCACATGTACCAATACTTCTTCCATCTGTTTCTTTATTTCTCCGGATGGATATTGGAAATTGTTATTCATAAAGCTAAATATCAATACTTTTCCCGATTTGGTCTCTAAATATCCGCTCAGGTTTGATATTCCTTTCATTCCTCCTGTTTTTGCAAATATATACGGCGGATTCCCTTTATAATTATTTTTTAAAGTTCCACTAACACCTCCTGCCGGAAATAAAGAAATTAATCTTTTATACGGGATTTCTTCATAGAGCTTAGTTAAAATATAAACCATATCTTTAGGAGTAAAATTATTATATCTGGAAAGACCGGATCCATCAACCCATCTGGGTTTTTGTGGCAAATCTTTTAAATAAGAAGACAACATATGATGTATTGCAGAGGAACTGTTAAGTTTATCTGAAATGGAAAGACTTCCCATCAGAAGAATTTGTTCTGCTAAAAAGTTATCACTTACAACCATCATTCTCCTGTATAAACTGTCGCAGTTTATACTATATAAATAGGAAGGTTTTTCAACAGGAAATTTTTCGGTTAAATAAACGGATTTATTTAGTTCTCTTTCTAAAAGTATTTTAGTTAACGAATCGGAAGTAATAAAGGGTATCTCCATTTTTTTATTATCGGAGTAATGAAACTTATTTTTTCTTAAATCTCTTACAATTTCTTTATGGTCCAATAGTACATCATTTATAAAATAAGAGGGATATACTTGAGTTGGTGAAGAAATAGTTACTAAATTTCCGTACATAGGAAAAGAAGTGCGTTCAGGTGAAAAATATTCTTTATAATCTTCCCAAGACCAACCGGGGCCGTAGATAGTATCATCAAAATTTTTTGTAAATAAAGCTATAGTTTCTTTTCGATTTTTTAAAAATTCAATTACTTTATTTTGTTTAAAATAGGGTTCCAATAGAGTTGGATCTCCTGTTCCACAAATATAAAGAGTGTCATTTTTGGAAACATATTTTAGGGAAGGTATAGAATCAGAAATTAATTTCAATCCGGTATATAAGGTAAAAATTTTTACATTGGATGCCGGAATAAAATACTTATTACCATTATAATTAAAAATTTCCTTTTTTTGCACAGGATCATATAAATAAAAGCCGGCCCACTGTTTTGCATAAAAATCAGAATCAAAATGTTTAATTAAAAATGTTTTTTGTGAATAAAGAGATATACTTATCAAAATATAATAAACTATAAAAAATATTTTTTTCATATGATAACTAATTTATAGCATTTCATTCAAATGTACTAATATGAAATCTTATAATCTAATTTTTTATCTTAAATTTAAAATTTTTAAAATTTAAGCTAATCAATCTATGAATATTGAAGAATTTAGAGAGTATTGTTTACAATTTATAGATGTGGAAGAATGTTTTCCTTTTGATGAAAAAACTTTAGTTTTTAAAGTAAAAGGTAAGATGTTTGCATTAACTAATCTATATGATCCGGATTTTAAAATAATTTTAAAATGTGAGGCAGAATATTCATTGGAGTTAAGAGAAAATTATTCGGAAATACAACCCGGATATCACATGAATAAAAAGTATTGGAATACAGTTTTTATGAATGGGAATTTAACGGATGATTTTATAAAAAATCTTATTAAACTATCTTATACAGAGGTGTTTAAAAAAATAATTAAAAAGAGATGAACAAAATTTTAAAATTTTGGTTACTCAAAAATCTTATTATATCTTAGCATAATGATAATTACCAATTATATTTCAAATGATGTATTAACTCTCTATGAAAATGACAGCGTTGCAAGAGCAGAGCAATTGATGATTGATCTGGGAGTTAGCCATTATCCTGTTATAAGTAAAGGAAGAGTAAAAGGAAATATAGGGTTAAATATCATTAGAGATTTAGATAAATCAGAATCATTAAAAGATCATCTTTTAGATTTAGAACAGTTCTATCTACTTGATAGTGCTATACTTTTTGATTCCTTACGCGTTTTTAGCGAAAATGAAACTAATATAATTCCAATCTTATCTTACCAAGAAAAATTTTTGGGAGTAGTATTAGAAGAAACAGTTATTGATGAATTGGCCTCCTTTCAGTTTACTACCGAATATGGAGTTTATATGATCATAACGACTCCTATAAAAAAATATTCTACCAGTGAAATAGCAAATATTGTTGAAAGCAATAATGGAAGGATATTAGGGATGTTATTAGTCAATACCGATGAAGACTCAACTCAAATAGTACTTAAGATTAGTGCAGAAAATATAAGTTCCATTGGAGATACTTTCGAGAGATTTGGATATCAAATTTCCAACAAATACTTTGAAGATTCCAAGCAAGAACTTTTAAAAGAGAGATTTGATCAATTGCAAAAATTTATGGAAGTATAAATTAATTATAATTCAATGATAGTAGGTGTATATGGAAAAGTAGTTCACAAAGAAGATTATGAACTTTATGCGGCTTTTTTTCAACAATTAGAAAAAAAAGGTATAACCATTTATGTATATGAATCCTACGTGAAGGAATTAGAAGAAATGTTAGGATTAAAAAATCCCGGCTTTATTCCTTTCACCAAAAAGAAAGGGCTTCCTAAAGAAACCAAATTATTATTTACTTTTGGCGGAGACGGAACTATTTTGTCAACTGTGGCTTATATTAAAGGATCTAATATTCCGATTGTGGGAATCAATACAGGAAGATTAGGATTTTTAGCCACATTTCAGAAAAATGAATTTTTAAAGGAATTGCCCCATATTTTAGATGGTAATTGTACTATAAGTGAACGTTCCGTATTAGAAGTGAAAAGTAATTTTCATAAATTCTTGCCTTATGCCATAAATGAAGCTGCAGTAATGCGTAAGGATACAACCTCAATGATAACCATAGATGCCTATGTAGATAATATATTTCTGAATACCTTTTGGGCAGATGGTTTAATTATATCAACTCCTACCGGTTCAACCGGCTATTCTTTAAGTTGTGGAGGACCCATCATTTATCCTAAAGCCGATATTGTTGTTATTACCCCAATTTGTCCGCACAATTTAAATGTAAGACCATTAATTTTAAAAGATGATGTAGAAATACGGTTGAAAGTTCATAGTAGATCGGAAAAATATTCCTTGTGTCTGGATTCACGATATAATACGGTAGGAATAGACGATGAAATAATCATAAAAAAAGCACCATTTAAAATAAAAATAGTCAAGTATAATAATTATTCTTATTTTAAAAATCTTCGGGAAAAATTAAAATGGGGAACTGATTCGAGGAATTAAAAAACTTGTTTTTTCAATTCAAAATAAAATTGTGTGTTTATAACTTCTTAATATCTTTTGAAATTCTCTAGGGGCAAATATGTTAAATATTTTTAATTTTAAATACATAGTAAGAGCCTAAAACAAAAGAATTAATTAATTGAAAGAAAGTTAATTATAAAAATCATAAGATTATAAAATTTGAATATAAGAGTTTGTATAAGTTAAAAATTATACACGAGACCTGCTCTTATAAAGAATTTTCTGTCTTTTAAAAATAAAGTAAAAATTATTAAAAAAAGAAAAATAAATTAAGGATTATGTCAATATTTGATAGAAGAATTAATTACAAGCCTTTTGAATACCCTGAAATTTTACAATTTACAGAGGCAATCAATCATGCCTATTGGGTACACTCAGAAGTAGATTTTACTGCCGATATACAGGATTTTCATTCGCATTTAGAAGACAGAGAGCGAAATTCAATCAAAAACAGTTTATTAGCAATTGCCCAAATTGAGGTTGCTGTTAAAAGTTTTTGGGGAAATATATATCAGCATTTTCCAAAGCCGGAGTTCAATGGATTAGGAAGTACTTTTGCGGAATGTGAATTTAGACATTCAGAAGCTTACTCAAGATTGTTGGAGGTTTTGGGATATAATAATGAATTCGAAAAGTTGTTGGAAATTCCCGTTATCAGGGAAAGAGTGGAATACTTAGATAATGCATTAAAATATGCTAAATCCGATGACCGAAAAAAATACGTAGTATCACTTATTTTATTTACTATTCTTATTGAAAATGTATCTTTATTCAGTCAATTTGCCATAATCTTATCATTTACAAGATTTAAGGGTCTGATGAAAAATGTTAGCAATATCATTGGTTGGACTTCGGTAGATGAGCAAATTCATGCCAATGCGGGAATCTATTTAGTTAATAAAATTAAAGAAGAATATCCCGACTTTTTTGATGAAGATACCATTAAGCACATTCAAGATACCGTTAAGAATTCAATCATCATTGAAGGTAAAATATTAGATTGGATATTTGAGAAAGGAGAAGTAAACTCAATTGAAAAAGAAAATCTTCTAAACTTCATGAAATTCAGGGTAGATGAAAGCTTACAACAAATAGGAATGGAACGGTTGTATCATGTTACACCTGAGCAATACAAACCTATGGCATGGTTTGAAGAGGAAGTATTTGCCAATAGTTTGGACGACTTTTTTGCGAAAAGACCTACCGAATATACCAAATATGATAAAAGTATAACTGAAAACGATTTATTTTAAATGGGAGATTTTTATTTAATTAAAGCCAATTTTATATATCTTGATTTTAATGCAACCATCGAAAGAGAAATTGCTACCAAATTAGAAGACAGAGATCGTCATATAGAAATATGGGAGGAGTTAGTAGAAATAATTTCAGGATATCTTCGAGCATTTTCTTTATCTGAAATATATGAAATGCCTTTTATTGATGAAGAAGGAAAAGATAACGGGTATTTTTTAAGAAGAATGGCAGTAAATAATGAAACCGGATTAAAAGGTAAATTAGAATTAATGGTTAAAAGATTAGATTAATATATATTATGAGCGAAAAACTTTGGTGGAAAAATTCGGAAAGTGAACAAATATTAAATAGGGGGTATCTTCTAAAGGGAGAGACGGTTGAAGGAGCAATTGATCGTATTACTTCCGCTGCAGCTCAACGATTATACAAACCTGAACTTAAAGAAGCTTTTCAGGAAATGATTGAAAGGGGCTGGATGAGTTTAAGCTCACCCATATGGGCAAATATGGGAACAGAAAGAGGATTGCCTATATCATGTTTCAATGTTCATATTCCTGACAGTATAGAAGGAATAACTCATAAATTAGGAGAAGTAATCATGCAGACCAAAATTGGCGGAGGTACTTCCGGTTATTTTGGAGCTTTAAGAGAAAGAGGATCAGCGGTTTCGGATAATGGCAAAAGTAGTGGAGCGGTAAGTTTCATGAAATTATTTGACACTGCCATGGATACCATATCTCAAGGGGGAGTGAGAAGGGGAGCTTTTGCTGCTTATTTGGATATTGATCATCCCGATATTGAAGAATTTTTATCCATACGCGATATAGGAAATCCCATTCAAAATTTATTTTTCGGTATATGCGTTCCTGATTATTGGATGCAGGAAATGATTGACGGAGATATTGATAAAAGAAAAATTTGGGCTAAAGTTTTAGAAAGTCGTCAACAAAAAGGTTTACCTTATATATTCTTTACTGATAATATTAATAAAAATAAACCACAGGTATACAAAGATAAAGGAATGGTTATCCATGCTTCTAATCTTTGTTCAGAAATTATGCTTCCTTCCACAGAAGAAGAATCTTTTATATGTTGTCTTTCATCCATGAACTTGGAATTATATGATGAATGGAAAGACACGGAAGCAGTAAAATTAGCCGTATTCTTTTTGGATGCCGTTTTACAGGAATTTATTGTAAAAACAGAAGGTAATTATTACTTGTCACCCGCAAATAAATTTGCTAAAAAGCACAGAGCACTAGGCCTGGGAGTTTTAGGATGGCATTCTTATTTGCAAAAAAACATGATTCCTTTTGAAGGAATGGTTGCTAAACAAAAAACCGTTGAGATTTTTAAATATTTGCAGGATAAATCCAATAAAGCAACTGAAGATTTAGCCAGAATTTACGGAGAACCAGAATTATTAAAAGGTTACGGAAGAAGAAATTCTACTTTATTGGCTATTGCGCCAACCACTTCATCTTCTGCGATCTTAGGTCAAACCTCGCCGGGGATTGAGCCGTTCAGTTCCAATTATTACAAAGCGGGTCTTTCTAAAGGTAATTTCATGCGTAAAAATAAGTATTTGGATATGCTTCTTACAGAGAAAAATATTAATAATGAAGACACTTGGAGAAGTATTATGCTAAATGGTGGAAGTGTACAACATTTAAAAGATTTATCATACGAAGAAAAACAAGTTTTCAAAACTTTTAAAGAGATCAGTCAATTGGAAATTGTTCAACAAGCCTCTATAAGACAAAAATATGTGGACCAATCCCAGTCTTTGAATTTAAATATACCTGCTGAACTTCCGGTAAAAGAGGTAAACCGATTATTAATAGAAGCTTGGAAATTAGGTATTAAAACTCTTTATTATCAAAGAAGTCAAAGTGTGGCCAAAGAGTTGGTGGTTAATTTGGTTAATTGCAGCAGCTGTGAATCGTAGTGATTATAACTATCTTATATCCTATAAAAAGACTATTTTTAAATAGTCTTTTTTCGTTTAAATGTTTATCAATCGGTGTAAATGTATTTTAAATAGCTTATATTTGTGCCGAATGTTCTTTTTAATACTGGTTGTAGCCTAAAATAATGAAAGATTTTTATACTATATTAGAAGTCGATCCGACTGCATCGCATAAGGAAATTAAAAAATCTTATAGAAGATTAGCTCTAAAATATCATCCTGACAGGAATTTAAATAATAAAGATAATGAAAAGCTTTTTATAGATATTAACGAAGCATATCATATTTTATCTAATGAAGAATTTCGTAAAAATTATGACGTAAGGTACAGAAAAAAAATATCTTCTTATTCTCAACCCATTACACCTTATATTTTTTTAAAAAAGTTTCAAGATATTCGTAAATTTATTTATGATAGAGGCATTAATAAAATAAGTAAAAATGCGTTATATTCAGGGTTGGAAAAATTATTGTCTGATGAAAATATCAACTTCTTACTTTTAAAAAGTGATAAAGAAGTTCGTAAGCAAATTATAATTGAAAATTTAAAATGTATAAAGTTTTTATCATCTTTAGATAAAGAAAAAATCATAATCAAGCTTTTAAAATTAGCCGATAATGATCATAATCTTGTAGCTCTTATTAGTTTCTCTACTAATCAGACGGAAAACAAGTATTTTTTTACCTCTATTTTTTCAAAGTTTACTTATAAAATAAAACAAATGTTTGTTCCATAAATTAATGGATTCAAACAATAGGCTAAAACAGACGTTACAGTTTGAAATTGTAATCTTAAAGCCAAAAAAATTAGATATATTGTAAGATACTAAAATAATTATAATGAAAAAAATTGTATTCGTTTTCACTCTACTAATGATTTTAAACAGCGGAGAGCTGTTTTCACAAAATAAAACCAATAGGATAACAACTACTAAATTAAAAAAGAAAAGCCTTATTTTAGGTCCCAAATCTGCGGCTAAAATTAAAGAATTATTTTTTACTGCTAAAGGATTTAAATTACCGCAAAAAATAGAGGCAATCAATACTATAGCTACTTATACGGGTGCAGAACCCATCGAAGGTTCAGGAAACATTTATACTTGGGATTTCACGAATGGTTTTCAAATTAGTGCAATATCAGATGGGGGCGGGCGATTAGGAAGTAATGATAAAATTTCATTGGTTAGTTTCAATTATGGAGGAACCAATTCAGTGGAATTATTAAATTCAATTGTCTTACATCAATCTTCTCTAAGTTCTATTGAAAAAATATATGCTAAGCGTTTAATAAAATTTAAAAATACGAAACAACCTACATATAAAGTAGTGTCAGATAAAATTTATACTACTTTTTACTTTAATGAAAAAAATATTTTAATAAGTTTATCTATCTCTAATTATGATTTAGAATTTTAAATATTTATTTCAAAAAATCGACAAAATTTACTGAGAATGAAATAATCAAGTAATATTAATCTTACTTGATTAATTATATAATTTATTGTTTAAGTAAATATTCTTCAGTATCGTATTGACCTGTATTGTCAAGATAGTACAGTTTTTTTTCAAAAGCTTTAAATTTAAAACCAAACTTATCTAAAGCTATCGTTGAATTTTTTCTATCCCAATTGAAATTACCTTGTTCATAAATAATTGATCCTTTAGAATCTTCATCATTAAAAAGTTGAATTTTTAACTTATACGTATTACTTTGATCTAAAGTCAAAACTACAAATTCACAATCATCACATGAAATACTTCCTTGATAAGTACCGATAAATTTCTTAGGTAAAGTATCCCTAATTGAAGAAGATACTGATAAAGAATCATTTTGGGTAGAAGTTTTTATCGTTTGTTTCTTATCGCAACTGCTCAAAAGGCAACTAAATATAATTAGAAATATATAATATTGTATTGAATGAATGTTCATAGGCTACAATTAATTTTTAAAATATATTTCAAATTTAAAATTTTGTATTAGGATCAAATTTTTCTAAATAATCAGAAACCTTTTTAGCAAAAGCACCTCCTAAAGCTCCATCTATGACCCTGTGATCATAGGTATGTGAGATAATCATCATATGGCGTATACCTATCATGTCTCCTTGTGGAGTTTCAATAACTGCCGGTTTTTTAACAATCGATCCAACAGCCATAATAGCAACTTGAGGTTGGTTGATGATCGGCGTTCCTGCAAGGTTTCCAAAACTTCCAATATTACTCAAAGTATACGTTCCACAATTGGTATCTTCCGGTTTTAGCTGATTATTTCTTGCACGATTTGCTAAATCATTTATTGATCTTGCAAGCCCGGATAAACTCAACTGATCAGCATTTTTTATAACTGGAACAATTAAATTGCCATTAGGAACAGCAGTTGCTATACCTATATTAATATTTTTCCTTTTTATAATTCTATCCCCATCTACGGAGATATTAATCATAGGAAAATCTTTTATTGCTTTAACAATTGCCTGAATAAACATAGGCATAAAAGTGAGCTTTACTCCTTCATTTTTGAAGAAAGAATCTTTATTTTTATTTCTCCAAAGTACTATATTGGTAACATCTGCTTCAACAAATGAAGTAACATGAGCCGAAATTTGTCTGCTTTGCAGCATATTTTTAGAAATAAGCTTACGCATTCGATCCATTTCTATAATTTCATCACCATCCGATATGGAAGGAGAAGAATTTAATATAGAGGTATCAGATGTATTTTCTGATACTTTAGGGCTATTATGAACCGGTTCCAGTATAGGTGATACTTTTATGGTAGCGGAAAGATTTCTACTTTTTAAATAGGAAAGGATATCTTCTTTTGTAATTCTACCGTTTAATCCAGTACCTTGTAATAAATCTAATTCCGATTGAGAAATATTTTCTTTTTTACAAATAGATCTAATTAAGGGTGAATAATACGTACTTTTAGAAGCATTACTGTTATGTAGTTCAGAATTAGAAACCAAAGGTTTTTCTAATTCAGCTGTTATATTAGGTACATTTATAGAAGTATTGATTGTTAAAGTATCATCCTGATTTAAAGATATTTCGGTTTTAGAAACAGCAGATGATTTTTCATCAGCATCTTCAATTTCTAATATAGCAAAAGCTTCTCCAATTTTGCAAATATCATTTACTTCTTTGAGCTTTTTTAGTAGTTTTCCCGAAATGGAGGAAGGGACATCTGAATCGACCTTATCTGTCGCAATTTCAACAATAGTTTCATCCTCTTCTACATAATCTCCTTCATTCTTAACCCATCCGGTAATTGTAGCTTCCATTATACCTTCTCCCATAGGAGGTAATATAAGTTTATATTCAGCCATAGTTAATAATTAGAAAGACAAAACTAGGAAAAAAATATGGAATGAGATTAAATTTTTTATGTTATACTCAGAATCAGTATCAAATTATTAAAAAAAGACAAATTTTATTGATTAAATTGATGAAAAATTATATAATTTTGTATTACTAACTATTCACTTGTTATTATGAATTATAAATTAAGCATAAAACAGTTATTGCTTAGAATCTTGCTCTTAATTTTTTGTTACCAACTCTGTAGAGCAATTTTCTATGTGTTCAATTTTCATTTTTTCAAAAACATAGGATTATCGGAGTTTTTAGGAGGCTTACGATTTGATTTGGCAGCAATTTTTTTAAGTAATATACTCATAATTGTATTAAGTACGATTCCGGGCAACTTCAAGTATAATCGTACCTATCAAAAAAGTTTAAAAATATTATTTTTTTTAATCAATGCTTTTTTTATAGGAGTCAATTTCATTGATATAAAATATTATATATATACTAATAAAAGAAGTACCTATGCATTGATTACCGCTTCCGGTATGGAAGGAGATATACTCAGACTAATTCCTGTATTCTTAGCTCAATATTGGTATATTTTTTTAGGATATTTAGTGGCTATGTTTTGTTTTTGGAAATTTATTCCTGAAACATCATACAGACAAGAAAAAGAAAACGGATGGAAAGGTATCTTCGTGAGCTCATTAGTTTTTTTATTATTTGTCGGCTTAATTATATTATTGGGAAGAGGAGGAATCCAAAGAGCTCCAATTAAAACGGTTGATGCTATAAATTATACCGATTATCCCCAAAATACCGCAGTGGTATTAAACACAACTTTTACAATTTTTAAAACTATAAATAAAAAAGATAATTTAAAAAAGAAGAATTATTTTACCCCTCAACAATTAAAAACTACTTATCAACCAATAATAGATATCAATTCGGATGGAATTTTTAATAAAAAGAATTTAGTAATTATTATTTTGGAAAGTTTTGGAAAAGAAAATATTTACCAACAATTTGAAGGTAGGAAATTAACACCGTTTTTAGATTCTTTACTAACAGAGGGCAGATATTATACCAATGCTTTTGCTAACGGATTAAAATCAATTGATGCAGTACCATCAGTAATTACATCTATACCTTGTCTAATGGAAGTTTCTTATATATCTTCACCTTATTCCTTTAATCATATCGATGGATTTAATGTTGTTTTAAAAAAAGAAGGATATAATACATCTTTTTTTCACGGCGCATTTAATGGAAGTCAAAATTTCAATGAATTTGCCCGTATTTCCGGTTATGATAATTATTATGGTAAAAATGAATATACGGAAAAAGGGGGATATGATGGAGTATGGGGGATTTTTGATGAAGAATTTTTACAGTTTACACTAAAAAAATTTAATACTTTTAAACAACCTTTCTTTTCAACTATTTTTACCGTTTCTTCGCATTCTCCTTATACCATTCCAGAACAATATAAAAATAAATTTCCTAAAGGAAATAGAGATATTCACGAGAGTATTGCTTATTCCGATTTTGCTTTAAGAAAATTTTTTGAAAATGCCAAAAAACAAGAATGGTATACTAATACGGTCTTTGTTTTAACTCCCGATCATACAAGTAGAGGAGGGGCAAAACCTGAATATTTTTTAACAGAAATTGGTAATTATTCAATACCTATATTATTATTTGATCCTTCTAATTCTAAATTAAAGGAAACAGAAAATAAATTAATGGGTCAAATTGATATTTACCCTGAAGTTTTGAATTATCTGGGTTATAAAGGACAAATTTTTTCTTTTGGAAATCCCGTTGAAAGTAAAGATCGAGTGGTTGCCAATTTTAATGAAGGTATTTATAGATTTTTAATCAATCAGTATTATGCTACTTTTGACGGTAAAAAGATTTTACGTGTATATGATTATACAAAAGACAGTTTATTACAACATTCAATTTCAAATTATCCTAAAGAAAACCTTGAATTAAAAATAAAATCGTATATTCAACAATATAATAACAGGTTGATAGATAATGAATTATCTTTAGTAAAATCAAAGGATTAAGTCGATTACGAATCCCTCATGATTTCTAACATTAAACACCATATTATTATCAAAAAGCAAATATTGACCTTTAACACCTTTTAGAATTCCTTCAAATTCAAAAACCTTTTTAAGGTTTACCGAATTTACTTTATGTGGGTATGCGATTACTGGATATTGAAAGTTAAAAATTTCGTTATCCTCTAAAATATAATTTTCTAATTGTTCGGGTATAAATGTTTTAAGCTCATTTTTCACAATTGATAAATCTATATAGGGAACTGATTCTCTCAACATTTTCCTATAATTGGTTTTATCTGAAACGTGCTTTTTAAGAATGGATTCAATGACTCCTGATTCATATCTATTTTCAGTTTCTGCTAATTTTATGGCATACTCGGCCCCTTGATCGATCCAACGATAAGGTAATTGTGATTTTCTTGTGACACCAACCTTAATTCCACCGGAGTTTGCTAAATAAACTATGTGAGGCTGAAGTTGAGCTTGAGATTCAACACTTAAATCTCTGTCTTCCATACCTAAATGGGCTTTAGATAATTCAGGTCTTAGGATCCAATCTCCTGCATAGGGAGAAGTAAAATAGCAATCCTTACAATATCCCATGGCAAATATTTCTTTATCCAAACCACATCCCAGACATTTATAATGATCAAATCGTATTTTGATTTTTTTATCTAATAGTTGATTTATAATAATTATTTCATCATTAAAATTTAGATAATACTGAATAGGAGAATTATATTCGGTTATCATTTTGGTTAGTTGTCCGGTTAGATGCATAGAGAATAATTTATTTACTTTTAGTCTGTATTATTGTCTTGAATATTACAAATATATAAATATGATAGTATTCAATCCTTACTCATTCATAGTACTTTCAAATAAAAATTTTTGACCCATATAAAGCTTAAGTTATTTTGTGTCAATTAATTCAACAAAATAAAATTAATTTTGAAACTTAAATCTTATTTTTGTTTGAAAAAAAAATATAAAAAAAATAGTTGTTATTGCAGGTTTTTTATATCTTTACCTAATATTTATTATGCTCAAAAAGTTAATTAATCGTACAATACATTCTTAAATATTATGAAAAAAAGTTTATTAGATTTTCATTTAATTTTCTTAGGGTTATTTCCATTATTTTTAATCACTAGCTGTGGAACATCAAAAAAAGCATTAAAAGATTATAACGAAGTTCAAATAAATCAACCGATTGATGAAGTTACTATAAGTACCGATACAATCGATGACGCAGATAATGTAATTACTATAAAAGTAGAGGATCAAGGAACTAATATAACTAAAAAACCTAAGGGCAAACTAGATAAAATAATGGTTTATCTAGGTGATGAGAATGTAGTGAAATGGAGATTAGTTAGATTGAATTCTCAAAATGCTTCTGATTTATACGAAAATTTACCCTTAATGAGATTTGATGAACCTTGGAAACAAATTTACGGAACAACAGGTTGTAACAAATTTACTGCCTACTATACTTGGGAAAATACTATCTTTAATTTATCAAGATTATCTTCAACTGAATTGCCTTGTGATTTTGATGAATCTCAATTTTTAAATGCTATGCAAAGTATTGATGAAATTAGAGAAGGAGATTCAATTTTATCATTTTATAATAATGGACAAGAAATTTTAGTTTTTGAAAGATTCAATTCATGATTTCATAGATAAAAAGTTTTTAAATTTAAACAGTTAATAAAAATTTTTACAAAACGTAGCTTCATGTTAGAATACATGAAGCTATATTTTTATAGTTTCTTTTTATAAAAGGAAACTTCTGTAGTTCTACGGTTTATTCGAGTTAAAACTTCCTTGAAATTTTTAAAATCTCTATTGGTAAAAACTACTTCGTTACGTATTATTTTTTCTGAACTTAAAATAGATCCATTCAAAATTTGATTTTTAATTTGAAAATTAAATTTTATAGGAAAAGCATAACCGTTTTTAATTTTTAAATCTCTGGATTTATATAACACTAATGCTTCCGCACCTAACGGATATATTCTTTGATCTTCAGTGAAATGATCTACCGTTGAAGGATGTCTCTCAAGTATTGCTAATCCACTTATTAGTGCCAGATGGTAAATAATACTGCTGTATATTTCATATAAGAATGTTGAATCAGAATTGTGTAACATATGAACGGGATCACCTAAAACTTTCCAAAAAGAAAATACCTGATTGGGTTTAATTACTACATTAGAAAGTGAATTTTGTATCCATAACATCTGATTAGCTAACCGTTCTAAAGAAACAAAAGGATGGTTCATAATCCTATATGATAAGAGAATTTCATGAGGATAGTTTGCTTCATCTTTTTCTACATGTTTAGCATAATTAGTAAATGTAAAGTAGTTTTTTAAACATTTAACTATGTTCATTGTAAAGAAATTAGTAACGTAAATTTAATAAAAAAACATCTGTGGAATTCTATAGAATGTAAGAATTGATTACATTTGCAGAGCTAGAAGACATTATGATAATAACTTATCCATCAAGAATATATATAATTTGTCCTGCAAATATCTCAACCGGTGGACCCGAAGCATTACATCAATTAAGTCATAAATTACGAACTGTTTTTAAATTAGATGCTAAAATGTATTATATACATAAAAAATCTAATGTAAATCCAAAACCGCAAGTTTATAATATCTACGATACATCAGAGATTGAGACTATTGATGATCATCCCAATAATGTTATTATCATTCCGGAATCCCTTACCAATTATATTTTCAAGTTTAAAAAAAGTAAGAAGATCGTTTGGTGGTTAAGTGTTGATTTCTATTCAATTTGTATGAAGAATCGACACAGAGGATTAAAATTTTATATTTCAAAATATTTTAAAGGTCAGCAAGAAGAGCAAGAGTACCATTTTGAAAATCTTCCTGATGTGTTTCATTGGGCACAATCTTACCGATCCTATATATATCTTATCGAAAACCATATACCGGAAAATAAGATATCTTTTGTGTGTGATTATATAAATCCTCTTTTTTTAGCAAAAAGTAATCAAATTAAAAATTTAGTTAATAAAGAAAATATAATAATCTATAATCCTAAAAAAAATAATAAAGATTTAAAATCCATACAAAAGAAAAGCTCGAAGTATACATGGATAGCCATAAAGAATATGACACCCGATCAAGTGGTTGAGACCATGAAAAAAGCAAAAGTATATATAGATTTTGGATACAATCCCGGAAGAGACAAAATGTTAAGAGAATCATCAGTAATGAAATGTATAATTATTTCAGGTATGGGTGGTTCTTCAAAATATCAACAAGATTTGAATATTCCAATGGGATATAAATTTAAATATGCAAAAAATGAGCTTTCAAAAATTATTGATAAAATAGAATATTCTATGACAAATTATAATCATGCCATTTTGGATTTTAATGAGTACAGAAACGAAGTTCTAAATGAAGAATTAGAATTTGAAAATCAATTACAATTATTTTTTAATAAAAATCCGGCTAATAAATGATATCAGTAATAATTCCCGTCTATAATGTAGAAAAATATTTAAGTAGATGTTTAGATTCTGTAATAAATCAAACTTATTCAAATTTGGAAATACTTCTGGTTAATGATGGATCTACTGATTCTAGCGGATTTATTTGCGATGAATATGCAAAAAAAGATTCCAGGATTGTTGTTATTCATCAGGAAAATAAAGGAACATCAATTGCCAGGAATAGAGGGTTAGAGAGAGCAAAAGGTGAGTTCATTGGATTTGTAGACCCTGATGATGTTATATCTGTACATTTCTATGAAATTCTATATAATACATTGATTAAGACGAATAGTGACCTCATTTTATGTAATTTTCAAAATTTTACCCATTTCAATGAAATAAAGGAGGATAACCGTTCTTTATATAATAGCAATGAATACAATGGATATAATTTTATTAAAAATTTTACTTACAAGAAAGATACCGTTCGTTATGTAGTTATTTGGAATAAGCTTTACAAACGATATTTATGGGATGAATTGAGATTTCCTGAAAATGTAAAAATATGTGAAGATGAATATGTTTGGTATAAAACTATGTTTAAAGCCCATAAAATATGTGAATTGGATCAAATTCTTTATTATTATTTTAAAAGGGCAAATAGTATTACCAATAAAGTTTATGAACAATTTTCATATAAGAAAGAAATCGCTTTTATCGAAGCATTGAAAGATCGAATAGACTTTTGTAAGAAAAACAAATTAAATCAATTACTAAAAAGAACAGAAGAATATAGAAATAAATTACTAAGGAAAATATACCTTACAACCCCTACAAATAAAATCCCGGAATATATAAGCGTTGAACTTTTCAATAATATAAAAAACATTCCTTACTCCAAGCGATTAAAAATTTATTTAAAAAAATCTTTTAAATAAAGTTCCTATATGTATACCTATTCTATAGTTATTCCACATAAAAATACACCAAAATTATTGCAAAGATGTCTAAATTCAATTCCTTATAGAGATGATATACAAATTATAATTATTGATGACGACAGTGATTCTTCATATGTAGATTTTAAAAAGTTTCCCGGATACAATAGAAAAAATGTCGAAATATATTTTACCAAAGAGGGTAAAGGAGTTGGGTACGCACGTAATATAGGATTACAAAAAGCTAAAGGAAAATGGCTATTATTTGCAGATTCCGATGACTTTTTTAATCCAAATTTTTTAAATGCACTAGATAAATATAAAGATAGTACTGAAGAAATAATTTATTATTTGGCTACCAGTGTAGAAAGTAATTCGTTACAGAAATCTACTAGACATTTATATTTACTCAAAACAAGAAAAAAATATTTCAAAAAGTTGCGATATAATAAAATAAAAGCAAAAGATCAATTGATATATAAAAATTGGGAAGTATGGGCTAAAATGTTTAACAGAAATTTTATCGAAAAAAATAACTTAATTTTTGATGAAGAAAGAATAGGGGAAGAGGCTTTGTTTGTTATCAAAGCAGGTGAGTTATCTAAAAACTATTCCGTTGATGATTTTCCTCTATATTGTATTACCTATAGAAAGGATAGTTTATGCTTTAGTCTTGATAACGAAAATGATTTTGACGAACGATTCATGGCTAAAACTAGGATAAATACTTATTTAAAGAAAGTTAAAAAAGATAAATTTACTATTGATCTAGATAAAGATTTATTAGAGTCCTATAATTACGGGGGAGCAACCAAAATGAAAGAAATAATGAAAATTATTAAAAATAATGGTAATAAAATACGCTTAAAAACTTATATCAAATATTATATAAGGACAGTTTATAATCCGAAAATTAAAATGTACCTTTTTTAAAAATTAAATTGTGTATAAAATTACACACATAAATATATAAACTAAAAAAGCCTCTTAAATGAGGCTTTTTTATTAAATAATTAGAATATTAAATTATTATAAAACTGAAAATTCAGTGGAAAATTTATTGTAATCTATTTTTTCATCTTGGATAAAATCTATTCTGCCCATTTTCTCATTCAAAGATAAAACGCTGACTTGAACTTTCATGTCTGCATCTTCAGATTTAAGAAAAAGAGAAAATTGTTGATTTACTTCATTTGTATCCAAGAGAAGTCCTATAAATTTTTTAGTATTATCAGTGGAAAATCCATCTCCTTTATCATTGTCGGCATATGCAACATGTAAATAATGCTTTTTACCTTCGAATTCACCGCAAGATATAGTTATTACATCATCATTGACCGCAAGAAGATCTGTAACTGAGCTCCATGTATATAATTTAGGGTTTTCGATAGTTTGAGAAATACGATCGACATATATACCTACAAAATTTTTACCTTCAGGCGTAATAGAGAATCCATTTCCGTTACTATCATCAGCATAAGCAACATGAACATATTTATTATCAATACAGATAACAGAAGTGCCGGGCAAACCTTTGATCGGGAAAGTCACGCCATTTGTACCATTATCTTGGCTTATAGGTTGAAAAATATAATCATCTGTTTTTCCAAATTCTTTTTTATAATAAAGCTTATAGTTGACATTATCCGTTTTGTTTTCTTGAAGACCTTTAACTATCCTGGAATTATTTATAACACTTGAACGTATATATGCCGTTGAAATGCTATTATTCAAATTAGCATCAATCCCATCTAATAATAGATTTAAAAATGCCTGACCGTTGAATTGATTAAAAGAAAAAGAACATATCTTCGAAAACTCAGAATCATTAATTTCATATTCATGTGAATAAGTAGCCTTAACTATATCTACATATTTCGTTACTCCCACAGTACCTTCATCGTCAGAAACAAGAATAAGGCTTGGTTTAAAATCTCGGTTTAAATCCGCATGGGGCGTATACTCATAATTAAGTCTGTGTTTCCCGTTTATCTTAAACCATTTCTCTTTAAAATCTCCGTAAACTAAAGGATCACTTTTAGGATCTTCCGGTCTTTTGGCATCGATCACCAATTTATTGGTTAGATCAAACCTCATCGGCAAGTTGGCATATGCACCAATAACAACACTCGTATTACCATATACTTGATTGTAACCTTTGGTTATACCGGAACCCAAATAGGTGTTATATTCACCGTAATTTAAAAAATCATATCCGCATTGGTGTCCGATAAATGTATTTTCGCGACCATATAGAGTTTTATATGAAGCATATTTACCAATAGAAATATTACCTCCCGAGGTCATGGGTTTACTGTCTGTAGATGATTTATAATCCACTCCTTTATATTTTCCCAATGCAAGATGACCAATAGCAGTATCATCTGTCAATTGTTGAGCGTTGTAAGCCGCTGCTTGTCCAATCAGAACATTGCTGACAGATTTTATAGCATTCGCACCGGTTAATGCGCCCATAAACGTATCGAAGTTACAAGATTCTAAATTTTGTCCGGCACCGTGTCCTGCAAATAAAGAGTTGGCGCCGTTTCTTAATTTTGTTGCGGAGTTATGGCCAATGCTGGTGATCCAATCGGATTCTGAACCCATACCGTCAAACTCCCTCAACGCATGATTTCCGATTGCTAACATATCGGGACAGGTAACATTTTTCGATAATGCTTGACTTCCGATAGCCAGGTTGTTACGCGTCGATTCGTTTTTGCTCTTTAATGCATCTGTACCAAATTTAATATTACCATTGCTATCAGCTCCCAGAGAAGCAGAATTTATAAGTAAATCTTTAGTGGTTGAATTGCCCTTTTCAGTAATTTGTTGTAACGTATCGGTATGATTGATTTTATCTTTAACAACCTCGTCAAACATGGATTCGTTTATACCCCCTTTTTTTATTGAGATATGATTTTCATTATCTATTTCAATCCCCCCGTTTTCAGTCGCTTTATAAATGTCCTGCAAATCAGAAATATTTGCAGTAAAAGTTTTTCCGCTTTCAAGAATAAACTTAATTTCTTTATGATAAGGATCATAGGTAATTTCCGATAAAAAATTATCCTTTATAATCAGTTCATGGCATTCTCCATTTTGGTATTGAACCAATAATTTGTTGGTCAGATCATTATATTTGATATCAATAACCGCATCCTTAACACACTTATTGATAATTTCTTGAATCTTATCTATGGAATAAGTTTTATCGGAAGCAGAAGATGTATTATCATCGATCAAGCTGTACACATAGTTGGATAAATTTTGCAAACCCTTTTTATCCGCTTTATAATCTAATTGTTCCAATAAAATTCCAAGAGAAGAGGACTCCGCTTTGGTGGAGAGTTTTTGATCAAAAGTTTCAACAATTTGTTGAATTTTATCTATAGAATAGGTCTTATCCGAAGCATGGTTAAGACTGTCATCAATGATTTCTTTAATGGATTTTTTTAAAGAATCCGTAACATCTTTATCTACTTTACCTTCCAGTTGATTTATCAGGCTGTTGACTAAGGAAGTATCAGATTTATTAGCTAGTATATTATTTATATTTTCGATGATATCAATCGGTAATTTTTCATCCTTATGCCAATAGCTGTCCATCCACTCCGAGAATTGAGACTCGTCGGGTTTTTTGCCATTTTTAAACCACTGTTTTAAGGTATCTTTTGTTGTCATTATTTAAATTTTATATTCTTTTTCTTTGAAAAAAATTATGTTGTGAAACCGGATTAGATTAACTGAAATTTTAAATTTCTATAATTAATTATGATGAGTTTATTGGGCTTACTTATATTTATGAAAATGTGTTGTTGAGTAAGAATTTGTACATTCCTGCCATAAAAAATTTTATAAGAAATTGTAATTGAAGTATTTCGGTCAATATTTCTTACTATATACTGGTGATAATAAACTCTTACGTATTAGTTAGTCCACAAAAAATGATACCCCCGAAAAGCTTGTCCAATTATTTCCAAAAGCAGAAGCTCTAACTTCACCATTAGGATCAATCCTAACATTAGTATTTAAATTAGTAGAACTGGTAGCTATAGGTCTAAATACTACAGATGTTGGACGATATTCTTCAGGCAAAATTCCGATCAGTGTTTCGTATTGGTCTAAAGCTAAATTTGGTGATATAGGATGAAAAACCCCCTCGATATATACCTTATTGTTAATTTTTCGATAATAGCATTTATTTAAAAATTGCCCGTTTTCTTTATAGTCTTCGAAATCATTGGTAAAAGGGAAATTAATTTTTTCGGAAGGTTTTATCTCTATATCTTTTTGTACAAAGATCGCTTTCGAATATGAGGATTCTTCATTTTGATGTTGAACCGAAAATGTGTTGTTTAGATTACTATATTTATTATCAACGATTGCATCTTTAACACACGTATTAATAATTTCTTGGATCTTATCTATGGAATACGTTTTATCGGAAGCAGAAGATTTACTATCATCGATCAAGCTGTACACATAATTAGATAAATTTTGCACCACCTTTTTATCCGCCTTATGCTCCAATTGTTCCAATACAATGCCAAGAGAAGAGGACTCCGCTTTGGTGCCGAGTTTTTGGTCAAAAGTTTCAACAATTTGTTGAATTTTATCTATAGAATAGGTCTTATCTGAAGAATGATTAAGACTGTCATCAATGATTTCCCTAATATATTTTTTTAATGATTCCGTAACATCTTTATCTACTTTACCTTCCAGTTGATTTATCAGGCTATTGACTAAAGAAGTATCAGATTTATTAGCTAGTATATTATTTATATTTTCAATGATATCAATCGGTAATTTTTCATCCTTATGCCAAAAGCTGTCAATCCACTCCGAGAATTGAGACTCGTCGGGTTTTTTACCATTTTTAAACCACTGTTTTAAGGTATCTTTTGTTGTCATTTTTTTTATTATTTTGTATTTATATAAAGAATATAAAGGTTTGGTCCGCTGATAAGGTTGGTTAGGTTTACTATAAATTTTATTTAAATAATATAGGGTATATCTAAAAATTTAATAAGTAGTTTTTATATTTCAATACAATTAGTAAGAAACGGAATTATCCAAAAACTGCTTTATTTAATCTGTCAATTTGTTGCTGTAAATAGCTGTGAGCAGAAAGATTTTCATGATAAAGTTTACCATGATCATCTTTGGTAACCCTACCATCAATTTGATTTTGAAGGTATTGATGAGCATCCATATTTTCGTTATAAGAATTAGTAAAATCTTTTAAGGTTACTCGACCATCAATTTGCTTTTGTAGGTATTGATGAGCATCCATATTTTCATTGTAAATATTAGCAAAATGTTCTTCGGTCACTCGACCATCAATTTGTGCTTGAAGATATTGATGAGCATCCATATTTTCTTTATAAAAATGGGCATATTGATCGTGAGTGATTCGACCGTCTATCTGTTTTTGAAGATAGGTATTTATATCTTCATTTTTTTTATTGAAGTTATCGAAATCACTTAAGGTTAACCTTCCGTCAATTTGTTCTTGAAGATACGCTTGAACTTCTTTATTCTTGTTATAAAACTCACCGTATTCATTTTTAGTTAATCGTCCGTTGATTTGTTCTTGAAGATGAGCTTGATGTTTTTTGCTTTCTTCGAGGTGTTGATCAAAAACTTCATAAGGAACTCTTCCGTCTATTCTCCAATCCAACCGTTTAAAATCTTCAGTAATCAAGCTAAGATCCGGTACTCGTTTAAATTCACTCCAGGAATAGGAGACAGCTCCCGAGCCAAAAGTGGCATGTCTGATAACAATGGTTACCTTTTTTTCACCATTTTCAAATTCATACTCTTTATTTTCTTCAATTATAGTGATGGATTCTTGTTTAGTTCCTTCAGCTAAAATAAAAATTTCATCGTCTATTTGAATGAGCCCTTGGGTTATCTTAGTGCCATATTCTTCACATCCGCAAATTATTGCTCTTCTTCCGGCCATACGTCCTATACCGTTAAGAAATGGTCTGAACATTTGTTGCAAAAACTCTAAAGTGTCTGTTTGCAAGGGAAATCCACCGGTTTGATTAAATTTAATATAATCCATTTTTAGTTACTTATACGTTTATAATTTTTCAATTTTGTATTTTTTATTCGCTAGCTTGTAATAATCAATAATTGCTTTTATTTTATTTATATTATCGATTAACAGCTCATTGGGTACTTTAACTACAAAGTTTATGGAAGTTAGATTATAGTCAGAAGCCTGTCTTAAATACATGGGGCCGCAATCGGTTGATGAGCTGTTTCCCAGTTTATAGGGCTTGTTTTCTCCTTCAGTATAAATATAATTTTGTTTATATATTTGAGAATCCGAAATAAGTATTCTTCTTTCTACAGGGTCAAAACGATCATTTAGAGTTTTGCGCAGGTAGCATACTTGTGAATTGTGGTTTAACTTATATATATTTTCATTTCTTAGCAATAACCAATCGTAATGTATACGGGATAACGGCTTTACCAGGCTCAGTAAAAATTTGATTTCTCGGGCTTTTCTAAGCACCGTGGGTAAATGTAAAATTGCCAGTTTTTTTATATTTATATTATACCACATTGTAATCTATTTTTACTAAATTTTCCAACTTATTATCTCCATTGTTTTTTATAGTGGTAAAATATCCGGAATTAGGGATTATACTCATCGTAAAGTCAATTGGATTTCCGTAATTCTTAGTTTCAGGATCGATCCATGAAGACGAAGCTCGGTAAATATTTACGTCTTTAACCCCCGGAGTCAGCTGCAATTTGTCCACCAATTTCGACAACATTAATTCTCCATTAAAAGGTAATTCACGTAAATATTGACGTATTGTGGTTTCCACCGGTTGTATATTTCCATTTAATGGGGCTATGGCGTTTCCGTGTTCATCCAATACCAATGGATCAATTTTTATTGTAATATTTAAATATAATAAATCAGGCAGATAATTGATGATGGTTAACGGTACACCCGCATCTTTAATTTCTTCCATGTATGCTGTAAAAGAGTTTACTTCACCCGTGGTTAAAGGCACCAAATCACCATTTTTTTCACCGGCCACTTTTACAATAAGTCTGCTTTGAGTGCTGTCCTCAGTTATGGCAGAATATTTTACTACTTTACTTGCTTCTATCTGATCATCGGTATACCCTTCATTATTAAATACATCCGTATCCGGATACAAATCAAATCCATATTGAAAGGCCAATGCTTTATTTCTGTACCATTTTGCCGAATGCGGTTTCAATTCGGCAATTAAGCTGTCTACTTCCTCTTTATGTCGGTCAAACAGCAATTCTAAATTAAATATGGTATAGGCTATTACATATACAAACAATCTCCATATTGAGGTTTTTGAGGTAGAATCCAACGGATCCAATTCACGATATTTTCCTTTTTCGTTTAAAATTTCTTCTGTTATGTCCTTAAGTTTCCTTGCCATATCTTAACTATTTTTTAATGCTTTAGGCTTAAAGTTTATATTTATAATCATCTCTCCAATTTCCAGATCTACCAGATTGTTAATAAAATCATCGGATATGGAGGTAGCGGGTAAAAATCCTTTTCCTTCGTAATACTCAGAAACTATTTTATTATAATATCGTGTATTGGGAATGATCAGTTCTTGCCCTGTTGTAAGATCGTCCGTAATGCTTATATTATTAGCCAAAGCTATCTCAAAGGCAGCTTCAGCTGTTCCTCGATATTGGACGGCTACATCCAATAGGGATTGATTATTACGAATAATTATTTTCATATTACAGTTGTTTTTTCAAGTCTTCAATCCTCCTTTTTAAGGAAATATTTTCTTTTCGCAATATTTTTATCTTATTTTTCAATGCCATTATTTCATCCCTTAAAAGTTGTTCACGACTTTCGTATAATGTTATAATGTTTTTATATTTTTTTTCATAACAGATCCCCAGATCTTCCAATGCTTCTTTATAAATATTAACAGCTCTTGCTCCATGATCTATGGCTGCATTATGATTATTGTTGGAATCTTTTTTTCGATTATAAAACCATCCTCCGAAACCGGCCGTCAGCACGGTTAAAAATTCTCCTACATAGGTTGTAAATAATTCTTTCATATTATCCGTATTCTGCATCTATAATCATATTATCTTTGGACTTAAAAAGTAATTTTTTAACTCTCATTCCATCCGATATAAATTGCTTATGCGCTTCAAATTCGCATTCGTCCATACAGGAATCCAAAATATAATTTTCAATTCCCACGCCCAGCATCGGATCTTCTTTGAATTCTCCCGGATTGGCTAAAAGTATCAACGCTTGATGTTGTAAAGTTGAATTTTCAACTACAAAATCTCCGTTTTCGATTTTAAGCTCACCTTCATTTGTAATTAATATGTCTCTCATTCCAATTTTCCTTTAAAAGTTCCGTTTACCGGTCCGTTGGGAGCAGATAAACCGCCATCATATTTTATAGTAGCTGTTTTTACATAGCTGTCTATCAATTCACTTAATCTCTTTGAAAATTCTTCTATGGATGAATCTTCTCTGGTATGCATGTCAGTTAACAATTTTTTTATGCCTGATTGTAAACTTCCTTTATTTAGTGCCATTTTAACATCTATTTTAAAAGTGATTTAAATCCCGTTTCAAAATCAATTAATTTTTTTTGAGTATCCGGTAAAGGAGTTCCGCTGGCTCCTGTTGATGTAAATACTTTCAATCCCTTGAGAGTATCAGTCAGCAGCTGGAACAGGTCTATTAAACTGCGAGAGTTATTTTTTATACAAACTTTTCCATCAGTACTGTCCAGCAACAAGACCAATCCGTTTTGGTTGATTTCTATTTTTTCAATTTCATCTACCTTGATTATCATCAAATCAGAAAGCTCGCCGCTGATACTCAAGGCCACAACTCTGGAACCTATTTTAGGGTACTGAATCATATAGTTTTCCGAACCACCATAACTAACCTTTAACCTCACATCGGTAATAATCAAATCTTCATCCAATGCCAATGAACAGGTTTCTTTTTGTAATTCCGTAACAGTCCCTATAATTGGGAAATTAGGATTTGCACCAACCAGTTGTTTTATTAATCGTTTTATTTTTTCTCCCTTTTCCATAGTTTAAACTGATAAAAGTATACCCGGTGTAATGGTTCTTTTTCCTCCGGAAGAACTAAAACTGGTTTTAACGCTTACCACGTAATACTTGCTGTTTTTATCCGGATAATCTTCATCTGTTATTTTTGCTGAATAACTTGGCTCAACATAGGGCAGAAGCCAGGTATCAAAAGTACCTTCGTATCCGTCGTATGCATGCTTGGTATATTCATATTTTGCTCGTATTTTAAGTGAAGCCAGCGCTATGCTTGATATTTTAACAGTTTTTTTCTCTCCATCTTCATTGCCGTAAGTCTCGGTAAGCACTTTACCGTTTTTATCTGTTGTTTCAACAGTAATTTGAATTTTTTTGTCTGACGCTTTTTTATATTCTAAAGAGGCTTTTTCTATATTATGTTGCATTGAATATTTGACTTCGCCTTTTTTTTGAGCATAAGGAGGATGAATATGGAGTACTTTATTTTCGGTATCTAAATATATATTTCCTGCGGATTCTTCCTGTAATTTTTTCAATACATCATAAGCCGTTGTTCGAAAGATGACGAATTTTTCATAGTAAAGTTCATAGTCACAGTTCAAAGTATATTCGGGCATGACTTGATTTAGCAGGGTTTGAGCAATTTTGTCAATAGAAGTAGGCTTTAATTCCTCATTTTTTACCGGTTTTCTAAATACATACATATCATCCTCACAAAAAATTTTTAAACAGCTGTCTACATTGGTTATTCTTTGCACGTATCCGCTAAACTCATTGATTAAAACATCGTCGTATCCTAATTTAATTTTTACTTGAGAACCTATCGGAATCTTTTTTTCGAGATTCAAAGGACGATTGGCTATGTATTCAGGCAAGATGATAACAGCGGTGGCTACTAAAGAATCAACAGATTTATTTATTTCACATTCTGCAATTACAGGCAAATTAAATTTTTTAGATTCGTGGCTGAATTCTATGTCCCATGACAACTTATACATATATTTTAGTCATTTAAAAGTTTAAACAAATCGTAGGTAGAATCACTCACTGCTTTAATTTCATATGCCTGTACATTTTCACCTTTGGTGAACGGAAATGTAAAATCTTCAACTACTATTCTGGTAATGTCTAATAATTTCAGCGGTTGACAATCAATTTCAATTCCTTGCGGATTGAGAATAAAGTCTTTAAGCGCTCTAAAATCTTCTTTAGGATAACAATCATCAACAGATCCGGTTTCTAAAGCTCCATATAAGGCACCGGTTATCGTAATTTCGTAATCGTCTTGACTCCAATATTCTTTTATAGTACCGAACAAATTTTTGTCATTTCCTTTTTTAGCTACTTCTCGCTTGATGATATTGTTTTTACCTGAGATTGTAATCATAGGTTCATAAGGCAATAAATACCATTGGCTGTCATTGATATTTCTGATTTTTACGGGAAAAAATTGTTTATCCTCCGGAATTTGTTCCGGCATTACCATGAATTTATCATTCCAATCTACTTCCTGATAAGTAAATCTTGACTTATTTTTAAGAGGTAAAAAAGGTTTTGGTGGCAACACATGTTTAGCTAATTCATTTTCAAGTGCTTCAAACCGTGGTAATTTTTTGGCCACCTTTGAACCTAATAAACTGGCCAATAATAAATTTTTATTATTAATTTTCATACGTTTATTTTTTATCCTACTGAATAATTTGCCATGGCTAATAATCGTAATAGTGCGTCTGCAGTTTGATCAACCATTTTATCCGTTGTTTCGTTGAAATCTTTACCTTGAATATTTAATACTCCGATTAAATCTTTAATGGAAATATTTATTGTGCTGGATTTTTCTCCACCGGTAACAATAGAGCTATTGGTTGCTGCTCCTGTTGCTTTTATCGATGGATTTACAGTTTTTAATGAATTAGCCGATGTTTCATCGGTTAATTTTTTAGGCGGTGCAATTTTATTTTTAGGATTATATTTTTCCAAAGTATCACTGATGAAAGATAATCCGCCTTTGTCGTTAAATAGACTATTGTCCGTAGTGGTTTTGTTGTAACTGTCAGTAAGTAACGAAAAATTTTTATTGATTGCTGTTAAACTCTCAGCTCCGGCATTTTTAGAAGATACCTCAGTAGTATTGTCTAAAATAATCGGACTCTCTTTATCAGAACTGGTTTTAAAAGATAAACTTCCTCCAATTTTTTTAAAGTGATCCCAAGCATTTAACATACTATCAGCCATGTCGTTAATTAATAGCTTACGTTCATCACTACGTTTTTTAGCATTTTCTCTGATTTGTTTTAAATGTTCTTCTGCTGATTTTTTATTCCAAAGCTTAGAAAACGTATACCAAGCAATTTGTAATTGTTCTATACCGGTTAAAAGTATATCTTTAAAATTCAACCACGAAAGTTTCAGATATGAAATTCCTGCATCCCATAATGATTTGACCATTTCCATGGTATGATCCCAAGCATCACCCCAACCTTCCACAGAGTTTATTAGAAGATATATAAAGGTTATTAACCCCACGACACCGGCTATAATAAGTCCGATTGGATTGGCAATCATAACTCCATTGAGGATTGCTTGAGCTACAGCAGCCAAGCCCATAACAAATTTATATGTCATAAATGCAGATGCTAAACTCACTATAATCGCTTTGAGAGTTGTTATTGCACCTTTACCGATGGAAAACTTATTCAATACTTCACTGAAAAAGTCAGTAACATCAAACAAAGTATCGGCTAAAAATAAGGCAGCGTCAATTAAATCCAAAAACATATGAACCATAGGGGCAATGATTTCATATAATCTGAATAATACATTATTTAAATTATTGGTAGTACTTTGTAAATGACCTCCCAACGTATTGGACAATTGATTGGCAACTCCAAAGAATTGTCCCCCTTCTGAAGCCGCTGATTGAAAAGCGTTGGTAACCATTTGGGCAGTAATAGTACCATTCATCATTTCTTCATTAACCTTATCCATGCTTAATCCGGTAGTCCTGCAAATTTCATTCAGAGGATTGAAACCTGCCTCAACCATAGCCAGTAACGAGTCTTCGGTAAGTGTACCCATATTTATTACTTGGGCTAAAGAAGAAGTAAGAGAATCCATGGCATGAGTATCACCCATGGATATGTTACTGATGGCATCCAAATTAGGCACGACCTGATCCGCATTCATTCCACTTTTTAATAGTGTTTGAGCATTGCTTTCCAGAGTGGATTGATCAAAAATCTTTACTTTTTTCGACAGATTTGTAATATCATCCATCATTTTTTTAGCAGAACTCTTTGAACTAAGTAAAACCTCAAACTTTTTTTTGCTTAATTCTTTTTGAATTCCCATATTCAAAAAATCGACAAATGCTTCTTGTGGAAACTTAAAATTTAATTCATTTTCACTGCCATTTGTTTCAGAATCAGAAGTACTGTTTGTACTATTTTTTCCGGATTTTTGATTATTTGAACTCTTTTTAGATATGCCTCTTTTACCAAAATTTTTTACTTTTGATGCAGCTTTAGTAACGGTTTTTTGAACCACGGATCCTAATTTTTTAGAAAATCCAATGGTTTTGCCTAATCTACTATTAGAAACAGTTTTTTGAAGCGCAGATCCAAATCTTTTAGAAAATCCAATGGTTTTACCTATTATATTAGAAACAGATTTATAAATTATAGATCCTAATTTTTTAAAACTATTGGCTGTTTTAAGTATAGTTTTTAGAATAAAAGGAGCTATTTTTTTTGTAAGTCCTGATGAATTAGCTATCTTATTATAAATAGTTTTTAAAATTATAGGTCCTAATTTTTTAAAAATATCTGCTGTTTTAACAAAAGTTTTTTGAATTACAGGTGCTATTTTTTTAAAACTATCCGCAGCTTTAATAAAATTATCGGCAAAGATTTTATGAATTCCGGGTCCAAAATTTTTAAAATATTCTGTTGCTTTAAATAAATTACCTATAACGGAATTCTGAATTTCAATTCCTGATTTATTAGAACTTTCCGTTGTATTAGTAAAATTATAGGAAACGTTATTTTGAGCTCCGGATCCTGAATTATTAGAAAGTTCCACTACATTTTCTAAAGAATTGGAATTGATACTTTTAATAGTATAACCTAATTTTTTAGAATTATTCTCTAATTTTTCTAAAGTATTGGTTACGGATTTTTGAATTTCTGATATTGATCTATTAGAATTTTCCGCTGCTTTAATTAACTTTTTAGATGTCTTGGAAGCTAAATTGCCTAATCTTGCGTGTAAACTTATTGTACTTATATAAACCAATTCTTGCATTTTAAATGATGCAGAATTGTTACCCATACCCATTTTTTGTATGGCTTTTAGAACATTATCGGTTATCTCTTTTGAGTTTTTCACTAGGTATGACATTAATTGGCATTAGTTGAATTTTCTTTAATCCGGATATAATTAAGCTCTTGCATTCTTTCTGCCCATTCTTTATCTGTTAATATATCCGGATCTATATGAAAATAATATCTGAGCATGGCATGGCTCAAACGTATCCATTCTACATTTTCCTCGACGATCTTGGCAGCGGCTAAAGCTTTTCCAATTCCGCTTGTTTTATTTCGATTAGCTCGCTTAATTTAGCGGAAGCACCTAAAAAGTAAGAATCATCGGTTTTTATTTCTTCATCTCCCCCTAACCAACAATTGGTAAGAATAACTTCATTAAACTTCATAGGATTAGTTGAACTTGCAGCAGTTGCGGCAGCTAAGATTTTCCTGTCCGGTTTTTTTAGATAGGCCTCTTTATCTTCAACAATTAATTTAAAAATTTCTTTGTGTTTAGCTTTCCATGCCTCGATTTGTTCTTGGCTGATTGGGTTAGTTTGAGTATTCATAATTTTTTTTAATTTCTAATTAGCATTGAGATATTACATCAAGAGCAATAAACGGAAGGGTAATTTCCATGAATTTGTCTCCTTGTTTAAATTCTTTTCCGGCCTCTGTAAAACGTACACCTGTGATACGATCCATAATTAACATATCTCCATTGGTTGGGTTACCATAGGCACCTACTAAATCTAAACAAAGGTTAAGTATATCTCTGTTTTTAGCAGAAGCTACTAAACTTTCATATTCTGATTGCAGTAATGTAATTTCACCTTCTATGGAAACATTTCCGGATTGAATTGCTCGTGCATTTCTGCCTTTTCCATATACGGCTTCTCTTTCTATTTTTCGGGTATATTTTACACCTCTGATTCCGGTTAAATCTTTACCTCCTAACGTAGCAGTAAAATCTGCCCATTCATATTCTCTACTGTTAAACATTTTTTTATTATTTTTTAGTTATATCAAAGCCTAATAACACATCTACAAATCGGTTATATCCGTGAGGACGAACTCGAGCCACAACATTTATTCGGGAGGTTGCCACAACGTTTTGAGACGGGTCTACAAATATTTTAACTCCATTATCTCTATTTTCAATGTTAGAAGACAATTCACCGTAGTTTGTCATAAGCGAAACCAAAGCATTTTCAAGATCACCTTCTATACATTTGGCATAAATAGGGTTGATGGTTCCGTCGATTTCCAAATCGATATCATCTAATAAATAGTTGATTAATGTTTGATACGTAATTCGGTATGCTTTGTCAATTACTCTTCTGTTAGTAAGATAATGATAGTCATCACTCACCGGGCTGGCTGTATGGTCGTCTGTAAAATAATAGCCTGATTTTCCAACATGAGTTCTGAAGGAGATAAACCCTTTTTCATTTAAAGCTTCTACATCAAAAGTTTCTGCCGGTTCATTTGCAATGTAAGCATGTAAATTGCTTAAAGCCCCGTCTCTAACTTTTCCAATATTTTGATGTACTTGATTTTTTGCCAATCTGCCGGCTACGATACCGATGGCTGAACCTTTACCTTTTTCTGTATCACCTAAAAGTATGGATACACGGTTGTTGGAATATTCGAATAAGTTTGGTAATTCAATTACATTACCGGTAAATCCATATCCTTCTAAAACCACAAAGAAAGGTGCATATTTAGATTTTGTGTAACTTTCTGCTAAGGATTGAGCATTGGTTGCAGTAAGTAACACATCTTCATCTAATCCGTTAACGATGGTTAAATTCTCATTATCATCTGAAGAACATTTAGTAAAAATACCGGTAAGCTTACCATTGGCAGCATCTAATAATTTTTCAACCGGTGCTTTTCCTGTAACTTCGTCCACTGAAAACCAATTTGAGGTTTTTGTGCTTTTAGGCATACCCAGTAACCATAATTCACGCCCTTCTCCGCTTTCTTTATAAAATTCAGAAAGGGTTTTATATAAATTTTGGTTCGTTGACGATACTATGCCCAATTGAGCTACTTGTTTCATGGATTTAACCATGTAGGGTTTATTCAATTCGAAAAATTCAGTAGCTTCTGCATGTGCCACTAATCCGAATACGCCATCCGAATTGGCTGCTACTGCTCCTAGAACACCATTGTCAAAGTCTATGGTTATTTTTGGTAAATTCATTATTAGTTAATTTTGATTTTTGATTATTGATGTTATTTATCTTATTTGTTTTTTATGATTGATTGTAATACACTTTATTTCTTAATACCCTTTCTAAGTAGATAGATAATGAAAGTACTTATGAATAATAAAGTCACAATTTTACCTGTCCCTAAACAAAAACTTTCCCAGCGTGATAAATTTTTAAATTCGGTATGGGTTATGGTTTCGGTTTTAAATTCTTTTGTGTGATGTTCTTTCCAAGTGGCCACTAATTCTTGCGCACGAGTTTCACAATCCACGGTAAGAATATTATCCTTAATTTGGATTTTAGGGAATTTTAGATGGTTTTTTCCGGATTCTGATTGGATGATCTCTTTAATTACAGCTTTTCCGTTTCTCCACTCAATTAAAGCCTTTAAAGAACTTGTATCGGGTTGGATTTTAAAAATCGAATCTCTGATTACTTCATTATTAGTTATTTTTTTATCTGTGAATCGATCAGGGGTTGCTATTTTATTATTTTCATTACAGCTTATCAAAAGCATAGTAAAGAATACGGGAATAATAAAATTTAAGACGATCTTCTTATAATTGTACGATTTCATTTCTTTAAATATTTTTATATTCTTCTATGGCATCAAAACTTGGACAAGTGGTCTTGGCAGATGCAAAATCTCTATGTCCCAGTATTTGAGCATTTGGATATAATTTTCTTAATTCTTTAAGTAATTCAATCAGACTTTTTTTTTGGGCCGGATTTCGTGTGTCTTTAGCTTTCAAGTTTTTGTCAGCTCCTCCTATATAGCAAATACCTATGGCATTTTTGTTATGTCCGGCAACTTGGGCAGGTATCCTGTCTACATCCCTTCCCGGTTCAACAGTACCATCTAAATCTATGACGTAATTGTATCCGATTCCGGCCCATCCTCTTTCTTTATGCCAACGATCTATGTCTTTGGCCTTATCGTTCCTTCCTTCGGGAGTCGCGGCGCAGTGTATAACCAAATATTTTATGGTTCGTATAGATTTTTTAAGGTTCATATTGCTATTTTATTAAATACTGTCTGCCTGCGATTCATTCGTGAATTTCGTTTTAACGCGTTGGTTAACCTTTTGCTTAGCAGACAATATTTTTTTATTTGGTTTATTTTCTTTGTATGCTTTCAAATGATTTTTTTTAATGACGGATAATTCTTTTACCGTAACTAATCCTTAATCGTTCGAAATTTTATACGGCAAAATTGAGTCATAAAAGATAGCAAGTAAAGAAAGTTGTAAAGCTTCTTGACAATCTTGTAAAGTACTTGCACAGAAGTGTCAAGTTTCTTTACATACTAATACAAGTTGCGTTTATTTTCTTAGATATTTGTTTAAAACCATAGTACAGGTTACTCTTAGACGCGGGTAATTATGATCTACAGCCGAATTATTTTTCAGCGATGTATCGGTTACTTATTAATTAGTGATTTTAGTAAAGAGTAACCTTTTTTAAGAATATAAGTTTTTATAAGCAATTCATTATTGATAAAATTTTCAACTGAAGAGTATTTGAGAAAGTTTGTTAAATAATACTTTTTATGTTGATGTAAGATATTTATTAACCAAATTTATAATTAATGATCGAAATTTTAGAATCTCTACAGGCGAGAATAGCTGAAATTAAGGAATTTTCATATGTTGGAGAAGATTGGGGACAATTAAATTATGAGGAAATCCCTTACCCTTTATCTTGGCCTTGTGCATTAATTTCCATTACAGAAGCTACTTTCGAAGATAATGGAAAAAGCAAGTCAATGACTTCCCATCATAAACAACAAGGTTTTATAACGTTAGACATAACGGTTGCTACTTTAAAATTTTCAAGTCAAAGCAGTAATTCTGAGGATGTGCAAGCAAATGCTTGGGAAGGTTGGAAATATTTAAAAAAAATACATGAAAAATTGCACGAATGGAGACCGAAAAGTTTTTGCGGAAGCTTGAAAAGATCTTCTTGGAAATCTGTCCTAAGAGAGGATGGTATTCAAGAACTTCATGTATTTTATACGATGAGCATATCCAATTGCTAGTTTAAATCGGAATCCGGAGTAAATATGATCGTATATAAGGTTTGTCTGGATATGAAAAACTTGGGATAAATAAATTGTCTGTATATCTGAGTAAGAGGCATACCGTTATTGCGTTTAACTTGTAAACGGTATTCTTCTTTTATGGCTCTGTATCTTAATTTTGTATTATTTCGTAAGTTTTTGGTACTCATTTACACAAAATTATTATTATTGTATGAAATATCCAAATAATGATTTTTTTGTGATTTTTTGGCAGTTAGAATGATGTAACCTCTTATCATTTTATTGTTCGATCGATTGAACAGATTCTTTTATACAACAATTATCGCTCATTGGTGACCCTGTTTTTTTTAAAAATAAAATGCACAAACAAAATATTTTTCAACAGGTGGCGGCGGTATTTTTCAATCCATTTTTTTATACTTAAATTTAAGTATTCCTTCTAAGGCCGTAATTAGTTTACTGCATTCTTTTACTGACATTTCTAATAAAGGTTTTCTTACCGGTGATTTTTTACTTGCTATAAATTTTCCCAGAGTATTTAAATCGGCGACTATACGGTTATGTTTTTTATTAAAAATAGTCCAATTTAAATCGTAACATAAACGTAATAGAGTTAAATGCTGTTTATTATTTTTATCAAACTTTCCCCAGTGGGTATATGTTTCTTTGAGAGCAGCAATTAACCTGTTTGCTTCTTCATCGGTAAGATCTTTGGTGCTGGTTACCCTCCCGTGAGTAAAATGAAAAATTAACTGTTGACGCAGGGCAGGATCTTTTTTTACATCTTCGGAGAATAAACTGAAAAGTTGCTTGATTTGATAGTCATGTACTTTAGGTGTTTTCATCTTGTTTATGTTTTTCTGGAAGTAAGAATGTTAAATCAAAATCTTTTGGAAAATCCACGGAGGCGATGGAGAGATCTATGGTTACTTTATGACCCAACTCATCGAGGTAATGAGCTTTTATGAAAAAGCTGGAACGTGTTGGCTTATAGGCTTGTTGTATGATACGAACCCCATCGGTGAAAGTTTCGTGATCCAACTTATCGGCTAATGAAATTAATTCAAGCACACGGGAACTTTTTAAATTTCCTTTGGCATCTTTTTTTAATAGTTGATTAATGATGGTTATAGTATGGGCGTCTGCCTCTTTCTTAGCAAGGAACCTTATGTATTCATTTATTTTAGCTATTCCTGAGTTTACCGTGTCATCCCAATTATCGGTAACGTGGTAGCCGATGGTTACAGACTCGCCGTTTGCGGTAGTAAAAGTATGGGATTGTTGTTCTTCTTTTACTCCGTATATGGAGTATTTTAATTGAATAAGTTTTTTTAAGGCAGAAAATGTAAATTTTTTGGAAGAGCGAAGTTCTTGGGAAGTTTTAATTAAATGGTGGATGACTTCCGGTATAGTTTCTTCAACTAACTCTTTATAAGCTATCCGGTCCGATTCTTTTTCTTTTTTTTTCTTTTTTAAAGCTTCTAAAAGCTCTTTTTCGGTTACTGTGCTTAGATCTGGTATGGACATGTTAGTATTGATTTTAAATTAAAGTTTTTAAAAGCTAGTTAATTTTTATTTTCACTTTTTGGCCGAAATGATTTTCTTCCCAATGCATCGTAGGGCGTTTCCATTCGGTTCTTCTGATTTCCAAAAGTTTGGTAAATAATTTTTCCTGTAATGAAAGGGGAAAAGAAGGGGGCTGACATCTTGTAATCTTTCCTATGTTTCGATGGATTTCACAGCGCTCTGCTAAGTTTAAAAATTTCTTTTCTTCCGTATCATAGGATAAAAGATCTCGTAATATTTCAATATTTGCCAATAGTTTCATGTTAACATTTATTTTCGTCTCGTCTTATTAATTCTTTTAGTATTCGTGTTCTTTCCATACGGAGTAAAATTCTAAGCAAAATACTTCCTTGTTGATATTTATCTAATTCACAGCTCAACCGATACACGTGCTCTTCTAATTCGGTTTCGCTCCATTCCTTTAGAGGTATTTGATTTAAGGGTAGTGGTTTCATGTGTTTGTATTTTTTCTTTTAAGGCTTTCATTACTAAATTATTAGGGTAAATATGTTGGTAGCTTGATAAGCTGTGCGCCGAGGCAAATGCTTCGTTGAGGGCATCTGTTTCGAGTGAATTTATATGGGTTTCATTTTCTGATATTCCGACTACTCCGAATGCTTCTTGTGTTCGGATATTCCATTGGGTTGACCACCACTTCCAATATTGGGGTAGAGAAAGTAATATTTGTATGTATTCTTCTTTATATTTTTGAGGACAGGTATATCCCAAGTTTTCGGCAAATTCGCATCCCGTTTCAAACAGATTGGTTTGATAGTCTTCTTGTGAAGTTTTTGTAAGTCGGCAAAAATTAATTTGTGTATGGGTTGGTTTCATAGTTGTTTATTCATCAGATAAAATAATAGATTCATCATTCATCAGGGTAACCCGGAAAAAAGGATCTATAAATAATTCTTCATTTACTTTAATTGTATTTAATAGGCCATATTTAAACTCTTCTTTGGTTTGCTCTAGCATGACTTCCATATCGTCAGGCAAATCATTGATTTTTTCTTTTAGTTCTTTTACTGTCATAAATGTTTATTTCGGGTTAGTTTTACCTAGTTATTGAGAGTTCAACTTTTACTGTTTTTCATGGAGTGAAAGTTTAAAAATTAACTTTTTTTTCTAACTGATTGATTTTCATCTAATGGTTAGATTGTATTGGTCGGCACCTTCTTGCCAAATTATATAACTTTCTTTTCCCCCGTATCTACTTACGGCATTTGCTGTATAGCCTTCAACATAAATTTTAACAAAGGCATCGTATCGTACTTTTTTTGCAATTCGTCCTTCCGGATTGCGACCTTCGGCATGTGAAATCCATATAAATAATTTGTTTGAGTATTTTTTAATCAATTCTTTATACGAGGTATAATTGATTCCTGAATATTGTAAACTGTCAATGAAAATTATATCCGGCGATTTGTGCAAGTTTAAGCGATGGTCTAATTCTTCAATGCTGTCTTCAATCAGTACAAATCTTCCTCGACATTTGTCCATATTATTTCTTTTGCAGGCTTCTGCAAAAGATTCGCTGTTTCCTTCTTCTAATCCGTTATAAGCCACTCTGCCAAACTTTGAGAGATATTTGGCTAATTGTATGGCATATCCGGTTTTTCCGTTACCTGAATTTCCCCAAATAATCCAACTGCCTTTTAATTCCGGTTTACCTATATGTGCTTCCCATATTCCATCAAATGGTAATACTTTTCTTTTTTTGGTATAAATTTCATGAATGGATATTGCTCGTTTCATTTAATTTCTTTGTTTATTTTTTTTAAAGCATATATTTTTCTTTTCACTCTGCGCAAATCTCCTTCACTATCTTGCCATATTTCTTTAATACGGCTTTTATTTTCTATTCCGTTTGCTATGCAAATGGAAGCGACATCTGATGCCGTAATTCCTCCAAATTCTATAAATCTCCTGCCAATTCGGCTGAAAATTTCTTTATATCCTTTTTTGTTTAATTTTAAACCTCTTTTGATTCTTTTTTCCAGATGATCGGTTGCCATTAAGATAATGGCGCAATGATCTTCTAATTGATTGTAGAGGGAAATGAAAAAGTAAAGGACTTGATCGCTTAATTTATCTGCTTCATCCAGGATTATACCGGGCTTTTTATTTTTTTTTAAAATCCGTACTGCTTCAGACATCATCTCGGCAACGGTCAGTCCACCGGAATCTCGTCCCAAGACGTTTAATAATTCAGCTAAAAAGTATTTCCGATTCCAATATTCATTGCATTGTAAGAGATAGGTATTGGGTGTATTTTCAACAAATGCCTTTGCTGTCTCGGTTTTACCGCTACCGGCAAAGTTTATTACGGCAAATACTTGTGAGTCGTCAACTGCATCTTGAAACAGGGTACGAAGATTTTTAAAATTCGTTGTTTCTACTACTTTCCAACTTTTTTCGTGAATTTTTAGTTGTGCATTGATAGATTTCCATACGTTGTCTTTGATAACCGGCTTTTCTCCTTTGAGTATCTGAGTGAGTTGATCCGTACTTAGTTTCAAGTTATTGGCGGCTTCTGTTTCACTTCCCAGTTGTTTAACATAGGCTTGAATTTTTTGAACCGTTTGTATTTTTTCTTCATTATCCATATTTTTGTTTGGCTTTTAGTCCCCTAAGGGGGGACATTTTTGTTTTTAATAAAGTTCTCTTATATCTTCTACGGTTTGTAAACTTTCTTTTTTCTGCCAACTTCCAACATCTTCATGCGTTACTTTTTTGCTTTTTCTTCCAATTTTGGAATTTTCCAACCCTTTCAGATTGGGTTTAACTAATCCATAGGACTCCGCGTCCATATTAAAACTTTTAAGGATCTCATCCATTTCATTTCTTCGTTGGATACGCTTATTCTTATTTTCTTTTTTGACCTTTTTAATCCATTCTGCTTCGAATTGTTCTTGTTCTTGTTTTCCTCGGTGTATTTCGGTTTTTAAAACGGCTTCTCTTATAAATCTTAATTGTCCTTGAGGATCTTTCTGATATAAATAAATCATGCTCATATCTTCCGGATCATATTTGACAAAGAATGATTGATTCACGGCTTTTTCGTGAAAATCTAAATCGGGCATACCATCTTCTCGATAAACAAAATAGTCGTAGGTTACTTTTTTTTCCTTAAAAGAAAATCCGAAGGAAGACCATTTTACAGGCTGTTTTCTTTCTACCCAAAAGAAATTGACCATATCCCACATTTCTATTTTAGGTGCTTTTTCATTTTCGCTGTCTAAATACGTTTGAAGTCGAGATTTACCGCTGAACGGATGGGGAGAAAGATTCCATTCTTCCCGTATTTTTTTATAAATTTCTTTTATTTCGGTAAGGGAGGGTAGATTGCTTTTATTAGCTAAGATGAATTCCATATTAGCTTTAGAAATTTCTTTTTTAGCTTGGATATTTTGTCCTGTAAAGAACCAATATCGAGCAAGATATTGATTTTGCAGACGATAAAATGCATTTTCAATGGTTTTGGATTTTCCATTGTATGGTTCGGTTTTTATGGACAGATGGGCTATTTTATTTAAAAAATTTTCGGTTTCAAGCTTTTTATGTCCTCCTTGGTTATCAAAACCTATTTGATAGGGTTTATGTCCTGAAAATTGTATGGCCATCCGATATGCTGAATATTGGGCTTGATAGTTTTCTTCTTTACTGATATGATATCCAAGCAAAACCTCGCTGTATGCATCCATAACTTCATAAACAGAAATGGTTTCCATTTTGCCCTCCTCAGTTAGGTAAAAGAAGTTTAATTTGGTTCCGTCGCTATACCAGAGTGAATCTCGTAGTGTTGGTAATTTAGTTTTTTGTTGGTAGTTATATTTTTCTTTGTATTTAAGTTCTCCAAATTTGTGTCCGTACCACAAAGGCATTATTTCTTCATCATATATAAAATTGTATATGGTTTTTTCTTCAACTGTTTTTAATCCTTCGCTCCGGGCATAAAGGTTATATTCTTGATGTAATTGTGATATGCAGACTGTTCTTTGGACTTGATTACTCCATTTGGCTAACAGCCAGAGTTTGGAATTTTCTGTTAGTTTTTGACTGTGGGTATGGCAATAGTTTTTATGTATTAAGATTTGATATCCATGGGTTTGATATACTTTTAATCGTTCTCGTAAACGGCGGTAATTTTCCGGTAAAGAATGCGGCCATTTGTTTTTATCGAGATTTTTTACAATTTCCGCTATATTTTCCCACATTTTTTTTTGACTGCCTCCCAAGACACGACGGCGCATCAGTGTGTGGTTTATAATTTTAGAAATAGTATTTAGCAGGGATGCATTGCAGGTATATTCTTTTTTTCTGTTTTCAGGCAAGGATTGACCATTTTCCAATAGGTATTCATTGAAAAATTTTTCCGCTTTTTCGTCTTTTTCTATGCATTCTAAGAAAGTGTATTTTTTTCCTATAGTATAGGGATCTCCGGCTAATTCTAATACCGATTTTTTAATGTCGGATCTCATACTGTCAAATTCAACTAACGCCTTTCTACCGTTTCCTCCTTTTCGTAAAAGAATTAAATGGTTTCTTTGTGTTAATTGTTTATAGGTACTTTGTTTGAGTAAACCGGATTTTCCAAACAACCAATTGGATAAGACTCCCCATTTATTATTATAGAATTCATAAACTTCCATTTGTATTGATAAAAAATAGTATTCTTATTCTGCGTTAGTTATTTAGACGAGTTTTTAATATACTGATGCATATTTTCTTAGACTATTTTTGATTCATTAATTTGTTTTTAAAACAGTTGAATTTTTTTTTGTAGGATTTTTTAAGTGGTATTCTTGGATAATTTTTTTTCGAGTTTCTATAATAATATCCAGAGCTTCTTTTGCATTTAAATCTCCTCTTTCATACCTCATACGTGCTGCCTGACTGGTACAACCTAACATTTCCGATAGGGTTACAAAATCTCCATATTGTATTTTTTGTGCGTTTTTGTTAACATTCTTACTTCTTTCCATAACTTTGTGTACATGTTTTTACAAATATATAAACAATAGTCTAATAAAACAAAATATTTAGACAATATTTTAATATTTATTATGAAAGCTATACATAGAATCAAGCAATACATTGATTATAAAGGACTTAATAATAGTTCTTTTGAGAAAAAAAATAATCTGTCTAACGGGTATATAGGTACTCAATTAAAAAGAGAATCTGATTTAGGGGAAGGCGTACTTAATAAAATATTAGACAATTGTTTAGATATAAATCCTGTATGGCTTTTAACCGGTGACGGCGAAATGTTAAAGAGTAATGATGATTTAACTGACATTGCACTTATAGATGCTATAAGGATGCAAAAAAAACTTAATGTAGCCGAAAAAAAAATAAAAATATTAATTGAACTAAATGAATTTTATAGAGAAGAAATTGAAGAGCTCAAACAAGAGATAAAACAATTGGAAAAAAAAATTAATACTTAGTTTATAACGAATAAATAATATTAAAATATATATTTTAAAAAGATAAATTTTAGGTAGCTATATATAAATATCGTTTCATTTATCCTGTATATTCGTACATTTATAGTTTTACAAAAAAACAAAAAAACTTTACACTACTATTAATAATGGACGAAAATACGCTTATAAGAATAATTACTTATTTAAATAAAAAGGGCACTATTTCTGAAAAAAAATTTAATTGGTTATATAAAAATAAAGATATAATATTGGAATTATTACAGATATATTTTGATTATTTAAAAAATTTCGCATACGATAATGAATATTATATCAAAAAATATAATAAATCTAATTTGATAGATTTTAAAATACTTTGCAAAAAGTATTTAGACAAAAATTTAAATAATTAATAAATAATATATGAAGAATCTTTACTAGAAATCTACTACTTATTTTAATTATAATTTATGCTTTAACGAAATAGATTTTAATTATTTTTTAACCTTATTACCAATTTTTTATATATCCACGCAAAAAATTATATCTTGTCTCAATCGATTGATAATCAATTTATTGTATGTGAAATATTTTTTTTAGCGTGGAATATATGTATGTTATTATTACTTTTTAATTATATTTTTTATAGATAATTAGAATTATATATATGCCATCGATATATATTATATTGTTTTTTGTATACCCAACTGTATACCCAATTTTGTCCCCAACTTTTTACTGAGGTTTAGAATGAATTTTTAGGAAATAAAAAAAGAATTATTTTTTTAAATTTATTTTATTATAAATGGTTGTAAATGATTAATTTAGAAGGTTAATTGGTTATATCGTTTTAGTCGCATCTCTAGGGAATAGAGAATATGCAAAAAGGGGAGATGATCGTATTAATGTACATTTTAAAAATGTTGAGTTATCTTCTTATATCTCTTAATTCCTTAATATAAAAAATAGTATAGGAAATTAAATATTTTGATTTAAGCACATTTTATTTTTACTGTATTAAATGCAAAAAATAAAAAAAAGAGTATGATATTTTATACTCTTTTAAACATATAGATTTTAAATAATACCCTATTAATGGGAATAATACAGAGTCCTAGTAAATTTTTATTAATTTAACAATTTAAAGTGCATATGATTTATTATGTGATTAAAAACGTAATATTTGTATATTTCATTTTTATAAAAACATTTATAAATTTCACTTTAACCTTTTATTATCAATATGATTTTTTTGGCTTATTTTTATTTATAAATTATACATAATTCAATTTATTCCGTATAAATAATAAATTTTTAAAGTCTATAAATTTCGATTTTTTTAATATTTAGTTAATTTCATAACATCTATATTTATAGGAAATTTATATTCCGTATTTTCATTTTGCTCAAAATATTTAGATAATTTACTTTCCATACTATTATTTCTTATTCGGAGATAATTTTCTTTAGATATCTTAGCGGGAATACCTGCTAAAATTGATCCTTCTTGGGTATCATATTTTTTATTTAATAATGTATTGGATGCAATTATAGAATAATCAGGTATTTTAGTTCCTTTCATTATAGTTACACGATTACCAATCCAACTATAGCTACCTATGTATACAGGCATATTATTATTTTTCGTACTCTTAGACTTTAAATTAAATAAATAATGGAAATCTGTATCAAATATTTGTGTCTGATGAGCTATATTAACAAATTCTCCAAAAGTTATATTGTTACAACATCCGATAAAATTTTGATTATTCATACGAAAATTTTTTCCAAACACTATTTCTCCCTTATTATAAACTAGAATTTTACAACCACATCCAATATCAGCTTTACCGTTGAATTTAATTATTGAATGGTTAGTTATTTCTGTGCCTCCTCCACTGGAACAAGGAGAATCATTGGATTGACCAATTTTAATCATTCCTTTTTTAACCTCTTTAACATTTAAAATTATTTTTCCTTTAAACGATAAAAACTTTGTTTTGCTATAAATATATATAGGGAATTTGATAGCTTGATTAAAAGGTAAAAATTTAAAATTTATATAAATTGTTAAAAAAGGATTTATCCAATTTTTAGTAAATAAAAGTATGTAATAGGAGAGATGGGACCTTGATCTTATAAAATTATAGAGTTTTTTTATCATTTAAAGACAACTTTATTTCAATACTGGTTAAAAAAATATTTTTATTTTATATCAAAACAATTAGTTATAAACATATAATTTAATTTATAAACAATTTTAATAATAATGGCGCTAATTTATAAATTTTTATAATATTAATACTTAAATATTTTTTTAATTATTAAAATATTTAAGTAATTAAAATAAATATATGTAAAAAAATAATATTTATTAATTTACTAATAGCATAATATTGTTTGATACATACATTATTATATTATAAGATTTGAATAAACTTAAATTGAAATTAATAGTAAACAACTATTGAGAAAAATTTGTTTTTTACTAATAATTATAGGCTAAATGTATGAATTACAAGAGTATTGGTTTATTAAATTATATTTTATCATAATTTTTAGTATATATAAGCCTTGTTTAAAAGTAATTTTGCGTTGGTCCATAAACTATAATGAAATTTTTTCTTAATTAATTTATAAAAATAAAGTATTTATTATAAATTAAAGAATAGCAACAGGTAGAATTTAATAAAAACATAATACATAAGCATAAAATAGATAATATTTATTTTGATAAGAAAGTAAATTTTTTATGTAATATATAAAATTATATACTATAAATTATGAATTTTAAAACTATTTTTGACTACATTTTTATTATTAATCAAGCAATTAAGGCAATAAAGAAGATTAGATTATTTACTAATTTTAGTTAATAATGATAGTACAACTTGTTAATTATAAATATTTTATATGTATAAAAAATTATATAGCATTTAATAATAATTTTTTTCATTCTCAAATTTTTATAATGAAGAAAATGTAATTATTATTTGGGATAATTTCTATAAATATTTAATTAATTTTTCAGTCAAAAATTTTCTATGAAAATTGGAAATTTTTGCTGAGGGAACATGCGCAGTATTGCTTTTCCAACTATTAAATTCGGTTAAAATGAATTGTTTTAGATGATCGTGATCGTTATAAGTAAAATGTTTACCGGATTCGGTTTCAATTAAAATTTTCTCAACATCAGCATTTTGTGGTCCTATAGATAAAATGGTTTTACCTGTTGCTAAATATTCAAATAATTTACCCGGAATGATACCTTTGGATTTTTCATTATTAAAATTGGTTAATAGCAATAAATTAGAATTATTCATTTCTTTAATCGATTCAACATGGGGTAAATAGCCTATATTGAACCAATTATTTTTTAAAACCGAATTATTTAACTCTTCTATAATTGAATCAGAAATTTTTCCCACTAATTTTAAACGGAATTGAGAGGCAAATGCTGGATTCTCTAAAATTAATTCCATTAATACATTCCATAAATTAGTGGGATTTCGCAGCCTCTCGAGCATTCCAACATACGAGATGGTGAATACAGAAGTTGGTTCATCTGCTCTATTTACTTCTGAATCAAAACCATTAGTAATACATTCAACATTTTTAGCTCCTAATTTTTTAAAATTTTCTTTATCTGTATAACTGGTCGAAAGAATCAGATCGGCATTTTGAAAAACTTCTTTTTCCATTTCCTTATGTTTTTGATCTGATCTTTGAGTTAGTTTTAGTTGAGAGTAATAGGAAATTTGAGTCCAAGGATCTCTAAAATCGGCGATCCATTTGATTTTGTCTTTTTTTATTTGCTTTAATCCTAATCCTATTAAATGCATACTATGAGGAGGCCCGGTTGTTACTAAAGTATCTATATTGTATTCATCCATATATTTTTCAAGAAACTTAATAGATGGTTTAATCCAAAACATACGAGCATCGGGAATAAAAAAATTTCCTCTTATGAATACGGAAACCCTGGATAAAATGCCTTGTTTTTTAGCGGTTTCAAATTGACCGGCTTTAAAATCTTTATTTTTCTTGGTGAGTGTCTCAGCTAAACGGTACGGTTCCCATATAGGTTTTTTGATAATTTTTATTTTAGGATTTATTTCATCAACCAAGCTTGGGTCTAAAATAGGATAGGAGGGATTTTCGGGAATATAAACATGAGGTTCAATACCGAATTCCGGCAGATATTTTGTAAATTTTAACCATCTTTGTACCCCTGGGCCTCCGGCCGGAGGCCAATAATAGGAAATGATCAAGACCTTTTTACACATGTCTTACAAAGGTTTTGAAATCTCAGAGGATTTACTTCTTTTTTTGTAGTCATATATCAATAATATACTGCTTATGATTACAAAAAGAAGACAAGTGCCCAGAGTTATATATTTTCCTTTTTGAATTACGGGAGGATTGAAGGAAAAATTTATAGTATGTTTTCCTGCAGGTATTTTTAAGGCACGTAACGTATAATCGGCTCTATAAATAGGAACTTCTTTTCCATCGATTGAAGCCTTCCAACCATGTGGATAATAAATTTCCGAAAAAACTCCTAATTTTTCCTCTTTACTATTAGAAACATAGGTTAAATTATTCGGTAAATATTCTTTTAATTCTATAGAAGACAAACTATCAGAGGAAGATTGTATGGTAAGGTCTTTTTTATATTTTGAATTTATGACAGCTTTTCTTTTGTTATCAATCTTTCCCAATCCTAATAATTCCTCATCGGCATTGTTGGCAAAAACAATTTCATTTACAAACCAAGCATTTCCATTATTATTAGGATTAGGAATAGGTCTGATTATAGAATCGGCAGTGATGATGTACTTAGTATTAAGCATATCAAGTATAGGTAAATTTAAGCTGTCCGATAAATAAAAATCTATTAAATCTTGATATCTCCTTAATTTAGCTCCATGATATCCACCAATCGATTGATGAAAATAAGAGGTATTAGTTTCATTAAATGGACTTAATAACAAATTGAATACTCTGTAATGAGCATGATCGTTTTGTTTAATTATATCTAATGCATGGTTAATAGGTGCTGCATTGACAATACGAGCCAAGGTTGGATCGGTTTGGGCTTTTTCTAATTGACTTTCTGTTACTTGAGTAGGAAAAGGATTTTTATAAAATTGTTTGTCCACAAAATTATCATCATTTAAATAACGTTTATCCACTCCCCATAAATCAACTAAAGATAATGCGGCAATAGCTAAAACCGCATAACTTGATTTAAAGGACTTAATTTGCGCTGCCCAAAGAAGTACAGAACAAACTAAAACGAAGAAAAAAGTTCGTAAAATATCTGATTGGAAAAGGGCAAAACGATCTTTTCTAATAGCTTCAAGTATTTCAGATTTTATAGCATTACCTTCTAAAGAAGTATGAAAGCTAAATATTTGTAATCCTAATACATATAGAAGTAATAAAATAACCAATATAAAACCGGAACTTATATATAAAATTTTAGTTTTATAAACTTGGGTAAGAGATTCATCCATAAAATATGAATACGTACCCAATAAAGCTAATAAAGGAATAGTAAATTCAGCAATCACGAGAGCGGAAGAAACAGCTCGAAATTTATTATATAATGGGAAATACTGAATCATGAAATCAGTAAATATCCCAAAATTTTTACCCCAAGCTAAAAAGAAACTTAGAACGGTTGCTGCAACCAACCACCATTTATATCTGCCTTTATAGTAAAATAAAGCTAAAAATGCTAAAAATATTACTACAGATCCTTGATAAGCAGGGCCTACGGTACCCGGTTGCTCTCCCCAATAAGAGCCATTAAAAGCACGTTGAAATTGAGTATATTCTTCCTGTGATCTAATATTTTCCTGTAAAGATGATTCAAGATTAGAGGTTTTAAATCCTTTTTCATTGTTGCCCCCCCCCATAAAATTAGGAACAAATAAATTTGCCGTCTCTAAAATGCCGTAGCTCCAATGAGTAATATAATCTGTATCTAAACCCTGATTAGAGGAAACGTTATTTTTACTTATAGTTAATTCTGACTTTCCTCGCGTAGTTTCCTTTGAATATTCATAGGTTGATAGTAAACGGGTAGAATTCATTCCCAGCGCCAGTAAAATGGCCAGAAGAAAAAAGCCAGAAGAAATACCAAAAGTTTTTAAAGTTTTCGTTTTAAAGCTGTGAATAAGTTCAATCAAACCAAAAATTCCTAAAGCTAAAAACAGATAATAGGTCATTTGTGGATGATTGGCTGCAATTTGTAACGATAATAATAAAGTGGTAAGAATAAATCCGGTAACATATTTTTTTTGATACAGTAAATATACACCTGCAATAAATGGCGCAAAATAGGCTATCGTATGAATTTTAGCATTATGACCGGCTCCAATTATGATAAAAAAATAGGTTGAAAAAGAGAACATAATACTTCCCAGCAAAGCATATTTCCAATTTTTTAACCATACCATACCTAACAAGTAAAAACCGGATAACAACAAAAATAAATAACTGGCGGGAGTAGGAAAAGTTCTTAATAAACGATCGATACTTTTAATTATATCTGAAGGATAATTAGCTCCCATTTGGTAGGTGGGCATTCCCCCAAACATGGAATTGCTCCAATAGGTGTCTTCACCATGAATAGATCGATAATCTTCTAATTCATGCGCTCCGCCTTTATAATGGATGATATCAGGTTGAGAAATATACTTACCTGATAATAATGGACTAAAATACATAAAGGAGAGGATGACAAAAAAAAGCAAACATCCTACAACCGGCAAAAAATAACTATTTTTTTTCATTGTCTTTAGTTTCTACTTCTTCGTAATCAACTGTTTCTGCATCCCATTTAATACCCTTATTCTGAGAAGAATTTTTTCTTTGGTTATTAAATTGATGGGGCTTGGACCTGGAAAATTTCTTTTTTGCACGAGTACCCGAGAAAATTTTATTTAAAATATTAAAAACAAAATAAGCAACTGTGGCAAAAAATATAAATTCAATTAATCTTCCCATCGATAAATATATAAATTAATTAGTAACCTATCAATTAATATACGTGTTATTTACAGATTTCTGAACCACCTTTTCAGTTTCATTACCTTTACTGGCTGATTTGGTTTCCGTAACAGTCATAGTAAAATTGGCATTGGAAATCCAACCGGATTTATTATTTATGATAATTTTTCCACTTTGAGTTCCCTTTACAGACAATTTATAAGTTATCCCTTCTACCACTTTAGAATCTGTTTTAGACGGTAAAGTTCCCTGAATACGAACTTCAGTTAAACTGTCACCCACTTTTACTAACTGATTATACCCTTGGTCTTTCAATTCCGGATGAGAATTCCATTTCTCTCCAATTTTTAATCCTTTAGATGGAAATTTCATAATGGAACCTTCAAATTGTGCTTTAAAAGTTTCAGGATTCAGACCCAATTTAAAAGCATTAATAAAATCTTCCAGTTCTTTTCCTTTCAATTCGGATTTTAAGGTTGATTTTGCTTTTTCATAAATGGCGTCCATACCCTTTATGTTGGAAGCATTTCCGTAAATATCCATCGTTAATGTAAAAGTAACATTGCTGATTGCTCTGTATATTTTCCACAATTTTGCTTGATCGGGATTTTCCGGTTTCTTACCGTTGGTATCAAATACTACTACTTTACCATCCGCTTTAGTAATAACTTTTTTGCCCCCCATGGATACTTGTAAGGTATATATATCATTTTTGATATCTAATACCGTAAAGCTTATTGGATCTATGGATTCTTGCGAAACAGATTGACTTTTATCTCTAAAAGTTACTGTTTGCTTATTAATTTCTCTGGAATTAAAAGAATAGGTTTTACCTTTTTCAAGAATATATCTAAGATGATAAAGGCTATCCGCATCTTGATAGATACCGGTTATAATTTCTGGACTACTTTTTTCTTGTTTATTAGTATCATTACTCGGTAAAGAAGATTCCGCGTTCAAAGAATTTCCAGAACGGTTTGTTTCATCTTTTTTTGAAAGGGAAGTATGTGGTAATTGTTTGGATTTTTCTTCATTTTTGCATGATACAAGACTACCACCCAATAAAATAGATATAAACAAATAAGATACTACTGACAATTTTTTCATTACGTCAAAATTTTCTGCAATTTACTAAAGATAATTAGTAAACGAATGATAAAGCTCGGAAAAACCTAAGTTTTTTCTCAGTTGTTTACAATAATTCTGAAAATTATATATTTTGAAAATTTTGTCGGGCTAATTAATTTGTATTTTAGCGTTAAATATTATTTATTCGAGGATATTTGAAAAATCGTTTAGAACTTAAGACATACAAAGACCAAGAGCTTTTAGATAAATATAGGGAAACTCAAGATATCGAATATTTTGGTGTATTATATAGCAGGTATATTCCTTTACAATATGGACTTTGCCTTAAATATTTAAAAGATGAACATAAAGCCCAAGATGCAGTAATGCAACTGTTTGAAAATTTGCTTCCTAAAATTTTAAATTATAAGATAGATCATTTCAGATCATGGTTATATACAGTTTCCAAAAATTATTGTTTACAACAATTAAGAAGAGAAGGTATAGAAATAAATATAGATCATGCTATGGAAAATGTGCAATCTGAGGATGTTTGGGATCTATTGGATGAAAATAATGATGATGAAAAATATCAAATGTTAACCGATTGTATATCTAGGCTACCTCAACCTCAAAAGACATCCATTGAAATGTTTTTTTTCAAAGATAAATCGTATAGGGATATTTGTGATGCAACTCAATACAGCTTGAAAAGTGTTAAAAGTTATATACAGAACGGTAAAAGAAATTTAAAGCTTTGCTTAGAAAAAAATCTTAAATGAAAAAATTACTTAACTATATAGGAGGCAAAAAAAGAGGTAAAGATGCTAGAGATATTGAAAGGCAATCCATGAAGGATGACTTTTTAAGAGAAGCTTTAGAGGGTTATGATGAAGTTCAAGGTGACCCAAGTAAGGATATTGAAAAGCTTGAAAGAAAAATTTTAGATAAAACGAGTCCTCGAAAGAATAGATTTCCAATTTATGCAGTAGCAGCCGGTTTAGTTCTTCTAGTTAGTATAGGTATACTTTATAAATTAACAAACGATCAAAGAAAGGAAAGAAATTTAATCGCTTTTGAAAAATCAGGAAGTAACGACAAGAATATAAATATTCCCTATGCAATTAATGAAAACAACAATAGTTCAAACAATGAAAAGAAGGATTTTTCAGATACTTTTAAAGTAAAATCACAAAATAAAAGTAAACCTTTGACCATCGTATCTAATCAAACATTAAAACAAAAAATTGATCCTAAAGAATTTATTCGAAATATAGAACCGGAATCAATCGAAGAAGATACCGATACCTTTGAAAATAAATTTATTGCACACCGGGATATAAGCGCTGAACTCAGTCAAGAAAAAGTTGAGGAACCGTTATTATCTTTGAAAACAATGAATAGAGATTCCTCTCTTGAACCGGTAAAAAAACTCAACAAAACTGATCAAGAAATAGATCAAATCTATTCAGGCGATTCTTTAGTAAGAGATTCACAATCTTATGGTATTACACATAAAAGTTTTGAATCTCAGCCCACTATTGGAAGGGACAATTTCAATACCTACATCGATAAAAATCTGTCGGTTAAAAAAGAAAAATGCGATACTAATGAAGTTAAGATAGTTATCGGATTTACTGTAAGTAAAGAAGGCAGACCGAAAAAATTACACATTCTTCAATCCAATTGCGATAAATTAGCCAATAGAATCATTAAATTAATTAAATCGGGAAGCAGTTGGACAGAAGGAGAAGGAATATATCATTTTGTCAGATAACTTAATTATTTACTAAAATTAATTGGAGTTTCTAAATTTTTATAACTACTTAAATCGGCTTTTAAAGATCCAACGGCTAATTCAGCTTTAATTTGAATTGGAACATGATTTGAGTCATCGGTTACCCACATAGTTACACTTTCTTTCTCTTTAAAAACTCTTCCTGCAAGGACATAGGGTCTGATTTTTAAACATTTTACTTTTCCAAAACTTGAAGAGACTGTTTCTCTATTCAAAATTTTAAGTTTAAAATTTAGAGTTTCACCATCCATAAATATATTAAGATTAATATAATCGCCCGCTGTATAATTATCGGTATTCATATTTCTTAAATAATAAAATGCAGATAACATATCGTGCATTTCTCCCGTATAATTATAGGTTTTGGAAGTATTGGATTTATTATTGGTATAAGTAATATTTTTATTCGTATGATCAATGACCATCGTTTGATCTCTTACATAGGAACCTTCGCGAATTTTACGTATAAATTTAGAAGAAAGCATAGTGGATTTATCTATATAAGTTTCATATAGGTCTTCCACTTTAAAAAATAATTTTACCGCACCGGTAGAATATCCTTTACCAACCACATGATAGTGAGTTTTTTCATTATATGTTACCACATTTGTGGTAAAAGTAGCATATCCGGCATTTAAAAAACCATAATGAATCCTGTACTTTAAATATTCCCCGTCTTTAAATTGAGTAGGAGAGGGCGTTGAATAATCCGCTGATATAAATATAAAAAAGAATAAGAACGTAACTACTATCGTAAATAATTTTTTCATTCCAAATTTTTGGTTATTAGTTATAGCTCATAACATTTATTAAATAAAAGTAATTAATATAAAAATAGATTAAAATATCATAATTCTATCAAACTTATTGCCAAAAATTAAATAACAAAAGAGCAGGATTAAATTTTTTATTCGCTTATACTTATTACTTCTTCAATTTCGGGTACATGTTTTTTTATAGTTGATTCAATACCTAATTTTAATGTACTTTGATTAATTGAACAATCAGAGCATGCGCCGGTAAAGCTTACAAAAACCTTATTATCTTTGATTTCTATAAGTTTAACATCGCCGCCATCGGACATTAAAAAAGGACGAATTTCTTCTAATGCTTGATTTATTCTGTCTGTTAATGTATTCATTTGCATGTAAAATAATAAAATTAATTGTTAGAACATCCCGCCATTGTTGTAATTCTTACCGCTTCTGAAGGTGGTAAATCTTCATTTCTTTTGACCAGGCTGCTTATCATATTTTTAGCCAAGTTCATATAAATTACGGATACCATTTCATCTTCTTGTAATACGGCCGGTCTTCCGTAATCAGAAGCCTCTCTGATGGATTGTATGATAGGAATTTCACCGAGGAAAGGAAGGTCCATAGATTCAGCTAATTTTTTAACACCTTTTTTTCCGAAAATATAATATTTATTATTCGGTAATTCTTTTGGCGTAAAATAAGCCATATTCTCAATTAAACCAAGAACAGGTACATTAATTTCCGGCATTTGGAACATAGCAACCCCCTTTTTTACATCCGTCAGGGCCACATGTTGCGGTGTACTAACTATAACGGATCCGGTTACGGGAACTTCTTGTACGATCGATAGATGTATATCTCCGGTTCCCGGAGGAAGGTCTATAAGAAGGAAATCCAATTCGCCCCAATTGGCATCATGAAGTAATTGGTGGATCGCTTTGGAAGCCATAGCTCCCCTCCAAATAACCGCCTGGTTGGCTCCTGCAAAAAATCCTAAAGAAAGAAGCTTTACTCCGTAACTTTCCACAGGTATAATTTTATTATTATCTGATAAAGGCTTTTCATTGGTAACATCAAACATGGTAGGAACCGAAGGTCCGTATATATCAGCGTCCAATAAGCCCACTTTAAATCCCATTTTAACTAAGGCTGTTGCCAAGTTGGATGCAACGGTAGATTTTCCGACACCGCCTTTTCCTGAAGCAACTGCAATTATATTTTTAATACCCGGAATAGCATTTCCTCTGGAATCCTTTTTTTCCGGTACTTCTACTGAAATATTCAATTTAAGCTGTACATCTTTTCCAAACTTTTGTTCAAAAGCTGTATGCATAGCTGTTTCCATTCTTTTCTTTTCATGTAGGGCAGGTGAATGAGAAAGCATATCGATTATAACGGTATCACCCATTATTTGTACATTCCTGACTAAGTCATCAACCTCTATTTCCTTCAAAAAGTTTTTAATTTCTTCTTTACTTGCCATCTTGTATTTTCTTAAAATAAAAAAGTATAATTCCTTTTTATTGTCTGTACAAATGTATTAATCTTTACGGATTTATATATACTTTTTACTAAAGAAAATCTATAGTTGAATAGTTTAAATGAATCAAAGTATATTAAATTTTTAAACTTGCCTGGTGAAGGGTATTCGGATTTAATTTGAGTTTAAGCTAAGATAAAAAACTTATGTTGAATGAAAATTTAATTTTTCATAAAAATTAATAGTTAGAAAAAAATGTAACTTTACCGAGGATAACCCATTCACTATGGAACTGAGAAGCGTACACGTTACAAGATACATTACCCCGTTGAGAGAAGGAGGTTCCTTACCTGCCTTGGCAGAAGCTGATGACGGGTTTAATTACGTGATCAAATTCAGAGGAGCAGGACACGGTACTAAGGCTTTAATATCTGAGTTAATTGGAGGGGAAATTGCAAGATTGTTAGGATTGAACATTCCTGAAATAGTATTTATCTATTTAGACGAAGCGTTTGGTCGTACGGAAGCTGATGAAGAAATACAAGATTTACTTAAAGCAAGTAGAGGTTTGAATTTAGGTTTACATTTTTTGTCAGGAGCGTTAACTTATGATCCGGTGGTTACAAAGGTTGATTCCTATCTAGCCTCAAAAATTGTATGGTTAGATGCGTTTTTAACTAATATTGACAGAACGATTAAAAATACGAATATGCTTATTTGGCATAAAGAATTATGGCTGATTGATATGGGAGCTTCCTTATATTTTCATCATTCTTGGATAAACTGGGAACGATTATCGGTTACACCTTTTGCCGAAATTAAAAACCATGTATTATTACCTTTTGCCTCGCACCTCGAAGAAATTGATCAACAGTGCAAAGAACTAATAAGTTTAGAAAAAATCGGTGAAATAGTAAATTTAATACCCGATGATTGGTTAGATTGGAGAAGTTCAGAAGAATCCATACAGGATATAAAAAATATTTATCAAGAATTCCTTTCTAACAGATTAAATAATTCACAACTATTTATAAAAGAAGCAAATAATGCAAGAAAAACGATTATATGAATATTCCGTCATACGATTGGTGCCGAAAGTTGAAAGAGAAGAATTTATAAATGTGGGAATTATTTTGTTTTCAAAAGAAGCTAAATTTATCAAAGTCGAATATATAGTTGATCAAGAGAAAATAAAATGTTTTAGTAAAGATAATACTTTTGACATTGATTGTATCATCAAAGCATTGGAAGCATTTAAAAAAATTAGTATAGGAGATTCTACAGGACGAGGCATAGCTGCTATGGGGGTTGCAGAAAGATTTCGTTGGCTAACTTCTGAAAGAAGTACTATGATTCAAACATCCAGACCACATCCCGGGTTTTCTTCGGATCTTAATCAAACATTTTTAAAATTATTTAATGAATTGGTATTGTAATACAAATTACTTGTTATCACAAAGATCATTTTCTTTTATCTTTTCATTTAAAATTATATATAATTTTTCGCTAAAATTTAGCAATCATAGTAAGATAATTAGTTCTAATACGAATAATTGTTCCTTAGCTTTTTTTATTGTATTATATAATTTATAGAATATTATATCATATTACCAATTAAGTTTATTGTTTTTTTATCCATGTATAAGATTAATTTTTTAAAAAATTATATACAATCTTTATGGAATTTAGTAATTTAAGCATCTTTATTGTAATAAATTAACAATAGATATTTTATAATTTGAAATAAAATCATATGAAATCGATTTTTTTATTTTTAAGTTTTTGGATAATTCAAATAGGTATGGCACAAGTTATCAATTATGATAAAGAAAGGAAGAAAATTGATATAGAAATGAAGAATGGAGAGTTTAAATCTTTACTTCCTAAAGTTAATCAACTATACATTCAGGCAAAAAAAGAAAATAATTCTTCGGAAATTATTAATTCCTTGATATATCAATATCTAATCTTATCTCAAACTCAAGAGGATAAAGATAATGATCCGTACAAACTTGTAATCCAAAATTTTGAAAAGGAAATGAATTCTTTTAAGGGGATTACTTTATCCTTAACAAAATCGATGTTAGCAAAAATTTATGAAGATTATTCAATTAGAACTCGTTGGGAAAGAAGAAATATTACAGAAACTGAATTTCATTCCAATGATATTAGCGATTGGTCCACGCAACAACTCATGCAAAAGAGTTTTTCCTTGTATAAAGAATCCATTAAAAATGATCAATTACTTAAGAAAGAAAAAACATTACTTTGGAAAAACATTTTAAATTCAGATGAAGATATAGAATTATATCCTACTTTATACGATATTTTAGTGTTTCGATATATCCATGCTTTAGAAAAAAATGATTTATCAAGCGAGTTTATTTTAACGCAGAATACAATTGAGACCAAAGGGTCTTTGGATAAAAAGAATAAAGAAGAAGAAATTAACGATCTTTATAAAGATTTATACGAATTTCATAAAAATGATCCGGATAAATCAGCTTTTCTAAACGTTAAATTAAAACAAATTGAAAATACTATTCATTCTTCTGAAACTTTGGAGAAGAAAGCAGATTTAGTAGAGAATTTAGCAAATTCTTATCCGACTCAAAAATTTTCCGCCTATTTATATTACAAAGCTGCGAGTATGAATATGAATTCAAACAAAGAAAAAGCATATTCAATTTGTAAAAATGTTACCTATTCTGAAAATAATCCGTGGTCTATAAATTGTAAAAATCTTATCGAAGAAATTCAAAAAATATCCCTCAATGCCTCATTGGATGAAGTTCAATTACCAAATGAAAACATCCCGTTGATAATAGAAGCTACTAATATCAATAAAGTTTATTATCGAATTTTTCAGCTAAATACGGATAATAATACGATGTTAAATTCGACTAATTCAGAATTTATATCCAATGGAATTTATTCCATGGTAAATAAAAAACAGATCAGAAATGGTGTGTTGGAATGGAAATCGTTTTCAGATTTTAAGACTCATTCCACGTTAATTAAATTGGAAGGTCTTTCCGAAGGAAATTATATGTTGGAATTGTCAACTAATTCATCATTTATACCCAATCAAGAATTAAATTCAAAGTTCAATGGAACCTTATACTTTATGGTCCATGATTGGAGTATTGTTAAATTAGGAAGATACGTAAATCCATTATTTCAATTATTAAATCGTAAAACGGGAAAGGTTTATCCAACTAAATCTATAACCGTATACAAAAAACAAAATAAAAATATAGATTCAAAAAATTTACTTGAGCCCTATACCATTACAACCGACTCACACGGACTTTTTGATTTATCTAAACTCAGCTCAAAATTTGGAGATACTTATATGTATATTCCTTCTTCACATTCCTACATGAAACTTCCTTCAAGCATGTACAATGATGAAAGTGATGTAATTAAAAATGATATTCAAAAGATGAGTGCTTTTTTTACGGACAGATCCATCTATAGACCCGGACAAAAAGTTTTTTTTAAAGTAATACTTTATACTAAAGATAAGGATAAAACCTTAGTAGTAAAACAGCAAAAAGTGACTCTATCATTAAATAATGCGAATGGACAGGAAATTTCAACATTAAATTTAACTACAAATGATTACGGAAGTATATTTGGAGAGTTTATTCTGCCTCAAGAAGGTTTGACAGGAAATTATTATATATCTTCCAATTTCAGTAATGATACTCATTATTTTTCAGTAGAAGAATACAAAAGACCAAAATTTGAAATCATATTTGATGATTTTTCAGGAAATTATAAACTAGATGAACAGGTGGTAAGTAAAGGTAAAGCATTATCATATAACGGATCGCCTGTTACTGATGCAAAAGTTATATACAGGGTTGAAAGAAAAGGTTTGGTACCTTTATATAGGATGTATTATCCTATGCCTTATACGGATCAATCCGAAATAATAGCACATGGAGAAGTAAATACAGATAAAGAGGGAGTTTTTGCAATTTCCTATCTCGCTAAGGCTAAAGATGTTAAAAAGGATAATAAATATAGATATTATACCTATATTTTAACCGTAGATGTTACAGATAATACCGGAGAAACCCAAACTAAAAAAACTAAAATTTCATTGGGAGATCTCCCTTTGCAACTAATCTTACATACACCGGATGTATCCACTCAAAAAGATTTTACAAAACTAATCATACAATCAACTAATTTAAATGAGGTAAAAGTATATGCTCAAGGGATGGTTAACCTATATAAATTAGAAGGTCCATCCAGAATACTTCTTCCAAATAAATTAGCAATCGTTCCGGAATATCAATTATACGATAAAGAATCATTTGAACGTTATTTTCCACATTTACCTTATGCTAAAGATGAGCAGGATCCGTCGGCGTGGAAAAAAGAAAAAATAAATACCTATAAATTTGATACTCAAATATCTGATACTCTTAACCTTTCTTCTCCATTATCAAAAGGATTTTATTTAGTGGAAGCTGAAACTGTATTGGGTACTGATACCGTTAAAACTCAAAGAATTATTGAAATAAAAGATGATAAAACATTAAAATCATCAGATTATGAATATTTTAGCGTGAATGCCTCTCAATCATCATATCAGGTAGGAGAAAAAATTGAACTCAACTTTTTTTCTGATTTAAAAAATTCAACAGCCATTTTACATTTGGAAAGTAACGGAAAATGGATAATACACAAAGAAATACCTTTAGTTAAAGGTAGAGGAACCTATTCCTTTATGGCAACTAAGGATTTTATTAGTGATGGACTATTTGTTTTAACTTATTTGGTTAATGAAAATGGATATCAAGTAAAAAGCTTTCAAATTGAGGTTGTTGAAAAACCTAAAGACTTAAAAATTAAAACTGATGTATTTAGGAATAAGCTAAATCCGGGACAAAAAGAAACTTGGACTTTGACTATTAGCGGGAATGATAAAGATAAAATTGCTGCAGAAGTACTGGCTACAATGTACGACGAGTCTTTAGATCAATTTGCTCCAACTACTTTCACATTCACTCCTTGGAAATATTATACGTATGGGGTATTATATCAATCGGCTTCTACCATTGGTTATAATCTCATTTCAAATAGATTATCAGAAAAGTTACCTAATTTAATTTATAAAAACCCAAAAAATGTTGATTTGAAGGATATATCCATAGGCACTTTATACGATGGGGAAGTGGTAGCTACTTCTGCAATTGCCATTCCTAAAAACGCTGATTATATGCAATCCGATTCAAATTTGGAAAATGGACTTATAGGAAGAAATAGTATACAAAAGATAATAAATCAAGATGCAGATGTAGAAAAGAATCTTTCTCAATTTAAATATCGTACGAATTTAGAAGAAACTGCATTCTTTTATCCTAATCTTTATACAGACGAGAAAGGTAACGTTACATTTTCATTTACCTCACCGGAGGCTTTAACTCAATGGAAACTTCTTATTTTAGCTCACACCAAAGATTTACATACGGGAACAGCCGAATTTCATGCACAAACTCAGAAAGATCTCATGGTGGTTCCTAATCTTCCCAGATTTTTAAGAGAAGGAGATGAACTAACGATACGTACAAAAATTAATAACTTAACCGGAAAAAATATAACAGGAAATGCACGGCTTTTTCTTTTTGATGCATTGACTCAAAAATCGGTAGATAATACATTTAATAATTTATCCCCTGTTATACCTTTCAAAGCAGAACTTTCTAAAAATACCGAAGTAAGTTGGAAAATTAAAGTTCCAAAAAATATTCAAGCCGTCAGTTTCCGCATAGTTGCAAATGCAGGTAATTTTTCAGATGGTGAAGAAAGTGTACTTCCCATACTTTCCGATAGGGTATTAATTACCGAATCTGTACCTATCAACATAAAAGAAAATGAAACAAAAGAATATCATTTAGATAAGCTTAGTACTCATTCTTCAAAGTCCTTATCTCCATTAAGTTTAAATTTGGAGGTTGCTAGTAACCCTGTATGGCTGGCTATATTTACCATTCCTTATTTAAAGGAATATCCCTATGAAAATTCGGAGCAAGTGTTTAGTCGTTTATATGGGAATATATTGGCCTCTTTTATAGTAAATACCGTTCCGAATATTAAAAATGTATTAAATGATTGGAATTCTAAAGGGATCTACATATCCAATTTAGAAAAGAATCAAGAATTGAAAAATATACTATTAGAAGAAACCCCTTGGATACGTACCGGTGAAAATGAAACCGAAGAGAAAAAGAGAATCTCTTTGCTGTTTGATTTAAACCAAATGGCTCAAGAAAATGCTAAAGTTCTAGAGAAACTCAAAAACTTGCAGAATCCTGATGGTGGTTTTGCTTGGTTTGAAGGAGGAAATTCCAATGCATATATAACTGATAATATTATTGCCGGAATAGGTCAACTCAGAAAAATGTTGGGCATTCAGTATTCAACATATATACCGAATGATCTGGAACAGGTGATTAAAAAAGCTATTGCATATTCCGATCAAAACGCTTTGGATTATATCCATAAAAATCAAATGGAAAAAACAGGAGAGGAGGGCGATTTACTACAGTATTATTATGTAAGAAGTTTTTGGAAAGATCGTTATCCATTACCGTTAGAAACAGAAAACTACAGTAAAGAGATTAACAGAAATTTTACAAAATATTTTAAAAAGTTAGATACACAAAATAAAGCGATGTTGGCCGTCACTTTGCATAGATTTGGATATACTACATCAGCGCAAACTGTGCTTCATAATTTGAAAGAAACATCGGTGAAATCAGAAACTACAGGTATGTATTGGAAAGATAATCTAGCCGGATGGTCCAGATACCAAACCCCGATCGAATCTCAAACTAAAATTATAGAAGCCTTTGCAGAGGTAACTCCCCGGGATATTAATTCTGTAGAAGAAATGAAAATTTGGCTGCTAGGTAATAAACAGACTAATTCTTGGGGCTCTACGAAAGCTAAAACGAATGCTTTGTATGCATTATTGAATTTTGGAAAAGATTGGTCTGAAGGAGAAAAAAATGTGACCATTTTTAGTGGAAACAAGCAAATTTATCCATCAGTCGATGCTTCCTTGATTCAAACTACAGGATATTTTAAAAAAACATGGAATTCTGAGCAAATGAAATCGGAAATGGGAGATATAAAAATTGAGAAAACATCTCCCGGTATAGCTTGGGGAGGATTATATTATCAATATATCGAAGATTTAGATAAAATAACTGATGCAGGAAATGCTATAAAAATTCAGAAAAGATTATTTAAAAAAACGGTATCTGATCAAGGTTTTATATTACAGGATATTTCGAGTAAAAATTATATATCCATCGGTGATGTAATTACTGTAAGACTGATACTAAAAGCAGATCGTGATATGGATTTTATTCATATTAAAGATATGAGAGCATCAGGGTTTGAACCAGTTAATATTTTTTCTTCGTATAAATATCAAAACGGATTAAGTTATTATGAAAGTACCCGCGATTCATCTACTAATTTTTTCTTTGAACATATAAGAAAAGGAACGTATGTGTTTGAATATGAGGTAAGAGCTACTAATAAAGGAGAATTTTCAAACGGGTTTACTTCAGTGCAATCCGTGTATGCGCCTGAAATGTCCGCTCATAGTGGTGTAGATTATATAACAATCAACTGATTTAAAATGTTGAAATTTTAATTTAAATTTAAAAAAATATAAAAAACACATAAACTATTATGTGTTTTTTATATTTGTAACGAAAAATAAAATCTATGAAAAAGTATTTTAGCCTAATCGTTATATATCAATTTTGTTTTGTTTTTTCACAAAGTTATAGTTCATTTACATTTGATTTAAAAGATGGAGATTTACTATTTCAAGAAACCTATGCTAAAAATATGGATAGCGCAATCAAACAGGTTACTTCAGGCATAGATAATTATAATTTCACCCATGTTGGAATGGTATATAAAGATTCTATCACAAAATCATTTTATGTAATTGAAGCAACTCATCCCAAAGTACAAATTACACCGCTGAAAGAATTTTTAATTCCAAAAAAATATGAAAATAAACCGCCCATTTCTGTTGTTGGAAGATTGAAAGCACCCTATCAAAAATTGATTCCACAAGCGATAAAAGAAGCTCAAAAATTAATAGGTAAAGAATACGATGATGCTTTTGATTTAACTAATGATCAATACTATTGTTCAGAGCTTATATATAAAATTTTGTATATATCCAATGGTAATAAAGAAGTATTTCCTTTAAATGTAATGACATTTAAATCCTCCGAGACAGGAAAATTTATTCCGTATTGGGAAAGTCATTTTCAAAAATTAGGAATTCCTATTCCGGAAGGAGAATTAGGAATTAATCCTGGAGCTATGTCTAAATCTGATGTCATCGATATCGTTTATTATTATAAACCCTAGATATCAATATGATGTTTTACATACATCATTTATATGTTTTTTTATACCATTAAATTGTCAAATAATATAAATCTAAATTTTACATTAATTAATTAGCCCATTTCTCTTTAAAAATTATTCTAACGCTAGAAATAAAAATTGAATTAAAATTATTGTTATTTATATTAAACTAATAAATATATTATTATTATTATTATTATAAATGTATTATCAAATATAAAAAATTTATTAATTTAATAGATTGATATATTAATAATTTGATCTAAACACCTAACTTTAAAAAAAGTCTCAGCCCTTTATATTTTTTATAAATCTTAATTATTTTTAATCAAAAATTCATAAATAAAACTATAAATATATTTTTTTTAATTAATGATATAATATATTGATTATAGTTGTTATAATGACAAATAAAATATATTTATTATAATTTAATATGTTTTAAATTTATTTTAGTTTAATTATTAAATATAAACATAGTATATAATAAGGATATTGATTATTATTTAATTATATTTTTGAAATTTTCAATTTAAATGTAAAATAATTTATTAATGAATTAATATTATTTTATATTTGTATAATATATACTATTTATTATTTTATATAAATATAAACAATTTGTTTATATTTTATATATTTTTATTTAAATAGATATTATTAATTAAATATAATTATTTATGAATAGATTATTATTAGTTCTTATATTTTATCTGTTTTCATTTTCTCTATGTTTTTCACAATCATTGAATGTTAAGCAATTACCTGAAAAAGAATACCAAGCCTTAGTAGATATTTACAACCAATTGAACGGTTCGAATTGGAGTGGATCCAATTCATGGAAAAAATGGGATATATCGGAGAATAATTTACATGAGATACCATGGAGTGGAGTAACAGTAGAAAATGGACATGTCACCGGACTTAGTTTATATTATTTTTATAATGTAAAAGGTAAACTACCGGAAAGTATAAAAAATTTGGAGTACTTAAATTATTTAAGTTTATCCTCTTATTATATAGAAAAAGATTTTCAGGGAACGGATTGGAGTATTTTATCGGGATTAAAGAATTTAGAAAGCTTATACTTATATGGAAGCAAAATAAGCGGACCAATCCCAGAAAGTTGGGGAGAATTACAGAAATTAAAATATCTGGATGTAGGTAAATCAAAGGTAACCCAATTAAACTCAACCATAGGAAATATG